>NZ_NFJB01000013.1 GCF_002159645.1 Parabacteroides sp. An277 | reverse complement strand
GGTTGCTTTTTCTTTTCGCCAGCGACATCGGCTTTCCCTTGTCGGTCGGCAGGACGGAAGTCCGTCCGACCAGCCTACGGATGGCGATATTCACCTTTGTTGCTTTCCCTGCGGACTTGTTGAAGGGTGAAATTCCGATGAATTGATGATTGGATAGTCTAATATACTGACAGCTAATGCAATAACCTTTCATCAGCGTTTCATCAAACCGCTCGCCAAAAGAAAAGCGATGAGCGGCGTTGTGTTGCCTTTCTCTTTTCATCAGCCCAATCCTTTTGTTGAGCGTTTGATGAGAATGTAAGTCGCTGTCATTCTTTATGTTTATATATGCTTTCATCATTTCATCAAAATATCAGAGTGTTTCCAACTGTTCCTTACTTACCGTATAGTAGCGTCCAATCCTCCTTACGGGTGAGTAACGGCACTCGGCGGTTGTAGTCGTATTGGTAGGTGGTGTAGGAAAGCGAATTGGATGCAGGAGCCAGCTTCCAACACTCCTGCACCACTTTCCGAACCTGTGACTTCTCCACCTTGACTTGTGAGCAGACGAGCAACGGGATGATGTCATTGAGGCAAAAAGAAACAGACTCAACATTCATGTTTGCCATGATGTCGAGCAACAGTTCTCCCATCTCTATCTCCAAACGGTTACGGTTGCTTCGAATAATCTTCCGCAGGGCATCCGTCTCCAGTAGCTTCGGATTGAACCACATACGGCTTTCCTTCTCGGTGGATGGCTGTCTGTGTTGCAGGAAATGGAGAAAAGTGGGTATCTCCGCTTTCAGCTTTTGCAGGAAGTCAGTATCGTCATTCTGTAACGGCACAATCTTCCGCACCCAATATCGTGTCTCCCCTGCGTCAATAATGACGGGCAGATGTTCGTTGTTGGAGCAAAGCACGAACTTTGCAAAGAAGCCTATCTCGTCACGGTCTTTGCCTTTCGCCTCCACCTTGTAGGAAAGTGTGGTGCTGAGGTTCTTCAATCGCTCGCTGTCCTCACGGCGGTTGAGCAGCACTTCGTCCACCATGATGAGCAGTTTGCCCGCCCAATCTGAATTAAACTGACTGCGGAAATCCTCGTTGGTGTTGAACGTCACGTTGTTTTGGAATACGGCTTTCAGGAAGTTCAGGAACGTGCTTTTGCCCGTGTTCCTCTCTTCGGACACGAGCAACAGGATGGGCAGCTTCTGAATGGGATAGAGATAGAGCAGTTGCAGATAGTCCATGCCAAACTCATATTGTTCGCCGAAGATGTGTTCCACCAATGAGCGGATGCAGGGGAAGTCGCCCTCCTGCGGCTGGTGGTTTATCGGCTCGTAGAGGTTGAGGAATTTGCCGACCACGGGTTTGTAGCCCACATGGTCGGGTACGGTGCAGAAGCCGTCATACTTCGGAACACTTGCCATGTAGTCCTTGCCGTAGTCCTGCCGCAGTGTCTCGGAGTTCCATGCGATGCGCTTCCTCACATAGCCGCCGTCAATTCGGGGCTGGTCCACAATTTTGTAGAGCGTTGTGCCTACACGGATAAATTCTTCTTTCTTTTCCATGTTTCAAATATAGGTTTTAGTGCCGCCGACACCTTGTCGGCAGGCGGGTTGAACATGGGTGCAAAGCTACGGAATGACGGTTAAAACCTTGATACGTAAAACGATGCAGAACGGCGCAAAAGAAACCGACGGATAAGAAAATGCAGTAAGATGGGCAATATCAGTCATCAAAAGGCGAAAAGAAAAAGCCCGAAGAAGCGGAAAATGGTACTTCTTCGGGCAGACTTGGATTGTGTGAGTGCATGGGCGTAGTGACACGCAACCGCACTCGCTAACACTTACACGATATGCTGTTACCTAACGAAAGCCAAAGCATTTGTCTGTCTTTTCGCAAGCACAGCCTTTCCAGCAAGACATTACGCACTCTTGCGGCATTGGATGTGTTGATACGGAAAGCCAGTGCCATTACCATTGGCAGCGCATACACTTCCAAATAATAACCGTTTGGCAGCCTGATGCGCCTTTCCACTTTGCAAGATTGCAACACTCCGCTCCTATACACGGCTCGGACGGCGGCACGGAGTGTCGGGGCGATTACATCAAACAGCGTTACCAACTCCATTTCGCTCATCCACACATTGGCTATATCGGACGGTACGGCAACCCTGCCACTTCCGTCCATCATGATTGTTGCCCGTTTCATATCCCTGCCACCTTGATGTTGCCGAATGACTTGCTCAACTTGTCGCCCAGCATCGTGAGGTCGTTATCCAGCTTCTCCACGGTTATCTTCGCATAGATTTGGGTCGTTTCGATGTTCGTATGTCCCAAAATGCGGCTTACGCTCTCTATCGGCATACCCTTGCAGAGAGCCAGGGTTGCGAATCCATGACGTGAGTAATGGAAGCTGATGTCCTTATTCACGCCGCATTCCCGTATCATCTTCTTCAACGGCTTGCAGATTGACCAATAGTTCAGATTGGGGAATACGAAGTCGTTTTCTTGGAACGGTCGGTAACGCTCGATTATCTGCAAGGGGATGTCCAGCAGCTTTACTTGGAAAGGTACGCCCGTCTTGTGACGCTTGGAGATAATCCACTTCTCGCCGTTTACCTCCACGATTCGGTCGTTGGTCAGTTCCTTGATGTCCACGAAAGAAAGGGCGGTGAAACTCGCAAACACGAACAGGTCACGGATATATGCCAGTTTCGGATCTGAGAACTCGTGCGTCATCACCGCCTTCAACTCATCCTCCGTCAGAAACTCACGCTCCTTGACATTCGGGCTGATGTGGAATTGCGCAAACGGGTTTCTCGGTATCAGTCCGTTGAAGTGCGCACGCATCACCACGCCTTTCAGCCACATGCACTTTTCCCATATCGTGCCGTTGCGTAATCCCGCTTCCGTGGCGAGATAGACCGCAAACTCCTTGATGAAGTCGGGAGTAAGTTCCAGCATAGACATATCGCTACGCTTGTAGAACGACTTGATGAATGCCGCCACATAGTTCCTTGCCACTACCCTTGACTGATAGGTCGCCATTTTCCTGTCCTTGCCGACACGTTTCTTGAACACCTCGTTCTCACGGTCGAAGGCTTTGAGCAGCGTTTCATACTCGCTGCCTATGCCCTGATAGGCGTTGCGCACCATCTCTGCCGTCACAAACGCCTCACGGTCGGAAATGCGCTGGTAGTGCTTGATGATTTGCGCCTTGATGTTGTCAAGCGCAAGGTTCGTTTCCCTTGCCTCCAAACTCTTGCCCTTGGCACGGTTGCCCTTTGCGTCCCAAAGCTCCTTTGCGATGCTCCGTTTGCAACTGAACTGCGCCACCGTCCCGTTGATTGTAACCCGTCCCATGATGGGGACAATTCCGTTCTTCTCCTTGCTGCCGTTCGCATAGAACAGCACGCGAAATGTGCTCCTTGTCATACTCGTTCTTTTTTGGTTGCAAAACTATAAATCAACGAGTTAAACCTTGACAAGCAAACCTACGCAGAGCGGCGCAAACGGAACGGTGACTGTTAAATCTGCATTTCTGACGGGTAACGAATAGGAAACCGTTCTCTTTCTCCAATCCGCTTTGAAACGCTATTCAGCCCTCTATCCAACTTCCGCGATTTTCTTCTAACTGCTTAATTCCCAATTTCAAATTAGCATTTCTGCCGAAATTTGTCGAATATTCCATAGATTTTCCGTAAGTTTGCAGACCGAAATGAATTTATCTCAAGAAATGGTAAAAAAGAGTACAAATAAACCAGACACAATGCAAAAACCGGGAATAGGAACCATCATAAAAGGTTTCTTCACGCATGAACGCACTCGCTTCATCACCGGGCTTGTTATCTCTATACTAACAATTTATGTGGGGCTCGCGCTCCTGTCATTCTTTTTCACGGGGGCGGCAGACCAGAGCAAGGTGGAAAATGTATCAGTCGGGGATTTGCTGGCCAACAAAGGATCTGTCGAGAACTGGACTGGCGTACGCGGCGCATTCATTGCCGATTGGCTAATGAACCGGCTATTTGGTGTATCGTCGTTCATGATGATTTATTTCTTCGGTTCGCTGGGGGCAAGGCTGATGAGCATAAAGCGAATCAACCTTCTGAACCGCTTCATCTTTTGCCTCTCAACCCTGATTTGGGGCTCGTGGGCTTTAGCCTTTTTCTTTATCGACGGATATAAGGATACCTTCCTTTATTTAGGCGGACAACAAGGATATTACGTCACGGAAGTTCTGAAAGACAATATCGGTATTCCGGGTACTTTCCTCCTGCTACTCGGTTTTTTCCTGATTATCGCTATCTTCTCGAGTAAGCGGACGATACCGTTCTTGCAACGTGTCCTCTCGTTCAGCTGGTTGGGAAAAATACATCTAAGAAGAAAGAAGAAAGAAGAAACCATCCCTGCAAACGAACCGGAAGCCACTCCTGAACCAACGTTCGTTGCTCCGGCCTCTCCTGAAAGCGAATATGTATTTGATACAGAAGAAGAGATAAAAAAAGCGGAAGAAGAGGCCACCCAAGAAAAGAAAAAAGAAAAAGAAATCGAGCCGATGCCCGAAATCCCAGAGACAGAACCGGAACAGCCTATGCCTACGCCGACTCCTGCTCCCCAAGAAACAAAAGGAGAAGAGACGAAAAACGATAGCATCATCATCACGAGACCAGAAGGCGATGAAACGGATTATTCGGGAGAAGGGCTGGGCGATTACGATCCGCGTCTTGACCTCTCGAAGTATGTCTTTCCGACACTTGATTTGCTCGACCCGCATGACCAGGGGAACGTGGAAGTCAGCCTCGAAGACTTGAAGGCGAACCAGCAACAAATCCGCCAAGTGCTCGACGAGTTCAGCATCAAGATTGCTTCTATTAAAGCGACCGTAGGACCTACCGTGACGCTCTACGAGATTGTGCCCGAAGCCGGTATCCGCATCGCCAAGATTAAAACACTGGAAGACGATATCGCCTTAAAGCTCGCGGCACTGAATATCCGCATTATCGCCCCGATTCCAGGAAAAGGGACAATCGGCATTGAGGTGCCAAACAAGAATCCGCAAGTGGTATCGATGCAATCGGTCATCGCTTCGAAGAAATTTCAGGAATGCAAATATGATTTGCCCGTCGCAATGGGTAAAACCATTACGAACGAAGTCTATATGTTCGACCTCTGTAAAGCGCCTCATCTGCTGGTGGCCGGCGCAACAGGACAAGGAAAGTCTGTGGGGTTGAACGCGATTATCACCTCTTTATTATATAAGAAACATCCATCGGAGCTGAAGTTCGTGATGGTGGACCCGAAGATGGTCGAATTCAGCATCTATTCGAAAATCGAACGGCATTACTTGGCGAAACTGCCCGACGCCGACAACCCGATTGTCACAGAACCGGCAGACGCGGTAGCTACACTTAATTCGTTAGTTATTGAGATGGAGAACCGCTACCAACTCTTGGTGAAAGCCAATACACGAAACATCAAAGAGTATAACACGAAATTCATCTCTCGCCAATTAAATCCGGAGAACGGGCATCGTTTCCTGCCCTATATCGTAGCTATTGTGGATGAATTTGCCGACTTGATTGCTACGTCCGGACGGGAAATCGAACTCCCTATCTCGCGCATCGCTGCGAAAGCACGTGCCGTCGGTATCCACATGATATTGGCCACGCAACGCCCGGATACGAAAGTCATCACTGGAACCATCAAAGGGAATTTCCCCAGCCGCATTGCTTTCAAGGTAGCGTCGATGGTCGATTCGCGTACCATTTTGGATGCGCCGGGAGCGAACCGCTTGATTGGCCGAGGCGATATGTTGATTGCGATTAGCGGATACGACACGGTTCGCGTGCAATGTGCTTTTGTCGATACGCCAGAAGTCGAGCACATCGTAGATTATATTGGCGAACAAGTAGCTTATCCAACGGCTTACCAACTTCCTGAATATTCGGCAGAAGAGAGTGAAGGAGGCGGACATGGCAACGTGGTCGACCTCTCGGACCGCGACCCGCTTTTCGACGAGGCTGCTCGTTTGATTGTCATCCAGCAACAAGGCTCTACGTCGCTCATCCAGCGCAAATTTTCAATCGGATATAATCGCGCAGGACGCCTCATGGACCAACTGGAAGCCGCCGGCGTGGTGGGTCCTTCGGAAGGAAGCAAGGCGCGACAAGTCTTGATTCCGGATGAATATACGTTAGAACAATTCTTAAACGACCTCAAATAAAACAGAAAGAAGATGAAACAAGCAATATATCTGATGCTGCTCCTCGTCGGATGGCTCCCGACAACTGCATTGGCCCAAAATGCCGACGAAATCTTGAAACAAGCAGCTGAAATGTATGCACAATCGAACGGAATCCAGGCACATTTCTCGCTCCACACGACGATTCCCCAGCAGGGCGTCTCGGAAAGTTTCGAGGGCATTATTTACATGCACGACGACCAATTCAAACTCGAAACGCCGGATATGACGACGTGGTACGACGGGACGACGCAATGGACTTACCTCCCGCGTACCGAAGAGGTGAACATCACCACGCCCAGCGGCGACGAACTGCAAACTACCAATCCGGCCGTCCTGCTCCACACTTATCAGAACGGATTCAAGGCAAAATATATCGGGACAAGCACCACGCGCCAAGCTAAGACGGCCTACGATATCGAGCTAACTCCCAAACGGAAGAGCGATATCCAATCCGTCGCCCTTCAAGTAGAAAAGCTCACGCACGTCCCGGTTTCGTTTACCATCACTGATAAGAACGGGGCGACGTATGCCATCGTCATCAGCGAATGGAAAACCCAGCTGAACCAGCCGGACCGTTTCTTCACCTTCCCGGAAGCAGACTATCCGGATGCTGAAATAGTTGATTTAAGATAAACTTTTACATACTATTAATATTATGAGTACAATAAACGAAAAAGTCCGTTGCCTCATCATCGGCTCCGGACCTGCGGGATATACAGCAGCTATTTATGCTTCGCGCGCCAACCTCGCGCCGGTTTTATACGAAGGAATACAACCTGGCGGACAATTGACTACCACGACGGAAGTCGAAAACTTCCCCGGCTATCCGGAAGGTGTGACGGGTCCGCAATTGATGGAAGACCTCAAAAAGCAGGCCGAACGCTTCGGCGCCGACATCCGCATGGGTATCGCTACAGCTGCCGACCTCTCGGCTTCGCCCTATAAAATCACCATCGACGGGGAAAAGACGATTGAAACGGAAACGCTGATTATCTGTACAGGCGCAACGGCCAAATACCTCGGTCTGGCCGACGAGGCAAAATATGCCGGCATGGGCGTCTCGGCTTGTGCCACATGCGACGGGTTCTTCTATCGGAAAAAGCGCGTAGCGGTCGTGGGAGGCGGCGACACGGCGTGCGAGGAAGCACTCTATCTGGCGGGCCTCGCGAAGCAGGTCTACCTCATCGTCCGCAAGCCCTATTTGCGTGCCTCCAAGGTGATGCAAGAACGGGTCTTCCACACACCGAACATCGAAGTGCTCTTCGAACATAACACCGTCGGGCTCTTTGGCGAGAACGGCGTCGAAGGCGCGCACCTGGTGAAACGCCTCGGTGAACCCGATGAAGAAAAGGTAGACATCGCTATCGACGGTTTCTTCCTGGCAATCGGCCACAAACCCAATTCCGACATCTTCAAACCCTGGCTCGAAACAGACGAAGTGGGCTACATTAAAACCCTCGACGGCACACCGCGCACGAAGATTCCGGGTGTTTTTGCCGCAGGCGATGTAGCCGACCCGCAATATCGGCAAGCGATTACGGCGGCCGCCAGCGGCTGCAAGGCTGCGATTGAAGCCGAACGCTTCCTGCTCCATTAAAACCAGCCGTCAGCATCTAAGAAATAGGCTGCGATATAGTCCCTGCTCACGGGGAACTGTATCGCAGCCTTGATATTTCATCTCTGTCCGCTTGGGACTATATCGCAACACGGAAATTTCATCCCTGTCCGCTTGGGACTATATCGCAGCACGGAAATTTCATCCCTGTCCGCCTGGTACTATATCGCAACACGGAAATTTCATCCCTATCCGCTTGGGACTATATTGTAGCACGGAAATTTCATCCCTATCCGCTTGGGACTATAATTACTTTTTCTTTTTCTTTCGCAAAGTCTCAGCCAAATGAGCGTGATAGCGCGCCAGGCGCTCATCGCCCGTGAGCTGAAAAAGTTCGGATAGATAATCATGCGTAGGCGCATGGTCCTCTTTCAATTGGGAAGCCTTCAGAAAATCCAGCAAAGCCTCGTCGTAATGTTTCAATTGATAAAAGCATTTCGCCCGGTTATAGCGCGCCTTGAAAGATTGCGGTTGGAGCGAGACGGCGTGGTTGAAACACTTCTGCGCCTCGTATGTCTCCCCCAAATCGAAGAGCGT
This sequence comes from Parabacteroides sp. An277, assembly GCF_002159645.1. GTDB lineage: Bacteria > Bacteroidota > Bacteroidia > Bacteroidales > Tannerellaceae > Parabacteroides. The sequence continues at coordinate 88,318 of NZ_NFJB01000013.1, read as the reverse complement.
GACACCCTTGCGTACCCACGCATCCACATAATCCGGGGAGAGCTTCAACGCCTTCTCGAACGAACGAAGGGCGGCCTGCGCGTCGTGCGCTTTCGTGATACACTCATTTCCCATCAAATAATATTCGTGCGCAAATTCGCGGAGATTTTCCCGCATCTGGTGTAATTCGGATTGCAACGCCTTGATTTTTTCCTGTTGCGACTGGAAATGCTGTAATTTCTGGCGAATCAGGCGTTGGACAAGCGGATTACCTAATTCGTTCCGCTTCTGTACGGCAGCCGCAAACGATTCGACGGCGCCCCGCATATCACGCTTGTCGAACGAACGAGCTGCACGCACATACAGCACCTCGGCTTCGCTCTCACGCAAACTCTGCTCTATCAGACGATGGTCGTTAAACTGGTGGCTAAAGGCGACAATCTCCTTGCGCACAAAGATATCGCGGGGCGAAATGCGGGATTTCAGAACAATGCCCTCCAACGAGGTACAACGGCTCAGCGCGACATACGTCTGCCCACCCGCAAAGACTCCACCTGCCAAATCAATCACCACACGGCTGAACGTCAGCCCTTGGCTCTTGTGCACCGTGATGGCCCACGCCAACTTGACAGGCAACTGTTCGAACGTCCCCACCACCTCCTCTTCGATGCGCTTCTCCGCCTCATTGTATTTATATTTATAATTACGCCACGAAGAAGGCTCGACCAGATGCTCCTTTCCATTCTCGAGGAGGACGTAGACTTTCCCATCATCCGTGATGCCAGAAACCATGCCGATGGTACCATTCACCCAACGCCGCTCGCGGTCATTCTCAATGAAAATCACCTGCGCTTGTTCTTTCAGCGAAAGTTTCAACGGAGTCGGCAGGGAGGATTCCGGGAAATCGCCCGTGATTTTGCCGGTAAACACAAATTCCTTGCCCGGCAGTTCTTCCAATTTACGTTCGTTGATGAAATTAACCTGGTCGCGACGCGTGGCTAAAGTGATATACATATCCTCATTCCGAGGCTCGAATTGCGGGAAATAGCGGCCATTCAACACGGCCAATTCCGCCTGTTGCGCCTCGTTCTTCCGAATCTTATCCAACACACCTATGAAGGCTGGGTCACGCTGCCGATATACCTTCTGCAACTCAATGGGTACAAGATGAATTTCTTGAAAGACACGCGCCGAAAAGAAAAAAGAATTAGGATAAAAGCGACTCAAGATATCCCGCTGATCGGACGGGACGACGGGTTCCAACTGAAACAAATCACCCACAAAGAGTAATTGTTTCCCGCCGAAAGGCATCCGCATATTACCCGAATAGACACGCAAGATGCGATCCACGCAATCGATTATATCCGCCCGCACCATCGAAATCTCGTCGATAATCACCAAATCCACATCGGCCAGCAATTTCCGATGCTGACGGCTGTATTTAAAGAACTCGAAGATCCGACCGTGCGAAAGACTGAGGTCCGGATCGTCGGGCAACATCGGACGGAAAGGCAACTTGAAGAACGAATGCAGCGTCACTCCTCCCGCATTAATGGCAGCAATGCCCGTAGGAGCCAACACCACATACTTCTTTTTCGTCGTCTTGCAAATATATTTCAAGAAGGTAGACTTTCCCGTTCCGGCTTTTCCCGTCAGAAATAGAGATTGCCGTGTGAACGTAATCAGTTGAAGCGCTTCCTGAAATTCCTTGTTATTTGTATCTATTTGGAAGCCCACGTGAATAGCCAAGCATCTTTATACTTAGGATTCTTCCGAAGTATCTGCTGATATTTTTCGGCTGCAACCTTATCTGAAAAGCGATCGGCATAAACGCGATACTTTCCTTTCGTCTGCAACACAGCCATTTTCGGACAATCCTTACGCCCTACTCCCGCCATGAATTGCTCTGCTTGCTCGCGAGATGCCAAACTGGCAATGACGATGTAATACCGTTTTTGTGGAGTTGCTTCAGTTGCCTGAATGACTTCCTGTTTCGGTGCTGGTTTCTCTATTTTCTTTTCAGCCTTAGGCTCTTCAGTCACAAAGGATGGTACCACTTCTGGTTCAGCTACTCTCGGGATAGGTTTTACAGCTTCCTGTTCCGTCTTTTGCTTACTCGCATTCAGCATCTCAGTAGGCACAAAACTGGCTGTATAGGCCGCACGATTAACCTCTTCAACCGATGTAGAAGCAGATAGAAACACAACAATCGCCACTACTGCAGCAGCCACCCAATGAACCAATCGACGATTGACAGGAATATAATACACATCCTGCCTTCTTTCTTTCTTTTCCTCTTCGACCGATACGGGATGTTCCAATACCAAAGGTTCAACGCTAAAAGCAGGCAAGCCAAACATCGAAGCGTTCAACCAATCCCCGTCGCGCGACGCCTCGAAGATAAGTTGCCCCTCTTCGCCTCGACGAAAAACGCCAATAGGTGTCATTTCCACCTTCCCCTCACGTGACAATTGGGCTTTCAATTCTGCTACATCGGCTTGTACCCATTGATAGGCCGTCCGATAATCCGTCGCCTCCGCCTGCCGGTACGACTCCACCAGCAAACCGTCGTTATGTTGCAATGTTTCATTAAATACCAATTCCTTATGAAGCGGCTCAAACCGATGTTCATCCGCCTTATACCAAGTCGGCGTCACCTGGAGTACAAATCCACCAAAGCCGGGAATAATCACGCAATCATGCACCGACAGCAATTGTTCGATATGTCTGATAATTCTAAGCATGACACAAAGATAAGGACTTCTCATTGGATTACAAAATCATTTCCCGACAAATGTCTTAAAATCTCGTTTATTTTGCCGCGGATATTAGGCATAAATGATTTCGTTTATGCCTAATTTCGTCGGCGTTTATGCCTATATTTTTTTCAGCATCCATACAAATGTTTTTTTACCCCCATTTTTTGTGTAAATTTGCTCCATTAAACAACAAAAAAGAAAGAACAAATGTGGATATTCAATATGCCGTTTTTAGCGCAAAAAACGCTGCCTTTTCTCTGGGGATGGCTGGGCGATAGGCTCTTGGGCGACCCTCCATCGTGGCCGCACCCGGTAATCTGGTTTGGGAAAGCTATTGCCTACGGCGAGAAGCATTGGAACCGGGGAAACGATCGCATCCTGAAAGGTGGCGCGTTTGCGGTCGGGTTAATCCTGGGTGTTTACCTATTGACCTGCGGGATACTATACTTTTCGGGCGTCATACATCCGTGGTTCCCACCGTTACTGACGGCTATCGGTGTATTTTATTTCCTATCAGGCAAGACGTTGATAACGGAAGTCAAAGCCGTATTCGAAGCTGTCGACCAAAGTACAGAGGCCGGACGGAAACAGGTTGCCCGCATCGTGGGACGAGATACCGCAACCCTTTCCCCCCAGGAGATTCGGACTGCTGCATTGGAAACATTGGCCGAAAATCTGAGTGATGGCGTCGTTGCACCTATGTTTTGGTTCCTGCTACTGGGACTTCCAGGCATGACGGCCTATAAAATGGTAAACACGCTGGATTCAATGATTGGTTATCGAACGGAACGTTACCGCGATTTTGGACGCATAGCGGCACGTATCGACGATTTCGCTAATTACATTCCAGCCAGACTGACCGCCTTCCTTATGCTCCTGGTTACCCGTCATTGGGACAAGCGCGATTTCCTCTTCCGCTACGGGCGAGCCCATGCCAGTCCGAATTCGGGTTATCCGGAAGCGGCTTTGGCTGCTATTTTAGATTGCCGCTTCGGAGGCACGCATGATTACTTTGGCGTGCCTGTCGAGAAACCCTATATCGGCACAAACGAACGGCTCTTCACTACTGAAGACATGTTACAAGCCATCCATGTGAATAACTTAGTCGAGCTGGCAATGGGTATCTTCGTTGCTTTAGGAACGGCTTTCTGATGAATCCTTATCCCATTCTTCAAACTCGAATTTCAGTTCTTCATAAAACTCCTGCTGTTCAGCCGTAGGTGATTCGGGATGAACGATTTCCAATACCTCATTCGCATGGACCGAAGACAAACGTCCGAAGAAACGCAGTGCCTGAACAGCAGCCCGCTTCTCACTCCACGGAATCTCTCGCCCGTCTTCTGGCTGCAATGTGCAGAAGCTTTCGCTCAAAAAGACCTCTTGGGAAGCAGGGTTCACCTCCTTTTTCCTTTTGTATAATTGCGCCCATAGCAGGAAACCCACCGTACGCGAGAAAGGCGATTCCGCGTCTGCAAGCAACGAAACCGCCAATGCATCCGCCTTCCCAAGCAAGGGCAACAAATTATTAGCCAATTGTTCCGCGATTTCCGGATACGGAATCTCAGCGACCCAACGCCGTGCCTCGTCGTGTGTCATCGCCTCCGGTGGGAAAAGCAACGTAGCCAGAATCTTCATCTCGCGTACATCCTCTTGCCATAGCGCACGCGCCAAGTCGGCATCCGGCGTATGCAAAGCAGCAATCTGTTTTATCTCGGGAAGCGGAACTCCAAATATCAACTTATAGTTCATCCCCTTCTCGCGCATACTATTGGCGATGATGCCATTCATCGCCAAGCGCAACTGTTTACGTATATTCCTGATTTCTTCTTCCATCTTACTTCAAATAAGAATAATCCCGGCTATAGCGAAGCATTTGCTCCACATAATTTTCCGTATAATCTAATTGAATATCGCGAATGGCGCCATCCTTATCTCTCTCTTCGTGCATGACCGGATTCACAAATCCTTTATAAGGAGAGAGATGCAACTTCTCGTAACGTTCCAACACCTCTTTATGCAAGTTGATGTCTATCTTTACGCCATATTTCTCGACTAATGCGCGACCGGCTGCGTAATCGCCTTCGCTCTTGATGCGCTGCACTTCCGCCAGGAGTTTTCCGAACAGCGCGCGGAGTTGCTCATAATCGTTTATCACCACATAAGTCTTTCCGTCGCGCTGTTTCAATTCGACCGCCTGTCCCGCTCCCTGTTCGAGTATCCAGCGAGCAATCAGTTGTCGGTTCCGCATGTGTGCCTCTTCCACCTCTTTACCCGGTTCGATGCGGACAAGCTGCGTCATCAGCCCATTCATCATATACTTATAATATTCCGCCTTGTAAGCCTCCGCGTCGGGCACCAAACCCAACTCTACCAGTTTCGCATCGGCCAGATAATAGAGTCCGAACAAATCCGCCCGTGCCTCTTCGAGTGTCGACGCATACGCCTTTAGCGCGTCCGGATCCGTGCCGGGAAGCAATTGCCCCGAACCATGCCCCAAGCATTCGTGCAAGTCCGTATGCAACACATCCGTAATAAAACCATACTGGCGAATCAACGCCCGTTCTGCATCGCTCCATACGAACTCCTCGCTGAACCCATTCCCTTGCGCCGCTTTATCGTAGGCTTCCATAATGTTCTCAATCGTCACCGACTTCGAACCGTGGTCGCGCCGAATCCAGTCCGCGTTCGGGAGGTTGATGCCGATGGGCGTCGAGGGATAGCAATCCCCACCCAACATCGTGACCGTAATCACCTTCGCGCTCACGCCCTTCACCTCCTTTTTCTTGAAACGCGCGTCGACGGGCGAATGGTCTTCAAACCATTGTGCATTTTCGCTGATGGTCTGCGTGCGGCGCGTGGCTTCTTCGTTGCGGAAATTCACGGTCGATTCCCAGCTCGCCTTCAGTCCCAACGCGTCGCCATAGGTCTCGATGAAACCATTCACGAAATCGACTTGTGATGCCGTATCTTCTACCCAAAGGATGGAATAGGCGTCGAACGTGCGAAGGTCGCCTGTCTGGTAATAATCTATCAGCTTGCAGATAATCTCTGCCTGTTTCTCGTTCTCGGCAAATGGCACAGCCTTTTCCAATTCTGCGACTATCCGCTCGATGGCCTCCGAATACAGGCCGCCCACTTTCCATACCTTCTCTTCCAAGCGTCCGTCCGTTTTCTCCAGGCGGCTGTTCAATCCGTATGAAATAGGCGTATCGCTCTTATCGGCTTCCTTTTTTTGATTGTAAAAGGCTTCGACTTCCGCCTGCGTCACGCCCTCGCCGTAATAATTGTTGGCTGAAGCTGCAATCCAATCCCGGTCCCCGCTCTGCACGGTCCGCTTGGGCAACACTTCTGGGTCGAACATCACAGGTTTCAAGCAGGCGAGCAGCGTCTCCACCGTTTCCCCCTCGGCCAATGGCAACTTACCGACCGGCAGCGCACGTACAGCCTCCTCGAAGAAAGCCTCCGAGAATCCCGGCACAAACTTATCTTCCGCATAATGATGATGGATGCCATTGGCAAACCACACCCGCTTCAGATACACCTCGAACGCGCGGAAATCATCCGTCGTCCGGTCTCCCGCATAGTGCAGGTAAATCGCCTCCAACGTCCGGCGAACCCGTAAGTTATAACGACAATTCTGGTCATATAAAATATCACGCCCCATCAACGCCGCCTCCGACAGATGATAAAGCAATTGCTTTTGCCTCAACGACAACTCCTCGAATCCCGGCACCTGGTAGCGCAGGACTTGGATGTCGGCAAATTGGTCCACTACATACTTAAAATCCATATTCATCAATCTTCTCTAAAAAGTGGCGGCAAATATAACGAATAAAACAAACATATATCCCTACCGCACCTCAAATTCTTCTTCCCCGGAAAAGATTTGTTTGTCTGGCGTAATGACATCCCATAGCAACCGGTACCGGCCCGGCTGCAGTGGTGCACAAAGAGAGAGCTTCGCTTGTCGTTTGTTGGTCGAGAGGCCGAAGGGATAAATCGTCTGCCCCTTTTCCTCCTTCGATTCGGGCGTCCCGTACATCGTCTCGATAAGGATGGCGCCGGAAGGCGTCCCGTAGACAGCGCAGCGCGTATCCGTCGGCTTGATTAATTCGATGGAACGGATATCGCCGGCACTCCAATCCAAAATGTAGTCGATATTACCCATTTGTAGTTCGCCGTCTACTATCACTTGCAGCCTCCGCGCGCTACTGCCTCCTTGCGCATGGAAACCTTCGAAGCGGATGGATTTCCATTCAATCGTGGTCTCGCCATATTCGCGGGAGGAAACCATTTGGTCTGTCACGCGGTTGGAAGTAAATAATTCATCACGTGCCTGCAATTCTTTCAAGGTGCCTTGAAGCGCTCCGGCTCCACTGCCGCTCCCATTCCGGGTGATTTGGATGGCTGGGAAACGGCCCAGCATCGAGCGGACGCTCATCGAGCCGTATTTCTCCAGCTCTTCCCGTTCGATGTAGTTCGTCGGCATCCGGCTGATTTCCTTCAGGTCGACGGGGCGGCGCGATTGGACGGTTATCTTGTCGATTTGATAGACTTTCTGATTGTTTTCGTCTACGCTATAGCGCAAGCTCGTATCTCCTGTGGCAACCTCTTCTCTTTCGGGCAACGAAAAGCGATGCGGAATAACTACCGCCGGGAAGGGAAGTTCCTCTATCTCGAACCCGCAATCCTGCGCCTTTCCCTTGCTGTTTTTGGCCATCAGGCGAAACGCGCTCCCGGTGGGGTAATCATCTACCGTTATGGTAAATTTCCCTTCCTTGTCTATCGCGCCGGAATAGAACATCTGCGCTTTCTTGTCGTGCACGTCCAGCAGCCCCGGACCGAACGGTTTCCCCTTTCTGTCCACCGCTTTCCCCGAAATCAGTATAATATCTTCTATATAATACGGATATTTCATCTCGCCCGCCAAGTAACGTTTCAGCGGAAAGCGGACGAAGCGCGCCGTGCAGAGCCAATTGTCCAAATCTCCCGTCAGCTCTTTCCATTCATGGGCTTCTAAGAAAGGGAAACGTACCGGTGAAAACACATCGTTCGCGAAATGCAACGCTTCCGTAGCTTGTGTCGCCAGCAAATCATCCCTGGGAACAATCCGGGCAAACACGCGTGCGTTGTCTGTTTCCTCTATATTATAATGTATAGGCTCGTGGGACAAATAAGCTGTTTTCTCCATTTGGCAGATGGGTTGCTTTTCCATTTGTGCATCGTCGGCCAGCCACAGGATACGTTCGCTCAAGACGTTTTGCGTTGAATCCGTCAGGAATAACGTCAAACAGCCGCTCGCGAATCCTTCCAAACTCATCACGGCCATTTTTTGCTTCGCATTTATCGGAATCTCCAGCACGCCTTTGTCTGCCTGATAAAGATAAAGCCGGTAATCCGCCTTCGCGCTTGTCGATAAGATTTTACACATGAGCCTGTTCCGGTTCACCATCGCCTGCAAAGTCGTCTCGCCCCGTTCGGCTTCCACGGGGAGCAGAAAGTCGCGCCCCTCGTGCGGGATTTGCAATCGGTACGTCTCGCCTGGCTGCGGCATGAACGTCAATCGGCCCAGACCCGCTGCCGTTGTGGCCATATTCCGCGCCACCGTGTCGTTCCGATTGTTCAGCAAAAACATCCGCTCCGCTTCGATGGGGAAACCATCCGCATCCGTCACGTAAATAGCTGTGTTTTGCAGGAAACCGTTCACCCATCTTCCGCCTTCCGGAAAGGCTTGAACCTGCAACGCGCGCCCCTCCGACCTCCGGGGCAATGGCACGCCCATCAAGAAGGGCACGACGGTATGGCTCTCCGTCGCAAAGTTTTGCATCCAGCGCGTATATCCCCGCAGGTAATACACGCCCGGCTCCCATTCAAACTGCGTCGGCAATTCGGTGCAAAAATATCCCGTCGAATCGCACGCCACTTTTTGCCGTGCCAACAAGGAATCTCGCACGTCGATGCACTCCAGATACACATAACGGCTAAGCGGAGCAAAAGAGGAATCGGCTGCCCGCAACTGCCCCTCGACCCACAACGTGTCGCCCGGCACGCAACTCTCCTTCTCTGGAGCCAGGAAAAGGCGTTCGGTGTAAAGGGATTGCGCCTCGCCCGCTTGCAGGCAGAGCACATTTATCATGAGAAGTAGGAAAAAACGCTTCATACTCTTTTTGTTTTTTAGTTAAACGATAAATGTGTTACAAAATTAGGGGAATAAATTTAGAAATGAAACGAATATACCGCTTTTCTACGCCTATTTTTCTATATTCTTTCTGTAAGAAAAATCTTCAAAAATAGTATTTCCAAACTATTATACTGCTGCATAAAAGAAGAATCATTGATTCTTGTCTGTCGCAATACTGCATGAAGATAGAATCATTAATTCTTGTCTGTCGCAATACTGCATGAAGATAGAATCATTGATTCTTATCTGTCGCAATATTGCATGAAGATAGAATCATTGATTCTTGTCTGTCGCAATACTGTACGAAGATAGAATCATTGATTCTTGTCTGTCTCAATATTGCATGAAGATAGAATCATTGATTCTTATCTGTCGCAATACTGCATGAAGATAGAATCATTGATTCTTATCTTTCGCAATATTGCATGAAGATAGAATCATTGATTCTTATCTGTTGCAATATTGCATGAAGATAGAATCATTGATTCTTGTCTGTTACAGCGCTGTATGAAGATAGAATCATTGATTCTTTGGATTTAAAGATTAGCTTCACAAAAAAAATTGTAACTTTGGGGTATAATCAAGAAAAATATAAAGTATGGTTGATTTAATTGATTCTATTGGACTTGAACGGTTGAATAATGGCGCGCATTATGCGTACCATGCTAACACGCTGGCGCAGGTGAAAGCCAATGCGACCATTAATGAACATTGCGCAAAGGTGCTTATGCCCTATGATGCAGCCTTTTTGGTTGAGGATGAGGCGTTGAAGACTTCACGGAAGAGTTTCTTGACGGATGAAATCAAGAAAAATGATGATTTGCGCGATACCTTATATATAAGCTACAAGCAGATGGTGGCTAAAATGCTGGGCATCGCGATTCCGGAGATGGCAGAAGCTGCCAAAGTATTAAACCAACACATTAAGGATTACCACATTAATACGCGAGCACAGTTGGATAAGGAAACTGGTTTGCTGAAGAATTTCATCGCTGACTTGGAGGACAAATATGCGGAACAAGTGGAGGCGCTGAGCCTGACCTCCGTCGTAACGCAACTGAAAACGGCCAACGATAAGGTGAATGACCTCATCCAGCAGCGGGCAGACGAATATGCGGCGCGGACGGTGGGCGCCATGAAGCAGGCGAGGCTGAAGGTCGACGAGGCGTATCGCAATCTGATGCTGGTGATTAACGCCTACATGCTCATGGAAGACGACAACGAGGATTACATCGCGTTTGCCAAGCATCAGAACGAGGAAATCAAACGCATCAAGCAACAAGTGTTAGGCCAGAAACCCAATACAAAACCAGACGAGGGTGGCGACGAACCGACCCCCGAACCCGTCACGCCCGAAATCACTGCTGTCTACCAAAAAGAGGGAGGCGACCCGGAGAATCCGAACCGCATCGAGCGAGGCAAGCAAACTGGCGTAAACTATAAAGGCTTCACGCTGAAAGGTGCGGACGGCACGCTGGAGCACGTCATCGGGCTTGTCAATGATCAGGATTACATCGAATGGATCAAAGCCGCGACCATCAGCAACGTCACAGAGACCAGTTGCGAATTTACGATGGTACCAGACTTAACGGAAGGTCAATATAAAGTCCGTATCGAAACCTACGATGGCGGCAGCCCGCTGGTGGTGGAATATCCGGAGCCCATCACGTTGTGGTAATTGTCAATTGACAATGGACAATTGACAATTAATATGCTTGTAGGGGCGGATTGAATCCGCCCTATTTTTTTGCCCGCCCTTTTTGTGCCCCATTGTTTTCCATAAATAACCGTTGGAACGCAGAGAAGGGCGGAAGCATTCCGCCCCTACGAACGGGGGAAATTGTCCATTGTCAATTATCCATTATTACGAAACCGGCCTAACGGAAGAGGCGTAAAGCCCATTCCGGGGCGGAGCGTGAAGAAATCTCGGCTGTTTGAGCGAAGCGAGTTTTCCGAGATTTCAGCGGAGCAGCGAGAATGGGTAGCCTCTGGAGTGTAAGCCTTGATTTTTTGGTTCTTTTTGATCAAGCAAAAAGAACGAAAAAAGCCGCCGGGAAACTCCCGAACGGCTTTATTCATTATGAAAAAAAATATTAGGTTTTTAAATAGAAGAGATGCGCAACGCATTCAGCAAGTCGCGGTTGATAGGCTTGTTGTTCTTGATAGCCTTCGAGAACGGCACGTTCACGATTTCGTCGTTCTGGATACCAATCATCACGTTCCGCTGCCCATCAAGCAACGCATCCACGGCAGCCACACCCATGCGAGTCGCGAGGATACGGTCTTGAGCCGAAGGCGAACCACCGCGCTGCAAATGGCCAAGGATAGAGACGCGCACTTCAAACTGCGGATACTCCTTCTTCACGCGTTCAGCCACGCCCATAGCGCCGCCCGTCACGTCACTTTCAGCCACCAGCACGATACTACTGTTCTTCGATTTGCGGAAACCTGTCTCGATCATCTCCGCCAATTGGTCCTTCTCCAACGAAATTTCCGGGATAATCGCCGCCTCTGCGCCCGACGCAATCGCGCCGTTGAGTGCCAGGAAGCCCGCATCGCGTCCCATGACTTCGATAAAGAACAAACGCTCGTGGGAAGTAGCCGTATCACGGATTTTATCGACACACTCCATGATGGTATTCAAGGCTGTATCGTATCCAATCGTCACGTCGGTACCCCACAGGTCATTGTCGATGGTACCCGGCAGACCGACAATCGGCATATTAAACTCTTCCGCGAAGATACGTGCCCCGGTCAGCGAACCATCCCCGCCGATAACGACGAGCGAATCAATCCCATGTTCGCACAATTTATCATAGGCTTGCTTACGCCCCTCCGGAGTCTTGAATTCCATGCAACGGGCCGTCTTCAGAATCGTTCCGCCCCGCTGAATGATGTTACTCACGTTCTGAGTTTTGAACTCCTCGATTTCATCGGTAATCATTCCTTTGTAACCGCGGTAAATTCCTTTTACTCGGATTCCACTATAAATTGCAGCACGTGTCACGGCACGGATGGCTGCATTCATTCCCGGAGCATCGCCCCCGGAAGTCAAAATACCAACACACTTTATTGCAGGCATAAAATTCTTGTTTTAAAGTTCGAGACAAAAGTAATATTTATTTGCCAATTATCCATTAATCTGCCGAATTTTCTCTGCAATCTTTTCCATCAGCCATTTCGGCGTGGAAGTCGCGCCACAGACACCGACGCGCCGGACCTCTTTCGCAAGCGGTTCGGTAATCTCCTCTTCCGAAGAAATAAACTGGCTATGCGGATTGGCTTTCCGGCATTCTTCGAAAAGCATCCGCCCGTTCGAGCTTTTCTTCCCGGCTACGAAATAAACCCAATCATGCGCCAGGGCAAACTTCTGGATATTCGGCAAACGGTTGGCCACTTGGCGGCAGATGGTATCATGATAATCAAACTGGACACCTTCGCCCAACCGCTTTTCGATTTCCGCCACAATCGAACGGAAACCATCCAAAGACTTGGTTGTTTGCGAGAAGAGACTGATATTGCGCGAGAAATCCAAGCGGTCCAAATCATCTGCCTTTTCTACGACAATCGCCGTGCCGTCGGTCTGCCCTACCAAACCATTCACTTCGGCATGGCCCTTTTTCCCATAAATCACGATTTGTGTATGGCTTCCGCGCGTCTCTTGATAGCAATGATGGATTTTCTTCTGCAATTGGAGCACGACGGGGCAGGTCGCATCGACAATCTGAATCCGGTTCCGTTCCGCCGTCTCGTATGTCGAAGGTGGTTCGCCATGCGCACGGAGCAACACCTTCTGCCCTTCGAGGCGGGCAAACTCCGCGTGGTCTATCGTGCGCAAGCCCAGCGCCTCCAGCCGCTCTACTTCCAGACTATTATGCACAATATCCCCCAAGCAATAGAGCGTATCCGTATTCTTCAATTCACGCTCGGCACTGCTGATGGCATTCACCACGCCAAAGCAAAAGCCCGAACTGTTATCTATTTCGACAATCACGTTGTTCAATTAAAAATTAAAAGGTAAAAAGTAAAAAAACGGAAGGCTCCGCTTTTTTTACACTCTGCACCAATGGTTCATTATTCATTTTTAATTGTTCATTTTTAATTGTACCTGCCGCATGAGCCACGCCTTTTGTGCGGCCAACGTCATGTGGGAATTATCCAGCACGAGAGCGTCGGGAGCTTGGCGGAGCGGACTTTCAGCGCGGGTTGAATCGATATAATCGCGTTTCTTCACATTCTCCAATACTTCGTCGTAGGAAACGGTTTCGCCCTTCGCCTGGAGCTCGTCCAACCGACGCTGGGCACGCACTTCCGGCGAAGCGGTGACAAAGAATTTCAACTCCGCATCCGGAAAGACAGCCGTGCCAATATCGCGCCCGTCCATCACGATTCCTTTCTCCTTCCCCATCGCCTGTTGCTTTTCGACCATGGCCCGGCGCACAAAACCCAAGGCAGCAATGGGACTGACCCAATCAGACACCTCCATGCCCCGAATCTCGCGCTCTACCTTTTCTCCGTTCAGATACGTATCTGGCCGGCCGGCCTCCGCGTTGAATTGGAAAGAGATGTGGATATCGGGCAAGGCCGCCTCCAACGCCGCCTCGTCGATTTTTCCATCGCGAATCAACCCTTTCCGGAGCGCATAAAGCGTAACAGCCCGATACATCGCGCCCGTATCAATATACACATAGCCCAGCTCGCGAGCCAAATCTTTTGCCATCGTACTCTTACCGCTCGAAGAGTGGCCATCGATGGCGATTACTATCTTTTTCTGCTTATTCATAATCATTCCTCATCATAATTTAAAATCGGAGAAACGCACGGCCACGTTCATCATCAGCGACATGGCTGAAGGATGATATTTCGCCACCGAAACGCCGACATCAAACATCTTGATATGCAAACCCGCACCTGCCGAGAAGCCCGACAAGAAGCTGCCTCCTTCCCGTTTCATGTCCATGCCCCGCTTGGGGTTATAGCCCACGCCAACCCAGAAGTTTTCGGATGGCAACCAATCGACACCCACCACAAAATGCTTCAGCAACGCTTGCCCAAAACTGTCACCGTCGTATGTATCGTCGTTCGCATCCACATAGTCGAATTTCCATTTATTCAGATACATCGCCGTCAGCGAAAGACGAATCGGCGCATGTGCCATTTGCTTCGAGATACCCAGTTGGATGTCCCACGGCATCTTCTGCCGTTCTTCATGATAGGCTTTGAGCTGTGCGCCGATATTCTTCAAGGTGAACCCGAACGAAAATTTCTTTTCCGAATCGTAATAACTCAGTCCTGCGTCGACACCCAACCCGAACGAGGAAAAATCCGCCATGGCCGAATAGAGCAACTTAAGCGACACGCCGCCGCGCCACTTCTCGCTCAAATCATACGCAAAGAAACCTTGCACGTTGATATCCTTGGCCGAAGCATCACCTATGTATACGTTCTCTTCCGAATATTCCTCGATTTTTCCATAACTGAAGAAGCTCGCACCCACACCCCATGCGCCTTTGTCCTTAAAAGCCTTGGTGTAAATAGCACTTCCTACATTGATATCCGAGATATAATTCATATACGTCAGGTTCAACATATTGTCCATCTCACCGCCCAAGAGCGCCGGATTGTGGAACCCCAACGACGGGTCGGTCTCGACAAGCGATACGGTATGTCCACCCAATGCCGCGGCGTGCGTCGACGTCGGGAGCAGCAAAAAACTATACGCCTCGTCACCTACCTGCGCCCGCGCCGCTATTGCCAGCACGCACATATACATAATGTATAGGTATTTTCTCATCATCTTTTCCAAAAAACGGGTTCAAAGTTACTGATTTCCTCTAAACAGAACGGAGAAATGGACAAAAAAGTATATCGCCCGCTTGAATAATGCGTTTGGGAGCTTCCATCTGTCCTTCGCGGCCATGCCAATGTCCTTCTTCCCCATCCGAAAGTACTTTTTTACCTTGATTCACCCCTGAAATGAATTGAAAAGGATGCGGAAACGCATGAAGAAGGGAAACAAGCCCCGGAAAGAGGCTTCAATGACTCTCTTCACGCCCCAGCGGTCTTTTTCGCAAGGAAAAATAGGGTGGTTTCGACAAAATGCGTATCTTTGTGCGTCTCATAAAATAGAAATGCAATGAAAACACGAATCGAAGAACGCCTTTCCGCCTTGCGGGAAGAAATGAAAAAGAACGATACAGCGGCGTACGTCATCCCGACCGCCGATCCGCACATGAGTGAATATCCCGCAGCTTGCTGGAAATACAGAGAATGGATTTCGGGCTTCACCGGCTCGGCTGGTACCGTTGTCGTGACCGCAGATAAAGCGGGACTTTGGACGGACTCGCGCTATTTCCTCCAGGCTGAGATGCAGCTCGAAGGGACGGGCATCGACCTTTTCCGTCTCAAAATGCCAGATACTCCCTCCATCGGAGAATTCCTGTTGGACGAACTCGACCCACATGCGCAGGTAGGCGTCGATGGCGAAACAATGAGCCAGACCGAGGTAGAGAACCTTTCACACGTGTTGGGGCGGGGGCGGATTTACCTGCGGACAGATATCAACCTCTTGGATGCGCTCTGGACAGACCGTCCGGCTATTCCCGATGCTCCTATCTTTGAAATGCCGGTCGAGTTTAGTGGAAAATCTACGGAAGATAAACTGACAGACATCCATCTTGCGCTTCACAAAGCAGGAGCAGATTGCACGGTGCTCTCGGCGCTTGATGAAGTAGCATGGACATGCAATATCCGTGGGACGGACGTAGCCTACAACCCTGTTGCCATCGCCTATCTGTTTGTCTCGAACAACGAAAATGTCCTCTTTATCCATCCGAAGAAAGTACCGGAAGAAATGGCTCGACAGCTTCAAAAGGAGGGCGTTATCCTGGCCGATTATACGAAATTGTATGATTACCTGAAGAAATTGCCGGACAAGACGCGCATCCTTCTTGACCCGAACCACACCAACGCGGCGATTTTCGGCCATCTGCCTGAAAAGGTAAAATGGATAGAAGGTACCTCTCCTGCCAATAAATTGAAAGCCATTAAGAACGAAACGGAGCTAAACGGATTCCATGCGGCGGTCGTGCGGGATGGCGTGGCGCTTACAAAGTTCTATTATTGGCTGGAGACCTCTCTGCAGGCGGGAGAAACCATCACAGAACTGGACGCCAGCCGGAAATTGTCGGCCCTCCGCTCCGAACAACCCTATTATTTGATGGACAGCTTCGAGAGCATCTCGGCTTATGCGGCCCACGGTGCCATCGTGCATTATGCCGCCACGCCTGAGACCAATGCCACATTAAAGCCCGAAGGACTCTACTTGCTTGATAGCGGAGCGCAATATATGGACGGTACAACCGACATCACTCGCACCATCGCCTTGGGCGAACCAACCGAGCAGATGCGTAAAGACTTCACGCGCGTATTGAAAGGAACCATTAGTCTCGCGAAAAGCAAATTCCCGGCTGGGACGCGTGGCAGTCAGCTCGATATCTTGGCTCGTAAAGCTTTGTGGGATGCCGGGTTGAATTTTCTGCACGGGACAGGACATGGCATTGGGCATTGTCTTAACGTGCATGAAGGACCGCAAAGCATCCGTATGGAAGAGAATCCGACGGTGCTTGAACCGGGCATGGTCACGAGCGACGAACCGGGACTTTATCGTGCTGGAGAATATGGCATCCGGACCGAGAATATGATTGTTACACGGGAAGACAGCGAGACGGAGTTCGGCCGCTTCCTCCACATGGAGACACTCACGCTTTGTTATATCGATACGCGACTGATTATCGTCTCGATGCTTTCGGCGCGCGAACATGCTTGGTTGAATAAATATCACCAGGAAGTATACGAGAAACTGGCACCGTCCCTCTCCGACGACGAACGGGAATGGCTCCGCATGAAAACAAGGGAAATCTAATATAAAACAAAGAGAATATGGCTTTGATAAAATCAGTAAGAGGCTTTACGCCCCAGATAGGCGCGAACACCTTCTTGGCCGATAATGCGACCATCATTGGCGATGTCGTCATAGGCGAAGGATGCAGTATCTGGTTTGGGACGGTCATTCGCGGCGACGTGAATTCCATCCGCATCGGGAATGGCGTCAATATCCAAGATGGTTCGGTCCTGCATACGCTCTACGAGAAATCAGTCATCGAGATTGGCGATGATGTCTCCATTGGGCACAACGTTACCATCCACGGGGCAAAGATTGAACACGGAGCGTTGATTGGCATGGGCGCCGTCGTCATGGACCACGCGGTCGTGGGTGAAGGTGCCATCGTCGCAGCCGGGTCGGTGGTATTAAGCAAAACCATCATCGAACCGGGCAGCATCTATGCCGGCGTACCGGCTAAGTTTGTGAAGAAGGTCGACCCGGAGCAATCCAAAGAGATAAACCAGAAAATCGCTAAAAATTACCACATGTATGCTTCTTGGTACGGTGGCACCCAATGAAAACGAAAACAACAAATAATAAACACTTGCAAATATGAAGAAAAATGTATTGACATGCAGTGCGCTCTGCGCTTTACTGGCCGCTTGTTCGCCGCAATCGCAGACTGCCAACGAACCCAGTATCGATTTCGCGCCCGTCACACCGCTCAACCCGCCGACATACGTCTGCTACAAAGCGCCAGGCGAAATTAAGGTGGACGGCAAACTGACGGAATGGGATGCCATCCCTTGGACGTCGGACTTCGTGGATATTGAAGGCGATAAACGTCCTGCTCCCCATTTCCAAACTCGCGCTAAAATGGCCTACGACGAGAATGGCATGTATTTCGCTGCTCTTATGGACGAGCCACATGTTTGGGCGTACCAGACCGAACATGATTGCGTCATCTTCAAAGAGAACGACTTCGAGATTTTTATCGATGCCATGGGTTCGACGCACAATTACTTGGAATATGAAATCAATGCAAACGGGACGGATTGGGACCTCTACCTGAGTCAACCTTATCGTAATCGTCCGTGCGTCGTGAACAACTGGGAATATCTGGGTAAGAAGGTGGGCGTCCATGTAGATGGTACACTCAACAATCCTAACGACACGGACAAGTCGTGGAGCATCGAGGTCTTCTTCCCCTGGAGCGCATTAAACCAAGTGCGCGACCGTGCCAACGCTCGTCCACAGGCTGGCGACCAGTTCCGCGTGAATTTCTCTCGCGTGGAATGGACCGTGAAGGCCGAAAATGGTAAATATGTAAAAATTCCTATCGAGGGCGAAGAGAATATCCGCGAATATAATTGGGTATGGGCTCCGACGGGCGTTATCAACATCCATTTACCGGAATATTGGGGTTATGTTCAGTTCTCCGACAAAGTTGCAGGCCAGGGGGAAGATACTTTCCAACCCAAACCAGAAGAAGCAACTAAATGGATACTCCGCCAGCTTTATTATCGACAGAAAGAATATCAGGAGGCAACGGGTCATTATGCCGCGTCAGCCCAAACACTGAAAGCCAGCGATATCTGCTCGGCTGAACAAATGAGCAAACTTACTGTAGAACGTACCGCTTCGCTGTTCGAAATCACACTTCCGGCTGCAGACGGTACCGTATGGAGAATCAATCAAGACGGGTTGGTTTGGAAATAATCCCCGTTATTCTTTATCTTAATCTACCTTATAAGAGGCTGTGTCGAAATAGGCGCAGCCTCTTTTTTTTGAAAAAACAGAAAAAGATAAAGGGTCAGTACATCGAAATAGGAAATAGGACGCAGAAAAACGCGGACTAAAGCGCAGAAAAACGCAGATTCTTTTAATAGCTACGCGATATTTACCGCAAAAAAATAAAAATCTGTGAGCATCTGCGCTTTAGTCTGCGTTTTTCTGCGTCCTATATATCTCTTACGACACACCCTCTTTCTTTTACCCTTTTAATAAGGCTCTCCCCTATTTCCGGAATAGATTGCACCGGCGGTGCAAATACATCCATTAATGTTGGAACGCTTGCACCGGCGGTGCAAATATATCCATTAACGTTGGAACGCTTGCACCGACGGTGCAAATACATCCATTAACATTTGGACACTTGCACCGGCGGTGCAAATACATCTATTAACGTTGGGACACTTGCACCGGCGGTGCAAATACATCCATTAACGTTGGGAGACTTGCACCGGCGGTGCAAATACATCTATTAACATGGCGGCATTTGCACCGGCGGTGCAAATAGGTTTATTAACATTTGGGCGTTTGCACCGGCGGTGCAAATCGATTGAGGAAGGAATCCTATTCGGAATTAGGAGAAAAAGGAAGGTAGGTGAAAAGAAATAAAAAACAGAGACACGATGACACGGTATTTGTTTATGCTATCGGTTTTCAACCGAAATAGACCGTATCTTAGTGTCTCTGTGTGTAAAAAATAGAGTGTATGCTATCTACACTTATGCACTCTCTTATCAAAAAACCATTCGTGTTACTCTACCCGCAGCGGCAGATGCTTCATTCCATTAAGGAAAGCGGCTATGGGCATCCGCTTTTTCCCTGCCAACTGCACGGAAAGCAACCGGAGGTATCCGCCCTCGACAGCCACCTCCAGATAGGTCTTTCCATCCGTATGGAGCGAGCCTGTGCTGTCGGTATGCGATGCCGGGCGCATCTCGGTTTGATATACCTTTAATACCTGTCGTTTATCCTCCGCATCCACCATCTCTGTCCACGCCGCTGGATAGGGTGAAAGGCCACGCACAAAATCATAAATATGCTTTAGCGACCTATGCCAATCGATGCGGCAAGTCTCTTTGAAAATCTTCGGGGCTGGGCGGAGCGTCTCGGCTTCGTGCATCAACTGTTCTTGTGGAATCGCCTCGGCTTTTCCGGCGAGAATCAAATCTACCGTCTCTGTCACCAGTTCGGCCCCCATCGTCATCAAGGCATCGTGTACTGTCCCCACGTCGTCGGTCTCCGCAATCGGGAGACGACGCTGACGGATAATCTTCCCCGTATCAATCTCGTGCGTGAGGAAGAAGGTCGTTACGCCTGTTTCCGTTTCACCGTTGATGACAGCCCAATTGATAGGCGCTGCTCCGCGGTATTGAGGCAGCAAGGAGGCATGGAGATTGAACGTCCCCAGACGCGGCATATCCCAGACTACCTCCGGCAACATGCGAAACGCCACGACAATCTGCAAATCGGCCTTCCAAGCCCGCAACGCTTCCAGAAACTCCTCATTCTTTAGCTTCTCTGGCTGGAGGACCGGCAGCCCCACAGAAACCGCATACTGCTTTACCGCACTGGATTGCAACACACTACCATGACGACCCATCGGTTTGTCCGGCATCGTCACGACTCCTACCACGTTATATCCACCCTCCATCAAGGCACGCAGACTGGCTACCGCGAAGTCCGGCGTCCCCATATACACAATTCTCAAATCTTCTTTCTTCATATATAATCTTTTTTAGTATGTTTATTGGTAATATAGCGTACGAATCACACAGGTTGGACAGATAACCACAAGTTTTTTCTTGGGCTACATGTATTTTTATTCTCAAAACCAAAATGAGTGATTAACTGTCCTGTGTGTTTTAGTGAACAGAATAAATCCGTTCCATCCTTAATCTCCCGAGAAGGTATCCACCAGCACTTCCCGGTAGGAATTAAATATCTTCGACTTTGACATAAAGCCCATGTAACGTCCCGTCTCGTCGACTACTGGGAGATTCCAAGCCTTCGTATCGTCGAACGTCTGCATGATTTGTTCCATCGGCGTATTGACCACTATCTTTGCCGGAGCCGAAACCATAAACTTGGATACACGGAAACGATTGTACAATTCGGGACGGAACATAATATTCCGAATATTATCCAGCAATACGATACCCAGCAGCACCCCCCGTTCATCCACTACCGGAAAGACATTACGACTGCTACGCGCAATTACCTTCACCATATCGCCCAGCGTCATCTCGGGTGAAACGGTCTGGAAATCCCGCTCAATTATACTATCGGTACTCAGCAACGTAAGCACCGCCTTATCCTTATGATGCGTCAGGAGTTCACCCTTCTGCGCCAAACGCATAGAGTACAGACTATGCGGTTCGAACATCAGAATCGTAATATAGGAACCAATGGAAACAATCATCAACGGAAGGAAAAGATCATAGCCACCCGTCAACTCGGCAATCAGGAAAACACCCGTTAGCGGCGCGTGCATCACGCCCGACATCACCCCTGCCATCCCCAAGAGGGCAAAATTCTTTTCCGAAAGATACATGGTAAAGGGGAAATAGTTGGAGATATGCGCGAAGATAAAGCCTGCAATACATCCCAAGTATAAGCTGGGTGCAAAAATACCACCGCATCCTCCGCCTCCGTTTGTGGCACTCGATGCAAACACTTTCATCAATAAGATTAGACCCAGAAAAATGATGATACCAAAATAGGAATCGTTCAGCGAATAGAACATACTATTATCCATCAATCCGGCAAATTGTCCATTCAGCAAAAACCCAATGGTATCATATCCTTCTCCATAAAGCGGAGGGAAAATGAAAATAAGCAAACTCAATGTAGCTCCCCCCATGAGGAATTTGCGCCAAAAAGAGGTCCCATATTGTCGAAATTTACCTTCCGTCCAATTCATCACCCGCGTAAAATAAAGCGACACCAATCCGCAGAAGATTCCCAACAAAATAACATAAGGAATACGCTCGATGGCAAAGACTTCAGTCTGAGAAAACTGGAACATCGCTTCCGTTCCTGTGAAGATATAAGAGACGGTAGCCGCCGTGACGGAAGTAATCAGCAAAGGTAAAACGGATGTCATGGTCAAATCGAGCATCAACACCTCAATCACAAAAACTAAACCCGCAATCGGCGCCTTAAAGATACCCGCAATAGCCCCTGCAGCCCCGCAGCCGACGAGCAACATCAATGTTTTTTGCTCCATACGGAAGAGACGGCCCAGATTGGAACCGATAGCCGCTCCTGTAAGGACGATAGGTGCCTCCGCCCCGACTGAACCACCAAATCCGATCGTTACGGAACTGGCGACCGTTGATGACCAAACGTTATGCAACTTAATACGGCTTTTCCGTTGCGAAATAGCATAAAGAATCTTCGTTACCCCGTGGCTGATATCATCTCGCACCACATATTTCACAAATAATCCCGACAAGAGAATACCTACCACCGGATACAAAAGGTATAAATAATTCACCTGGTCCGCATCAAAATTGACAGACAAGAGATGCTGTATCCAATGAATCAAATTCTTCAAGATAATGGCGGAGGCAGCCGTACATATCCCTACTAAAAAACTTACAATTAATACAAAATGTTTCTCTTTGATTGTATTTTCCCGCCAAAGCAAGAATTTATAAAACCAACTGTTTTTTGCCATATCATCAAACTCCTTTACCCGTCAACACGGTCTTGACTGTATACACCAAAATGGCGATGTCCAAGGCCAGCGACATATTTTCATAATATACAATATCATATTCCAAGCGTGCTATCATTTGATCAACAGTTCCGGCATAACCATATTTCACCATACCCAGCGAAGTAATTCCCGGTCGAACGTTATGAAGCAAATAATAGTAAGGTGCTTTCTGTACAATCTGATCGATAAAATATTTCCGTTCCGGACGCGGACCGACTAACGACATATCTCCCTTCAAAACATTCCAGAACTGAGGCAATTCATCCAAACGGTATTTCCGCATAATAGAACCAAAAGGCGTAATCCGTTTGTCGTCTTCTCGGGAAAGCATCGGACCTTGTTCTTCCGAACCGACATACATCGTGCGGAATTTATAAATTAAGAACGGACGTCCATGCAATCCGATACGTTCCTGCTTATAAATAATAGGTCCCGGCGAATCTCGTTTCACCCGCCAAGCTATATACAAATACAACGGACAGAGCAAAAGTAACATCGCAGCGGAAACAATCCGGTCGGCAAAGAGCTTGAGGTTCTGTTCAGCCGGAGAGAAGTTATTTTCCGTGATAGTCGCAAACGGTACACCGTTGACGGCTTGTAATCGAATCTTCGAAAAAGGAACGGATTGCTTGTCCATCCATACCTTGATTGGCTTTTTATAAATATATAAAGTATAAAGGAACTGAGATAGCGCAATGCTATCCAAGGCTTCCGTCACGACTACCAATTCGTCTACCGCTTGTTGCTGAATCCGTTCCGATACAAGCGACCGTTCGCGCCAAAGCAACTCGTCGGGCACGGCTTGTTCTTCCGCGTCGCTGACCGGGACAAAGCCCACCACGCGATACCCTACCGCTTGCAATTGCCCGGCAATCGATAAGGCCCGTGCACCTATCCCGAAAAGAACCACCCGCTGGAATACTTTCCCATGCTTCAGGGCATTCAAGAAATGAGTCGTGATGCTAAGGCGAACCAAGTATGTCAAACCGAAGTGCGTCCCAAACAATACCACGAGGAATTGGTAATATAGCTGATAAGCAAATGGCGTTTCGTTGATAATCAATACAAAGAACAAGATGATGACACCTACAAACGAGGATATCAACGTCAGCCAAAGCTCATTTAGCCGCGAACGTGATACCGGAAAGTTATAATATCCCGAAAAATAATATACGACCCACCAAAAGAACGGAATCCCTATCTGCCCTAATAGCACATGAGGATAGCATAAAAACTCGCCCAGTGTGCTCACTTCGCGAAAAACCACCAAATGATGGTATCGGAAAAGATTGAACAGAAACCAAGCAAGTGCTGCCGTCCCCCAATCGGCCACCATGTACTTCCCTATTTGCCACCACTTATTCATATCACCGAATGAGCTGGAACAGGCCGCCTTTCCCTAACTTAATGATGTGGGAAGGTACCGCTTTTTGCCGGTCGTCTTGCCGATAGTTCACGATATAATCTACGCCTTGCTTGATGGCATCGGATATCTCGCCAAAATGCGCCGGCGAAGGTTCCCCGCTCAGGTTAGCCGATGTCGAGACCAAAGGCTTACGAAACTGGAAACAAAGCTTCTGCGAGAAGGCTTCTTGCGTCACGCGAATACCCACGCTTCCATCCGTTCCCAATAAATTGGATGCCAAGTTCCGCCCTTTGTCATAAATAATCGTAAGCGGCCCGTCGGCTACCTCAATCAAATTCCATGCAATCTCTGGCACCTCTTCCACGTACGTTTCCAGCCGCATCGCGTTATCCACCAGCACCAACATCGCTTTATTGTCTACGCGCCGTTTGAGTTCATACACCCGGCGCACTGCTTCTTCGTTTGTTGCATCGCATCCGATTCCCCAAATCGTATCGGTCGGATACAGAATGAGTCCTCCCTTTTGCATCGTTTGGCACGCATTCCGTATGTCTTCTTCCCATGAAATCATTGTCTTTCTTTCTATTTTTTAATCACTTACCTTAATATCTATTATCCATATCCCGGCGCTTTTCCATCTTCTATTCCCAGCCAAAACGGAAAAGCTACCCGGAAAAACTTTCCAAACCTCCTATGGAAACTTGCTTTCCTGCCTGTCTTTTCTTCACGTATCGTCGATATTTCTTTATCTTTAGACTAAAGATATACAAACATCGTCGATGTTTGTGTAAATATCGTCGATATTTATAGAAATACTGCCTATCTTGGAAACTTTCCATAGGCAACCCGAAAAGTTTTCCTGGCAGGGTACCGATTTTTCCTCCGGTTGTTTTTACGCAGGCAAAAGTACAAATCATTCCCGTAGTTTCAGAAAAATAACAAGAAAAAATCTATTTTCAGGGGCAAAGCGGGTAAATACGGATTTTAATGTGTACCTTTACAAATTGAAAACGGGCCATGCCCTTTTGCTTCCTCCTCCTAAAGGACGGGAAGCCTTTAAGACAGATAAAAAAGAAAAATAATATAATGACTTACAAATGGAACTATCAACCTCCTACACAAGCAGAGCTTCAGGAACGAGACCGGCTCGTGGCAGAACTGGGACTAAGCCCAGCCATCAGCCTTTTGCTGGTACAACGAGGCTTAACCACCCGCGAGGCTATCAAGAAATTCTTCAAACCCAGTCTGAACGACTTGGAGAATCCTTTCTTGATGCCCGATATGGACAAAGCGGTAGAGCGCCTGAACCAAGCGTTAGGAGAGAAAGAAAAGATTTTGATTTATGGCGATTATGATGTAGACGGTACGACAGCCGTATCGCTGGTTTATAAGTATTTGAGACCGTATACATCCAGTTTGGATTATTACATCCCGGATCGATACGACGAGGGGTCGGGCGTTTCGTTCCGAGGCGTAGATTATGCGGCTGAGCATGGCGTTACGCTTATTATCTCGCTCGATTGTGGTATTAAAGCACACGATAAAGTAGCGTATGCAAAGGAGAAAGGCATTGATTTCATTGTATGCGACCATCACATGCCCGACGAGACGCTCCCCGATGCGGTAGCCGTATTGGATGCAAAGCGCGAAGACTCGAAATACCCCTATGAACATCTTTCGGGATGCGGCGTAGGATTTAAGTTCATGCAAGCCTTTGCCATCAACAATGGCTTCCCGCTGGCCGAATTGGAAAAGCTATTAGAATTGGTAGCTATGAGCATTGCTTCAGATATTGTACCCATTACGGGCGAGAATCGCGTGTTGGCTTACTACGGATTACGACAAATCAACTCGAATCCAAGCATCGGAATGAAGAGCATTATCGATGTGTGTGGACTTTCGGGCAAAGAGATTACCATCAGTGACATCGTATTCAAAATAGGTCCGCGCCTTAATGCCTCCGGACGGATGATGAATGGAAAAGAGGCCGTCGAACTCATGCTCGCCAAAGATAGCGCTACCGCCCGCAAAAAGAGCGAAAGCATCAACCAGTACAATGATGAACGACGCGAACTGGACAAAAAGATAACCGAAGAGGCCAGCCACCTCATCGCGGAGCAAAGTAAGCAAGAAAAAGACCAAAAAGCTATTGTGGTATACAATCCTACGTGGCATAAAGGAGTGATTGGCATTGTCGCTTCACGCCTGACGGAGAAATACTACCGGCCGGTAGCTGTAATTACCAAATCGTCTGAGTTCTTGACGGGATCGGCTCGTTCGGTGGTAGGATTCGATATTTATGCAGCAATTGAGAATTGCCGCGATTTGTTGGAGAATTTCGGAGGACATACGTATGCCGTAGGCTTTTCGCTCAAAGAGGAAAACCTGGAAGCCTTCAAAAAGAAGTTCCAACAAACCGTAGCTGCCCAATTGGGGACGAAAGACTTGACACCGCAAATCGATATCGATGCGATACTGGACTTCAAGGAAATTTCCCCCAAGTTTTTACGGGATTTGAAAGAGATGGGACCTTTCGGACCAGAGAATCAAAAACCCATTTTCTGTACACGAGCTGTCAAAGACTATGGGACAAGTAAACTGGTCGGACGCGAATTGGAGCACATCAAACTGGAAATTATCGATAGCCTGTCCGATTCTTCGCCCATCATCCATGCTATTGCGTTTGGTATGAGCCGCTATAACGAGCATATCAAGCAAATGAAACCCTTCGACATTTGTTATACCGTCGAAGAAAATACCTATAATAAGAATACGGTTGTCCAACTTCAGGTAAAAGACATCCGCATCCATAAATAAAACAATCATGAAGTGCTTTCAAGAGGTATTAAAACAATATTGGGGATATGAAGCCTTTCGCCCCTTGCAGGAAGAGATCATCCAATCGGTCTACGAAGGAAAAGACACGTTGGGACTGATGCCTACAGGAGGAGGAAAGTCTATTACCTTCCAAGTGCCAACCCTGACGATGGAGGGCATTTGTATTGTGGTCACACCTCTGATTGCCTTGATGAAAGACCAAGTGGACAACCTAAAGCGGATTGGTATCAAAGCTACCGCCGTCCATTCTGGTTTGACACGCCAAGAGATTATCACCCAACTGGAAAACTGTATTTTTGGCGATTACAAATTCCTCTACGTCTCGCCTGAACGTTTAGGGACGGAAATCTTCCTCAACAAAGTACAAGCCATGAAGGTATGTCTTTTGGTCGTAGATGAAAGCCATTGTATCTCGCAATGGGGATATGACTTTCGCCCCTCTTATTTAAAGATTGCCGACGTTCGTGAACTCTTACCGAATGTACCTGTATTAGCGCTGACCGCTACTGCTACACCTGAAGTAGTCGATGATATCCAAGAGCGACTCCATTTCCGCGAAAAGAATGTCTTTCAAAAAAGCTTCATGCGAGAGAACTTGGCTTATATTGTCCGAAACACGGAAGATAAGTTGCACGAATTGACACACATCCTCGAACGCGTCCCTGGAACCGCCATCGTCTATGTCCGCAACCGGAAAAAGACCAAAGAAGTGGCAGAATATCTCCAACAACAACATATCTCCGCCAACTATTTTCATGCCGGATTAAATTACGACGAAAAACAGATTCGACAAAATGCATGGAAAGCAGGAGAGACGCGCGTCATCGTAGCTACGAACGCCTTTGGCATGGGAATTGACAAACCGGACGTGCGTTTAGTCATTCATTTGGATATGCCCAGTTCGTTGGAAGAATATTATCAAGAGGCCGGACGTGCAGGGCGGGATGGAAAGAAAGCGTATGCCGTAGCACTCTGTTCCCCAACTGACACCACGCAACTCAAAAAAAGGTTAAGCGATGAATTTCCTCCCAAAGATTTCATTTACCGTGTGTATGAAGCATTGGGGAATTATTTCCAAATAGCCGTTGGTTTCGGGCTGGATACTACGCACGATTTTGTACTGACCGATTTCTGCGCAGCCTACAAATTTCCTATTACGCCTACGCACCATGCCCTCAAACTCTTGGAACTGGCCGGTTATATTGAATATGTAGAAGAAGCTGAAAATGCCTCACGCCTCCTTTTCCTGGCTACCCGCGAAGAACTTTATAAATACCTGAAGCAAGACTTACTGACAGACCGAGTCGTCAAGACTATTCTCCGCTCTTACACCGGCCTTTTTTCCGATTATGCCTATATCAACGAGAGCCAAATCGCCACACGTGCCGAATGTTCACGAGATGAAGTGTATCATCTGCTCGTCGGGCTTTCAAAATACAAAATCGTCCATTACATTCCGGAGAAAAAGACACCCATGATTATCTACCGCCAGACACGCGAAGAGCAACGCTACCTTTCCATTCCTCGTTCGGCCTACGAAGAACGTAAAGCCCGGAGCGAAGCACGCATTCAAAAGGTATTGGAATATATCCATGCGAACCACACCTGCCGTACACGTATCCTCCTGGAATATTTCGGAGAAAAGATGAAACAGGATTGCGGTACATGCGATATTTGCGTTGCCAAACATGCAAGCGGACTCAGCAACGCCCGCTTCCATGCTATCCAAGACGCGCTTATCCAACAGGTGGAAACTACAGCCATGCCCTTGGAACTACTTACCGATTCCCTCGTTTTCCCTACGGAACAGGTACTCACGGTGGTCCGTTTCCTGGCCGAACACGATACGCGTTTCCACCTAACGGACAATCTCCTTAGTTTTCACGCTACGGCAACGTCACTTTGAAATCCGGACTTTCCACGTGTTGCGTAGTGATGACGGATTTCATCTGCGCCACGATATCAGGATGTTGCGCGGCGATGTCGTGGTCTTCATGCAAATCTTCTGCAAGGTTATAGAGCCTCGGTTCACCCTTCACGACCACCATCTTCCAATCCCCCATACGGACACCGATTTGGTCTGTCTCTTCAAATTCCCAATAGAGAAATTCATGCTCCTGCTGTCCGCTCTCACCCAGCAACGTCGGTGCAAACGAGATGCCGTCGAAATAATCCGTCGCCAAACGGGGATTGCTGTATTTCTTCACGTAATCCTTCTCACCAATCAAGTCGCAGAAGGTGGGCATGATGTCGTAGAACGCGCAGATGTGGTCGCTCACCGTCCCCGCCTTCACCTTGCCCGGCCAACGGACAATGAATGGAACGCGAATGCCACCCTCGTAACACTGCCGCTTCAGGCCGCGCAACTTACCATCTCGACCAAAAAATTCCGGGTCGGCTCCGCCCTCTTCGTGGGGCCCGTTGTCGCTCGAGAACATTAAAATCGTATGCTCTGCCAACCCCTTTTTATCCAATGCCTGCATGATATCGCCTACGTATTTATCCAAGCGGGTAATCATGGCAGCAAATTGTGCATGGGTATGCATGACCGGATTGTAGCGCGAACCTTCGGAACCCGGATAAGAAAGATCGGCTTTGAATTTCGCCATGTAATACTTTACGATGGAATCTTCCGGCTGCACCAATTCGGCGTGCGGCAATGTATAAGTAAAGAATCCGTAGAAGGGCTGCTTGCCATCTTGCTTGTCGAGCCACTTCATCGCCTCTTGGTGAATCAAGTCGGCCGAGTATTGCGTGCGGTTCCGGTAATCGTCTCCATACATCGCGTGCTGCATGTTCTGCTCCATCGGGATGCGGACCACCGCCGTATCGCCCATCGATTTACTATACCGGTTCAGGAAATTAGGATAATACAAATGCGCTTGAAACTGACAGATATAACCGTAATATTCGTCGATGCCGCGTTTGTCGGGCGTCGATTCGGAACCTTCGTAACCGCCTGCCCATTTGCCGAACATACCCGTCGTATAGCCGTTCGCCTTCATAATTTCGGGGATGATGACGTGCGCCGTATCGTAAGGCATTTGCCCCACCACGGCATAGTCCTTGTTCTTTCCATAGCGTACTTCGCCGCTATCCGCCCAATATTCGCGGTTGCCACGCACCTTGCCGTGCCCGCTGTGTTGGCCTGTCATGAGCGAGGCCCGCGACGGTGCGCTCACCGGACTCCCGGCGTATGCTTGTGTAAAAAGCATTCCTTCGGCGGCCAGCCGGTCGAGGTTCGGTGTTTTGATATAGGGCTGTCCATAACAAGCCAAATCGCCATATCCCAAATCGTCGCACAAAATAAAGATAATGTTCGGCTTCGCGACTTCGGCGGCTTTTTCAGCCTCCGGCTGTTTCGGGGCGCAACTGGCTCCCGCAAGAAGTAACCCCGTCGTGGTTACGAGTAATTTTGTATCCATACGTTCCTATTTATAAATTCTAAACTTTTTTACCTTTTTCTTCGGAGGATGCGGGACTTTCGGACAGTGTCCGAAAACGTCACCAGTAGCCAGCATCGCGTCCCGAACCACGCTTACTGCTCGACTGATGCCCCGCGTTGCGCTCCTTCTTCGGATTTTTCTTCCCCGGCTTTACCCGGTCGGGGTGCGGCTTCGGGGCCGGACGCTGCACATGCGGAGCCGGACGACGAGGCGGTGCCGGACGATGGGCTGGCGGAGGTGTCGGAGCTACCGGCTTATGCGGGTGCGGCGGCTTCGGGACGAAAGGATGGTCATATTTTCCGGCATACCATCCATGCTTATCAAAATGATGCGCCCATTTGCCATGCTCGTAGTGCCAAACGCCATGCCAATAAGCATCTTCGTACCAATAGCAGTCGTGCGTCGGACGAAAATCAGGATAATAAGGATTATTGTACCATCCCACATAATCGTGGATGCGTGAGGGCGTCTCGCGTATCAAACGGACGTAGAGGTTGAATTGAGCGTAGTCCATCAACGCCTGCAAATGGCGGTCGCGCTCCATGCGGTAATCAAAAATCCGCTTGGCCGAACGATCCCAATAACGACAATCGCGCCGCGCCTCCCGTTCGATGCGCTTCCCATACGAATGGATGATATGCTGATACTCTCTGGCCGCAGAGGGCGAGAGATGCAACGCGTGCTCCATCCAGCAACAATCCGGACACGAAGCCACATTCCACTCAAACTTCACCCAAAATTGGCCATATCCCGGCAGAGAAGACAGAAACCACACCAGAAAACTAATCCAAACTATTCGTTTCATAACCTTTCTTTTTTCGTTTATACTTGTCTTTAAGACACGCCTGGAGACCGCGAAGTTTAGCGGCGTTTCCTTAATAAATCCTTTGCATTCGCTAAAGATGCTTTGGTGAGGGAAGCCCCACTCAGCATCCGCGCCACCTCCTGCACACGTTCTTCATCGTTCAGTTGCTTGATGCAGGTGACCGTCCTTTCTTCTTTATCTTCTTTGTATACAAAATAATGAGCAGAACCTTTGGCTGCGATTTGAGGTAGATGTGTAATGGCGAAAACCTGCATTTTCCCGCCCAAATCCTGCATGATATTACCCATTTTATCGGCAATATCACCCGAGACACCCGTATCCACCTCGTCGAAAATAATCGTAGGCAACGCCGTGAAACCGGCAATCATCGCTTTGAGACAAAGCATGAGACGGGAAATTTCGCCCCCCGATGCCGTCTGCGCCACCGGTTGCAGTTCGCCGTTCTTGTTGGCGGCGAACATAAAACGCACCTCGTCCATCCCGTCGGCATCCGGTTCTTGTTTGGCCAAGATATCAATGCGGAAACGGACATTCGGCATACCCAATGGCGTCACCATTTCCACCAGTTGGGTTGCAATCCGTTCGGCCGCCGCCCGACGTTGTGCCCCCAGCACAGCCGCCTGCTGCAACAGTTCCTCATACGATGCCGCCACCAACCGGTTCAGTTCCTCGATTTGCTCCTCATACGAACTCATCTCCTCCAATTGCTGTTGGAAACGCGCCTGCAACGCCAATAACTCCCCTACCGTAGAAACATGGTGTTTCTGCTCCAATGAATAAATGACATTCAACCGCTCGTTTACCCAGTCCATCCGCTCCGGATTGTATTCCACATCCTCTTTCAGCGAATCTGCCTCCGATGCCAAATCATCCAATTCAATATAAGCGGAGCGGAGACGCTCGGCCATCTCCTTTGCTTTCGGATAATAAGATTCGAGCCCCTCCACCGTCGAAAGTGCCTCCTTCAACAGTTGGACAGAACCCATCTCCTCGCCTTCCAGCAATTGCGACACCTTATACAGCGAACCCTTTATCTCCTCGGCGTGCGAAAGTGTTTCTTGCTCTTGTTCCAAATCCTCCTGTTCTCCCTCCTTAAGCGAAGCCTCCAAGAGTTGATCCAACTGGAAACGGATATAATCTTCTTCTTGCTTCGTCTGAGCAGCTTTTTGTTCTAAAATTTTCAATTCTCGCCGCAAACCTTGATAACGCGAATATTCTTTTTTATAGAGAATCAAGAGAATTTGGTTCTCGGCCATGACATCTACGACACGAAGCTGGAAATGCATATCGCCCAACAGCAGATTTTGATGCTGGGAATGGATATCAATCAGACGCGTCCCCAGCTCTTTCAAAATCGAGAGCGAAACGGGCGAATCGTTCACAAACGCCCGCGATTTGCCCGACGCATACAATTCGCGGCGCAAGATGCAACAGGCAGCGTCATATTCCAAATCATTCTCCAAAAAGAAAGGCTCCAGCTGGTATTTCGCGATATTGAAAACCGCCTCGATAACACACTTGTCGGCTCCTTGCTGGATGCTCTTCCCGTCTGCACGTTGACCTAACACCAACGATAAAGCCCCAAGGATAATAGACTTTCCAGCCCCCGTCTCGCCCGTTATCACCGAGAAACCCGGCTGGAAATGGATGTCCAAACTATCAATCAGAACAAAATTCTGAATATATAATGAGTTCAACATAACTACCTACTTTTGCAATGATTCCAATCGAGAACCTGCCGTCGGGTACAATTCAAACAACAACTTATATCCTGCCTGCTTCTCTTGCGTAGTTGCTTTAGAATAAATCAGGACCAATTCGTCCAGCTTGGAATCGGAAAAGAGTCGCAAAAGAACCGACGTGGGACGCACGCTCTTTACCTCCTGCAGGGCGGGAAGTGCCTCGATGATGGTAGTCCGTCCACGGTCTGGATTACCAGCCATCTCGTCTAATCCCTTCCGATGGTACGTGTACCAGAAATTGCGGAACGTCTCGGAGGCATTGTCAGTCAGGGCCGTGATAAGCCCGTGCCGGTTATCGTCTTTCTCGAATGCCCGCCAACCGTTCCACGAGCCTTGAGATTGCGCCAAATTAACTATCTGCTGAGCTTGGTCGAAATAAACCCGCCCTCCCAACGGTGAGAAACTATCGAAATCTAATCCCAATATAATATAAATGTAGTACACAATGGTTGCCGTCAGGTTGCTGTTCAATGTATTTTCGGTATATTCGAGCGGTTCAAATTGTGTGTACTCAAAATTCAACTCAGTATCGCGGAAGTTAAACAAGTTCGTTGTATACGAGGAATTATATACGGGTCGGCTTGCCTGTACCTGTATCTCGCCCGTAAACGAATTGTCGGTCTGCTCGCTGATAATAATCGTAAATGAACAATCGATACGTTCGTTAATACCGAAGGTTGCATCTGTCCATCGTCGGTTATTGATGAACTCCATCAGAGCCTCTTGCAACGTCGTGAAAACCTGCTTGTCTGAGCCCTGCACTTTGTCACTGTTGATAGTGACACGCGCGTTCAGTTCACCCACGGTCGACAGCTGCGCATTCGCCCACGAAGCTATCCCTACCAAAAACAATCCAAGTAATTTCCTTATACCCATCTTATTCCCTTTTTAAATTACCTATGACCAACAAACAGCCAACCGTTTCACGATATCGATCGCTACCTCTTGTTTAGTTTTCAACGGATAATCGACGTGTTCACGCGCGTCCAAAATAGAAATTTTGTTCGTATCGCATTGGAAGCCGGCACCTGCATCTTGCAATGAATTCAAGACGATAAAATCGAGATGCTTCCGCCGTAATTTCTCTTCCGCGTGCAAGATGCCACGATCCGTTTCCAACGCAAATCCCACCAGCACTTGCCCCGGTTTCTTGACTGCTCCCAACGAAGCTGCAATGTCAGGATTGGGAACCAGACGGAGCGTCATTTCGCTCGTCGTTTCACGCTTGATTTTCACGTCCGACATAGTCTCTGGGCGATAATCGGCCACTGCAGCAGACAGAATGGCTGCATCCATCGAAGGAAACGCCTCCATCGCCGCCTCATACATTTCTGCCGCCGATTCCACCCGTACCACCTGGATGCTTGGATGGCGAGCAACGAGCGACACAGGACCGCTCACCAACGTCACCGCCGCACCTCGTTCCGCACAGGCTTCGGCCAATGCATACCCCATCTTACCCGACGAATAGTTACCAATAAAACGGACAGGGTCAATTTTCTCATAGGTCGGCCCTGCCGTGATTAAAATCTTTTTGTCCTTTAATAAAGCACTTTCAGCAAAGAAATCTTCCAGCACGGATACAATCCGATCCGGCTCCTCCATCCGGCCTTTTCCCACCAGATGGCTAGCCAATTCACCCGACGTCGGTTCGATGATACGGTTTCCGAATGCACGTAGACGAGCTAGGTTCTGCTGGGTCGAGGGATGTGCGAACATGTCCAAATCCATCGCGGGGGCCACAAAAACAGGAGCCTTGCATGAGAGGTAGGTCGTCACCAGCATATTGTCGGCGATACCGTTGGCCATCTTCCCGATAGTCGAGGCCGTCGCGGGCGCAATAAGCATCGCATCCGCCCATAAGCCCAAGTCCACGTGACTATTCCACGTCCCGTCACGGTTCGAAAAAAATTCACTAATGACCGGATGCGAACTGAGTGTCGCGAGCGTAAGCGGCGTGATAAACTCCTTCCCCGCAGGCGTAATCACCACCTGCACTTCCGTCCCTTTCTTCACAAGGGCACGAATCAAATAGGCCGCTTTATAGGCCGCAATACTTCCCGTAATCCCTAAAATGATATGTTTTCCTTTCAGCATTTCTTCGTTTTCTCTAAAAAATGTAATCCAAGCGTATTCCCATACCCAGGAATGCTCAAATACTCACACGGAGGTCTCCAAAAATGGGAATCCAAGCACCTTTACAAGCGCAGCAACATAATCTCTTTCGCCACACGGCTGTCGATGTTGTGATGCTCACCCAAATGCCAACCCATCTCATCGACAAAAGCAGCTAGTGCGTCCAGATCCTTCTCCTCGATGCCACATTCACCGAAGCGCGTCTTCAACCCCATCTGCCGGAAAAATTCCTCACAGGAAGCGATAGTCTTCCATGCCCGCTCGTCGTCGGTTCCCTCGGCAATACCAAACACATTCGTACCCATCTGTACCAACTTGGCTTTTTTCTCTTCAAACATATAGGTCATGACACCAGGAAGGAGAATCGCCAACGTTTGGGCATGATCGAGACCGAATTGCGCCGTCAGTGCATAGCCCATGCGATGCGATGACCAATCCTGCGGGACACCCTGCCCAATCCAGAGATTCAGCGCATTCGTAGCAGCCCACATCAGGTTGGCGCGGATGTCGTAATCCTGCGGATGGTCCAATACCTTCAGCCCCTCTTCGTGGATAACGCGCATCAGTCCTTCAGCAAACGCATCCTGTACCTTGGCATTCACAGGATAGGTCAGATATTGCTCCACCACGTGGATGAAGGAATCGACCACCCCGTTCGCCACCTGCCGAGCCGGCAAGGAATAGGTCACCTCTGGATCCAAGATGGAAAACTGCGGGAAGAGCAGCGGCGTGGTGAAGTTCAACTTCTGTTGCGTCGCCATGTTCGAAATAACCGCCCGCTCATTCATCTCCGACCCCGTAGCCGGCAAGGTAAGCACGACGCCCAACGGCAAAGCCCGCCGAACAGGTGCGCTCTTATACAAAATGTTCCACGGTTCGTCCCCCTCGAAACAAGCAGCTGCAGCAATGAACTTAGTAGCATCGATTACCGAACCGCCACCCACAGCCAACAAGAAAGAGACCTGTTCGCGGCGCACGATATCGACCGCTTTCAGGCAAGTCTCGTAATGCGGATTTGCCTCAATGCCTCCAAAATCCAAGACATCAAAGCCCTCCAATGCTTTGCGCACTTGGTCGTAAACACCGTTCCGTTTGATGCTTCCACCCCCATATACCAGCAAAACCTTGCTTGCCTCAGGAAGTAAGGCACCTAAACGGGCAATCATACCTTTCCCAAACACAATTTTTACCGGATTGGCAAATTCAAAGTTATTCATGATTGTTTCGTATTTAAACTTCTTAATCGGATTTCTGTTAGTTTTTGTTTCGTATTCAAAGCAAAATCGCCATCCATCATCCAATGATAGTAAGAGGGCTCGATGCGCAAAACATCTTCCACCAAACGACCTTTGAACTTTCCGAAATTGAACACCTCTTTCCCTTCTTCATTGTAAATCATACGTCCAGCAAAATCTACATTGTTCGTAAAGCTGGAAAATTCAGAAAGGAACTTGACATCGTTCTTTAATTCCGGATAACGGTCGAGCTGCGCCTTCAAGACTTCATACGTAGCCAGCGTATCGGCCGCAGCTGTATGGGCATTCTCCAAGCTCTTGTTGCAATAGAACTTATAAGCGGCAGAAAGCGTGCGCTGCTCCATCTTATAGAAAATCGTTTGTACGTCGACAAATTTCCGACGATTCAAATCAATATCCACTCCCGCACGGAGAAACTCTTCGGCCAACAAAGGAATATCAAAACGGTTCGAATTATATCCCGCCAAGTCACAACCTTCGATTTGGGCAGCCAACGATTTGGCTATCATTTTAAACGTAGGACAATTCTTCACGTCCTCGTCCGTAATACCATGGATAGCCGTGGAAGCAGCCGGGATGGGCATTTCCGGATTCACGCGCATCGTTTTCGATTCCTCGTTTCCGTTGGGAAATACTTTCAGGTAGGAAATCTCAATGATACGATCTTTCGACACATTGATGCCCGTCGTTTCTAAATCAAAGAACATCAACGGACTCTTCAAATTCAATTGCATGCCATTCTTTTTAATCGTTCAACATCATAGGCATCAACAAGGTCAACAAGTCTTCGTTTTCCTCGTTTTCCGCCGGGATTATCACGCCCGCACGGGATGGATCCGCCAATTCGAACACAATTTCCTCTGAACCAATATTGCTTAATATTTCAATCAAGTAAGTCGCATTAAAACCAATACTGAATTCCGGCCCGTTGAACTGGCATGGGATACGTTCTTCCGCAGAAATAGAAAAATCGATATCCTGTGCGAAGATAGTCACCGACTCCGGATGCAATTGCAACTTAATCAAACTACTGGCTTGCGAAAAGACGGATACGCGCTTCAATGCTGTGAGGAATGAAAGACGGTCGATTGTCACTTTATAAGGATTCTCTTGCGGAATCACGCTATTGTAGTTCGGGTAACGTCCTTCGATTAAGCGGCAGACCATTTCAAAATTCTCGCAAACCAAATGCGCATTGTTTTCGTCGAAACGAATGGTCACCATGCCTTCATCTTTAGCCAATATGGTCTTGAGCAAAGTCGCCGGTTTCTTAGGCAATATAAAAGAAGCCCGTTCGGGTGATTTTATTGACAAATTACGCAAACGCACCAGCTTCCGCCCGTCGGATGCCACAAAGGTCAGATTATCCGGTTGGATGTCAAAATAGACACCATTCATGACCGGACGAAGCTCATCGTCGGCCGTAGCAAACAACGAACGGTTAATACCATTCAATAACGTCTTACTTTCCATCGAAATGGATACCGCCTGCTCGCTCAACGGTTTCTGTTGCGGATAGGTATCGCCTTTTGCTCCGATAAAGTTATATTTGCCATTTTGGAAATAGATGAATGTCTCCAAATTATCATCGTTGATATCGAATGTCAAAGGCTGCTCAGGCAACTCCTTCAAAGGGTCTAAGATATTCTTGGCAGATAAGGCAAACATGCCTCCCCCCTGAGCATTCATCACGTTTACAGTCGTAACCAAGCGCGTCTCCGCATCAGCCGCCGTAATCGTTAAAACATCTCCTTCCAACTCGAACAAGAAATTATCCAAAATAGGTAATGAATTCTTTGAAGCAATCACCTTGCTCACCGATTGCAAGCGAGATGACAACGCCGTACACGAAACGACAAATTTCATAATAATGTTATTTATTTTATAGTTTACATTCAAACACTAATGCTATGCGGAAGCAAACCTCATCTGCTTTCCGTCTTGCCGGACAAAGTTAAGGATTTATTCGATACAAAATACAAAAAAAGCCCTTTCCTTTTTTCAGAAAAGAGCCTTCTTTATGATATGCACAACAACTTATTTCGTAAAGTAGTCTTTTACAGCTTCATTAGGAATCATTTCCTCTTGGAAGATGTAAGCACCCGTCTTCGGAGACTTTACCATCTTGATTACTTTCGAGAAAGTACGTCCATCACCTTTCTTAAATGTTGCAACTGCTTTCTTTGCCATTGTTTAATCTCCTCTTATTTAATTTCTTTGTGTAAAGTCATTCGTTTCAGAATTGGATTATATTTCATCAATTCCAAACGCTGCGTTGTATTCTTTCTATTCTTGGTAGTGATATAACGAGAAGTACCCGGCATACCGCTATCTTTGTGTTCAGTACATTCCAAAATCACTTGTACTCTGTTTCCTTTCGCTTTCTTTGCCATTGTTTAAATCCTCCTCATTATGCGTTTAAATACCCTTTTTCTGCGGCTTTCTTGATGGCTGCATCCAAGCCCAATTTGTTAATCGTACGCAAACCTGCAGCAGAAATTCGTAAGCTAATCCAGCAATCTTCTTCTACCCAATAGAACTTCTTTGTAAACAGATTGACATCAAATTTGCGTTTCGTTCTTCTCTTCGAATGCGAAACGTTGTTGCCAACCATCGCTTTTTTTCCGGTAATTTGACAAATCTTAGACATCTCTATCTTCTTTTTATTACATGTAATGATTCTTATTAACTCATTGCATATGCTTTTTCCTGAACTAGCATCACGAACAGAAAACAAGCCTACGCGTCGAAAGGGATGTTGCCATCCGCTTACGGGGTGCAAAGGTAGGAAATATTTTTATATTACCAACCTGTTGCACCAAAAAATCTATAAAAAAAGCACTTATCCTACCTTTTCAGACAGACCGTAGGAGTTCTTTTTCTGAATCCAGGCTATTTCGCTCGCGATTATGCCTATTTTCCTTTTCGATTCTGCCTATAATCGTTTTCATTCATAGGCATAAATGCCTTCGGTATAAGGCATGACTTTTCCGGAAGGGTCAAGGACTTCCAATTTCAACGTACCGCCATTATTGTCGAAATAACGGATTTCGATCGGATGGAGTCCTTTCGCCAAAGCACGCTGCCCGGAGAGTTCTTGCGGAGAGTGCGGGCCATCGTTGTCCACAACCACGGCATCGTCCACCTTCAGCACGCTTCCATCGTCCGAAAGCAAGACAAACGAATAGACACCATCCTGTGGCGCGTTAAAATAACCTTTAATAACCAACCCGATATCACCTTTCACGCCTTGCGGAATAGCCACATCGGCAATCTCGTAAGAGGCTTTTACCGGATAGGAGTCGATGTCTGTGCATTTATTCACCTTGCATTCATGCCAGAAAGCTCTTAAACCGGTCTTTTCGGGCGAAGCTTCTACCGCCGGAGCATACGTTTGCTTCAGGTAAGAGGTATGGAACAAATCCCCGGCTTTACCATTCGGACGGAAAGAGCGGAAGATGAAATCGGTCGATTCCGTAATCTTTATCGGACCAGTATAGAGAGGCGATTCGAGCGAAGGTATGCTTCCGTCGGTCGTATAATGGATTTCCACACTGGGGTCGGGCGAAACTATCTCGACATCCGTTTCGCCTACAAAAGCATTTACCTTATGGAAACCGGTCAAATCCGGCATCCGATAGTTTACATTCATGAGGCTCAAACGGGGGAATTGCCCAATCATGCGCTGTTCGAACTCTTCCCAATAACCCTGTGCCGGGTCGCTCCATCCCAATTCCGCAATGGCCAACGCCCTTGGGAAAACCATGTATTGCATCCGTTCGCGGGAAGGAATCCACTCGCACCACGTATTGCCTTGCACACCTAATACCAACGCACGCTGGGCATCGCTGAGCGAATCCGGAGCCAAGGTATATTCATATATATTACGTACGGAGTATTTATCCTGTTGGTAATCGAGATAAAAATAGGCATTGGGGCAACAGATGACGGGATTACCCTGTGCCGTGGCCGTAGGTACCGCCTCCGGATTCCAATTCCGCCACCACATGACTGTAGCCGTCTCCGACAATCCTCCTTCGATAATCTCATCCCAACCTATCAGCTCCTTGCCGTTCGCCCGGAAGTAGTCTTCCATCTGATGGACGAACCAGGCCTGCAATTCCTCTTCCGTCTTCAATCCCTTGTCGCGCATCCGTTTCTGGCAATCGGGGCATTTCTTCCAATTGGTCTTCTCTACCTCATCGGCTCCCAAATGCACATATTTATAGGGGAAAAGCGGGAAGATTTCGGCATATACGTTCCGACAAAACTCCAAGGCACTCTCTTTTCCCGGGCAAACGGGCGAAGAGAACATCGAACCCCAGCCGGTCTCGCGGAAACAAGAAACGCCCTCGTAATTGCTTACCGCCGCCAACATGTGTCCCGGCATGTCTACTTCCGGTACCACATCAATGCCGCGCACGGCCGCATACTTCACCACCTCCCGAATATCCTCTTGCGTATAGAAGCCACCGTAGAGCGTATCGCCCTGTACAATCTTCAGCTTCTCCTCCGGAATCTCGAAGTCGGGATTATGCTCCGCCTTGGCCCGGCGCATGCACTCGCGGTCGTGCGCATTAAACGTACGCCAGGCGCCTTTCTCGGTCAATAAAGGATATCGTTTGATTTCGATACGCCATCCCTGGTCGTCCGTCAGATGCCAATGGAACTTGTTCAGCTTGTAGAGTGCCATCAAATCCAACAGCTCTTTGACCTCCTCTTTCGTATAGAAATGGCGGGAGACATCGAGCATCAAACCGCGCCAACCGAAACGGGGTTCGTCTGTAATCGACACGACAGGCATCG
This sequence comes from Parabacteroides sp. An277, assembly GCF_002159645.1. Lineage (GTDB taxonomy): Bacteria > Bacteroidota > Bacteroidia > Bacteroidales > Tannerellaceae > Parabacteroides. The sequence continues at coordinate 47,586 of NZ_NFJB01000013.1, read as the reverse complement.
TCCATGTTCCTCCTTCCAACGCACGCTCCGATTCTATCTCGGCTGGAAACAACTGCCGAATCGTTTCGATTCCGGCTACCACACCGGCATAGTTCGAAGAAGAGACGCTCACTTTGCTTTTCCCGACTTGCAGTGCATAGCTACCCTCTTTCACAGGAGCTCCGGCAGACAACGAGAGTTGTATCGCCGCCCCTTCTCCCTCCTGCAAAACAAATTGGTATCCGGTCGGTCGGCTCAGCATCACCGCCAAATATTCCGCTGCCGGACGAAGCGAGGCATCTGAATAGCCTATCGTCATCCCGTCTTTCAACGTGAACACACCATTCGATACCTGCATTGATTTCGGTTCGGGGATGATGTTAATCTCCGCTACCTGTCCCTGTTGTGCCGTATTTGTGCATCCGCTTGCTGCAAGCAATGCCCCGGACACGGCACACATCCACACGAGTTTCTTATACATTATTTATTATACGTTTTTTGTTATTTGGCACAAATGTACAATAAATAACGGACTTTCCCCTCTTTTTTCATGCCTTAATCACTTCCTTTTATTCAGACACCCTGAGCAGAGCTGCTCTAAAGCGTCGAGCAGGGCTGCACGAGAGTGTCGAGCAGAGCTGCACGAAAGCCTCGTGCAGGACTGTGCGAAGGTCTCGCGCAGCTCTGTGCGAAGGCTTCGCTCAGAACGTCACGTCGATGCCGCCCATGAAGATGGCCTTGGGCATCGGGAAACCATCGTTTATCTGATAGCGGGTGGCGGTCAGGTTCTCGCCTTTCAGGAAGATGTCCAGCCCCTTCTCGCGCGAAGCCGGACCGAAATGATAAGCGGCACGGGCATTGAGGACGGTGTAATCCTCCTGTTTCGTGCAGGCTTCGTCCGTATACAACCCGAAGACAGACTGGAGGCCGAGGTTAAAGGTAAAACGCCCTGGCGCATAGGTGGCTCCGGCGTAAAACTTATGCTCCGGCGCGCCGGCTATCGGGTCGCTTTGGTGCAGGTAGCTGTAGTTCGTATGGAAAGAGAGGTTCTTCAGTATCTGGTAGTTCACCTCTGCTTCTATTCCTTTATTGATAAACGAACCGGTATTGACGTTCAGCGGACGGCCATCAACCTGCGCTACGCGAATCATGTCCTTCCCATCGATAAAGAAAGCCGTGACTTCCGCATTCAATTGCCCGTCGAGGAAGGTCTGCCCCACAGATATTTCATAGTTCATCATGCGCTCTGGCTGCAAATCGGGGTTGGCGGGCATATACATATATAATTCGCGGATATTCGGGCTGCGGAACCCTTTCGAGAGGGAGGCTTTCCAGACATTCCCTTCGAAGGGACGGAACGTCAGTCCGGCTTGCGGCACCCATTCGCCCCCGAACATGCTGTTGTGCTCGTATCGGACACCTGCATTCACACCCAACTTCTCGAAGAAATCCTGCTGCATGATGACGTAGGCAGCCGTCTCGCTCACCGACTTGTCGATGGTCTCTGTCCGCGTCCCGTCGTTATTGTCGTTCCACGCATGTCCACCCCAATTTTTATAGTCGATGCCCACCGTAAAGTGATTGCCCGTAAAGAGGCGGAACGATTCATAGAGCTGCACGCCGACGTTGTGGTCGGTCGAGCGGAAGAGGTATGTCTGGGGCTGCTCTCCGGCATGATAGCCATCGTTAATGCGGTGGTTTCCCCAATTATAAAAGACGCGGAGCGCACCGCTTGCCTTCTCGTAATGGTTCTCTACGCCCAAAGAGCTGGTGCCGCGGAAGATATCCATCTTATTATCAAATATGGGATTAGAGACTTCGCCTGGGTTTTGGAATTTATACTTGGCCAGGCTGATGTCTCCCGTCATCTTATATCGGTCGTTGAAACGATACCCCAAGTTGGCAAACCCGTTCGTTATCCAGAAGTCGGAGTTGGGGCGATGCCCGTCCGTACGGTCGTGGTTAATGGAAACAAAGCTACTGAAATTCCCGATGTTATACCCATTGTTCACCATATACTTTTGCGTATTGTAGGAACCATACATGAGGCGGGCTTGCGTCTTCCGCCCTTGCGCGTGGTGCCTTCTTGTAATGATATTGATGACACCGCCCATCGCATTCGAACCATATAGCAACGAACCCGGACCGCGAATCACTTCGACCTTCTCCACATCAGACGCCACGTAGGTATCTGGCAAAGAATGGCCAAACAATCCCGCCCATTGCGGTTGCCCGTCGAAGAGGACCAACACCTTGTTTCCTCCACCCACACCACGGATATTAATCGTACCTGCCGCACCAGTCGAAACGCCAAAACCCGTGATACCCTTTTCCGTCACAAACAAACCCGGCACCTGCTCGGAAAGCACCGGTAAAAGCGCAGATTCGCTGCTGCTCTCTATCCGCTCGCGGTCTACAATCGAGATAGTGAGCGGGACACTGCTCCGGTTCACTTCGATGCGGTTGGCCGAAACCACCACACTATTCAGGTGAATCAAACTATCTACTTCCAAAGGCGTCTCTGCCATCGCCCAAGAGACCGCTCCTAAAGCGCATCCCAAAATTACATGTCTTCTTTTCATACGTTTACTTTTATAATAGGATGTCGTGCTACTTATTTCCTGATTCGTGCTACCCGTCGGGCAAAAAAATAAGGCTCAATCGGCACGGCTCATCACCAGTTTACCATGTTTGATGCCTTTTATCGTAGTCAGCCTATCCGACAATTCGGTCAGCCGATGCGCTTCGCCCATCACGGTGGCAATATGCAAGCAAAAGTTCTTATTGATGAAATATTGCGAAGAAGAGAGCACCACGTCTTGGTATTCTTGCTCGATAAGCGACACCTTCGAGGTGATTTCCCGTTTCACTTGGTCGTACATGAGGATAATCGTCCCCGCCACGATGTGGTTGCATTGCCACTTCTGCTCCGCCACGTTCTTTTCAATCAAGAAGCGGATGGCCTGCGAGCGGTTAGGGAAACCATTCGCCTGCACATACTGGTCGAGCGCAGCCAACAGTTCATCTTCCAACGAAACACCAAATCGCTTCAGTCCCATCTTTCCTGTCCTTTCGTTTGCATTTGCGGCGCAAAGGTAAAAAGAATCCTTTAGATAGGATGCAAACGTTTATCAAAAAATGGACCATGAAAAATGATTTGGAAACAGCACAAAGCGACGTGTTTTTTCCGGACTTTCCAGAAAAGAAAGGAGAAAATGCACCTTTGCAACAAAAATTTCTGCCTTCCCAGCGCCGCTGGCAGGCTTGCAAAAAATTTTTCTGGCCTCCCAGCGCCGCTGGCGGGTTTGCAAAAAAATTTTACGACCTTCTTGACGTATCGTTTCCTTCATTCCTGCGAAATAGGCCGCACTGCGAAAGACCCTTCGAGGTCGCCCCGTGGGAGGGATTTGCCATCCGCAGGTGTAGCTTCGCGTCACGTAGCCGGTTACGCATAGTTGGGCGGTTTCCCCGTCCGGTTAGTGCTTCCAATGGAGATGAATAGGATATGCTGTTTTCTAAAACGAACTTTTATGCGGGCATTTTCCACATTATTCGTATCTTTGCGCCGGAAATAAAGACAGATAGCGCATGAAACGATTCCTATACATTATTATATATAGCCTGCTCGTGGGGTGGCAACCTATCGGCGCACAACTTTTGAGTCCGGAGGCGAAAGTGAGCATCCTGACGAGTGAGCCTTATGAGGGCGAGGTGTTCACGCTCTACGGACACGCGGCACTCCGCTTGAACGACCCGGCGCGGAATCTGGATTATGTCTTCAACTACGGCATCTTCAGTTTTGACAAACCGAACTTTGTATACCGTTTTGCCAAAGGGGAGACGGATTATATGCTGGGCATCATGAAATATGCAGATTACATCGCAGAATATCAGATGCGAGGCAGCCGCGTGACGGAACAGATACTGGACCTCGCGCCCGTCGAAGTGGAACGCATCTGGGGCGCGTTACTCAAGAACTACGAACCGGAGAACCGCGTCTACCGGTACAATTTCTTTTTCGACAATTGTGCCACGCGCCCGGCCCGGCTGGTAGAGACCCACGTGTTAGGCAAAGTAGACTACCGATGGGAACCTGCAGCCAAAACATTCCGCGAGATGATAAACCATTGCACACGACACCATGCGTGGCTGACGTTCGGGTGCGACCTGGTATTGGGAAGCCCGACCGACCGCATCGCGACGCCACACGAAATGATGTTCCTCCCCGACTACCTGCGGGAAGCCATGGCCTCGGCCGTTCTCATCGACCAAGAGGGAAATGAACGTCCGCTCGTAAAGGAAACACAGGTGACCGAAGCGCTTCCAGCCGAAGAAGCCCCCGCGGAATGGTTCACACCAACGGTTTGCGCCTACATCCTGCTGTGCGTTGTCTTGCTACTGACTTACCGCGAATGGCGAAGAGGCTGCCATTATTACAGTTTGGACGCGGTCCTGTTCCTGGTAGCTGGATTGGCGGGATGCGTAGTGTGGTTTATTGCGTTCCTATCCGAACATCCGGCAACGTGGCCCAACTGGAATATCATTTGGCTGCATCCGTTGCAACTGCTCGTCGTGCCATTTAGTTTAGTAAAAAAGGCCAGACGTATGGGATATTGGTATCATTTTATTAACTTTGCGGCCACAACGCTGATGTTGGCAGGAGGATGGTTCCTCCCTCAGCACATTAATCCAGCGTTTATTCCATTGATACTCACGCTTTGGGTACGTTCGGAATCAATAATAACAAATAAGAAATATAAAATGGCATGATATTTGTGAATGCCTCAAATAGAAATAACATTACATGGACAACAAAGTAAGGAAAGTATTAACCTCGCTGATTGCCATTTTGGTGGTCACTAATTTGGAAGCCCAGACACAGGTTCCCAAATTAGTCGTATATATTACGGTAGACCAATTGCGAGGCGATTATATCGAGTACTTCTACAATACATTCGGCGAACGGGGTTTCAAGCGATTGCTCAACGAAGGGAAAGTTTATCCTAACATCCGTTTCGATTTTCCAGAAGTGGACGAAGCCAGCGCATTTGCCACCCTTTTCACCGGTTCCAATCCCTGTTTCCATGGTATCTCTTCTAATCGCAAATATGACTTTGAGCACGAGCGAGAAATATCCATCTTGTACGACCCTGCATACTTAGGGAATTTTACACGAGATAATTACTCCCCCAAAGCCTTGTTCAGTTCGACCATTGGCGATGAACTGAAGATTGCCTCGAAGGGACGTAGCGATGTGTATGCCATTGCCCCGGATGCCGAGTCCGCCATTTTGTCCGCCGGACATGCAGCTAATGGTGCATTCTGGATAGATGATACCAACGGGAAATGGGCCACCACGACCTATTACAAAAGCGTCCCTTGGTACGTAGAACGATATAACAACGGAGTAGAATCCCTTTCTGCCCGTTTGGATAAGATGGAATGGACACCTTCGCTTTCCATCGACCGCTATAATGCCTTTCCTTATATTTTAGATGAGATTCCTTTCAAATACACCTTTAGCGAAAAAGAGCGGAAATGTTATCCCAAACTAAAGACAACGCCTTTCGTCAATAAGGAAGTAAACCGGTTGGCCATGCAATTCTTAGAATATGGTGGGTTTGGGACACGTGCCTGTCCGGACATGCTTTCGGTGACATATTACGCGGGGAATTACTTGGGTAATATGAATAAGGAATATACACATGAAATACAGGATACATATTACCAGCTGGATAAAGACATTGAGCAGCTTTTAGATGCCATAGACCGCAAAGTAGGACTTTCGAAAACATTGGTTGTTTTTACAGGTTCTGGTTACTATAAAAGCGAAGAAGAATATACGGCAGAGCTGGACGCGTATGTCACACAGGGCGAATTCCACCCGAAACGCTGTGTTGCCTTGTTGAATATGTATTTGATGGCACTCTACGGACAGCAAACCAATTGGGTGAAAGGGTACTATCACAATCAGATATACTTAAACCGCAAAGCCATCGAAGATGCTAAACTGGATTTGGGCGAGATTCAACGCAAGGCGGCTGCTTTCCTGAAAGAATTTAGCGGCGTACAACACGTTACGACCGATTATAGTCTCCTTTTCGGCGATTGGAACGAAGGTACTGCCAAGTTCCGGCAAGGGACGCATCATTTGGGACGCGGCGATTTGATTATTGAATTGCAACCAGGTTGGAAAATCAATCACGATAACCCGAAAGAGAAAGTCAAGGTCATTCGAAATAATGCAGTCTTGACTCCTTTGATATTTTTAGGAAATGGTATCAAACCAGAGCGCATCTATCGCGAAGTAAAAGCGACCGAAGTAGCTCCTACCGTAACTTATATTCTAAGAATCAGGCCACCCAATGCTTCCCAAAGTTCACCTCTCAAGGAATTGTCCACAAACAAAGGAGAATTGGCAATTCCTGCTAAATAAGCAATTATTTTTTATTACTGTAATTAGAAACAAATATAACTGTAAAATATCCAATTGTCCGTTATAAATAGAAGATGAGACAATTGTCAATTTAATAAAGATATGGGATTTAATGAATTTTTGACGAAGCTGTTCGGAAATAAGTCGCAAAGAGACTTGAAGGAAATTACACCGTATGTAGAAAAGGTAAAGGCGGTTTATCCTTCTATCCTACCTTTGAGCAACGACGAGTTGCGTGCGAGAGTAGATGCAATCAAACAACGCATCCAAGATTATGTAGCCGATGAGCGCGCCAAGGTGACAGAACTGCGTGCTAGCATTGAAGACAAAGAACTGGAAGAACGTGAAGCTATTTGGGCGGAAGTAGACAAGATTGAAAAACAGATTACCGATAAAATGGAGGTAGTCTTGGATGAAGTACTTCCGGAAGTCTTTGCTATCGTAAAAGATACAGCCCGTCGTTTTGCTGAAAATACGGAAGTGGTAGTGACAGCTAACGATTTCGATCGAGACTTAGCAACTCGTTTTGACTTTGTCCGCATAGAAGGCGACAAGGCGATTTACCAGAATCATTGGAAAGCAGGAGGAAATGAAGTAACTTGGGATATGATACACTATGACGTACAGTTGTTTGGTGGCGTCGTATTGCACAAGGGAAAAATTGCCGAAATGGCAACGGGTGAAGGTAAAACCTTGGTAGCCACCTTGCCAGTATTCCTGAATGCATTGACCAGAAACGGTGTACACGTAGTGACCGTCAACGATTATTTGTCGAAACGCGACTCGGAGTGGATGGGTCCATTGTATATGTTCCATGGCCTCTCGGTTGATTGTATCGATAAACACAAACCTAATTCAGACGCGCGTCGTCGAGCTTATATGGCAGATATTACGTTTGGTACGAACAACGAGTTCGGTTTCGATTACCTGCGTGATAACATGGCCACCAGTCCGAAAGACTTGGTTCAACGCCAACACAACTACGCGATTGTCGATGAGGTCGACTCGGTGTTGATTGACGATGCCCGTACGCCATTGATTATTTCTGGTCCGGTTCCACAAGGCGATGATCAATTATTTGAAATATTCCGTCCTGACGTAGAAGTAGTCGTAAATGCACAAAAAGAGCTTTGCCAAAAATTACTGATTGAAGCCAAGAAGAAAATGGCAAGCAACGATGAAAAAGTCGTAGAAGAAGGTACCGTGCAATTGTACCGTGCATACAAAGGATTCCCGCGTAGTAAAGCCTTGATTAAGTTCTTGAGTGAACCGGGTGTAAAGGCACAAATGCTGAAGACGGAAGAATATTTCATGTCGGAAAACATGCGTCACATGCATGAAGCGACAGATGAACTTTATCTGGTTATCGACGAAAAGAATAACAGCGTGGAATTGACAGATAAAGGCATCGACCTCTTGAGCCGTAACCGCGAAGACAATCAATTCTTCATTCTTCCTGATATTGCTACCGAACTTTCCCAACTAGAACACATGGAAGGTACAGAAGAGGAAAAGCAAGCCAAAAAGGATGAACTGCTCACGAACTATTCAATCAAGAGCGAACGTGTACACACTATCAATCAGTTGTTGAAAGCCTACACGTTGTTTGAAAAAGACGATGAATACGTGGTTATCGACAATAAAGTGATGATTGTCGACGAGCAAACAGGACGTATCATGGATGGACGCCGTTATTCTGATGGCTTACACCAAGCGATTGAAGCTAAGGAGCGCGTAAAGGTAGAAGCTGCGACACAGACATTCGCCACTATTACGTTGCAGAACTACTTCCGTATGTATCATAAATTGGCAGGTATGACGGGTACAGCCGAGACTGAAGCCGGCGAGTTCTGGGATATCTATAAGTTGGATGTAGTGGTAATCCCGACTAATCGTCCGATTGCCCGTATCGATATGAACGACCGCATCTATAAGACCAAACGAGAGAAATACAATGCCGTGATTGAAGAAATCGTGAAACTGACAGAAGCAGGCCGACCCGTATTGGTGGGTACAACGTCTGTCGAGATTTCCGAATTGTTGAGCCGTATGTTGACATTGCGCAAGATCAAACACAATGTCTTAAATGCGAAGTTACACCAGAAGGAAGCCGAAATCGTGGCATTGGCAGGACAAAGCAGTACTGTAACCATTGCGACGAACATGGCCGGTCGTGGTACCGATATTAAACTTTCGCCGGAAGTAAAAGCAGCGGGTGGTTTGGCCATCATCGGTACAGAACGCCACGAGAGTCGTCGCGTAGACCGTCAGTTACGTGGTCGTGCTGGTCGTCAAGGAGACCCAGGTTCTTCTGTATTCTTTGTTTCGTTGGAAGATAGCTTGATGCGTTTGTTCGCTTCCGAGAAGATTGCTAATCTGATGGATAGATTAGGCTTCAAAGAGGGTGAAGTATTGGAACATCCGATGTTGAGCAAATCCGTAGAGCGTGCTCAAAAGAAAGTAGAAGAAAATAACTTCGGCATTCGTAAACGGTTGTTGGAATATGATGACGTGATGAATTCGCAACGTAACGTTGTATACACGCGTCGCCGCCATGCGTTGATGGGTGAACGTATCGGCCTGGATGTCTTGAATACAATCTATGATACCTCAATAGCTGTTGCCGAGCAATTTGCCGATACAATGGATTTTGAAGGTTTCAAATTGGAAATGTTCCGTACTTTTGCCATGGAATCGCCCTTCACCGAAGAAGAATTCAAGAACATGAAGGCTGATGATTTAGGTAATAAGCTGTTTGATGCTGCATTAGCTGCTTATAAACAACGTATGGAACGTATGATACAAGTGGCACAGCCTGTCATTAAGCAAGTCTATGAGCAACAAGGTGCCATGTATGAGAATATTTTGATTCCGGTAACCGACGGTCAACGTATGTATAACGTTGCTTGTAACTTGAAAGAGACTTATGATTCGCAATGCAAACTGGTTGTTAAATCATTCCAAAAGCAAACCGTATTACATACGATTGATGAAGCATGGAAAGAACATCTGCGCGAAATGGACGAACTTCGCCATTCCGTTCAGAACGCCAGCTACGAGCATAAAGACCCGTTGTTGATTTACAAACTGGAATCTTATAATCTCTTTAAGAGCATGGTGGATTCGATGAACCGCAAGACGGTTGCTATTTTAATGCGCGGACAAATTCCGGTACGCGAAATGAGCGCGGAAGAACGTCAGCAGTTGGCACAACGTCGGGCTGCTATGCAAGCTGCAGCAATCCAAATGGCGGCTGAAGCGCGTCGGGTACAAATCGAAAAAGCAGAAGAGCAGGAACAACATGAGGATATGAGCCAATACCACGCTGAGAAACCGGATATCAACGGAGCGTCGGAAGAGACAGTCACTCCTCACGAACCTGTTCGTGCGGAAAAACGAGTAGGACGAAACGATCCTTGTCCTTGCGGAAGCGGCAAAAAATATAAGAACTGCCATGGGCAAGGTTTGTAATGTTATTTTTAACTAACACGATTGGAACGCAGATGAGCTCTTTGCAGTTTATCTGCGTTCTTTTTTAAGCCTAATCAATCAGGGAATAGGAAAAATGAAAAAGATTGTTGTAGCCATTGATTCATTCAAAGGATGCGTCTCTTCCGTTGCATTGGCAGAAGTAATTGAAGAGGCGGTAAAGGAAATTTACCCGGCATGCCACGTATGCAAGATTCCAATTGCCGATGGCGGAGAAGGGACTGTCGATGCACTCATACAAGCTTTGCAGGGCGAGCGCGTGTTTTGTTGCGTTGAAGATCCCTTACATCGCCCCATCGAGGCAGCGTATGGTTGGGTTGCTTCATCCCGTCTGGCGGTTATCGAAATGGCGGCGGCCTGCGGATTGCCTTTACTCCAAATGGAGGAAAGGAATGTGATGCGGGCATCAACTCGGGGTGTAGGACAACTCATTGCGGATGCTATCCGTCGCGGGGCGCGGCATTTCCTGTTGGGTATTGGCGGAAGCGCAACAAACGATGCGGGCACGGGCATGTTGCGCGCGTTGGGTTTTCGTTTCTTGGACAAAACGGGACGGGAAGTGCCGGATGGGGGCGCTTATCTATCTGAAATAGCAGACGTAGACATAACGCACTGTTTGCCAGAATTGGCTGAATGTACTTTCGAAATAGCTACCGACGTATCGAATCCTTTTTATGGTCCAGATGGAGCTGCTTTTGTTTTCGCGCCTCAAAAAGGAGCCACACCGGAACAAGTCCGCCAATTAGACAACGGATTGCGTGCGTTTGCTGCCCTTGTCCACCAGAAAACAGGAATCGACTTGCAGCAACTTCCCGGTTCGGGCGCTGCAGGCGGATTGGGAGGAGGTGGTGCGGTTTTCTTGCAGGCACACCTCGCATCAGGCATCCGGATTATCCGTCGGCTGTTGCATTTCGACGATCAATTAGCTGGTGCCGATTGGGTCTTTACAGGAGAAGGAAAAGTGGATACCCAAACAAATTGCGGGAAAGTGGTATCAGGCGTCATCGAGGCAGCGCGCGCCGCACACGTTCCGGTAATCGTCTTGACGGGCAATTGTGCGGAACCTTCCGGACTGGAAAGCTCCGTTCCTATTTTTTCCATCCATTCCGCGCCTGTCTCGCTGGCCGAAGCGATGGATGCGCGCTATGCGTTGCGGCAAACGAAACGTATTGTCCGTTCTCTCCTTCTTTTATGGAAAAGTTATCCGGGGAAAGCCTAAATCCCATTTCCGCATCTGCCCTATTTTATGTATCTTTGCACTCGCAATTTAATTTCGATTTATTCCTAAGACCAATTTAATATGATTACAGTAAACAATCTGGATGTACAGTTCGGCAAGCGTATCCTGTTTCAGGATGTCAATTTGAAGTTCACGCCGGGTAATTGTTATGGGATTATCGGCGCGAACGGTGCCGGAAAGTCTACTTTCCTTCGAGTTATCAGCGGACAGTTGGACCCTACGCGCGGCACCGTCTCGATGGGGCCAGGCGAACGGCTTTCCGTCCTTTCGCAAGACCACTTCGCGTTCGATGAATACACCGTCATGGATACCGTCCTGATGGGGCATTCGACGCTTTGGGACGTCATGAGCGAAAAGAACGCGCTCTATGCGAAAGAGGACTTCTCGGATGCAGACGGTATCCGCGCCGCCGAACTGGAAGAGAAGTTTGCCGAAATGGAGGGTTGGAACGCCGAAAGCGACGCCGCCGCCCTGCTCAGCGGACTCGGCATCGGCGAAGAGTTGCATTACTCGATGATGAAAGACTTGAGCGGTAAGCAGAAGGTGCGTGTCCTCTTGGCCCGCGCGCTCTACGGGCAGCCCGACAACCTCCTCCTCGACGAGCCGACGAACGACCTTGACCTCGAAACCGTTTCATGGCTCGAAAACTATCTCTCGAATTTCGAACATACGGTGCTCGTCGTCAGCCACGACCGCCACTTCCTCGACTCCGTTTGCACGCATACGGTCGATATCGATTATGGCAAGCTCCAGCTCTTTGCCGGCAATTATAGCTTCTGGTACGAATCTTCGCAATTAGCGCTGCGCCAGATGCAACAGCAGAACAAGAAGGCGGAAGAGAAAAAGAAGGAACTGGAGGAATTCATCCGCCGATTCAGCGCCAACGTAGCCAAGTCGAAGCAGACGACCAGCCGCAAGAAGATGCTTGAAAAGCTGAATATCGAGGAAATCAAGCCCTCGTCGCGCCGTTATCCGGGCATCCTTTTCAGCCCGAACCGCGAGCCGGGAAACCAGATTCTCGAAGTCAAGGGACTTACCAAAAGCATCGAGGGAAAGACGCTTTTCCAGGATTTGAACTTCAACGTCGAAAAGGGCGACAAGATTGTCTTCATCAGCCATGACCCGCGCGCCATGACGGCCCTCTTCCAAATCATCAACGGCGAAGAGAAGCCCGACGCCGGCTCTTTCCAATGGGGACAGACCATCACCACGTCGTACCTCCCGCTCGACAATACCGCCTATTTCAACTCGGATTATAACCTGATTGAATGGCTTTCGCAATTCGCGCCGGAAACGAACGAGGTGTTCCTCAAAGGCTTCCTCGGCCGCATGCTTTTCTCGGGCGAAGAGCTCCTGAAGAAGGTGAGCGTCCTCTCGGGAGGCGAGAAAATGCGTTGCATGATTTCGCGCATGATGTTGACCGATGCCAACTGCCTCATCCTCGACACGCCCACGAACCACCTGGACCTCGAATCCATCCAAGCGTTCAACAACACGCTGAAGACGTTCAAAGGCAACATCCTCTTCGCGAGCCACGACCACGAGTTCATCCAGACCGTCGCCAACCGCATCATCGAGCTGACACCGAATGGCATTATCGATAAGATGATGGATTACGACGACTACATCTCCGACCCCGCGATTGCCGAGCTCCGCGCGAAGTTGTATCAAGCCTAAATAAAAAGATACTGCGTTTTTTGTATTATTGACTATGGAAGGATACCCGAAACCTCGCCCCCAACAGCGAGACGAAGGTGTCCTTCGTTTTTTTACCTCCAATGCTTTTCCAGAAAAATTTTCTCATAGTATTTTACCTAATTCACACATAAATAAAAAAAAAATGGATAGGAATTTTACCAAACATGCTGCAGGGTAAAATCCCAGCCTATATTTTTACCCTTCCATATACAGAGTAAAATTTCCAATATTGCTTTTATCCTTCTTCCTGTATAGTAAAACGCAAGTTCAAGATTTTACTATGCAAAAAGAAGGGTAAAAGCGCAGCTAAAATATTTACCAGTATAAAAAAAGAGTAAAAAAATTAGTATTATCGGGGAAAAAAGCGTATCTTGCGGGCAAAAAAGGATATGAAAAAGATTGAAATACGCAAAATCCAGGTGGAAGACCTTTATGTTTCGCCCCTGGCGAAACGAACCGTGACAAACGCGGAAGGATGGACGCGCATGGAGGAAGTGGAAAAGAAAGCGCCGCCGACGGGCTCGCTCGTGATGGACGCGGTGGCAGAAGCGCTCGCGGAAGAGCCGGGACTGACGACGGACAAACTGGCGAAAGCATTAGGGACGAACAGCGTCGTACTCAATCATATCTTCAAATTTCTGACGGGAAAACTCACGCGCGACTTCCTAATGGAATACCGCTTGAAACGCGCTTGCGAATTGCTGGCCTGCACGAACTTACACCTGGAGGAAATCGCCCGCCGGAGCGGATTCCCCACCCAAGCCTATCTTTCCAAACTGTTTAAAGAGCAGAACCAATGCACGCCGCGCGAATACCGGCACCTGCACCGGCCGAAAAACTACGCGCTGCTTTACGAATGGGAATAAAAAAACACAGAGACACGGAAAACACAGAGCCTTTAATAATAACGATTAAGAATGAAAAACTCCGCTTTTCCGCGTCTCTGTGTCCAGAGAATATTTTCTTATCCTTTGATTTCCAATTCGTCTTTCATGTCGAGCTCGTTTTTTTCCTCATCGTAGAATTTATATTCGAGGAAAGCCAAGCTCTGGTTGGGCACGATGCGGAGGCTATGGGTGTATCTCATTTTCCATTGCCAACTCAAAGGGAAAAAGCCTTTATTCAAATAAGCTGCTACATAAGGATGTACGTGTAAGGTAAATTTCTTCACATGGTGCTTGTTGACCAAACAATCCACCTTCCGCTCCAGACTGTCGGTAAAAAGAATAGAGGGCTTCACGACGCCGGTACCGAAGCAAGCCGGGCAAGTCTCGGACGTCTGCACGTCTAAAGCCGGACGAACCCGTTGGCGGGTAATTTGCATCAGGCAAAACTTGCTCAAAGGAAGGATATTGTGCTTGGCGCGGTCGGAAGCCATGGCCTTCGTCATGTGTTCATATAGCTTCTGTTTGTTGGCATTTTCGTGCATGTCAATAAAATCGATAACGATGATGCCGCCCATATCGCGGAGGCGAAGCTGGCGGGCAATCTCGTCGGCGGCGGCGATATTGACATCAAGGGCCGTCTTCTCTTGGTCGTCGCTGTTCTTGGCACGATTGCCGCTATTCACATCGATGACATGCATCGCCTCTGTATGGTCGATGACCAAGTAAGCGCCGCTCTTGTACGTCACGGTACGCCCGAAGAGGGATTTGATTTGTTTCGTAACCGAGAAATTATCAAAGATAGGCAGGCCGCCTGTATAAAGATGCACGATATCCTCGCTTCCCGGAGCAATCAAACTCACATACGCGCGAATACTTTTATAGACATCCTCGTCATTCACATAAATATTTTGGAACGAAGGATTATAAATATCGCGGAGCAATGCCACGGCACGCCCCGTCTCTTCGTACACCAATGCGGGAGCTTTCGCCTTGGCCAATTTAGCCACGCTATCTTCCCACCGCTTTACCAATGTCTTCAATTCGTGGTCCAATTCCGCCACCCGCTTTCCTTCGGCCGAAGTGCGGACAATCACCGTAAAGTTCTTCGGTTTAATGCTTTGGATCAGTTGGCGCAAACGAGCACGTTCTTCGGCTGTTTTAATCTTCGAAGAGACAGACACTTTGTCTCCAAAAGGGATTAAAACGATATAACGTCCTGCGAATGACAATTCAGAAGCTAATCGTGGACCTTTGGTCGAGATGGGCTCTTTAGCAATTTGTACCAGCACTTCTTGTCCGATTTTCAACACATCGCCAATGCTCCCGTCTTTATCGATTTCGGGCAGCGGCTGGAACTTCTGAATCGGCGTCAGCTTCTTGAAATCGTTCAAAGCCTGCTTCAAGAACTTCTGCTGCGTACTAAAATGAGCCCCTAAGTCCTGATAATGAAGAAATGCATCCTTTTTATAACCCACATCAATGAAAGCAGCATTCAATCCCGGCATCAGTTTCTTCACCTTGCCTAAATAGATATCGCCCACCACAAACTCCACATTGCGCGCCTCTTTCTGAAGCTCCACCAGGCTTTTGTCTTCCAAGACGGCAATCGACATCTCTTTGGATTCAACGTTTACTACTAATTCACTAATCACATCAGGTATTTTAAAGAATGTATAGACCTTAAAAATAAGCAAAGAACAAACTTAAAAGGTCTCTTATTAAGTTTGTTCTTCAGAGCTAAAGTAGTATAGACTTATTTCTTCTTATGTCTATTCTTCTTCAGTCTTTTTTTGCGTTTGTGTGTAGACATTTTATGTCTTTTTCTTTTCTTTCCGCTAGGCATAGCTTTTGAAATTTTAAAAGATTAAACGATAAACTTATTATTTCACGTCATTCAAGAAAGTCTTAGCCGGCTTGAATGAAGGGATATTGTGTTCCGGAATAATGATAGTTGTATTCTTCGAGATATTACGAGCCGTCTTTTGTGCGCGTTTCTTTACGATAAAACTACCGAAACCTCTCAAATATACGTTCTCATTCTTTGCCAAAGAACCTTTCACTTTCTCCATAAATGTCTCCACACAGGCCAATACTGTCTGTTTGTCAACACCGGTTTTCTTCGAAATCTCGCTAACAATATCTGCTTTAGTCATGTCTTATAAATTTAATAATTGTATTGATTCTTATAATTTTCGGATTGCAAAGTTAGGAATAATTCTCTGAGTGCAAAAGAAATTCGTAGCAAATCTTGAGAAAAAGTTCGAAATCTTGCCTTTTTGAGGGCAAAAGCGCCTCAAGATTCTCGGTTTTATGCCTATATTTGCCGACGATTATAACGAAAAACGAAATCGTTTTCCGTTTATTTTTAGCATACAAGCTGGACAGATATGGAACATACAGATACAGATTTTGGGCTGAGCCGCCTGTTGTGTGAATGGTATGATACGCACAAACGAGATTTGCCCTGGCGCCATTCGCGCGATCCTTATATTATATGGATATCGGAAATCATTTTGCAGCAGACAAGGGTCGCGCAAGGGTTGGATTATTTCAACCGGTTTGTCGAACGTTTCCCAGACATCCGCTCTTTGGCCGAGGCTTCGGAAGACGAGGTCCTGAAGTATTGGCAAGGATTAGGATATTATAGCCGAGCGCGAAACCTCCACGCCGCAGCCCGATTTATGGAAACACATTACGAAGCGCGTTTTCCACAGACCTATCAAGAAGTACGAGCTTTGAAAGGCATTGGAGATTATACGGCTGCAGCGATCGTCTCGTTTGCTTGGAACTTGCCTTATGCCGTGGTCGATGGAAACGTATATCGCGTCTTGGCTCGTTTCTTTGGCATTGACACGCCTATTGACACAGGGGCAGGTAAAAAATATTTCGCGGAGCTGGCCCAACGCTTGCTTCCCCCTAAAAGGGCGGGATTACACAACCAAGCCATGATGGAACTGGGAGCTCTCCAATGTGTACCCCAAACTCCAAACTGTACGCTCTGTCCCTTGGCGGATGCGTGCGTCGCTTATGCCAACGAGACCGTATCCCTTCTTCCTGTCAAGCAAGGAAGAACCAAATCGCGCGATCGTTTCTTCCATTATTTCTACATTCTATATAAAGGTAAGACTTTTCTACAGAAACGGGTAGGAAAAGATATCTGGAAAGGATTATACGAGTTTCCGCTCATCGAGACGAACGAAGCGTGCGAATGGCCGGAACTTTCCCGCACACACGAGTTCGAACGACTCTTCTCGGGCATTTCGAAGTTAACGTGGCAAAGCACAAGCCCACTCTACAAGCATGTACTTTCCCACCAAACACTTTACACGACTTTCTATCAACTCGAAATAAATGAAGCGGGAGAACTGCCACACGGATTCCACATGATTCCAACCGAAGACTTAGACCAGTACGCCATCCCGCGTCTAATCCAGAAATACCTTGATTCTTTGGTGGGGAATATGAAATAATGTCGTATCTTTGTGGCGTAACTAAAAAGATAAGATTATGTCGCTAAATAAAGTATTATTAATAGGAAATGTCGGACGAGACCCAGAGGTCCGGTATTTCGATACGGGGTCAGCGGTAGCAAACTTTCCTCTGGCCACATCCGAACGCGGATATACATTGGCAAACGGAACGGTCGTTCCCGAACGGACAGAATGGCACAATATCGTAGTACGCCGAGACCAGGTGCCGTTTGTCGAGAAATATGTCAAAAAGGGTTCGTTGCTTTATGTAGAAGGAAAACTCCGTACACGAAGCTATGACGACGCTTCAGGAAGCAAACGATATGTAACAGAAATCCATGCCGATCGCATTGAATTCTATTATACGGGAACGCGTCCTGTCGATTCGACAAATGCACAAGCTTCTGCTACCCCTAACCCACAGACGGTTGTCCAGCCTACAGCTTCCCAACCATTGGCAGGTCCGTCTCTTGAGACATCCAGTGCAGAGGATGACTTGCCGTTCTAACCCAGATGTATAACTAAAACTTATCCACTTGGAACCAGACATGCTATCGGACTTGTTCCGACAAATCATCGTATACGACCTGACAATAGGTCCCGTTATCGCCGGGATGCTTGCCATACTTTTGTTGTTTGCTTCTGCTTTTATCTCAGCTTGTGAAATGGCATACTTTGCTCTCAATTCTGAGGAGCAAAATGAGCTCAAAGAAGAAAATGACACACGTAGCCAGTTAGTGATTCGATTACTGGATAACCCGGATCGCCTTACAGCTACCTTTTTAATTGCAGATAATATCATCAACGTTTCCTTCATCACACTCAGCGTATTCGCACTGAATAGTTGGATGAGCTTTATGGCAGTCCCATGGCTGGGATTCGTGCTTCAGTGCGTAGGACTTACATCTCTTATTCTTCTCTTTGGCGAAATCATGCCGAAGGTGTATGGGCAAAAAGACAGTGTAAAGTTGGTTCGACAGACGGCGCCGATCGTTCGGACAATAGTGAGTATTTGCTCCCCCTTGTCTGCGTTGTTTGTCCGTTCCGCCTCGTTTTTCCAGAAGTCATTCGGGAAGAAACGGTATAACCTCTCGGTAGACAAGCTGAGCAAGGCATTGGAACTTACCTCGAAAGCCATCCCTGAAGAGAAAGAGATGCTTGCTGAAATCATTAAGTTCTACAACAAAACGGCTAACGAAGTGATGACGCCTCGCCTCGACGTCGAAGACTTGAACATCAAGGCAAGTTTCCCCGACGTATTACGAGCAGTCAACGAATCGGGTTTCTCCCGTATCCCTGTCTATGCTGAGAATGAGGACAACATCAAGGGCATTCTATATACCAAAGACTTACTCCCATACTTGGAAAAGCCGGATACGTTCCACTGGCAGAGTCTAATCCGTCCGGCCTACTTTGTACCCGAAACGAAGAAGATTGACGATCTGTTGGAGGAGTTCCGTACCAATAAGATACACATGGCTATCGTAGTGGATGAGTTCGGGGGTACATCCGGTCTCGTCACGATGGAGGACATCCTCGAGGAAATCGTCGGAGAGATTTCGGATGAGTACGACGAGGATGAGAAGCAATATATCCACTTGGCGGACGGCAGTTATATCTTCGAGGCGAAGATTCTTCTGACGGACTTCTTCCGGGTGACGCACACGAGCCCGTCGGAGTTCGCTCGCCTCACGGAGGAGGTGGAGACGCTTGCCGGCCTCCTGTTGGAAATCAAGGGGGACTTTCCCCGTCGGCAGGAGATTATCGAGTACGGCGATTATCGTTTCCAGGTACTCGAGGTGGATAATCGTCGTATCCTCAAGGTCAAGTTCAATCAGGTTTCGCCTCAATCGGTCGCATCATGAGGGGGATGAGTCGTCGGATGATGCAGGGGGTGATGTCGCTCTTCCTTGTGGGGGCTGTCGGTTGCGGGGGAGATTACTCTCCCAAGCCGCGGGGATACTTCCGTATCGAGCGGGACAGCCTCGCCTATTCCTTATTACATCATGTAGCCTTGCCGTATGCCTTCGAGATACCCGCCGGGGCACGCGTGGATACCGCCGAGGCGTCGCGGGGTTGGGTGAACGTGGTTTACCCGTCGTGGCACGTCACGCTCTATGGCAGTTATCTGGAGACCTCCTCCGAGGGATTGCAGCGTGCGCTGGCGGATGGAGCGGACCTCGTCCGCCGTCAGCAGTCGGTGCGCCGGGTGAGCGAGAAGGCTTACGAGCATCCGGAGGCGGAGGTCTGGGGGACACTGTACCTCCTCGAGGGGGACTGCGCTTCGCCTATCCAGTTTATGCTCACCGACCGTCGTCGCCGTTTCTTCCGGGGCGCGTTGTATTTTGATTTCGAACCGAAGGCAGACTCTATCGCGCCGGTTGTCGGTTATCTCCGGCAAGACGTCGTCCGCCTCATGGAAACGTTCTACTGGAAATAGCCCTCCCATGCCACTTCTTTCAATCTACACCTCCCCGCTGCGGGGCCTCTGGCGACTCACCGAATCGCCCGAAGCGTTGTGGGAAAGGCTCGCCCATCCGCATTGGTATGAGGCGGACTTTGCCCGTTTGAAGGCTCCTGCCCGACAGGCGGAATGGCTTGCTGCGCGGCTGCTCCTCGCCGAGATGCTGGGGCATGAGGCCCGCATCGCCTACCTTCCCTCGGGCGCACCCTATCTGCCGGACGAACCCTTTCACCTGAGTCTGTCGCATACGCGCGGCTTTGTCGCCCTCAGCCTCTCGCCCGAGCGGACGGGCATCGACATCGAGTATCGTTCGGACCGGGTCCGCAAGATACGCAGTCGGTACCTCTCGCCTGCGGAAGAGGCATTCATCGACCCGCGGCACGAGACGGAACATCTCCTGGTCTGCTGGTGTGCCAAGGAGACTCTCTTCAAGCTGGTGGACCTCCCTGGGATGGATTTCCTGGAGGAGCTGCACCTGCTCCCCTTTCCTTATGCCCCGTCGGGCACGCTTGTCGGGTACGAATCGCGTTCGGGCCGCCAGCATACCTTCACGCTTCAGTATGAGGTGACGGAAGAGTTCGTCTGGGTATGGGAAATAGCCTAAATTGTATTACTTTTGCATGTCGAAAAGACAGGTGTCAAATCATAACAGCAATAAACATGGAAGTCAGATTAAACAAATTCTTGAGCGACTCCGGGCTTTGTTCGCGCCGGGAGGCTGATAAATTCATCGAGATGGGAAGGGTGACTGTCAATGGCAGCTTCCCTACCGTAGGGCAAAAGGTGACCGAGGCGGATATCATCCAAGTGGATGAAGAGACGATACCTTGGGGCAAACGCATCCAGGGGCGTACCATCCAGGCTTCGACGCCGAAGATTACGAACCTCCTGAAGGAGGGGGGCTTACCCGCTATGCCGACGCGCCGCGCAGCTACCTCTTCTGCGAAACAGTCCGTATCTGCCGCAAGTGGGCATACGGAGGGCAAGCCGCGCCGGGAGCATTACGTGAAGTATAACAAATACGCCGCAGCCCGTCGTGCCCGTAAAGAGCAGGAGGAAACCGGGACCACGAAGCCCCTCTCGCGCGGCGCCGTAGCGCAACAGCAGGCAGCCTCGCCGAAGTCCGCCGCCCTCCGGAAGACCAGCCGGAATAACCCTGCGAACCGGGCGAAGTATCACCGCAAAACACGCGGCGTATGAGGCGGGTTATCCTCGTCACGGGCGGAGCACGGTCGGGTAAGAGCCGCTATGCGCAGCAGTTGGCCTGCTCACTCAGTCCGCATCCGGTCTATTTGGCGACGGCTCGTATCTGGGACGATGAGTTCCGCGAGCGCGTGCGGCGCCACCAGGCAGACCGCGGGCCGGAGTGGGAGAACATCGAGGAGGAGAAGCTCCTCAGCCGGCATGACTTCGCGGGGAAGGTGGTGGTGGTGGATTGCGTCACGCTCTGGTGTACGAACTACTTCTACGACCTGGAGGGCCGTATCGACCTTGCGCTTCCTGCCATAAAGGCCGAGTTCGACAGCCTCACCCGCCAGGATGCGTGCTTTATCTTCGTCACGAACGAAATCGGGATGGGGGGCGTCTCGACCGACCCCGTCCAGCGCCGCTTCACGGACCTACAGGGATGGGTGAACCAACACATCGCCGCCCGGGCCGACCAGGTCGTCCTCATGGTGAGCGGCCTTCCACTATTCATTAAGTAACCTTACATTATATATATGTATACATTTGATATCAAAAGACCGGACCCATCGATGCGCCCGGTCTTACAACAATGCATCGACTCCCTGGCCAAGCCGAAAGGCTCCTTGGGCCGATTGGAGGATTTGGCGCTACAGATTGGCCTGATTCAGCAGACCCTGCGCCCCCAACTGACGAAACCCGTTAATGTCATCTTTGCAGCCGACCACGGCCTGGCCGACGAGGGCGTGAGCCAATCGCCGAAGGAGGTGACGCGCCAAGTGGTGTTTAATTTCTTGCATGGTGGCTCCGGCGCCTGCTTCCTGGCACGCCAGCATGGCTTCGCGATGAAGATTGTCGATGCGGGGGTGGACTACGATTTCCCGCCCCTCCCGGACCTCATCGACCGCAAGGTGCGGAAGGGCACGCGTAACTGCCTGCACGAACCGGCCCTGACGACGGAGGAGATGGAACAGGCCCTGCAAGCGGGGGCGGACGTGGTGGCGGATTGCCAGGCCGAGGGGAGCAACGTCATTAGCTTCGGCGAGATGGGGATTGGGAATACCTCGGCGTCGAGCCTCTGGATGACCTGTCTCACGGGTATCCCGCTGGTGGAATGCGTGGGGCCGGGCAGTGGGTTGAACGAAGTGGGCGTGCGCCACAAACGGGCCGTCTTGCAGCAAGTGCTCGACCGCTACTCCGGGAGCAGGGACGTATGGGACGTCATGCGGCATTTCGGCGGACTGGAGATGATTATGGCCGTGGGCGGCATGCTCCGGGCAGCGGAGTTGGGGATGATTATCCTCGTCGACGGCTTCATCATGACGAACTGCCTGCTGGCAGCCTCCCGCATCCAACCCAACGTGTGGGAATATGCCATCTTCTGCCACTGCAGCGGCGAGGGAGGACACCGCCTACTGCTGGACTACCTGCAGGCCACTCCGCTGCTGGACCTGGGTCTGCGTCTGGGCGAAGGCTCTGGGGCGATAGCCGCCTACCCGCTCGTGGCGTCAGCCGTGAGGATGCTCTGTGAGATGCACACGTTTGAAGAGGAACAGATAACTAAGTATTTCTGACATGGTACGCATCCTTGCAGCCCTCACCTTCTTCACCCGCCTCCCCTTCTGGCGTCTGCTCGACATCCCGGCCGATGCCTATCGGAATATCGTTGCCTACTGGCCGCTGACGGGCTGGCTCACGGCCGGGGTAGGCGTGTTTGTGCTCTATGCCGCCTCCCTCTACCTCCCGCCCGCCGTGGCCCTGCTCTTGGCTATGGCTTCGCGCCTGGTGCTGACCGGCTGCCTGCATGAAGACGGCCTGGCCGATTGCTGCGACGCATTCGGAGGCGGGGCGAAAGACCGTACGCGCATCCTCGCTATCATGAAGGACTCGCGCATAGGCAGTTACGGCGTCATTGGGCTCCTCTTCTACTTCGCCCTCTATTTCGCCCTGCTCCACAGCCTGCCCATCGAGGCAGCCGGCATGGCGATGCTCGTCGCCGACCCGCTGGCAAAGGGAGCCGCCTCCCAAATCATCAACGCCCTGCCCTATGCCCGGACGGCGGCCGAGTCGAAGAGCCACATGGTCTACAGCCGGATGAGCCGCCGCGAAATCCTCCTCAGCTTCGCCGCCGCGCTGGCCTCGCTCGTATGGCTCCCCTCGCCCATCTACCTGCTGGCCGTGCCCGTCCCCTACCTCGCCTCGCTCCTCCTCTTCCGCTTCTATAAGCAAAAAATACAAGGCTATACGGGCGACTGTTGCGGTGCCACCTTCCTCCTTTCGGAGCTTGCCTTCCTCCTGGCGTATGTCGGCGTGGGGCAATGGTAAAGTTAATAGATTCAAAATCGACATTTTTTTGACCTAACTGTTTGTGCGATTAAAATAAATCGCTAAATTTGTAGGCGACGAAAGTAACAGAGTTATTAACCATCTTTGACAGGCTGGAAGAGGCGGGTCGACACAACTAAAGCGACACAGTAAATGTTAAGAAAGTTAAGTCCGACACTTAACTCAGTTAAGTCCGACAGTTAACTTAGTTAAGTCCGACAGTTAACTTAGTTAAGTCCGACAGTTAACTTAGTTAAGTCCGACACTTAACTTGGCTCGCTCTAAATGTTAATCAAAGATAAATTCTACCTGATATGGGATTTTATAAGAAGAAACAGCAAAAGGTGAACGGACTATGGTATCCGCAGTCCGTATTGTCGGGCAGTCCTGTCTCGACGGAACGCATTGCTATCCGCCTATCTGACATGTCTACGGTCAGCCGCGCGGATGTAATGGCGGTAATGGGAAATTTGGCTGGTGTCATGGCAGACTATATGGCATTAGGCAAAAGTGTGAAATTGGACGGACTGGGGACGTTCTACTATACGGCGATCTCGGAAGGAAAAGGTGTCGCTACGCCGGAAGAGGTCAATGCGAATCAGATAACAGGTGTACGTGTGCGCTTCATTCCGGAGACAAAGCGTATGGATGGGAACCGACGCACCTACCGCTCGCTTACCGACATCGAAATCGAATGGAACGAATGGAATGGGGAAGAAAAGGTAAATGAAGCAGAAATCACTTCGGGTACGGATGGTGCCACAGGTGGGAAGAAAGGTCCTGCGAAGCGGGGGAGCCAGTACCTGCTGTACGGAAAGAATATCATGCTTTGGGACGAAGCGGGGGAACCGGGCGGAGTGGTCCGGCTAATCAATAGCAATGAAGAGCCGGAAGAGATTACGGAATTTGCGGTCAACACGCGAGACTTTGTTGTGTTTACCGTACCGGATTACCTTACGGAAGGAGCCTATACCCTGGAACTGGAGACCTACTACAGCCCGAAAGGACTACGGACGGAACCCATCGTGATAGAAGCCCCCTTTAAATTGAACCTGACATGATGGAAATCTATCTGGTAAGGCATACCTCGGTGGAGGTACCGCGCGGGACGGCATACGGGCAAACCGATGTCTCCCTGCGCGATACCTTCCCTGAGGAGGCCGAAAAGGTAAAGCAACAACTTACCGGACTGACCTTCGACAGAGTCTACACCAGTCCCCTGAGCCGGTGTGTCCGACTGGCTACCTATTGCGGATACCCCGATGCCACACCCGACAATCGACTGCGTGAGCTCCACTTCGGCGACTGGGAAATGAAGACATGGGACGAAATCCAAACCGACACCCGCTCCCAGACATGGTGGAACGACTGGATAAACACCCCCACCCCCGGAGGTGAGTCCTTCCGGCAAGAATATGACCGCCTCGCTGATTTCCTGGAGGAGAAACAGCAACAAGATGCCCAAAGGATATGCCTCTTCACCCATGGAGGGATACTCTCGGCTGCCCGAATCTATACAGGAGATATCCCCTTTAGTGAAGCCTTCCGACAAGTTCTGCCCTACGGGACGGTACTCCGTATACAAATTTGATGTATCTTTGCCGACGATAAACGTAAGACAGATGCTATTCAATTCAGAACAAAGGGAAATTGCCCTGCAGCTACAAGACCCAGCTACCCGCCGAGAGGCCTTCACAAAGGTAGTCTCTCTCTACGGAGAGAAGCTCTATTGGCAGATACGAAAGATGGTACTGAGTCACGACGATGCAGATGATCTCCTACAGAACACCTTCCTGAAAGCATGGAACAACCTGGATTACTTCCGAGGAGAAGCGAAGATATCGACTTGGCTATTCAAGATAGCTATCAATGAGTGCATCACGTTTCTCAACAAGCAACGAGCACAAAACCATATCTCCATCGATGACACTGACGTATTTCTCCTCGAACAACTCCGAAGCGATTCCTATTTCTCCGGCGATGAAATACAACTAAAACTACAAGAAGCTATCCTCCGTCTCCCTGAGAAACAACGATTAGTGTTTAACATGAAATACTTCGACGATATGAAATATGATGAAATGTCCGAAATATTAGGAACGTCAGTAGGTGCACTAAAAGCCTCTTACCATTATGCCGTTAAAAAGATTGAAGAATATTTGACGAGAGACATTTAAACCTTTGTACCTACTGGAAGTCATACATAATATAAAAAACATTATCACAATGAAAACAGACGAAAATAAATTGAAGAAAATTACACAAGAAAATCCATTTCGTGTACCTGAAGGTTATATGGAAGGATTGACTTCTCAAATTATGAAACAAATTCCAGAAATAGAAAAGCCCGAAGCTGAATCTATTTCGTGGATAGAACGTCTTCGTCCGTTCATTTATTTAGCGGCAATGTTTGCCGGATTAGGTCTGTTTTTTCGAGCTGTTACTTTTTTAGACGATGCTGATAACACATTTGCAACAGATACGTTACTGGTTAGCTCTAATACACCAGATTTTTCGTTAGGAATTACCTCTAATGAAGCGCTTTCTGATGATGATGAAGAATACTTAGATTATTTAGAAAATCAATATACAGCAGCATTAATTCAAGATGAACTAAATTCGGAACCATAAAAACTAATTATTAACACTTTTTAATTTGCTAAATATGATACATAAAATAATTATTCCTATCTTTGCAGTGGTTTTGATAAACTCATTCACGGAGGTGAATGCTCAAAAGCCCCAAGAGCAAAAATTTTTTGACCGGGAGGCTTTCGAATCAAAAAGAAATGCTTTTATTACGGCAGAAGTAGGGTTAACACCTGAAGAAGCTGCTTCTTTTATTCCTTTATGTAATGAAATGCAAAAAAAGAAATTTGAAGCAGGTAAAGAATGTCGGAAAAGAGATCGTGAAATTCGAAAGGCTAAAGAAATTGGAGACCAAATGTATAAAGATGTCTTGGATATTTGTTTAGAATCCCGAATAAAGGAAGCTGAGATTGAGAAAGAATATTATACTAAATTTCAAACAATCTTGAGTCCTCACAAAATTTATAAGTACAGATGTGCTGAAATGAAGTTTGCTCGGCTTTTTGTAAAAGAGCGTAATAAAAAGAAATAACTATATCATTATTTGTGTTTTTTGTTTAGATTTAGTTTTGGCGTTTAATTTTTAGGGAGGGGTAGCGACGTGATGTCGGTTCCCCTTTTGCTTTTATAAACCTTTCCGTTTTGCTTCATTCCACAATTGATCCATTTCTTTCAAACTCATATCCTTTAAAGAAAGACCACGTTCATGAGCTTGCTCTTCCAAATAATTGAAACGGCGAATAAATTTTTGGTTTGTGCGTTCCAAAGCATTATCCGGATTGATTTTATATAGACGGGCAGCATTAATCAAACTAAAGAAGAAATCTCCAAATTCGGCTTCCATTTTATCGGCATCCTTTTTATTGATTTCGACTTCCAATTCATTTAATTCCTCTTTTACTTTACTCCATACTTGTTCACGTTCCTCCCAATCAAACCCGACATTTCGAACTTTATCTTGAATGCGATAGGCTTTTATGAGCGAAGGTAAAGAAGCTGGAACACCAGCCAATACTGTCTTATTACCGCCTTTTTCTTTCAATTTCAACTGTTCCCAATTTTGCTCTACCCTGGTTGCCGTATCTGCTTCGGTAGTTCCAAACACATGTGGATGACGGTATATCAATTTCTCACATAAGCTGTCACATACGTCTTTGATATCAAAAGCACCCTTTTCATCACCTATTTTAGCATAAAAAACAATGTGCAACAGCAAATCTCCTAATTCCTTTTTTATGTTTACATTATCTTCATGCATCAAGGCTTCACTCAGTTCATATGTTTCTTCAATCGTATTAGCCCGTAAACTTTCATTCGTTTGTTTCCGGTCCCACGGACATTTCACACGCAATTCATCCAACACATCCAGCAAACGACCGAATGCTTCCATTTTTTCTTCTTTCGTACTATTCATATGTAATCTAATTTATAAATAAAAGAGGCATGGAAAAATATCCATGCCCCTGTTTTTCATTTGTTTTTAAATACATTCAATCCATTTTCCAGGAAACGGACATATTTTGAAACATCTTCATCAAATGCATACGACGGACCTAATGGTTTGCCATCACCATCTAACATGACATAGAAGGGCTGCGCATTGGCTCCGAATTTACTCCTTTGCAAATAGCTCCACTTATCACCTATGGTTCTCAACGTACGCGTTTTCCCGTTCTCTTCTATCTGAATAGGTG
This sequence comes from Parabacteroides sp. An277, assembly GCF_002159645.1. Lineage (GTDB taxonomy): Bacteria > Bacteroidota > Bacteroidia > Bacteroidales > Tannerellaceae > Parabacteroides. Next base: position 20,130 of record NZ_NFJB01000013.1, on the reverse strand, counting down.
CTGGGAGTTTTGTTTTGTCATCCACCATCAAAGTAATTAGCACAAAATCATTCTCCAAGAGATCTTTCACCCGAGCATCAGTCCAAACCGAAGCTTCCATCTTACGGCAATTCACACAACCATAACCTGAGAAATCAATCATAACAGGTTTATTATGCTGTTTTGCATATGCCATACCCGCTTCATAGTCATCAAAAGCCGCATGAACCTCATCATCATACAAACTAAAATCTTGCGTGTACAACGGAGGTGCAAAAGCACTGATTGCTTTTAGCGGTGCTCCCCAAAGTCCCGGCATCATATACACTGAAAAAGCAAACGATATAATGGCCATAAACAACCGAGGAACCGATACGTATTTCAACTCACTATCATGGCTAAACTTGAGCTTACCTAACAGATAACAACCCAACAAAGCAAAGATAACTATCCAAAGTACCAAGAATACCTCGCGGTCCAACAAACGCCATCCATACGCCAAATCAGCTACGGAAAGGAATTTCAATGCCAAAGCCAACTCCAAGAAACCCAATACCACTTTCACGGAATTCAACCACCCACCTGATTTCGGCATACTTTGCAACATATTCGGGAAGATAGCAAACAGGCTAAACGGTATTGATAAAGCCAATGCGAAACCGAACATCCCGATAGCCGGTCCCACTGTAGCTCCCATTGTAGCAGCTTGTACCAATAAAGTACCAATAATAGGACCCGTACAAGAGAACGATACCAACACCAACGTAAATGCCATAAAGAAGATGCTGATGATTCCGGTCGTCGAATCGGCCTTCATATCTAACTTATTTGTCCATGAAGCTGGCAATACTATTTCAAAGGCTCCCAAGAAAGAAACTGCAAACAATACCAACAAAAGGAAGAATAGGATATTAAATACCGCGTTCGTCGATAGATCGTTCAGGGCGCTCGCGCCAAAGATTCCGGTAATCAGCAAGCCCAATACCAAATAAATCACAATAATCGAAATACCATACATCACCGCATCGCGAATGGCTTTCTTTCTATCTTTCGTCCGCTTTAAGAAGAAACTGACTGTCATTGGTATCATCGGCCAAACGCAAGGAGTCAGCAATGCAATCAAACCACCCAAGAACCCAGCCAGAAAGATAAATAACCAACTTGTATCTGTCGCGGTAACAGTTGTATCGCCAAATGCCTTCAATTCATCAATTACAGGACTCCACAAACCCGATATCTCCTCTTTAGCCAAAGTGGCCGGTTGCTTTTCTTCTGGGGCCTTGACAAGGACCGTTTGGACTATCGGTGTATTCGTTTCCGATTCCGCCTGGATTTCCGTCGGATTCTCGTTATTTTCCGAAGGGTTTCCGCTTAGGAATGCCAAGGTCTTTTCCACATCTATATGCGTACGGTCGAACGAGAACTCTTCCTTTTCGGGAGGTAAGCAATTCTCGTCATTGCAAGCCATATATTCTACATATCCGGCTACTTCCAAGTGTTTCGGATCGGTCACTTCTATCTTCTGCGAAAAGGTAACACTTCCAGCGAACCAACGAAGTTCCATTTGGAATAACTCGTCGAACACCGTGGTCGGTGTTTGGGAAACCACCGGACTTCCGACGGCCTTCGCCCCTTCCAGCGTCTCGAACACAAAGGAAGTCGAAATGGGTCCGCCCTCCGGCAGGTTCATGTCATACAAATGCCAACCATCATCGAGCGTAGCCGTAAAGACCAGCGTTTTCTCCGCCGTAGCCGAATCTTCCAACTTCACGTTCCACTTCACGGGCGTCAATATCTGCGCCTGCATGGCCAACACGATAAAGGTCAGCCAACCAATCAAAAAGAGTTTTTTCATATCCTTTATTCAATTACCAGTTTTTACTTACCAACGATTTAAACGCATCCGGTATGCGCGTATCAAAACGCATCTCTTCGCCCGTCTCCGGATGGATAAAATTCAAACGCTGGGCGTGGAGCATCAGCCGGCCGGTCGGGTCGGTCTCTGCGCCATATTTCGAATCACCCGCTATCGGATGCCCGATGTATTCCATTTGGGCACGGATCTGGTTCTTGCGCCCGGTCTCCAAATCCAGTTCGAGCAGCGAATATTTCCCGTTCGATCGCAACATTTCATAACGTGTGATGGCTTCTTTCCCACCACTTTCGACCACATAAACACGTGCTTCGGCATTTTCCTTCAAGTTCGTAGTCAAGATATCCCGCTCCTTTTCAGGCGTTCCTTCCACCACTGCCACGTAGGTACGCTTCGTAATCATTTCGTTCCAATGGCTTTGCATCTTTTCCTGCACAGCCCGCGTCTTGGCAAACATCATCAGACCGGACGTATCGCGGTCCAAACGGTGCAACACAAATATTTTGCTACGCGGGTCGTTCTTCTTCACATAATCGCTCAAGATATGGAAGGCGGTACGCTCGTGCACTTTCGCGGTCGAGACCGAAAGCAATCCTTCGCGCTTGTTCACCACCAGGATGAAGTCATCCTCGTAAACAATACGCAGCAACTGGTTGTTGAACGGGATTTTACGGCGCACGTAACTAATCGTCACCACATCGCCCGGCTGCAAGGCCACGTCGAAATGCGTCGTAACTGCATCGTTTACCAAGATTTGCCCCCGACTCAAGAGTTGCTTCACGGACGTGCGGCTCTGCTCCTTCAACGTTTCAAACAAAAAGGGGAGCAACGTGTTCTCCTCCTTCACCTGTATATTCCGACCGCGCGGCGCCGATTCCGGTCGGTATTTCCGCGGAGTGTTTTTGTTGTTCTTCATCTTCTATTTTATTTTTACCTTAAATATGTCATCCCCCATATATTTCAAAGAAATCCCTTTTCTTCAAATGCAATGCCCTAAGCGCATTTTTAATAATAAATTCTGGAACAGGACTCACATGCGTTTGCAATATGATAGGCCGTTCCAAATCTTTACGCGTCCATTTCTCATGTCCACCTTCTACAGACACTTTCTTGCAACCTGCTTTTTCAAGAAATATTCGAAAATCAGCTAATGGTACATTACTTAGCTTCTGTGTATTCATGCTAATTCAGGAATTGTCAGTTGCTCCGTATACTTAGCATAATCCTTATGCTCCATGATGTCCTTAAACGCTGGATTCCGCTTCAACAATGTGACCACATCCGGCGATTTAATCTTCCGTTGCTTCATGCTTTTGATATTCCACCCCAACCGCTGCAAATCCTTCACAAGCGTATGCTTATGAAGACAATAATCCAGATATTGCCGCATGACTTCTGCAAACGATAACTTCGCTTCCCTTTCGTCATAACCATATCCCGACAAATCCAACGCAGGGCAATAGGTGATAAACACATTGTCCTCTTTAAACAAGTAAACGCCCAGCATGACGCTTATCTTTGCCATGCCCGTCTCATAGGCTGCTTTGAAAGAATGGGTTTCCATTGTAATCTTTTACGTTTCGCGACGCAAATATAACGACAATCTCGCCATCTTTCAAATAAATCAGACGTTTCTTTCGTTTTTGCCGGGCGATTCCCCCTTGGGTGCCCCCTTGCCGCGCTGGAGGGTGATGAGCCGATACATTTCGGCCATCGCGTCTACCGTGTCTACAAATGTGCGGACGGCATCGGTGGGGAGCACCAGCGCGCGGGCATTGACCGTCCGCACGATGCCTTCGTAAAGGCGGGTCAATTCACGGCGCACGTCGCGCGTTTGGATGTCGCCCAACCGCGATATCTCGCCATACTCCGCTATCCGCCCGTCGAACGCCTCCTCGAAGCCCGCCTGCGCCGAACGCAAGGCCTCCACCTCGTCTGCCAACCCTAGCCGCGCCACGGCCGCCGCGTTTTCCGGCTCGTCTAACATGGAAAGTATCCCGCGCACCTCCGACGAGAGCCGGGTGTACTCGTGCTTCCAAGCACCATAATAGCCAGACAGTTGCGCGTGGAGCCGCAGGGCTGCTTTCCGCGCTTCGGGGACGTTGGAGGTCCGGTAGGCATACACCACCCGGTGGATGACGCCCATCGAGTTCACCCGCTTCCGGTCCCATTCCTTCAGCCGCCGGGTAGCCACCAACGCGCGCGGACGGGGAACGAGCGAAGAGAGTAACGCCGCCTGCCGCGCGTAGGCCGGCCATTGGTCCGCGATGCCGAGCGCCTCGGGTGTCAGCTCGCCGATGAGGTGGACCACCTCGCCGTGATAGTGCGCGCACGAGCCCGCCGTCATGCGCGACATGCCGAATAGTCTAATCTGCTTTGCCATCGTCTTTTTTCCTCCTAATCTATGTAACGTGGCTCAAAGATAGTGATTTTTGGGCTCGCCTACCCTTATCCGCACCTCTCTTTTATATGTTTTTAAGGCAATTGAGTACACAATTTTATTTTATGCTATTAAATCTATTGGAATTGAGTACTCAATCAGGATAAATACCATAAATTTCGTATGGATTGAGTAGTCAATTTATATCAACATGTATGCGTTTATAGTGATTGAGTAGTCAATTTATACAAACGCAAGCGAATTCATATAGATTGGATAGTCAATAGCTATAAAATCAGCATAAGAGAAGATAAAGCGCGTGATAGGCGGGAGAAAATCGACATAGATTCTCCTGCCGTTCAAGATATTTGCCCTAAAAAAGCCCCGGCCGGCCCTGCGGAGGGCGAACGGAGCTTTGAAAAAGAGGGAAAGGGAGACAGGGAGCCACCCCGCCGGGCATCCGGTCTACTCGGTCAATTCAATCAGGTTGTTCTCCGGACCGAGGATGCCACTTTCATAAAAGCCATCGCCCGTCACACGCGGACCGCTCACCACGGCGTATCCCGCCTCGCGTAACGCGGCCGTCAATTCGTCGACCCGCTCGCGGCTTCCCAGGCTAAAAGCCAAATGGATATAACCCGTCTGGAGCAAAGCCTTCTCCCGGTCGTCCAAGTCGGGACGCGTCATGATTTCCAGCCGAGCCCCGCCCTCGAACGAGAGGAAATAACTCTTCAATCCGGTACGCGGATTATGGTACATCTCGTTGGAAACCGCCCCGAAGAAGCGGATAAAAAAGAGGCGCACGGCCTCCAAGTCGTTCACATACATGGCCACATGTTCAATCTTCATAAAATAGATGTTTTTGGGGGTTTGCGGCACAAATTTAAGGAAAAACAGCCTGCCGCAAATGCTTTTTCCATGAATATCTCGTCGAAAAGATGGTAAATCCAAACCAATTTTGTACTTTTGCCCATCGTTTGATTAAAAATTAATAATTATACGCATGAGAAAAACAGTAGTAGCAGCCTTAGCGCTGGCATTAGCGATGTCGTCGGCCTACGCCAAAGACAACAAGCAGAAAGAAGAAGGGTACGTGTTTACGCCCGTGAAAGAGTTGAAAATCACTCCAGTGAAAAACCAGAACAGAAGCGGCACGTGCTGGAGCTTCTCCTCCATCGCCTTCCTGGAATCCGAATTGCTCCGCATGGGGAAGGGCGAATACGATTTGTCGGAAATGTTCATCGTCAGCATGAACTATAAAGACAAGGCCGAGAAATTTGTCCGCCTGCATGGTATTTTGAATTACGCCCAAGGAGGTTCCTTCTCCGACGTGCTGATGGCCTGGAAAGAGTATGGTATTGTGCCGGAATCGGTGATGAACGGATTGCAGTATGGCGAAGACATGCACGTGCATGGCGAAGTGGAATCCCTCTCTCGCGCTTACCTCGACGCTGTCGTGAAGAACCCGAACCGCAAGCTCTCGACAGCTTGGAAGAAGGGTTTTGATGGTATTATCGACGCCTATCTGGGCGAAGTGCCAGAGAAATTTACCTACAATGGAAAGGAATATACTCCGAAGAGCTTTGCTGCCGAACTGGGCATCAACCCGGATGATTATGTATCGCTGACTTCCTACATGCATCATCCGTTCTATACGCAATTCGCGCTGGAAATCCAAGACAACTGGCGTTGGGCTACGTCTTACAACTTGCCTATCGACGAACTGATGCAGGTATTCGACAATGCCATCAATACGGGTTATACGATTGCCTGGGGTTCCGACGTGAGCGAAAAGGGCTTCACCCGCAACGGTATCGGCGTCATGCCAGACATCGAATCTTTGGAACGAAGCGGCTCAGACCAAGACCATTGGCTCGGATTGAGCACTTCAGAGAAAGAGGCCGAAATTAAGAAAATGATGGAAAAGCCCTGCCAGGAAATCGAAGTGACACAAGAGATGCGCCAAGCCGCATACGACAACTACGAGACGACCGACGACCACGGCATGCAAATCTACGGTATCGCCAAAGACCAAACGGGCAAGAAGTTCTACATGGTCAAGAACTCGTGGGGCACAGACAACAAGTATAAAGGGACTTGGTACGTATCGGAAACGTTCGTGAAGTATAAGACCATGAACATCGTGGTACACAAAGATGCGCTCCCCCAAGCCATCAAGGATAAATTAGGCATCAAATAAACCGCATATTTTTCGTCCATATAAAAACGGCGAGGCTTGTTCTTCGGAACAGCCCCGCCTTCTTATTTTACATTCAGATTTACTTCAAAATGACAGTCACGCGAATCGGACCGTGCGCCCCAAAGACCAACGCCTGCTCAATGTCGGCCGTCTTCGAAGGACCAGACATGAAGACACCATAATCATAGTCCGCCTCGGCAAGACGACGATAAGCCTCATTCATGTTGTTCACCAATTCGTTTCTATCCAACAAAATCACCAGCGCATTCGGAATAAAAAACACGGCCTTGTGTTTCGTTTGCTTGGGAAGCCATACCGCAGCATTCTCGGCCACGCCAAACAAGCCCTTCACGACAGCCAAGTCGGTGCCATTCAGCTCACGCGGGTCTTGCAACTCATCTGGATTGAACGTCGCACATCCAATTTCCTGCAAATTCGAAGCAATACGCTTCGCATCCGGATAATAGGAACGAATAACCTCGTCCCATGTCTCATCCGGCCGGAGCAGATGCGCCTCGCCCCCACCCGCCTTCAGCTGTTCGACAAACGAATGGACTTTATCTTCATACGTGATAGCATCCAACGTCAAATCGGGCATTTCATAACGAGTCCTTGTGTGCTGCCGGATGCGTGCCAATATCTCCTCTTTACTACTCATTTCACTTTATTTTTCTTCCACATATCATTAAACGATTCTTTCGCAAAGGCAGGCAATTCACGCCCTTTTCCCCACGCATTAGCGGCATTATAGACCATAAAACGGGGCAAATGATTGACAATCGGGGCAAATTTCAACGCCATATTGAACACGACAGGACGCTCCATCAAATATTTCATCCCAGCCGACATGAGTTTCTTCTCTGGATTTGCCCGCCCAATATCATCCAACTTCTGTCGCCACTTGTAGATTTGCTCTCCCAAATCAACCTTGGCCGGACACACATTTGAACAGGAAAGACACAACGAGCAAGCCGACACATTATCTGCAAACTGCTTCGGATTGCGCAACATACCCAAATTAATGCCAATTGGCCCAGGAATAAAATAGGTATAAGAATAACCGCCTGTCCGACGATATACCGGGCAGGTGTTCATACACTCCCCACAACGAATGCAATTCAGCGTCTTTACATGATCCGCATCAGCCAAAATATCGCTTCGCCCATTGTCTACAATAATGATATGAAATTCGCTTCCTTTCGGCGGACGACGATAATGAGACGTATAAGAAGTTATCGGTTGCCCAGTACCCGAACGCGCCAACAGACGCGTAAATACACCCAACGCCTCGCGGTCAGGAACAATCTTTTCCATACCAAACGTGGCTATATGCACCTTCGGGAAAGAGGTACCCATATCGGCATTCCCTTCGTTCGTACATACAACAATTTCACCCGTCGATGCCACCGCGAAATTGGCACCCGTCATGGCTACATCGGCCTGGAGGAATTGATCGCGCAAATGGCGGCGCATGGCATGAGTCAAATAAGTCGGATCATAATTTCCCGGCTCTGTACCCAACTTCTCTTCCATCATCCGACCGATTGCTTGTCGCTTCACATGGATGGCAGGCAAAACAATATGACTAGGTTTGAGTCCCATGAGTTGAAGAATCCGTTCACCCAAGTCGCTTTCAACCACATCAATACCTCTCAAGAAAAGAAATGGCGACATCTCACACTCTTCCGTCAGCATCGATTTGCTCTTGATAAGACGCTTTGCTCCCTGTTGTTTAAGAATATCATAAACGATGCGATTATGCTCCTCCGCATCTTTCGCCCAATGCACAATTGCCCCATTAGCCGTCGCTTGTCTTTCAAACTCCTCCAATAATGTATCCAAGTGCGAATTAGAATACATCTTAATGGCCGAAGCCAAATCGCGAAGCCGTTCCCATTCCGGCAACAAACGACTTTGTTTATCCCGCTTGGCACGAACCATCCACAATGTCTCATCGTGCCATTTCTCTTGTGCCTCGTCCGCAATGAAACGGGCACCTGCTATCGCATGTTTCGTACTCATAAGCCAGCCGCTAAAATTTGAACAATATGAATCGTTTGGATAGGAAGATGTTCCCGATTAATAACACCTTGCATATGCATTAGACAGGAACTATCGGCACCCGTAATATATTCAGCACCCGTGCTTAGATGGTCGTGTACCTTGTCTTTTCCCATACAAACGGAAACTTCAGGCTCTTCTATCGAAAACATACCTCCGAAACCACAGCATTCGTCCACACGCTTAGGTTCAAACACCTCAATACCCTTCACCAGATTCAACAAATCCCGCAACTTAGAATAATAAGGAATATTCCGTTCACTAGGCGACGAAAGAAACAATTCGCGCACGCCATGGCAACTGTTATGCAAACTCACCTTATGTGGGAACTCTGCCTGTAATTGCGTCGGTTTCACCACATCATGCAGAAATTCACATATGTCATATATCTTCTCACTATTTTGGCACACATGGCCTGCATTTTCTAAAATATGTAGATGATTCTCTTTCACAAACGCCACACAACTGGCAGAAGGCCCCACTACATATTCATACGTTGCAAACAACTCTTCCATACGGAGTGCCAAACGCGTCGCTTCTTCTTCAAAACCAGCATTCGCCATTGGTTGCCCACAGCAAGTCTGGTCTAATGGGTAATCTACATCAAGCCCCAACGATTTCAGCAATTTAAAAGCAGCTACCCCCACTTCGGGATAAACAGCATTCACGTAACACGGTATAAATAAACCTATCTTCATCTCTATTAATTACATCATTCCAATATTTTATCCTAACATGAAACGACCCTTCCAAGAATCAAAACAAAAGCTCGGAAACCTCGCTCCCGACGAAAAATACTTCCTCGAGAGAAACGTCCCTGAGCTTCCAATTTCAAACGATGTTGGCACGCACACGGCTCAACGTCTCCGGCGTCATAAGCAAAAAAGAGGCGATATACGAGAGTGGTGCACGGCGAATAATTTCAGGCTTCGACTTCATCAAACGATTATACCGTTCGTGTGCTGACTCGAACCGAAACATATCCATCTTCTTTTGAGAAAGAATCAACGAATTTTCCAATAATCCACGATACACTTTCTCTATCTCATAACATTCAGAAGCCAAGTGAAGCAGAGGATCATGCGGAATGCCATAAATTACACAATTTTCCAACGCCTCAACCACCAAATGCGAAGGTTTTTGCCGCAAAAAACTTTCGATACAAATGAAAACATCATCCTCACAACAAAAATGTTCCGTCAGCTCTTTGCCGTTCTTATAATAATATTGACGCACAATCCCCTGGTGGACATATCCCATTTGCGTACAAATTTCCCCTTCATCAAGGAAATTCTGACCTTTTTTCACCTCTGTTCGAACTAAAATAGAGGCAAGCATTTCCAGAGACTTTTTACTTATTGGCGTCGTCTGGTCTGCCAACTTTTGTGCAATATACAATGGTGTTTCCATGCTTTTACTTTATAATTATTTATATTCTTGCCAACTTTTAATCTTAATATCGTCCATCGTTAATGTACAAAACGCATGGATAAAAGCACTTGCCAAACGTGCGTTCGTAATCAACGGAATATTCAAATCAATAGCTGCACGTCGAATCTTGTAACCGTTTGTCAACTCGCCTGCCGAAAGGTCGCGCGGGATATTGACCACCATGTCAATTTTCTTTTCGTGCAACAATTGCAGAGCTTGTGGTTCCTTACCTTCCTCGCTCGGCCAATACACCAGCGTACTGGGCACGCCATTCTCTTCCAAGAAACGGTAAGTGCCGCCCGTAGCGTAAAGATTGTATCCTTTTTCAGCCAACAATTTCGCCGCATCCAACATTGCCACCTTCTGTTTAGCCGTACCAGTTGAGAGAAGTATATTTTTTTCCGGTATGCGTTGTCCGACTGAAAGCATACTCTTCAAGATTGCCTCCGAAACATCATCGCCAATACAACCCACTTCTCCCGTTGAAGCCATATCCACACCTAATACCGGATCGGCCTTCTGCAAACGATTGAACGAGAACTGCGACGCCTTGATACCAACATAATCCAAATCAAACTCATTCTTGCTGGGCTTCTCAACTGGTAATCCTAACATAATGCGTGTAGCCAGTTCAATAAAGTTAATCTTCAAAACCTTGCTTACGAATGGGAAGCTACGCGATGCACGCAGGTTACATTCAATTACTTTTATCTCGTTCCCCTTTGCTAAGTATTGAATATTGAACGGACCTGAGATATTCAGTTCTTTCGCAATTTGTTTACTAATCTTCTTGATGCGGCGTACCGTCTCAACATACAACTTCTGCGCCGGGAATTGAATGGTAGCATCGCCCGAATGGACACCAGCAAACTCAATATGTTCGCTAATGGCATACATGATAATCTCACCATCTTTCGCCACGGCATCCATCTCGACCTCCTTACATTGCTCGATGAACTGGCTCACCACTACCGGATGTTTCTTCGACACGTTCGCTGCCAATTCAAGGAAGCGCACCAGCTCGTCTTGGTTGGAGCAGACATTCATCGCCGCACCACTCAATACATAACTTGGACGAACCAAAACAGGGAAACCTACCTCGCGCACGAACTCATTGATATCTTCCATTGACGAAAGTTCCTTCCAACGCGGTTGGTCCACGCCGATACGATCCAGCATCGCCGAGAACTTCTCACGGTCTTCCGCATTATCGATGCTCTTTGCCGAAGTTCCCAATATATGAATATGTTGCGCATCCAAACGCATGGCAAGATTATTCGGGATCTGTCCTCCTGTCGACACAATCACGCCGTGCGGAGCTTCTAATTCAAGAATGTCCATCACACGCTCAAAAGTCAACTCATCGAAATAGAGGCGGTCGCACATGTCGTAATCTGTCGAAACCGTCTCCGGATTGTAATTAATCATGACGGAACGCCATCCCTCCTTGCGAATTGTGTTCAACGCTTGCACACCGCACCAATCAAACTCAACCGACGAGCCGATACGATAAGCGCCCGAACCCAAAACGACTACAGATTTTCCATCATTTTCGTACTCAATATCGTTTGAAATACCGCTATAGGTCAAATACAGATAATTGGTTTGCGCTGGGTATTCTGCCGCCAAGGTATCTATCTGTTTCACCACCGGAACGATGCCACGATACTTACGGTCTTGGCGCACCTGCAGGATAGCCTTCTCCGTATCGTCCATCTTTTCTTTAAACAATGCACGGGCTATCTGGAAATCTGAGAATCCCTGCACCTTGGCGCGACGCATCAACTCGTCCGACACCTCCGATATCTTGCTGCATGCCTCCAGCTCATTAGCTGTACGAATAATACCGTAAAGTTTCTGGAGAAACCATTTATCAATCTTCGTCAAATCGTGAATCTGGTCGATGGTATATCCTGCTCGGAACGCCTTCGAGATGACAAAGATACGACGATCGGTCGGTTCGCGCAATGCCTTGTCGATGTCCGGCAATACCAATTCCTTGTTCTCCACAAAACCGTGCATTCCTTGGCCAATCATGCGGAGCCCCTTCTGGATAGCCTCTTCGAACGTACGTCCTATCGCCATGACCTCGCCTACCGACTTCATACTCGAACCCAACTCACGCGCTACGCCGTGGAATTTACCCAAGTCCCAACGCGGAATCTTACAAACCACATAGTCCAAAGCCGGTTCAAAAAAGGCACTCGTGGTCTTCGTCACCGAGTTCTTCAAATCAAACAACCCGTAGCCCAAACCTAATTTAGCAGCCACGAATGCCAAGGGGTAACCCGTTGCCTTCGAAGCCAAAGCCGACGAACGCGAAAGACGGGCATTCACTTCAATCACGCGGTAATCTTCGCTTTCCGGGTCGTAGGCATATTGCACGTTACATTCGCCCACAATCCCGATGTGGCGGATAATGCGGATAGCCAGCTCACGGAGCTTATGGTAATCCGTATTACTCAATGTCTGCGAAGGCGCGATAACGATACTTTCACCCGTATGGATACCCAGCGGGTCGAAGTTCTCCATGTTACATACCGTGATGCAATTGTCGAACCGGTCGCGTACCACCTCATACTCTACCTCTTTCCATCCCTTCAAGCTCTTCTCGACCAATACCTGCGGAGAGAATGAAAAGGCTTTCTCGGCCAATGCGTTCAGTTCCTCTTCGTTGTCGCAGAAACCTGAACCCAGTCCGCCTAAAGCATACGCGGCGCGGATAATCACCGGATAGCCCAGCTCGGCAGCCGCCCGGCGGGCATCCTCTATCGTCTCGACCGCTTCGCTCTTGATGGTCTTTACATTAATTTCATCCAACTTCTTGACGAACAACTCGCGGTCTTCGGTATCCATGATGGCCTGCACCGGCGTCCCCAACACGCGCACCCGGTACTTCTCCAACACGCCACTCTGGTACAACGCCACACCGCAATTCAACGCCGTCTGCCCGCCAAACGCCAACAGGATGCCGTCGGGACGTTCTTTCTCAATCACCTTCTCCACAAAGAAGGGCGTGACCGGAAGGAAATAAACCGTATCCGCTACCCCTTCAGAGGTCTGCACCGTCGCAATGTTCGGGTTAATCAACACCGTCTCAATGCCTTCCTCCTTAATGGCTTTCAAGGCTTGCGAACCGGAATAGTCGAACTCTCCCGCCTCACCTATCTTCAATGCGCCTGAACCTAATATCAGGACTTTCTTTATTTCTTCTTTCATTTCGTATTGTCTTTTCTTGATTCTTAATGTTCTTTTTCTTTAGGCCGGCATCCCGCCTTTCTTTGTAGGGGAACCTTCCCTTAAAGCTTAGGGAAGCCTTCCCTTAACCCGTAGGGAGACCTTCCCTTAAGGCTTAGGGAGACCTTCCCTCAATCCGTAGGGAACCGTTCCCTAAAGCATCCCGATAAATTTATCGAATATCAACGCCTCCGTGTCCGTAGGTCCGCCGCACGCTTCGGGGTGGAACTGAGATGAGAAGAAGGGTTTCGTCTTATGGCGGATACCTTCGTTCGAGCCATCGTTCATATTCACGAACAGCGGTTCCCAATCTTCGCCCAACGTCGCGCTATCCACGGCATATCCATGGTTTTGCGAAGTGATGAAACATTGGTTCGTCCCGACCATGCGCACGGGCTGGTTATGGCTTCGATGTCCATATTTCAACTTATAGATGGTCGCGCCTCCCGCCTTGGCAAGCAATTGGTTACCCATACAAATACCGCATATCGGACGATTTCCTTCCAGCGCCTTACGGATATTCACGACAGCCTCTTCACACGTGTCTGGGTCACCTGGTCCATTGGAGAGAAACAACCCATCATACGCCAAGGGATTGAAATCATAATTCCAGGGAACCCGCACTACTTCTACGCCCCGCGTCAAGAGGCAACGGATGATATTCGTCTTCACACCGCAATCTACCAGCACCACCCGTTTCTTATTCGCCAACAGAGAATTAAGTTCCGCAACCGGAGTTGAAACAGCATAAGAACGAACCGTATCATTCGCATACACGATGATTTCCTTGCATGAAACCTTATCTACATAGTTAACATCCTCGTAATTGTCCATTGTCAATTGTGAATTGTCCATTGCATCAAACACGATACGTCCCATCATCACGCCATGTTCACGGAGTTTCTTTGTCAGGGCACGCGTATCAATGCCTGTGATACCTGGAATCTGCTCGCGTTTCAACCAATCCCCTAAGCTCTCTACGGCGTTCCAATGACTATATTCCGCAGAATAATCGCTCACAATAATAGCTTCTGCATGAATCTTTTCACTTTCCATATAGCGTGGCAAACCATTCTCGGCAAGCGAAAAAGGCGGAACGCCATAATTACCAATCAAAGGATAAGTCAAGACCATCAATTGCCCCGCATACGAAGGATCTGTAAGGCTTTCCGGATATCCCGTCATAGCCGTATTAAACACCACTTCGCCCGCTACAGGCTTCTCGTAGCCGAACGACTTCCCGTAGAAGGCCGTCCCGTCGTCGAGTATAAGAGTTACGTTTCTCATCTTTATATATAAGTATCGTTATAGTTGTTCTTTTACCTTTTATTTTTAATGCAAATAGACATGCTCCATATAATCAATGAAAGCACGGTTCACCATCCTTACGCCGCCCGGTGTCGGGTAATCGCCTGAAAAATACCAATCGCCCGGATGATTCGGACAAGAAGCATGGAGTCCGTCGAGCGTCTGATAGACGATTTCAACCTTCGCGTTTGTCCCTACGGGCGTCAAGAGCGTGACCATCTTATCCGATATTTCCTTATCAGTGAAGGGGGCATACACCTCTTTCACATAATTAATGTCCGCCCTATGTTCAGCCTCTTGCTTCTTTGCTTTCTGATAAGCCGACATCAAGATGCCTTCCAACCCCCTGTCTTTCAAAAGAGCTACGGCGGCACGGAAAGCGATGAACTCGTCCATGTGCGACATATCAATACCATAATAATCCGGATAACGTACCTGGGGCGAAGAGGATACGATGACTATCTTCTTCGGGTGCAAGCGGTCGAGGATACCGATAATACTCTGCTTCAATGTCGTTCCCCGCACAATGCTATCATCTATCACCACCAGATTATCCTTGAAGGGAACAATGCTTCCATACGTCACGTCATACACATGTGCCGCCAAATCATTCCGACTATTGCCTTCTGCTATGAACGTACGCAGTTTAATATCCTTAATAGCGACCTTTTCCGTCCGCACGCGCATCGAGAGTATCTTTTCCAATTCGAATTCTTCGAGCAGATGACTCCGGTCTGCTATCCATTCCTTTTTCAATCGATTCAAATACTCGTTCAATCCCTCTTGCATACCATAATAAGCCACTTCCGCCGTATTTGGAATAAAAGAGAATACCGTATGATTCAAATCATTGTCTACAGCACGGAGCACTGCAGGTACCAACGTCTCTCCCAGCTTCTTGCGTTCGCGATAAATATCCACATCGCTACCTCGCGAGAAATAGATACGCTCGAACGAGCAGGATTTGTTTTCCTTTTCGGCCACGATTTGTTCCGTCCGTACTTTACCTGCTTTACTTACAAATAGGGCTTCGCCTCTCCCTAACTCGTGAATATCTTGTGCATGCACGTTCATCACCGTTTGGATAACCGGTCTTTCGGAGGCCAATACCACGATTTCCTCATCTTGATAATAGAATGCCGGACGAATCCCCCAAGGGTCTCGTACGCTAAACATCTCGCCGCTACCGGTAATACCGCATATCACAAAACCGCCATCCCACGTGGGCACGCAACGTTTCAATACATCGCCCAAATCAATCCGGTCTTCAATGGCATGCGTGATATCCATGCCCCGGAGCCCCTCTGCCTCGCATTGCTCGAAAAGATGTTCCACCACACGATCCAGCCGATGCCCTACCTGTTCAAGCATAATATACGTATCGGCATACTTACGCGGATGTTGTCCGTCAGCTGTGATTTGTTTGAAAATCTCTTCTACATTTGTCAAATTGAAATTACCGCAAAGCGCCAAATTACGAGCACGCCAATTATTGCGGCGAAGGAAAGGATGCACATAAGAAATACCCGATTTGCCAGTTGTACTATAACGAAGATGCCCCATGTAAAGCTCTCCGGCAAAGGGAAGGTTGGCTTTCGCATAAAAGGGGTCGTTTAGTTCGTTGGGAGATAAATCCCGGTAATGTGCGTGAACGGCAGAAAATATCTCGGTGATGGCACCCGTTCCCAATGCCCTCTCGCGAAACATATATTCCTCGCCTGCTTCAGCTTCGAGCTTCACGCAAGCTAATCCGGCGCCTTCCTGCCCGCGGTTGTGCTGCTTTTCCATCATGAGGTAGAGCTTGTTCAGCCCATACATCCACGTACCATATTTCTCGTGATAATACTCTAATGGCTTGAGCAACCGAACCATGGCGACGCCACATTCGTGCTTTAATACTTCCATTTTATATGAGGTCTTGTATTCCGCGTACAAAGGTACGGATTTTTCCCGGATTTATGCCTATATTCGTTTCCGATTCTCGTTATATTTGTTTTCGTTTATGCCTATGTTTTTTTCGAAACTCCTTTATGCCATCCGCGCAATAAGCGAAGCGAAGAGTTGAGACATTTGCCCGGCGGCCCGGTTGGCAGCTTCGATGACGTCGTTCGCATCGTTTACGAAATCATCGGCAAAATGATATCCTTCGTTCGTTATCACCGACATACCGAATACGCGAATGCCACAATGGCGCGCCACAATGACTTCCGGCACGGTACTCATCCCTATGGCATCGCCCCCCACTTTACCATAAAAAGCATATTCGGCAGGAGTTTCGTAAGAGGGACCGGTAAGTCCGACATACACCCCTTTTTTTACTGGAATATGTTTTTCGGAAGCAATGATTTCCATCAAATGAATCCATTCGCGGTCGTACGCACGGGTCATATCTGGAAAGCGAGTCCCGAAGCGTTCGTCGTTCGGACCTATGAGCGGATTGGGCATCATATTAATATGGTCTCGAATAATCATCAAATCTCCCACCTTGAAAGAGGTATTGATGCCTCCTGCGGCATTCGAGACAAGCAAGTTCTTTATTCCTAAGAGCTTCATGACACGCACCGGAAAGGTCACTTGCTCCATCGTGTACCCTTCGTAATAATGGAAACGGCCCTGCATCGCTACGATTGGTTTTCCACCCAATTTTCCGCATATCCAATTGCCTTTATGCCCTGAAGCCGTCGAACGGACAAAATGCGGAATCTCTGCGTAAGGAATCACTATCGGCTCTTCGATTTGCTCCGCCAACGAACCCAGTCCGCTACCTAAGATAATGGCCGTCTCCGGCTTCCCTTTCATACACGCGGCCAAGTAAGCGGCCGTCTCTGCATAGTTGTTGTTCATTTCTTTCCTTTTTTATCGTCTTATTAAATCGTAAGCCAGACGGGCGGTTTTCTCTAAGATTTCCTCTTCGCCTGGGACTTTCCTATTTTCCATCACAATCTTCCCATTGCACAGTACCGTATCGATACAACTTCCATTGGCTGCATATACCAAGTTCGACGTGAAATTGAAATTCGGCACGAAAGCAGGTTGCTTCAAGTCGACCAAACAAAGGTCGGCCAAACGTCCTGCCTCGATACGTCCGGCATCTAATCCTAATATATCCGCTCCGACAGACGTAGCCGCTTCGAATACCTCTTGTGCTGTTAATACTTCCGGGTCTTTACGCCAAGCCTTCCCGACAAGGGCAGCCAATTTCATCGCCTCCACCATATCCAGATTATTCGATGAAGAACAACCGTCCGTACCCAAGCCCACCTGAATCCCGGCACGCTTCATCTCGACGAAGGGGAAGCGGAAACCCGATGCCAATTTCAGGTTAGACGCCGGATTGTGGATTACCTTCACCCCATGGTCTGCCAACATCCGTATCTCGTCCTCGTCGATATAAATACCATGGGCAATGACTAATTGCGGCGAAAGGACTCCTAATTTATAAAGGTAACGCACGGGCGTAAACCCGAACTTCTCGACTGCGCCACGCACCTCCTCTTCCGTCTCGGCCAAGTGGAGATGAATCCGAACTTTCCGTTCGCGCGCAAAAGCATGTATCCATTGCAACAACTCGCCGGATACCGTATAAATGGCATGGGGGCCTACTGCATATTGTACACGCGAGCCATAATCATCCGACACGCGGTAAAGCCGCTCGCACTCCTCCTTGCACTTCTCGGTCAGCACGGGGTCGAAGCGATCAAAGCAACAAGCCGAAAGGTATCCACGGATACCCATCTCGCTTACCGCGTCGGCCGTAGCCCGGAAGCGTTGGTACATGTCGAGAAAGGCCGTCGTCCCGGATTTAATCATTTCCAAGCAAGCAAGCTTCGAACCCCAATAGACGTCCTCGGCACGCATCTTGGCTTCATTTGGCCAGATCTTCTCTTCCAACCAAGGCATCAGCTTCATATCGTCGGCATAACCGCGGAAGAGCGTCATAGCGGCATGCGTATGGCCATTTACGAGACCGGGGATGACGGCTTTGTCCGTCCCATCAATGACTTTGTCCGCCTGCACATCCAATTGTTCACCGATTTGCCGGATACGTTCCTTCTCGATATAGATATCCACTGGGCGCATATCCAGCTGCACATTCTTTATCAGTATCTTATTGATCATATCTTCAACTATATTTGGCTTGTTTGTTTTTAATTTTTTCCTGTCGGATACGCGCCAGCAGGTTCTTTTTGCATCCCCGGCGCACGGCAACCAAAGCACACGACTCGAACACGTCAATCCGCCCGACCTCTTCCGGCGCCAATCCGCCCTTCTGGCAAAGAAAGCCCACAATATCACCCCGGCTCAGTTTATCCCGTTTTCCTTTGTTTATCAGCAACGTCTCCCAGGCAGCCGGTTTCGGCACACGAGTTTTGTCGGGCAAAAAGAACTCAGGCAAGGAAGCAGGGACATAGTCCGGCATCGACTCAATCGGGTTGAGCAAGAGATAGGCCGTACCGGTTGCGTGCATGCGGGCGGTCCGTCCGTTGCGATGCACGAATGCCTCCTGGTTCAGCGGCAAATGGTAATGAATCACGTGGCGCACTTCCGGAATATCCAATCCACGTGCTGCCAAGTCGGTGGTAAGGAATACGGCTGTACTTCCATTCGCCAAACGCGCCAAGCGTTGCTCGCGTTCCGGCTGTTCCAACCCGCCATGAAAACAAACAGCCTCCACCTGTTTCTGCCGGAGGTAATCGCCCACGCGTTCGACCGACTCACGGTAATTGCAAAACACGAGCGCCGGTTCGCCTTGCAGCTCGCCCAGTAATTTATATAAAGTATCCAGTTTGTCGATTTCCGGAGAATGCACCGTAAAGAGTTTCAATCCGCGCGGCTTATCCTCCAAGAACGAAAGTTCCAACGGACGGCGCAGCCCGACAAATTCCGGTATCTCGATAGCTGCCGTGGCCGATGTCAGCACCCGCCGACGTATCCCCGGCATCTGCTCCAATAGGCGCTTCATTTCCGGCACGAATTTCATCTCCAGCGATTTGTCGAATTCGTCTAAAATAACCGTATGCACGCTGCGCATATCCACATCGCCGCGCTCCAAGTGGTCCAGCAAACGCCCTGGCGTCCCAATCAGCAAGGCAGGCGACTGCGCCAAACTCCGTTTCTCGGTTTGGAAAGGATGCCCGCCATAGCAGCAAGTCACTTTCAAACCCGTCCCCATCGCACGGAACACCCGCTCTATTTGCAACGCCAACTCGCGAGACGGCGTAACGACCAGCACCTGCACGCGCCCCGTGTCTTGCAACTCCGGAAGCAGGGGCAAGAGGAATGCCAGCGTTTTACCCGAACCGGTGGGGCTGAGCAGCAGCATATCGCGCGCCGTCCCCGCCTCCAGTGCCGCCTGTTGCATCGCGTTCAGTTGTTGGATGCCCAGCCGCCCCAGGGCTTGCGTTATTTTATCTTGTTTTAAATCCTCCATATTCTATTTTTATCTTTTCCTTCTTTTTTCTTTGTTCACATGATTCTTTGCGTTCAAGGATATTTCTATTCCTTGTTCACATGATTCCATAAGTTCAAAGATTTTTCTATTCCTTGTTCACATGATTCCATGAGTTCAAAGATTTTTCTATTCCTTGTTCACATGGTTCCATGAGTTCAAAGATTTTTCTATTCCTTGTTCACATGGTTCCATAAGTTCAAAGAATTTCC
>NZ_NFJB01000012.1 GCF_002159645.1 Parabacteroides sp. An277 | reverse complement strand
CAAATGACAATTAATTTTTAGGAGAAATGGCATCGCGAAAAAGAGAGAGTAGAATTTTATAATATATATATAATATATATATTATATATATTATATATATATTATAACTTCTTTTTTAGGGCGCGAGAGGGAGAAGGCGTTTATTGCAAAAAGCTAATTGTCATTTGTAAGAATTGTAAGTGTAAGGAAAGGAGAAACAAGGATATTTCCTTATAAATAACTGATAATGATGATATAACGCAAGGAAAGGACATGTTTTCGAAAAAAGAACGAAAAATATATGCGCTTTTCGCTTGACAAACGGGTTTCGGTTACGTACCTTTGCTCCGCATAAAAAAGCAGGAGCATGAAGACAAAACAGGAGATTGTAGAGAACTGGCTCCCGCGCTATACAGAGCGGCGGCTGGAAGATTTCACGCGGCATGTGCTGCTGACAAACTTCACCACCTATGTGGAGCGGTTTGCGGCGCATTACGGCGTACCGGTGTTGGCCCAGAAAGGGACGATGCCCAACGCGTCGGCCGACGGCATCACGATTATCAACTTCGGCATGGGAAGCGCCAATGCCGCCACCGTCATGGACCTTCTCTCGGCCGTCCGCCCCGAAGCGGCGCTCTTCTTGGGCAAATGCGGCGGACTGAAAGAGGCGAACCGACTGGGCGATTACCTGCTCCCCATCGCAGCGATACGGGGCGAAGGAACGTCGGACGAGTACCTTCCGCCTGAGGTGCCCTCGTTGCCTGCCTTCTCGCTCCTAAGGGCTATTTCGTCGGCCATACGTGACAAGGGGAAGGATTATTGGACAGGGACGGTTTATACGACGAACCGGCGCGTGTGGGAGTATGACACGAACTTCAAAGAGTACCTCCGCTTGACGCATGCCACGGGTATCGACATGGAGACAGCCACGCTCCTGACGGCCGGTTTTGCAAACCGAATCCCCACCGGCGCGCTCCTCTTGGTGTCGGACAAGCCGATGGAAGAAGAGGGTATCAAGACGGAAGAAAGCGACCGCCAGGTGACGGCCCGTTTCGTTTCCGAACACCTCCAGCTGGGAGTCGAGGCGCTCCGCCAAATCATGGAGGGAAAGAAGACGGTGCACCATATCCGTTTCAGCTGGTGAGTTGGAATGGGGAGAAAGATGAACACGGAGATGCGGAGGTTCGGAGGTGTGTAGTGGCAAAAGTAACTCCATGCCCCGATGCCGTTGTGCCCAGTTATTTTGCGTTTTAATTTTTATCCTTTAATTTTTAATTCAAAGCATGATGACCTACGAAGAAATATGCGCGGAAATCGGGAGGAGGGAATTCCGCCCTGTATACGTGCTGATGGGTGAAGAACCCTATTTTATCGACCAATTGACGGAGCAACTCCTCGCCACGGTGTTGAAAGACGAGGAACGCGACTTCAACCAACTGGTGCTGTATGGCGCGGAGACGGACGCGGTACAGGTCATCCAAGCCGCCCGCCGTTATCCGATGATGGCCGAACACCAGCTCGTCGTTGTACGCGAAGCGCAACAGATGCGCGACATCGAGACGCTGGCCGCCTACGTGAAGGCGCCGCTCGCCTCGACCGTCCTCGTGCTGGATTATAAATACAAGACGCTCGACCGGCGGAAAAAGCTCGCCTCGCTCGTGGAAAAGAACGGCCTCCTGTTCGAATCGAAGAAGGTGCCGGAATACAAGATGCCGGCCTTCATCACTTCGTTCCTCGCGCGGCGTTCCCTCGGTATCGATGCTAAGGCCGCCCAGATGCTCTCTGATTGCGTAGGAAACGATTTGACCCGCCTCGACAAGGAAATCTCCAAGCTGGAAATTATCATGGCGCAAACGGGCTTAAAACGCCTCACGCCCGAACTCGTGGAGCAGCATGTCGGGGTGAGCAAGGAATACAACAATTTCGAACTCCTGAAGGCCGTTGCCGCGAAAGACGCCCTGAAGGCCCACCGCATCATCCAGTACTTCCACAAGAACCCGAAAGACAATCCCATCCAAGCGACCCTTTCGGTCCTGTTTAATTACTTCTCGAACCTCCTGATATGCTATTACACGAAGGACCGTTCGGAGGCGGGGTTGATGGCTGCCTTGGGTTTGCGCGGAAATTTCCAGCTGCGCGATTATACGGTCGGACTGCGGAGCTACTCCGCCCTGAAGGTTTTCCGCCTGATAAGCGAAATCCGCTTGGCCGATGCGCAATCCAAGGGCGTGGGGAATGCCTCCATGGGGAGTTATGATATCCTCCGGGAGCTCCTCTATAAAATCCTTCACTGAGCAGTGGACCGGATTTCCCAACCGACGACCATGAACTCTCTTTCCGACAAAGACGCATCCGTGTTGCCGTAAGGCCCTGGATGTGCTTTTTGAGCGTAAACCTTTAGCGCTTAATCTCTTTCCTTTAAAATACCCCTTCTATTTCTGAAGAATCCGAAAGAAACCCGCAGGATGGCCCGGAAAACGGGCTTCTCGCGGAGTTGGGCTTGGGGAGGCGTATGTGCATCCTCCCTGGCATGTCATTTTGTCATATTTAGTTTTCCACATTTCCCTTTCTTGTTTATCGACGAATACAGAAATAACCTGTTTACAAATGTGTGGCAGGGGTGAGGTCTCCTTTTGTTTACAATACAAAAATAAACAGGTGAGGGTAGGAGGTAGGTGTGTATACAAATGTGTATACCTCAGTATTGTTTACAGATATATCCAATTTATATACTTGAGGCTCTGTTTATAGTAGGATGCCCGAAACGGAACCAGTCCTTTATTTCTGTTTACATAAAGTGTCGGTTTAAGCTTATGGGAACGATTAGATACATTTGTATATTTTAGATGTTCCAAAGCCTATGTCTATGTAGTGTAATATATTAAAAACCATGCGTATAACTTATGTATATAAAGCGATTATACAACCTGTAAACACCCTTTTTAAGCCTGATGGATGATACAATTGTAACATGCTTGTTACATTTGTATATGTATATTTTTATAACAATAAATTTGCGTGTTTCCAAAAGTATGTTTACCTTTGTAGCGTCTAAAGAAAAGACAAAATGACAGGTTTTTGAACGAAAAATCGATTGGAAAATGAAAGAACGTATCCTACAAATCATGGCTTACGAGAAGCTGGGGCAAGCGCAATTCGCGGCGGCCATCGGCATTCAGCGCGCGGCCATGTCGCACATCGTTTCGGGGCGGAACAACCCCAGCTTGGAGGTCGTACAAAAGATATTGGCGCGCTTCCCCTATATCAATCCCGATTGGCTTTTGGTCGGACGGGGCGAGATGCGGCGCGAGGAGGTATCCGACGCCCAACCCGGCCTTTTCCCTCCGGAGGCGCCCTTGCCCGAAATCAAAATCACGCCGAAAGAACCGGAAGAAAACAACGATAAACCGGAGGAAAAACAACCGTATCCGGAGGCGGATATCGCTATCAAAAACGAGGTGGAAAACAAGCGCGTGGAGCGTATCATGGTGTTCTATTCCGACAATACATTCGAGATATTTGTGCCCGAAAAAGCAGGCCGGGAATAGTTTTTTGCGTATCTTTGTGGTATAACAAACGATATGTAAGAAAATGAAGAAATACATGCTTGATTTGAAGGTGGTTGCAAACGAACGCCTTCATCCGAATTATTGCTTGTTGAAGCTCGCAGGAGAGGAACCGTTGCCCGAGATGCGCCCCGGGCAATTCGTGCAAGTGCGCGTGGAGGGCTCGTCAGCGACCTTCCTACGCCGCCCTATCTCCATCCATTATGTCGACAAGGGGCGGAACGAGTTATGGTTGCTTATCCAATTGGTAGGCGACGGGACCCGCCGGTTGGCGGAAGCGCGCGTAGGCGACCTGTTGAACCTCCTCCTCCCGCTGGGGAACGGATTTACGCTCCCCGAAGAGGGCGATATGCGTGAATTGCTGCTCATTGGAGGAGGTGTAGGGACGGCTCCTTTGCTCTACTTGGGGGCTTGTTTGAAGGCGAAAGGATTCCGGCCTACCTTTTTGCTGGGGGCGCGTTCGGAGGGCGATTTGCTCCAGTTGGCGTTTTTCCGGCAATATGGCGAAGTGTATCTGACAACCGAAGATGGTTCGGTGGGCGAGCGGGGGTATGTAACGAACCATAGCCTCCTCTCCGAGAAGCATTTCGACCAGATTTACACCTGCGGTCCGAAGCCGATGATGGTATCTGTGGCGCGTTATGCATCGGCCCATGGCATCGCGTGTGAAGCCTCTTTAGAGAATACGATGGCGTGCGGCATCGGGGCGTGCCTTTGTTGTGTGGAAAAGCTTAAAGACGAGCACCATGTATGTGTATGTACGGAAGGACCAGTATTTAATATCGAGAAATTATCATGGCTGAATTGAACGTAAAAATAGGGAATTTGGAATTGAAGAATCCGGTGATGACGGCTTCCGGAACCTTCGGATATGGCATCGAATATGCCGATTTCATGGATATAAGCTGCTTGGGAGGCATCTTTGTAAAAGGGACTACCATCCAACCCCGCGAAGGGAATCCCTATCCACGCCTTGCCGAGACACCCGCTGGCATGCTTAACGCCGTAGGGCTCCAAAACAAAGGAGCTGACTATTTTGCGGAGCACATATACCCGCAAATCAAGGATATCGATACGAATATGATCGTGAACGTGAGCGGGTCGTCTATCGATACGTATGTCGCTTGTGCAGAGCGGATAGCGGAGTTAGAGAAGATTCCTGCTATCGAATTGAACATTTCTTGTCCGAACGTGAAACAGGGCGGGATGGCGTTTGGCGTGACGTGTGCGGGCGCGTCCGAAGTCGTTCGGGCCGTGCGTAAGGTCTATCCGAAGACCTTGATTGTGAAGCTCTCGCCCAATGTGACGGATATTACGGAAATAGCTCGTGCGGTCGAGGCCGAGGGAGCAGATGCCGTATCGCTCATCAACACGATGCTGGGGATGGCTATCGATGCCGAAAAACGTCGCCCGGTGCTTTCTACCATTACGGGCGGCTTATCGGGGCCTTGCGTGAAACCGGTGGCCTTGCGCATGGTATGGCAGACCTCGAAAGCGGTACGGATTCCGGTCATTGGGTTAGGAGGTATTTCGAACTGGAAAGATGCGGTAGAGTTCTTACTTGCGGGGGCTACGGCCATTCAAATAGGAACTTATAACTTTATAGACCCCACCGTTTCCCTTCGCGTCATCCAAGGATTGGATGATTATTGCGAGCGTCATGGGTTTGCATCTGTACGCGAAGTGATTGGAGCATTAGAAGTATAAAAAAGAAAGAGAATGAAGAATTGGGAATATAATTCTTCATTCTCTTTAGGGAGATATTAATCCACCTTCTTGATAAAGACGGCACCATTGGTACTATTCCCTCCTTCGCCTTGGATTTGCGCTATGATAGCGAACGGAGTGCCCGCCTCGAAGGAGTCGATATGGAATCGGTAAGTCACTTGGTGTTGTTTGTTAACCGTTTGTACTTCTTTGATTTCCTCCAATACTTCATCCCGTTTCATTACCTGGATGCCATTTATTTTCAACGCATTCTTACCATCCGTTTGGATGAAAGTGACCTCATACGTCCCATTACCTGATATTTTACCCGTAGCATCTATAGCCCAAGGAGTTATATCCTCGGTTGGAATGATGGAAGGTTTCCATTCCGAAGTAAATTCTCCGAACTGTTTGTATTCGGCGTAATCGTAGGCGAAATAAATCGGTAATGAATAATGGCGGTTTGAAACCACGGTAATCGCCCGGAAATTGTTCTTTGTATCGACCTTTACCGGTGAAGTATAACGTGGAGAATGTATTGTCGGATAACTTCCGTCGGTCGTATAGCGGATAGGTGCGCCTGCTACGCTCTCGGCGAGTGTAAACGTCACACTCCCTGCATTTTCATCCATCTTTTCGATGGTTGGTTCGGGCACACGGTAATTACATCCCTTCTCGTCCAGCCGGGCATAATGGTACACCAGCCGATGAGCAAAATCCGTATACGAGCGATTCGCCTCTTTTGTCCAACCCACTTCAGCTAAGGCCAATAGGCGCGGGAAGGTGAAATACTCGGCGTAATTCTCCGAACGGTTCTCGTTGAGTGGTACAATCTCTTGGAGGATAGTCCCGTGGATGAACTGGTCTGACCAGAGGCATCCTTGCACGCCTAAGACATGCGAACTGGGTGAATAGTCTTTGGCCGCCAGCGAATAAGCTTTCTCAATCGAGATAGGTGGCATCCAAGTGGCGGCCTTCACCTCGCCTGGAGTCTTGCTCTCGGGGAAATCCAGATAAGCGTGCGTAGCCGGTGTTAGGATGGCTAAGTGATTCTTTTCCACGGCTTGGATAGTATCTTTCTCATTATGCCAAATAAGGGCTACCACTTGCCCGTCCAGTTTCCCGCGTTGGATGATTTCTTCCCAACCGATGATGGTACGATTCTTTTCCTTCATCATCTGAAGCACCCGGTTCGTAAGGTATCCCTGGAGTTCAGAAGCTTTTTTCAAGCCGTTCTCTTTCATGACCTTTTGGCACAAGGGGCATTTTTCCCAGTTATCGTACACCGCCTCGTCTCCTCCGATATTGATATAACGCGAGGGAAAAAGGGATACGGTTTCGTTTAATACGTCTTGCAAGAACTGGTAAGATGATTCCTTCCCGACACAAATCAAATCCCGGCTGATAAAATGTTGCATAGGCACTTCACGGGGTTCTCCGTGGCAACTCAACCAAGGATAAGCAGATACGGCCGAGAGCATGTGCGCGGGGAACTCAATCTCCGGAATAATCTCCACATTTCGCACTTGGGCGTATTCGATAATCTCCCGGATATCCTCTTGGGTATAATAGCCGCCCAGCCGGTTCTGGTCTTTGCCCGCCCAAGCACCTATTTCGGTCAGTTTCGGGTACTTCTTGATTTCCAATCTCCAACCTGAATCGTCAATGAGGTGAAATTGGAGCTTATTCATTTTGTACATCGCCATCATGTCGATGTATTTCTTTACGAAATCTTTATCGAAGAAATAGCGTGCTACATCGAGCATCATGCCTCGCCAAGGATGCGAAGGGGCATCTTTGACCTCTACGGCCGGTGCTTCCCATTCAATATCTTTTTGCCTTACAGGGCTATATACTTCGGCAGGAAAGAGTTGCAAAAGGGTCTGGATGCCATAAAACACACCGCCCGCATCTGCTCCTTCGATATGCACTCCCGCGTTTCTTACGGATAATTCATAACTTTCAGGCGTATTCCCTTCCGGATTCAACGATAATTGGATGACGTTATCGTTGTTTTTCGTCCCTTCTTGAAGCGTTAAATCCCAACCCGTAGAGGCGGATAATACCTCTTGCAAATAGGAGGCTTGGGGTTGAAGCCCTTTCGTATAAGAGATGACCGTTTGAGGAGTCAATCGGAACGCCCCTGTCTCTTGCGTCAATTGGATGGGTTTAGGAATAATATGGATGTCTGCTTCTTGTACCGCATATCCTCCTAAACAACAGGATAGGAACAAGGTAGTAAGTATTCGTTTCATATTTTTCTGGTATTTAATTAAACAAAATAGGGGGAAAACGGACGAAGCCGTCTTCCTCCTATAAATTTATATGACATTTTGGAAGAACTATTATTCTCCCTTGATAGCTGCGATACCTGGCAAAACCTTACCTTCGATGGCTTCGAGCAATGCACCACCACCTGTCGAGATGTAAGATACCTTGTCGGCCATACCGAATTTGTTGATGCAAGCTACCGAATCTCCACCACCAATAAGCGAGAAGGCACCATTTGATGTAGCCTCTGCAATAGCTTCTGCAATAGCTTTTGAACCACCGGTGAAGTTATCGAATTCAAATACGCCCGCCGGACCGTTCCAAAGAATGGTCTTTGCTCCCTTAATAGCCTCTGCAAATGCTTTACGACTTTCAGGACCAGCGTCCAATCCTTCCCATCCGTCAGGAATATTGTTGGCCGGGCATACTTGTGTATGGGCATCGTTCGAGAAATCATCAGCCGCGATGCAATCCGTACCTAATACCAAGTTGACGCCTTTCGCCTTTGCCTTTTCAATAATTTCGAGAGCTAAGTCCAATTTATCGTCTTCGCAAATAGACTTACCAATCTTACCTCCTTGGGCCTTGGCAAATGTGAACGTCATACCTCCGCAAAGAATCAAATTGTCTACCTTGTCCATCAAGTTCTCGATGATACCAATCTTCGTAGAAACCTTCGAACCACCCATGATAGCGGTAAATGGACGTTTGATATTGCTCAATACATTATCTACGGCTTGTACCTCTTTTTCCATCAAATAACCAAGCATCTTGTGGTCTGCATCGAAATAATCAGCGATAACAGCCGTCGAAGCATGTTTGCGATGAGCTGTGCCAAATGCGTCGTTTACATAGCAATCGGCATAAGAAGCCAATGTCTTGGCAAATTCTTTCTGGGAAGCTTTCATCGCCTTCTTGGCATCTTCGTAAGCCGGGTCTTCTTTTTCAATGCCTACAGGTTTGCCTTCTTCTTCCGGATAGAAACGGAGATTCTCCAGCAAGAGGACTTCACCCGGTTTCAATGCAGCGGCTTGTGCCGAAGCTTTCGCGCAATCCGGAGCAAATTGTACCGGTACGCCCAATGCGGCAGATACGGCATCTATAATCTGGCCCAATGAATATTTCGGGTTGACTTTCCCTTTCGGTTTGCCCATGTGAGACATGATAATCAAGCTACCGCCATCTGCCAAAATCTTTTTCAAGGTAGGCAGAGCACCACGGATACGAGTATCATCTGTAATTTTACCTTCCTCATTCAAAGGAACGTTGAAGTCAACGCGTACAATTGCCTTTTTCCCGGCAAAGTTGAATTGATCGATTGTCATAGTATTACTTTTTTAATATGATACGTTTAATTACGATGCAAACTTAACAAAAATATTTCTTATCCGCTAATGGATTTGCGGTTTTTTATTCCATTAGTTTGAATCGGATGCGCAAACGGCCTTCCGCATAGTCGTATGTGAGGATTTTGAAATGCCCTATCTCGGAGGTGTTTCCCACATGCGCCCCGATGCAAGCGCAAGCGTCATAATCTCCTATGCGTACAATTCGTAATGTTTCGCTGGCGTGTTCGGGGAGTTTGCTCAAATCTACGAGGCTTGCCGCCTCCTCTCGCGGGAGGAATTCGATGGTGACGGGCAGGTGTTGGTCGATGACCTCGTTTACCTTCCGTTCGATTTCCTCCATTTGCTCTTGGCTAGGGGCTTCTGCCAGTTCATAATCGCATTTGCTTTTCTTCCGTTCGATATGGGCATTACGCGAACGGGGGCATCCAAACATGCGCACCATGGTCTGGTTTAAGATATGTTCCACGGTGTGCATGGGCGGATACTCCTGCTTGTTGTGCGCATTGAGTTGGATATTTTCTTCCATTTATACCTGTAAATAAAGGAAAACATAGGCGATTTTCCTTCCGTTTATCCTTATGGATTTCAAGGGAAACGCCTATGTTTTTCCAGGGTTAATGAATCATTTCAACACTCCGTTTGATGAAGTTGCTCAACGCTTCGCCCTTCAACATGCCGTTGCTCAAGAGGGCCAAATCTATCAATTGACTTACCTTCTTATTGCTTGCGGCATATTCGTCGAGGATTTGGTTGATTTCCTCGCGGAGGCCGGTAATCTTCTGGTTCGTATTCGTCATGTCTTCTTTTTCAGCCTCGGTGATTTCGTCCGCCTTCTTCTTATTTTGGGCTTCACGCAAATCGGCTTGGCGCGCTTTCCATCCCTTCATGTCGGCCTGGATAGGTTGCAATTTCTCGCTACATGCCGCTTCTTCACCCGCCAAGATGTCTTGAACCAGGGCATGGTCGGTGTTCAATACCAGGTTATAGCTATCGGGCATTTCGCCATAAAACGCCATGCCCGGTTGCATAGCCGACATTTCCCGCATACGGCGCATGTATTCGCTCTGGGTCAATACCACGGGATTGGCTTGTGCCCCCAATGCTTCGAGCGTCACCATAAACTCCGCCTTTTCCAACTTCGGCATTTGGCTCTTGAAGATTTCTTGCAAAGCCTCGCGTTGTTCTTCCGAGAGGGAAACTTGGTTGGCTTCTTCTTTGGCAATCAACCGGTCGATGGTATCGCTATCTACCCGTACGAAACGCGTCTTTTCCAGTTTTTGCTCGAATTGGCCAATAGCGTGTACGTCCAATTGTCCGTTCATAACCAATACGCTATATCCTTTATCCTTGGCGGCTTGGATATAGCTATATTGCTCGTCCTTATTGGTGGTATAGAGGTAAACCAATGTACCGTCTTTGTCCGTTTGGTTATCTTTGATTAAAGTCTTATACTCTTCGAGCGTATAATATTTGTCCTCTACGTCCTTGAACAAAGCAAACTTCGACGCCCGGTCGTAGAACTTCTCGTCCGTAAGCATGCCATATTGGATGAAGAGTTTCAAATAATCCCATTTCTCCTCGAATTGCTTGCGGTCTGTCTTGAAGATTTCCTCCAAGCGGTCGGCCACTTTCTTGGTAATATGGCTTGATATCTTCTTCACATTCTGGTCGCTTTGTAAATAGGAGCGCGATACGTTCAAAGGGATATCTGGTGAATCGATGACGCCATGAAGCAGCGTAAGGAATTCCGGCACGATACCTTCTACCGAATCCGTCACGAATACCTGATTGCAATACAACTGGATTTTATTGCGTTGCAAATCAATATTGTTCTTAATACGCGGGAAGTAAAGGATACCTGTCAAGTGGAACGGATAATCGACATTCAGATGTATCCAGAAGAGTGGCTCTTCCGACATCGGATACAAGTCTTGGTAGAATTTCTTATAATCTTCATCCTTGAGCTCGCTCGGCTTACGTACCCAGGCCGGTGTTGTATCGTTGATGATATTGTCTTCGTCCGTATCTACATATTGGCCATCTTTCCATTCTTTTTTCTTACCGAATGCAATCGGAATCGGGAGGAAGCGGCAATATTTCGTAAGCAATCCGCTAATCTTCTGCTCGTTCAAGAAATCATTCTTGTTCTCATCGTCGATGTAAAGGATAATATCCGTACCGCGGTCTTCCTTTTCGCATTCTTCCATCGTATAGGTAGGGGTGCCATCGCAACTCCATTTCATGGCTTGCGCGCCCTCTTGGTATGATTTCGTTACGATTTCCACTTTCTTTGAAACCATAAACGAAGAGTAGAAACCTAACCCGAAATGGCCGATAATAGCAGCTGTATCGTTCTTGTATTTCTTTACGAATTCTTCTGCACCCGAGAAGGCTATCTGGTTGATATACTTATCAATCTCTTCAGCCGTCATACCAATACCCCGGTCGGATATTGTAAGGGTATTCTCATCAAACTTGATGCGGACGGTCAAATCGCCTAACTCTCCTTTGAATTCGCCTACCGATGCCAATGTTTTCAACTTTTGCGTTGCATCTACGGCATTGGAAACCAATTCGCGCAAGAAGATTTCATGATCACTATACAAAAACTTTTTGATAATCGGGAAGATATTTTCACTCGTGACCCCGATATTTCCATTCTTATTCATATCTTATACCTTATTTATTATACATTAATATATAGGCGTCTGCCCCGCATAGTTGTAGCAAACACCCGCTTTTTCTTTTACAAAAAAAGTACCAAAAGCGCGCGGGAGTTCCCTATCTGCCATTATTTAACTCAAAAGGACAGGGGCGGGTGACAAGCTGTCAGGTTTTCCTTTCATGAAGAAGTTATTTGGAAAGACCCGATGCAAACTTCCGATGATGCCGGAGAAAACTTTCCCTTCCAAGCATTATTTCTTCACATATCGACGATATTTATACACGTATCGTCGATATTTGTATATCTTTAGCCTAAAGATAAAGAAACATCGTCGATACGTAAAGAATAGACCGGCGGCTTTCCAACTTTTCTTCGGCATAAGGAAAACTTTCTCTCTGGGCTTTTCCTTTTTTGCAAAAAAAGATGTATCTTTATTCCCCGAATAAAAACGAATGGAAATGGAATATATCCGCCTTTTTTTACATAACATATTGCAGGGGGCAAACGTGGAATTTGCCCATAGAGATTGGATTATACAAGTGATTATCTTATTGGGAATCATGCTTATTTCCTATTTGACCACGCAATTGTTCCGCCACCTGGTGATGCCCGCCATACGGAAGATTACGGCACGGACCAAGGCAACGTGGGACGATTACCTGTTCAATGACGAGATGCTCCAGGCCTTTAGCCGCGTCATTCCGCCACTCGTCTGGTACGTTCTCTTGCCCTTTGCCTTTACGGAAGAGGTGCAATTGCTTCATTTCCTGCTGAAAGCATGTTTGGTATATCTGGTGGTGGTTACCCTTTTCCTGATTAATGCGTTCTTGAAATCGCTCTACGAGATATCAAATGAACACGAACGACTCCGGAACCGTCCCTTAAAAGGAATTTACCAAATGATAAGCATCGTGGCGATAGGAGTAGGGATTATTCTCATTATAAGCATCTTGATAGATAAAGACGCCACCTCTATCTTGGCTGGGTTAGGTGCCTCGGCGGCTATCCTCATGTTGGTTTTCAAAGATAGCCTTTTGGGATTGGTCGCAGGTGTGCAACTCTCTGCCAATGATATGCTTCGTCCGGGCGATTGGATTACGATGCCCAAATACGGAGCTGATGGAGATGTGATTGAAGTAACGCTTACCACCGTGAAAGTTCGTAACTTTGATAAAACCATTACTACGATTCCACCATACGCATTAGTAAGCGATTCATTCCAAAATTGGCGCGGTATGCGTGAGACGGGCGGAAGACGCATCAAGAGGTCTATTAATATCGACCTGAATACCATCCATTTCTGTACAGATGAAGAGAAGCGGCATTTCATAAATAGAGGTTGGCTAAAGGAAGAATCCGCCCAACAAGAGGTTGTGAACCTGCATGTATTCCAGACATATTTACAGCATTATTTGACTGTACATCCCAAGACACATAAAGAATTGATGATTATGGTACGCCAAATGCAACCGACATCCGAAGGCGTTCCCTTGGAAATTTATTGCTTTTCAAATACCTCTGAATGGCCGAAATACGAACAAATCCAAGCTGAAATATTCGACCATATATTTGCAATCATACCAGAGTTCGGTTTACGTATATTCCAAAATCCATCCGGTATCGATATTAAATCTATCCAACGATAATATCCCTGTAATGTTATTTGCTGAGAACCCAAGTAAAAGATGATGAGAATTTCGCTCGAAAACCCCTATCTATTTATAATTCCCATTATGTTAAATAGAATAATGGGAAGTATCGATTCATATCCCCGATTTCGATTTTCCATAAAAATAAAGGCCCGCTCAAATGAATGAGCAGGCCTTACAAAAACCAGTTAAATATACTTCATTATTTATTCATTTCAGCTTCGATAGCTTCAAACTTATCACCCATGTTCAGGTTGTAGTAAATACCACGCAAAGCTGTCATGTTGGCTCTATCATCCGGTTTTAATTGATGAGCTTTCTCGAAGTAAGGCAATGCTTTCTCAAAGAATGCCTTTGCCTTTGCAGATTCTTCTTGATACTTTTGTGTATCAGTAATTGAGTTAGCTTCACCCAGTTTATTTACACCTTGGTTATAGTAAATACGACCCAAGTTAGCTAAAATATCAGCATTCTCCGGATCCATTTCTACAGCCTTCTTGAAATACTCTTCAGCTTTTGCGTTATCTTTCAAACCCGTTTCATATACACGTCCCATTACGTCGTACAGTTGAGCATTATTCGGTTCCTTTTGGATAGCCAAATTCAGGTACTCAACGGCTTGTTCGCTCCGATTCGAATAAATATAATTATTGATAAGATTCAACATATAATACTTCTCTTCAGGGAACTTTTCCATACCTTCCTTCAAGGTCTTCTCTAAGTTTACAGAATCCTTAGCTTGTTCGTACTCATAGCACAAATACTGGTATACGTCATTCTGGCGGTATTCCGTATTCTTAGCACGTTCCAAAGCTGCAATAGCTTTCTGAGGATCACCCAATTGAGTAGCAGCTACAGCCGCATAGAACTGAACCGTCATGAAGTTAGAATCACGAGCTGCAGTTTGTGTATCCTTAAACATGGGATGATCAGAAATCTTCAAAAATTGTTCGAAGAAGTCATAAGCCTTCGGGTAATCTTTTTGATCGAAGTAGTAAGCACCCGCATTGATGTAATACAAATGATTAGCACTCAATGTACTTTTAATGTCTTTCGTATACTTCGGCTTTACTTTGCCCTTTTCATTAGGCAATTGATCCAATTCGTAAGCCTTTTCAAATAAAGGTAAAACTTTACCCAAAGCCGTGTACATCGTAGGCTCATCAGCTTGCTGCCCTAACATTTGTTTTGTTCTTTCATTGTCAAACTGACGGTCTTCGATGAAACCTGCTACGAACCAAGTTTGCGGGTCGTTCTTGGTCTCTTCGTTTTCCATAGCACCTTGAATCAAAGTGCGTGCTTCGTCGAAAGCGGCGGCTTCTACACTCGAGCCCTTAACCAAACCCTGTGCCTGCTTTACGACTTTCTTCTGAGCGAATGATGCAGAAACTGCTATGCATAACGCTGCTGTCAATAATACTCTTTTCATAACAAAACTTTTTAATGAATTATTCTATTTGTTTAACTATCGGTTTACAGTTTTATTCTTCTTCATTTATAGTTGTATTGTCCGACGAATTCAACGGTAAATTTTCAGCATTATCGTTATCTTTTCCGGCTTGTCTTGCTTCGTTTTCGGCCTTTTCCTCTGCAGCTTTCTCTTCTGCATCAGTCAAAACCTTGCAAACAGAGGCGATTTCATCGTTACGCTTACCTAAGTTAATAAGCTTAACGCCTTGTGTAGCACGACCGATGATACTTAAATCCGATACCTTCACGCGGATGGTTATACCAGATTTGTTGATAATCATCAAATCGTTCTCGTCCGTTACGTTCAAAATAGCTACTAACTTACCCGTTTTTTCTGTAATATTCAACGTTTTTACACCTTTTCCGCCTCGGTTAGTGATGCGATAATCTTCGATGTTCGAACGTTTACCATAACCTTGTTCGGATACGACCAGCGTCGTCTCCTTTTCTTTATCTTTTACACAAATCATGCCCACTACTTCGTCTGAGCCATCTTCGTCCAACGTCATGCCACGTACACCTGAAGCGGTACGCCCCATTTCGCGTACGGCACTTTCATGGAAACGAATCGCGCGTCCATTGCGGTTGGCTATTAATACTTCGTTATTACCATTGGTCATGCAGACTTGGATCAAACCATCGTCTTCGCGCAAGGTAATAGCGTTGACACCATTTTGGCGTGGGCGGGAATAAGCCTCCAGACAAGTCTTTTTGATAACGCCTTTTTTCGTGCAGAACAATAGATAGTGTGAATTTACGAATTCCGTATCTGTAGTTAATTTCTTCACGCGAATAAATGCTTGCACTTTATCATCCGAATCGATGTTTAACAGATTCTGAATAGCGCGTCCTTTCGAGTTGCGCGTTCCTTCCGGTATCTGGTAAACGGGCAACCAGAAGCAACGTCCTTTGGCCGTAAAGAATAACAATGTCGCATGCATAGAGGCTGGATAGATATACTCGATAAAGTCTTCATCTCGTGTATCTGAAGCCTTTACCCCTACTCCACCTCGTCCTTGGGCATGAAATTCAGCCAAAGGCGTACGTTTGATATATCCCATGTGTGAAATAGTAATAATCATCACGTCATCGGCATAGAAGTCTTCCGGATTCAATTCCTCTGAAGCATAGATGATGTCTGTCCGACGTTCATCTCCATATTTATCTTTGATTTCTTGAAGTTCCTCTTTTATTATCTTCATGCAAAGGTCCTCGTTTTCGAGGATTTCGGTCAGATAGGCAATTTGCTTTTCAATCTCTTCATATTCTGCCCGGAGCTTGTCTTGTTCCAGACCAGTTAATTGACGAAGACGCATTTCTACAATCGCACGGGCTTGCCTATCAGAGAGAGAGAAGCGTTCCATCAAGCGTTCGATAGCATCCTGCGGACTGGAAGAGGCTTTGATAATGGCGATTACTTCGTCAATATTGTCTGAAGCGATAATCAATCCTTCTAAAATATGTGCCCGCTCTTGTGCTCGTGCCAAATCGAAGCGCGTACGACGGATAACGACATCATGCCGATGGTCGACAAATGCCTTTATCAAATCCTTCAGGTTCAAAAGGCGCGGACGTCCATTCACCAGCGCAATGTTATTAACGCTAAAAGAGGATTGCAAAGCCGTCATCTTATATAATTTATTCAAGACAACTTGAGCGTTAGCATCGCGTTTTACATCAATAACGATGCGCAATCCGGCACGGCTTGACTCGTCTGTTACATCCGAAATACCTTCAATGCGCTTTTCGTTTGCCAAATCCGCGATACTCTTTACCAAATCCGATTTGATGACTTGGTAAGGTATTTCGGTGATGATTATCTGGTCGTGATTATTCTCTGTTTCAATCTCTGCCTTTCCGCGTAATACGATACGTCCACGTCCGGTTTCGAAGGCTTCGCGTACGCCATCATATCCATAAATCGTAGCTCCTGTCGGGAAATCAGGCGCTTTGATATATTGCATCAATCCAGCCACCTCGATATCGCCTCTTGCGTCGATGTAGGCCATGCAACCATCCAATACTTCCGACAAGTTATGTGTCGGCATATTAGTAGCCATTCCTACGGCAATACCCGAAGCGCCGTTCACCAGCAAATAAGGAATCCGCGTAGGTAATACGGTTGGTTCTTTGAGCGAATCATCGAAATTCAATTGGAAATCTACCGTATCTTTATCTATATCCCGAAGCATCTCTTCTGCCAATTTGCTTAAGCGTACCTCGGTATAACGCATAGCGGCCGGACTATCATTGTCCATCGAACCGAAGTTCCCTTGTCCGTCTACTAATGGATAACGCATCGACCACCATTGAGCCATACGTACCAACGCACCATACACGGAACTATCGCCATGCGGATGATATTTACCTAAAACTTCACCCACAATTCTTGCAGACTTCAGATGTTTTTTGTCGGATGTATTTCCTATTTGGTTCATACCATATAATATACGGCGATGAACGGGTTTGAATCCATCCCTCACATCTGGGAGGGCACGAGAAACAATGACCGACATCGAATAGTCGATGTAAGCCGTTTTCATTTCCTCCTCGATGTTAATCTTTATAATTCTGTCTTGATCAACCATTTAGTTTTATATTATTTACACTCTGTTTCGAATCCACGAAAAATCGCACTAAAGTAAGCCTTTTTCGTCGATTACGAAAACATTCGGGACGAAAATTTACCGAAAAGGGCGAAAAAAACGATTTTAAACAAGATTTGCTGCCAATGGAAACTTGCCTGTACCCCGAAGAAAACTTGCTTTTCCTCCGGAAAATTCTTTACGTATCGTCGATGTTTGTATAAATATCGTCGATATTTTTATATCTTTAGCCTAAAGATACACAAATATCGACGATACGTAAAGAATAAATAGATAACATGGAAAGTTTTCCAGGCTACGTTTCTATTTTTGTATAAGTGATACTCCGTATGGTAATCCGCCGGTCATAAGAGTGGTATTTTATGGCACGATATTTGATATGGAGTATTGCATAAAGTTTCGTATCTTTGCAGAGGCAGAAAAAGCCAAGATTTGCAAAGGAAATCGAACTTCAGTATATACATTATATTATATAAGGAATGAAGAACAACTATTCAGAAAGATTGATGGACGTTATCGAGTATAGCCGCGAAGAAGCTGGTCGGTTGCAAAATAGCTACATCGGACCAGAGCATCTGATGCTGGGAATCATCCGGGAAGGCGAAAACAAAGCGTACGAATTGTTGGAGGATTTGCATGTAGATCCCTTTACGATAAAGAAATTGATCGAACAGGAAATCAAGAATACAGTCGACGTAAGTTATGACGCTCGGGAGATTACGGTAAGCAAAACAACGGATCGTGTCTTGCGGATGAGCGTGGATGAAGCGCATCTCTTCCAGCAAGAGGAGGTCGGGCCGGAGCATTTGTTGCTGGCTATTTTGAAAGAAGATCGTAATGTGGCGGCTCGTATCTTGAAAGATTCGGGTCTCTCCTATCAGCAGCTATTTGATTTGCTGAAAGAAGAATCGGAGGCAATTCAACTTACCTCCCGAAGAGAAAGCAGTATTGAAGATGGCTATACAGACGATGAAGAGGAGGACGAA
Source organism: Parabacteroides sp. An277 (assembly GCF_002159645.1). Taxonomy (GTDB): domain Bacteria; phylum Bacteroidota; class Bacteroidia; order Bacteroidales; family Tannerellaceae; genus Parabacteroides. Next base: position 80,197 of record NZ_NFJB01000012.1, on the reverse strand, counting down.
GACGATAATTTTGCTTCACGCCGAGGCGGTAATGCGCGACCGGCGGGAGGAAGCATGGGAGCTTCAGCTGCTCGCTCGTCGAATGATACGCCGGTGTTGGATAATTTCGGCATCGATATGACGCGTGCAGCCGCCGAGAATCGCCTTGACCCTATCGTCGGACGCGAAAAAGAGATTGAACGATTGGCTCAAATCTTAAGTCGACGGAAGAAGAATAATCCGGTGCTGATAGGCGAACCAGGCGTAGGTAAATCGGCCATTGTAGAGGGATTGGCGAAACGGATTGTGGAAAAGAAAGTGTCGCGTATCCTATTCGACAAACGGGTCATTAGCTTGGATATGGCATCTATGGTTGCGGGTACTAAATATCGGGGCCAATTTGAAGAGCGGATTAAATCGATGTTGAACGAGATTGCGCGGAATCCAAACATTATCTTGTTTATCGACGAGATTCATACGATTGTAGGAGCCGGTTCGGCTTCGGGTTCGATGGACGCCGCCAATATGTTGAAACCAGCTTTGGCAAGAGGTGAAATTCAATGTATTGGAGCAACGACATTGGATGAATATCGAAAGAATATCGAAAAGGATGGGGCTTTGGAACGTCGTTTCCAGAAGGTAATTGTCGACCCTACTACGCCGGAAGAGACGCTTCAAATCCTGCATAATATCAAAGAGCGGTACGAAGAACATCATAACGTTTATTATACGCCGGAAGCATTGAAGGCGTGTGTCAATTTGACAGAGCGTTATATTAGCGACCGGAACTTCCCCGACAAGGCGATTGATGCCCTTGATGAAGCAGGTTCGCGTGTGCATATTGCCAATATCGTTGTGCCAAAGAGCATCGAAGAGTTGGAAGCAAAGATTGAAGAGACGAAGACGCAAAAGATGGCGGCCGTGAAATCGCAAAACTTTGAATTAGCGGCTAGCTTCCGAGATAAAGAGCGTCAATATCTGCTTGAATTGGAATCGGCCAAGACACGATGGGAAAAAGAAATGCAAGAGCATCGCGAAACGGTCGACGAGGACAAAGTGGCAGAAGTGGTTGCCATGATGTCGGGTGTTCCAGTTCAGCGTATTGCGAAGGCGGAAAATGCGAAACTCTTGGAGATGGCTACGATATTGAAGGAAAAGGTCATCGGGCAAGACGAAGCGGTACAAAAGATTGTAAAAGCTATACAACGCAACCGCGTCGGGTTGAAAGACCCTAACAAACCGATTGGTACGTTTATGTTCTTAGGGCCGACGGGCGTAGGTAAAACGCACTTGGCAAAGAAGTTGGCCGAGTATTTGTTTGATTCGGCCGATGCGCTTATCCGTATCGATATGAGTGAATATCTGGAGAAGTTCGCCGTTTCTCGCTTGATTGGAGCGCCTCCTGGATATGTCGGATATGAAGAGGGAGGCCAGTTGACCGAGAAAGTACGTCGTAAACCCTATTCGGTGGTTTTACTGGATGAAATCGAAAAGGCACATCCGGATGTGTTTAATCTCCTCCTTCAGGTATTGGACGAAGGGCGTTTGACGGACAGTTTGGGGCGGCAAATCGATTTCAAGAATACGATACTTATCATGACTTCCAACATTGGTACGCGCCAGTTGAAGGATTTCGGACGGGGAATCGGTTTCAGTACGCAAGCCTCAGGCGAAGTGGATAAGGAATATTCACGAAGCGTTATCCAAAAGGCTTTGAACAAGGCGTTTGCCCCGGAGTTCTTGAATCGTATCGACGATATCATTATGTTCGACCAATTGGATAAAGATGCTATCCATCAGATTATCGACATCGAACTGAAGGGATTATACAAACGGGTGGCTGATTTGGGGTATACGTTGGAAATCACACCGGCTGCGAAAGATTTTGTGGCTACCAAAGGATACGATGTCCAATTTGGCGCACGTCCCTTAAAACGAGCTATCCAAAAGTATCTGGAAGATGAAATGGCCGAATTGATTATCCGGGCTTCTGTCGGCGAAGGCGATACGATGGTAGTCGATTTCGATGCCGAAACGCAACGCGTCGTTTCTTCCGTAAAGAAGAAGGAAACGTCCTGTTGACACGTCAAAGCAAAAGTGCCACTGATGCATACCAAAAGTGGCACTTTTGCCTATTAAAAGTGGCACTGATGTATTGTAAAAGTGCCACTTTTGTTTTTTCTATAGAGTGGAAAGAATACCCCATTTCGTACAAAAAGAAGGACTTCTGAGCCCATGTGGCGTCCTTCATCTACCCATGAAACAAAGATGGCATATAGATGTAACACAAACGAAACATTTTAACTCCTTATTTTATAGTACCTTTACGCTGCCAAAGGAAATGATATAACAATACAACTATATGAATAAAAAAATCTATCCGTTCATGTTGTTCCTTTGCCTTACGACGTTTGGAAGTATGGCACAGCGTATCAAAGGAAGCGACACAGTATTGCCGTTGACACAGACTCTTTCGGAAGAGTATCTAAAGACACATCCTTCTGCTTCTGTGACGGTTACAGGTGGCGGTAGTGGTGTTGGAATTTCAGCTCTTTTAGATGGAACTACCGACATTGCTATGGCTTCGAGGCGAATCAAGTTCAGCGAAAAGATGAAAATGAAACAAGCCAAGCATGACCCCGCCGAAGTCATCGTAGCGTATGATGCTTTGGCGGTCATCGTACATCCGGATAATCCGGTACAGCAGTTGACTCGCGAACAATTGGAAGGTATCTTCCGCGGTAAAATCACCAATTGGAAAGAAGTAGGTGGTGAAGACCGTAAGATTGTTGTTTATTCGCGCGAGACCTCTTCCGGTACGTACGAATTCTTCAAGGAAAGCGTGTTGGGCAATAAGAACTATATGAGCAGTATTCTTTCAATGCCTGCCACAGGGGCCATTATCCAGTCGGTTCGGCAAACGCGCGGAGCTATTGGTTACGTAGGGTTGGCGTATTTGAACAAATATGTGAAGGCGCTCAAAGTATCCTATGATGGCGGGGAGCATTATGTCTATCCGTCGGTCGAAAATGCGGTCGATAAGTTGTATCCTATCGTCCGTCCTCTTTATTATTACTACGACAAAAGCAAAGAGGCTGATGTATCTGATTTCATCCAATACATCACATCGGATACAGGCCGTGACATTACTTTGAAGATGGGATTTATTCCCCGTTAAGCATACGAATCCTTTATACCTATATTATATATGAAGAAAATAGTAGACAAGATTGCCCGGTACGTGTTTACCGTGAGCGGATTTACGACCAGTGTCGTCATTCTTCTTATCATTGGCTTCCTGTTTAGTGAGGCTGTCGGGTTGTTCAAAAACAGCATTGTAGAAGATGGATACGTATTGGCTTTGAATAAAGAAAATCCGGTAGAGAAACTCAGCGCACAACAGATAAAGGAGTTGTTCGACGAGGAAATCACGAATTGGAAAGAGATTAACGGGCGCGATATCCCGGTTGAAACCTTCCGCCTTGAGGATTTGACGAAGTATTATTCGGAAGAAGAGTTGGGCGCGGAGTATGAACATGCAGGCGACAAGCTCGGAGACATCATCCGTCGCACGCCCGGTATTGTAGCTTTTGTCCCGACAATGCTTATCGAAGGACAAAAGGATATTTACTTGGTACCAGACCATACGATTCCGGTAGGCGATGTGTTGGGCGGAACAGAATGGTTCCCTACGGCTACGCCCTCTCCTATCTTTGGTATTTTGCCTTTGGTGAGCGGTACGCTATGGGTCAGTTTCTTTGCGATACTTATTGCATTGCCTTTTGGATTGGCCATCTCTATTTACATGTCGGAAATTGCACATCCGAAGGTGCATAAGGTATTGAAGCCAATTATCGAATTGCTTAACGGCATTCCTTCGGTTGTGTATGGTTTCTTTGGTTTGGCCGTCATTGTCCCCCTTTTGCAGCAGACGTTTAACCTGCCTGTGGGCGAATCAGGTTTGGCGGGAAGTATTGTTTTGGCGATTATGGCATTGCCTACGATTATTACCGTGGCAGAAGATGCCATGCGTAGCTGCCCGCAGACGATGCGCGAAGCGAGCTTGGCCTTGGGTGCGTCGCAGTGGCAGACGATTTATAAGGTAGTCGTGCCGTTTTCGATTTCCGGTATTACGTCGGGCGTTGTATTGGGAATTGGACGTGCGGTAGGCGAAACCATGGCGGTATTGATGGTGACCGGTAATGCGGCAGTCATCCCCTCTTCTATCCTCGAACCGCTTCGTACGATTCCGGCTACCATTGCGGCCGAATTGGGCGAAGCTCCAGCAGGCGGCGCACATTACCAGTCGTTGTTCCTTTTGGGCGTTATTCTTTTCTTTATTACCTTATTCATCAACATGTGCGTGGAGGTTGTTTCTTCCCGCAATAAATTCCAGAAATAATTATGGACGAGCAACTCAACAAACGCGACGAGCGTTTCATCCAATATAATAAGAAAAAACACCTCGTGCAGCATATCATGTTTGGCATCTTTCGCCTTTTCAGTTATGGGATTGCCGTGGTTCTCTTTTGTATCTTGGGCTTTATATTGATTAAAGGTTTTCATACGATAAGCTGGGAATTCATTACGGAAGCTCCGGCCGACGGAATGACGAAAGGCGGTATCTTACCGGCGATTGTCGGTACGTGCTGCTTGATGATAGGAAGTGCGATATTTGCTTTTCCAGTGGGTGTCGTCAGCGGTATCTACATGAACGAATATGCCCCCAAAGGCAAATTAGTGAATTTCATCCGGATGATGACCAATAACTTGGCAGGTATTCCTTCTATTGTGTTTGGTCTTTTCGGTATGGCTTTCTTTGTAAATTACATGGGCTTCGGGGATAGCATCATCGCTGGTTCGCTGACACTCGGCTTGTTGGCGTTGCCTATTGTCATCCGTACGACGGAAGAGGCCTTTAAGGATATCCCCAATAGTTTCCGCGAGGGAAGTCTGGCCTTGGGCGCGACTAAAGCACAAACGATTTGGAAAGTACTCCTTCCGAGCGCGATGCCGCGTGTCATCACCGGGTTGATCCTGTCGTTGGGGCGTGTATCAGGCGAGACGGCTCCTATCCTCTTCACCTGTGCGGCCTACTTCCTCCCGCAATTACCGCAAAGTATCTTCGACCAATGTATGGCGCTCCCTTACCATTTGTATGTAGTAGCTACGAGCGGCACGAACATCGAAGCGCAGCTCCCGATTGCGTATGGCACCGCATTTGTCCTTATCGTCATTGTATTAATTATGAATTTGACGGCCAATTTCATCCGTCGGTTCTTTGTCAAAAAAACTCGTTAATCATAACAACTAATCAGATATGAATAAGATTGAAGCTAAAAACGTGAACTTCTATTACGGAGATTTCCACGCCTTAAAAAATATCAGTATCGCCATCCCGGAAAAGCAAGTTGTCGCTTTCATCGGTCCGTCGGGATGTGGCAAGTCTACTTTCCTTCGTTTGTTCAATCGCATGAACGACCTCATTCCGGTGGCTCGTTTGGAGGGAAATATTCTGATAGACGGACAGGATATTTATGATAAATCGGTCGATGTAGATGTGCTCCGCAAGAACGTCGGCATGGTTTTCCAACGTCCGAATCCGTTCCCGAAGAGTATTTTCGAGAACGTGGCATACGGTCTCCGCGTGAACGGCATTAAAGATAAAACCTTTATCGAAGAGCGCGTCGAGACAGCCCTCAAGGGTGCGGCCCTTTGGAATGAAGTGAAGGATAAATTGAAAGAATCGGCTTACGCGCTTTCGGGCGGACAGCAACAGCGTCTTTGCATCGCGCGGGCCATGGCCGTTTCGCCGTCGGTCTTGCTTATGGACGAACCAGCTTCGGCGCTCGACCCTATTTCGACTTCCAAGATTGAAGAGTTAATTTGCGAGTTGAGCGAACAGACAACCATTGTCATCGTCACCCACAGCATGCAGCAGGCAGCACGCGTAAGCAACAAAACCGCTTTCTTCTACCTGGGCGAGATGGTGGAATACGACGAGACGAAGAAAATCTTTACGCATCCGGAGAAGGAAGCAACTCAAAATTACATCACCGGCCGTTTCGGATAAAGAGGAACGGCGATGTGTCCATCCACAGAAGTCAAACCTATTATTTATATTGTTCATTATGGTAAAATTTGTAGAAAACGAACTGAATACGATTAAAAAAGAAATCAACGAGATGTGGCTCCTCGTTCACGACCAGTTGGAGAACGCCTACAAGGCCGTGCTCGACATCGACGTGGAGTTGGCCGAGCGCGTTTCGACCCGCGAAAAGCGCGTGAACGCTTTCGAGCTGAAGATTGATAGCGATATCGAGGACTTTATCGCCCTTTACAATCCCGTCGCTATCGACCTCCGTTTTGCCTTGGCCATGCTCAAGATTAATAATAATTTGGAGCGCATCGGCGATTATGCCGACAGCGTGGCGCGGTTCGTGCAGCGTTGCCCCCTCACTGAAGAGGACAAGGAACTTTTCAAGCGCTTGCGCCTCCAGGAGATGAGCGACCGCGTGATGTCGATGTTCGCGCAGACGCATGAGGCGCTGACCGAACAGAACATCGGTACTGCCAAATCGGTCTTCGAACAGGATGAATTGCTCGACCAACTCAACAAAGAGGCGCTCGACATCCTGGCCGATTACGCGACCGAGCATCCGGATTCCATCAAGCTCTGCCTCGAACTGGCGGCGATTTTCCGCAAATTGGAACGTGCCGGAGATCATATCAGCAACCTGGCCGAAGAGACTGTCTTTTATATCGATGCAGAAGTTTTGAAACATACGAAATCCCTTGGGGAATAATTTCCCATTCCCACTCCTTTCTTTTTCCCACTTTTCCCACCTGTTTGTTGTGGAAAGGTGGGATTTTTTTTCGATAGATACGTAACATGAATATCTAATTTCTACCCCGAAAACAGGTATCTATGTAACAAGAAAATCTAATTTCTGGGTCTAAATTAGATATTTATGTATCACAAATATCATTATAATGGCATAAAATAGATATTTTTGATACATGAATAGCTGCAGATAGGCTCTATAATAGATATTCTTGTCACAAAGAAATCCAGTTTAGATACAGAAATTAGATTTTTTTGTTACACAAATACCGGTTTTCGGGGTCTAAATTAGATTTTTAAGTATCAAATATATCTATTTTTCGTCGGATCTTCCTCTCTTTATCCATTTTATTTCCTATCTTTGCAAAAAAGCAAGGATATGGAACGCATTAGATTCAAACGAATAAACGTAACGGACGTGTACATGACGATTTTGACCGAACAAGTCGTCACGAACGAAGCGGGCTGGAGCGCCATGCAGCCAGTCGACCGGAATTTGAAGCCGACGGGGTCGCTTGTGTTCGACGCTGTCGCACGCGCATGGGCTTCGGACTGTACCCTTTCGCCTGCCGAATTGGCAGAAGCCATGGGGCTCAAGATTCGGACATTGTGCGATTTGTTTCAAGTATTTACAGGGCTAACCACACAAGAGTTCCATCTGCGATACCGTTTAAGGCGGCTGGGCGAATGGCTGAAATATACCGATGAACCCCTGAAAGCGATTGCCCAACATTGTGGTTTTGCATCGGTCACGGCCATGGGACGGCATTTTAAACTGCAAACCCAGATGACTTTGGTGCAATACCGGCGAAAATTCCGCCCGGCGAACTTCCGCGACCTGTATCGGTGGCAAGCATAGTATCTACATAATCATTAAACAGTAAATTATTTATGAAAACAGACATCGAAATTGCAAGAGAAACGAAGTTGATGAAGATTAAAGACGTGGCAGAACAGTCGGGGATGCCGCGCGAAGAGATTCACCACTACGGCAGCTATATTGCCAAGGTCCCGCTTCATTTGATAGACGAAGCGGAGATGGCCCGGCACAACCTGATTCTGGTGACAGCCATCACGCCCAACAAGGCGGGGGTCGGAAAGACAACCGTTTCCATCGGATTGGCCTTGGGGCTGAACCGCATCGGAAAGAGGGCGATTGTGGCCCTTCGCGAACCCTCGCTCGGTCCTTGCTTTGGCATGAAAGGAGGCGCAGCAGGCGGTGGATACGCACAAGTGCTCCCCATGGAAAACATCAACCTCCATTTTACGGGCGATTTCCACGCCGTGACATCGGCGCACAACATGATTACGGCCCTGCTCGACAACTATCTGTATCAGAACCGCAACTCGTGCGTAGGGCTGAAGGAGATTAAGTGGAAGCGCGTGCTCGACGTGAACGACCGCAGCCTGCGTGACATTGTGACAGGACTGGGTGGCAGTGCGAATGGCATTCCGACAGAGACGGGATTCGACATCACTCCTGCCTCGGAAATCATGGCCATCCTCTGCCTGGCGACCGATTTGGAAGACCTGAAGCGGCGCGTGGGGAATATCCTCTTGGGTTATACTTACGACAATAAACCCTTTACGGTAAGAGACCTCGGCGTGGCAGGTGCTATCACCGTCTTGCTGAAGGATGCCCTTTTGCCCAATCTCGTACAGACAACAGAACATACGGCGGCATTTGTGCATGGAGGTCCATTTGCCAACATTGCCCACGGATGTAATTCTGTCCTGGCGACGAAAATGGCACTGACCTACGGAGATTATGCCATCACGGAAGCCGGATTCGGAGCCGACCTGGGAGCGGAGAAATTCTTCAACATCAAATGCCGGAAAACGGGCTTGCAACCGAAATTGACAGTGATTGTGGCCACGGCGCAGAGCCTGAAGCTGCATGGCGGCGTCCCGGAAGCGGCTATCAAGGAACCGAACTTGGAAGGGTTGAAGCGTGGACTGGCCAACTTAGACAAGCACGTGGAGAATATGCGTAAGTTCGGACAGGAAGTCATCGTTACCTTCAATCGTTTCGCAACCGATACAGACGAGGAAATCGCGCTCGTAGCGGAGCATTGCCGCGCATTAGGCGTAGGATTCGCTCCGAATACGGTCTTTGCGGAAGGCGGAAAAGGTGCCGAAGAATTGGCTCAGTTGGTAGTCGATACCATCGCGCAACATCCATCTGCCCCGTTGCGATTCACTTATGAAGATGCCGATAGCGTGCGCGAAAAGATAGCCAAAGTCACCCACGAAATTTACGGCGCAGGCGCAGTAACTTATACCACGTTGGCCGAGAAGAAACTCAAGCAAATCGAAGAGTTAGGCATCGCACACTACCCTATTTGCATTGCTAAGACACAATACTCATTCTCGTCCGACCCGAAAGCGTATGGTGTAGCAAAAGATTTCGAACTGAAGGTACGCGATATCGTCATCAACAACGGCGCGGAGATGTTGGTGGTCATCATGGGCGAAATCATGCGTATGCCTGGCCTGCCGAAAGAACCGCAAGCCCGCCATATCGACCTGGTCAACGGCTTGGTGGAAGGATTGAGCTGATGTAAAGAGGTGTGTCAAAAAGAATAAAACACAGAGACGCGGAGTTTCCTTATTTTATTGGTTTTCAGAAATAAATCCGCAGTGTCTCCGTGCCTCTGTGTTCAAAAATCCTTATTATGGCACGCCTTCATTTTCTTAGGAATTAGGCCAGAAATTTTTGTTGCCACGCCGCTGGGAACGTTGCAAACACGTTTGTAAACCCGCCAGCGTGGCTGGGAACGTTGCAAACACGTTTGTAAGCTCGCCAGCGTGGCTGGGAACGTTGCAAACACGTTTGTAAACCCGCCAGCGTGGCTGGGAACGTTGCAAACACGTTTGTAAGCTCGCCAGCGCGGCTGGGAACGTTGCAAACGCGTTTGTAAACCCGCCAGCGCGGCTGGGAACGCTGCAAACACGTTTGTAAAGGCGTTTTTCTGCCGTTCATGGGGAAATAAATGGAAAGTAATTGGTAACTTTTTGCCGTTTGTAGGAACACAAAGACGCGGAGTCACGGAGTTTTTATTTGATGGGTTTCAAAATAAATGCTCCGGTGTCTCCGCGTCTTCGCGTTTTTATTCCTTTCGGCACGCTATGGTTAAAACCTTATCGCTTATCCATTCATGGACGCAAGGAACTCCATATTGTCGACCGTTTGTTCCAAACGTTGCTTTACAAATTCCATAGCTTCTACGGAATTCATATCCGAAAGATATTTGCGAAGAATCCACATACGGTTGCGCGTAGCTTCGTCTTGCAACAAATCATCTCGGCGTGTGCTGGATGCCATAATATCTACTGCCGGATAGATACGTTTATTGGAGAGCTTACGATCCAATTGCAATTCCATATTTCCAGTACCTTTGAACTCTTCGAAGATAACATCGTCCATCTTGGAGCCCGTTTCGGTCAATGCTGTTGCCAAGATAGTCAAACTACCACCCCGCTCGATATTACGGGCTGCTCCGAAGAACCGCTTTGGTTTCTGGAGTGCATTCGCATCAACACCTCCCGACAAGACTTTTCCTGATGCCGGTTGTACCGTATTATATGCACGAGCCAAACGCGTAATAGAATCCAAAAGGATGACCACATCATGACCGCACTCGACCATGCGTTTTGCCTTATTCAATACAATCTCAGCAATCTTTACATGGCGTTCAGCCGGTTCGTCAAAGGTCGAAGCGATAACTTCTGCATCTACGCTACGCGCCATATCGGTTACTTCCTCCGGTCGTTCATCAATCAAAAGAATAATCATATAGACTTCCGGATGGTTGGCGGCAATCGCATTGGCAATATCCTTCAAAAGTACTGTTTTACCTGTTTTCGGAGGAGCTACAATCAAACCACGCTGGCCTTTTCCAATCGGAGAGAACAAATCAACCACTCGCACAGCAATCGGGTCGAAAATTTTCGGAGAACGACGTGCGGTAAGCATGAATTTCTCATCCGGGAAAAGCGGTGTCAAATGGTCGAACGGCACGCGGTCACGTACCTCTTCCGGAGTACGCCCATTGATTCGATCTACTTTTACCAACGGGAAATATTTTTCTCCCTCTTTCGGCGGACGAATTGCACCTTCAACGACATCGCCCGTCTTCAAACCAAACAACTTAATTTGCGATTGTGAAACGTAAATATCGTCGGGGGAAGTGAGGTAATTGTAGTCCGACGAACGCAGGAAGCCATATCCGTCCTGCATGATTTCCAACACGCCTACACCTTCCAAGATACCGTCAAACTCGTACACTTTTTCTTGCGGGGCGGCATTGTTGTTTGTATTGTTATTCCGATTATTCTTATTGTTTCGGTTGTTATTCTGAGCTGCATTGTCTGCGGCGACTTGTTCATTGGCATTATTGACCGCAGGTTGTGTTTGCTTATTCTCTTTTTCCTTTTTGGGAGTAGATGTAGTAAATGGAAGTACTTGTTCTAATACCGACTTTGTATCGCGATGACGGAAAACCAAACGCTTCGGTTCGTTGCTTTCCGTAGCCGTCGGTTGAGGAGCAGGTTCCGGAGTTTCAACTTTTATTGGTTCTTTTACCATTTCCTCTTCTGTCTGATCATCGGTTTCCATTACCATAGGAGGTAAAAGCGGCTGAATTTCTGGAGATTGGATTGGTTGTGGAAGTGTCTCTTCAGGAGTGACAGGTGCTTGAGGCGTTGTACCTGAAAGGTAAGTAACCTTTTCCTTGTGAGGACGTCCTCTTTTTTTCTTTTCCGTTTTTACTTCCGGTTGAGCTTCTTCTGAATCAGATGCTTCAACAAGTCCTGCTGTTTCATCTACAGGTTCGACCGTTGTCTTTTCAGCTGTTTTCACAGACTTCTTAGCTCTTGTCTTCTTAGCCTCTTTTTTAGCTTCCTTCTCCTTTTCTTTTTCCACTTGGATACCTGCAAAAGAAATGGCTTGTTCGTCAAGAATCTTATAGACCAGTTCTTCTTTTTTCATTGAACGAACTTTCTTGATTCCCAACTCTTCTGCTATGCTTTGAAGCTCGGAAAGAAGCTTCTCATTTAATTCAAGAATGTTGTATTTCTGCATATTGCAACTTTATAAATATTCATTATACCTCACTGCTAATCCCTTACAAAATGGGCACAGGAATATATAATCTCTAAATCTAATACTGAATGTTTTTGTGTTAACCGAATATTGTTTCACTAACATGAAGTGTTAGTAACACACTTGCGGAGTAAATCGATGCAAAGGTAACAATTTTCTTTAGAACTAAAAGTATTTTAATCGTTTTTTTTTACTATAAAAATGCGTTTTGTCTCTTTGCTAATTCGATAACGATTGTCTGAACGTTCACCTACTAACCAAATAATATTTTCTCCACTACACAATACCCAAGCTTCTTCTTTTTGTTTTATAGTATATTTATGGTCTGAGAAATAATCACTTAATTTCTTTCTTCCCTTCATGCCAAAGGGAATAAACCAATCCGATTTTCGCCAACGTCGTAAGGACAAATGTGTATCTAACAAATCATAATCAAAATAGGCATACGCCTTCGAAGGATTTAACTGAAAATGCGTATCATTCATTACTATTTGTTGACATAAGTTGATAGGTAATTGGCCGCTTTCCTGTCCTTTCTCCCAAGAATAACAAATATCCGGGCATATTTCTTCTCGCTTATAAAGAAGTAATTCCTCTCTATCTTTAATCAAACGGTAAGAGGGGGAATAAAACTCTTTACCAGATTCACCTTCTAATGCATCATAGACAGATGAAGCCATTGAACGAGAAAAACCATAAGGGCGAAGTAATTCAAATATAACTGTTTTTGGGGCAGAATATCGTTGTAATTGGGGAATAGATAGTCTATATCCATCTTTCCAAAGCGAAGTTTTGGCTTCTTCTATAGCGGAAAGGTAAATAGATTCTACTTCTGAAAGGTGCGTAGCTGTCCGCGATAAAGTTTTGCGCACGGAAGGAAAACGAGTTTCAAGCAAAGGAAGTACTTGTAAACGTATGAAGTTACGTGTATATTCATCCGACAAATTCGTACTATCTATTATGTATGGAATAGATTCTTTTTCCAACCAAGCGACGATTTTTTCGTGTGAAACATCCAAAAGAGGACGTACAATAAATCCATTCTTAGGACGAATACCTGTTAGTCCACGGATTCCACTTCCTCGTATCAAATTGATAAAAAACGTTTCGATGCTATCATCTTGATGATGTGCTACAGCTATAGCTTGAGCACCTAAACGAATTCGCATTTGTTCGAACCAATCATAACGAAGCTGGCGAGCAGCCATTTCGATAGAAAGATGATGTGCTTTTGCAAATGCGTATGTATCAAAATGGGCGGAATAAAATGGTATTTTTTCTTTTTTTGCAAAAGATTGGGCGAATTGCTCATCTCGGTTCGATTCATCTCCGCGCAAATGAAAATTACAGTGTAAAGCTATACACGGATATCCCAAACGAGATAAAATAGCCAACAATGCAACCGAATCGGCTCCTCCGCTCAATCCTACCAATACGGATTTATCCTTTTCCAACAAATGATGTTTTTCAATATAAAGATGAACCGAATCTAACATATCCAACTTTTAAGAAATACAAAAACACGAAGTTTAGTAATATACTAAAACTCCGTGCTTTTAATCACAACAGATATTTTATGTCCAAATCATCATTCTTCTACACCCGCTAATTCCGGATCAATCATGATGCGACCACAATACTCACATACGATAATTTTCTTGTGCATTTTAATATCCAATTGTTTCTGAGGTGGAATTTTGTTGAAACAACCTCCACAAGCATCACGTTGGATATATACGACAGCTAATCCATTGCGTGCCCCTTTGCGGATACGCTTGAATGCAGCTAACAAACGAGGTTCGATTTGAGCTTCCAACTTTTTAGCTTTTTCTCTCAATTCTTCCTCATTTTGTTTAGTCTCGGTCACGATTTGATCCAATTCTTCTTTCTTTTGAACTAAATCAGCTTTACGACCTTCCAAATCCTCTTTTAATTTTACAATTTCATCCTTCTTTTTTGCAATAGCTTCTGTAAATTCACGTATTTTCTTTTCCGCGAATTCTACTTCCAAGCCTTGGAATTCAATTTCTTTTGACAAATTATCAAACTCGCGGTTGTTTCGTACGTTATCTAACTGTACTTTGTACTTTTCAATCAAGCCATTTGAGTCTGTAATTTTATGCTTTTGTTCGTTTACCGACACCTCAAAATTCTTTATATCCGTTTGGTAATTCTGTAAACGAGTTTCTAATCCGGCAATTTCATCTTCCAAATCTTGCACTTCCAAAGGCAATTCTCCTCGAAGTGTTCTGATCTTATCGATTTCAGTCATAATCTTCTGAAGCTGATACAACGAAGAGAGTTTTTCTTCTACCGTATATTCTTTTTCAGTTGATTTTTTTTCTGTAGCCATTCTATAAATATTTTACTGGGTTTGAATTAACATTCGACAAATGTAAGGCAAAGGTAGGAAATTTTTTCGAGATTATCGAATAAAAAATATCTTTTGTGCATACTTCCGATTCATAATGCCCTATTGTGGCCAATAAAATGCGGTCTTCCACATCATAAAAGTCATTGTATTTAGCTTCGCCGGTAATGAAAATATCCGCACCGTAATTAATTGCATCATTGATTAAGAAAGCGCCACTTCCTCCGCATAAAGCCACTTCTCGGATAGGGCGTCCTGTCAATGGAGAATGCTTTATACATCCAACTTGAAATAATTCTTTGATGCGTTGTAAGAAAAACATTTCGTCTTCTTCTTCTGGAAGCTCTCCCACTACACCTGAACCGACTTTTTCCCACCTATTTTCCAATAAATAAAAATCGAATACAGGCTCTTCGTATGGATGAACTGATAAAAGAGCTTGCATGACCACTGCTTTTCGAAAAGCAGGTAGTATGGTTTCAATGCGAGTTTCTTTTTCTGTATGCAACTCTCCTATTTCACCACAAAATGGATGGCAACCTTCATTCGCCCGAAAAGTTCCTTCACCTTGCAAATTGAAACTAGATGCATCATAATTGCCTATACGGCCAGCTCCTGCATTGAATAGCGTAGTTCTTACTAAATCCGCATACGATTCAGGTACAAAAGTAACTAATTTCAATAAAGCTTGCTTTTGTGGGCTTAACACACGAACGTTTTGGAGACCTATCAATTCAGCTAATTTGAAATTGACACCTCCATCGGCATTATCCAAATTCGTATGAGCTGCATAAATGACTAAATCGTATTTACATGCCTTCATCAAGCAGCGTTCGATGTAGTTCTTTCCAGTCAATGACTTAAAAGGATGGAAAGCTAACGGATGGTGCGAGATAATCAGATTACAACCTAATTCCAATGCTTCATCGACGACCTCTTCCGTTACGTCCAAGCAAAGTAAAGCACCATGGGCGGGTTGGTTTACGTCGCCCACTTGTACTCCTGCATTATCGAATCCCTCTTGCAAAGGCAACGGAGCATACTCTTCAATTTCCTTCAGTATATCTTTTACCTTTAGCACGTCGATTGTATTTATTTCAATTCAACTTTCAAATGCAACTCTTCTAATTGGGTATCGTCCAATACACCAGGTGCATCCAACATAACATCCCGTCCGGAATTGTTCTTAGGGAAAGCAATACAATCGCGAATAGAGTCTAATCCCGCAAACAGAGAAACCCAACGATCTAAGCCATAGGCCAAACCTCCGTGAGGTGGTGCACCATATTTAAAGGCATTCATCAAGAAACCAAATTGCTCTTGTGCTCGTTCTTCGGTAAATCCTAAGAGTTTGAACATTTTGTCTTGCAATTGACTATCATGGATACGGATAGACCCACCTCCTACTTCTACGCCATTGATAACCATATCGTATGCGTTGGCACGAACGGCACCCGGATCGGTATCCAGCAAAGGAATATCTTCCGGATTCGGTGAAGTAAACGGATGGTGCATTGCATAGTAACGCTGGTCTTCTTCACTCCATTCAAAGAGCGGGAAATCAATAACCCAAAGGCAAGCGAATTGATCCTTGTCTCGTAACCCCAATTGGTCGGCTACATGCAAACGAAGTTCAGAAAGCTGCTTGCGCGTCTTCATTGCATCGTCTCCTGAAAGAATTAAAATCAAATCGCCCGGTTTTGCGCCGAATGCCTCTTTCATCTGCTGGAGCACCTCTTGCGTATAAAATTTATCTACGCTCGATTTTACATTTCCATCAGACTCAACGCGGGCATATACCATGCCTTTTGCTCCGATTTGCGGACGCTTTACAAATTCAGTTAATGCATCTAATTGCTTGCGTGTATAAGTTGCTGCACCTTCCGCACAGATACCTCCTATATATTTTGCATTATCGAATACGGAGAAACCATGTCCTTGCATAATGTCCATTAATTCGACAAACTTCATGCCAAAGCGCAAATCCGGCTTATCGCTTCCGTAATACTTCATTGCGTCTTGCCATGTCATCCGGAGGAAAGGTTCCTTGAAGTCGATGCCACGAATTACTTTAAATAAATGTTTCGCCATGCCTTCAAACAGTTGGAGTACATCTTCCTGTTCTACGAAACTCATCTCGCAATCTATTTGAGTGAACTCCGGTTGGCGGTCGGCGCGAAGGTCTTCGTCACGGAAACATTTTACGATTTGGAAATAACGGTCGAAACCGGATACCATCAATAATTGCTTTAATGTTTGAGGTGATTGCGGTAAGGCATAGAATTGTCCCGGGTTCATACGTGAAGGAACAACAAAGTCACGTGCTCCTTCAGGAGTTGAATTAACCAATACGGGTGTCTCTACCTCCAAGAAGCCTTGTTTATCCAAGTAATTGCGAACCTCGAACGCCATCCGATGGCGAAGCTCCAGATTCTTACGGACACACGTACGACGTAAGTCCAAATAACGGTATTTCATACGCAAATCATCACCTCCGTCCGTATCATCTTCTATGGTAAAAGGCGGTGTTACGGCGGTATTTAATACATTCAGCTTGGATACTTCCAGCTCAATGTCGCCTGTGGCAAGGTTCGGATTCTTATTCGAACGCTCGCGTACAGTTCCTGTTACTTGGATGACATATTCACGTCCTAATTTATTAGCCTGCTCGCACAAAGAGGCATCCAGTTCTTGGTTAAATACCAATTGGGTAATGCCGTAGCGATCACGTAAATCTACAAACGTCATTCCCCCCATTTTACGAGTTCTTTGCACCCAGCCGGCCAGTGTTACGACTAACCCTTCGTCTGCTAAATGCAAATCTCCACATGTTCTTGTTCTATACATGGTTGTTTTCTATTTAATCTAATTTGTCTCGCAAAGGTACGAAATATCCTTGGAATAAGCGAATAAAATCCGCATTTAGCCATTCTTCTTGATATATACGCGATGTGAACCACGCCCGGCTACGGTAATGCCGCTATCGGTTTGCTCTTTCCAACGCCGAAGTTCTACACAAGCCGTACTCCGTCCTAAGCCTGTCAATTGGCAATAATCCGATACGGTCATAAACGGATGCTCTTCCAAGAAAGCTTGTGCCTTCGCCAAACGTTCTTCAGCCGATAGGTGTACCGACGAATAGTCCGGTTTGTCTTGCGCACGCTCCAGTGTACAAGCACTTTCCGTCTTGCGGATCAATTCCGTATCCGCTCGGAAGTTTACCCCTTTTATCCGCACACTTCGTGCGTTTCGCCGGGCTAAATCCACTTCGTCTTCCTCCTTTCCTTTCGCCAATCCAAGCGAAGGCGAGAAGACTCCAATACCGTCCAGCTTCACCGAGCGGCCGTTTCCCATCTCTTGAGCCAGGAAGCGGGACATCATTTCCAATATCCCTTTCACTTCTCCCGTGGTGAACGAGCTGGCTTCGCTAATGAACTCCGCCATGTGCTCGGTGGTACTTTTCCCTTCCAGCATCATGCGCGGGTAGACGATCGGTTTGCCATTTTCGTTCAAATCATTGGTTTGATACATGACATATTTCGCCATATTTGTTTCCTCCTTACTAAATAAATTGTCTTTACACCGGACAAAGTTACAAAATAAACGAGACATTCTTTACGTATCGTCGATATTTTTGTATCTTCAAGCTAAAGATATATAAATATCGACGATATGTGTACAAATATCGACGATGTTTACAAAAAGAATAAGCAACAAAGGAACTATTTACAAGGGACTTTAAAAGAATTATTCGGCAGAAAAGAAGAAAAAGTAAACCTATCGTAATGCCAGATTCAAGAAAAAATCGTAATTTCACCCCGGTTTTCAGAAAGAAGGCCTACTGAGTCCGCAGGGTCCTCATTTTGTACCCTGTATTTATTTCAAACTAATAATTTATAATGTCAAAAGTTTTAATTATTGGTGCCGGTGGTGTTGGTACCGTTGTGGCACATAAAGTCGCAAAGAATCCTGTATTTACCGAGATTATGTTGGCAAGCCGCACGAAGTCGAAGTGCGACCAAATCGCGGCGGCTATAGGCGGAAACCGCATCCAAACGGCTCAGGTAGATGCAGACCATGTAGATGAATTGGTAGCGTTGATGCGCTCGTTCCAGCCGGAAATCGTGATTAACGTGGCGTTGCCCTATCAAGATTTGACCATTATGGATGCTTGCCTTGAATGTGGCGTGAATTATCTGGACACGGCAAATTACGAACCCAAAGACGAAGCTCACTTCGAATACAGTTGGCAATGGGCTTATCACGATCGTTTCAAAGAGAAGGGATTGACGGCTATCTTGGGTTGTGGATTTGACCCGGGCGTATCGGCTATTTTTACGGCATATGCGGCTAAGCATCACTTTGATGAGATTCAGTATCTCGATATCGTGGATTGCAATGCGGGGAATCATGGTATGGCTTTCGCTACGAATTTCAATCCCGAAATCAATATCCGCGAGATTACCCAAAACGGACGTTATTATGAAAACGGAGCTTGGCATAAGACCGGTCCACTGGAAATACATAAAATGTTGACGTATCCGAATATCGGCGAACGGGATTCGTATCTGCTTTATCACGAGGAACTGGAATCGTTGGTAAAGAACTTCCCGACGTTGAAACGTGCCCGTTTCTGGATGACGTTCGGACAAGAATACCTGACGCACTTGCGCGTGATTCAAAACATCGGTATGGCGCGCATCGACGAAGTGGAATATAACGGTGTGAAGATTGTTCCGCTCCAATTCCTGAAGGCTGTCCTGCCCGATCCGAAGTCGCTCGGTGCGAATTATCATGGCGAGACCTCTATTGGATGCCGCATCCGGGGTATCAAAGACGGGAAAGAACATACCTATTATATATATAATAATTGCGACCACGAGAAGGCGTTCCAAGAAACAGGCACGCAAGCGGTCAGCTATACGACCGGTGTACCGGCAGCTTTGGGTGCGGCTATGTTTGCCCGTGGACTTTGGAAAGGAGCCGGCGTCTATAATGTCGAACAATTCGACCCAGATCCTTTCTTGGCTGAATTAGGCGAACAGGGATTGCCTTGGGTAGAGAAGTTTGATATCGACTTGGAAGTATGATAGACAAGGAAACGGTGTTGAACAACTGGGATTTCTCCTCGATTCCCTCGCCTTGCTACGTGTTGCATACGGATTTGTTGGAAGCCAATATGGAAGTCATCGACAAGGTGCGCCACGCTACGCAAGCGGAGATTATCGTTGCACTGAAAGCTAATGCGATGTGGAGTATCTTCCCAGTGCTTAAAAGACATTCCGACGGGGCAACCGCCAGTTCGCTGGCGGAAGCTCGTCTCGTTTACGAAGAGTATGGCGAGAAAACGCATACTTACGCTCCGGTATATATGCCGGAAGAGATAGACGAGATATTAAGTTATAGCAGCCACATCACTTTCAATTCGTTGACGCAATATGCACGTTATGCGGAGAAGGCGCACCGGGCAGGCGTTTCGTGTGGACTTCGGGTGAATCCGGAATATTCAACGGTCGAGACGGATTTATATAATCCTTGCGACCGGGGTTCGCGCCTCGGTATTCTTTCGGAAGACTTGAAGGAATTGCCGGAAGGTATTGATGGATTGCATTTCCATGCGTTATGCGAATCTCGTCCGAATGATTTGCGGGAAACTTTAGAGGCAGTGGAAAAACGTTTTGGACGTTTCTTCTCCCAAATCAAATGGTTGAATATGGGAGGCGGACATCTTATGACACATAAAGATTACGACGAAGAGGAATTGATACGTATCTTGAATGAGTTCCAGGCACGCTATCCGCATCTCCGTTTAATCCTGGAACCGGGGAGCGCGTTCACATGGGATACGGGATGCTTGGTCTCGACGGTGGAAGACAAGGTATGCAATGGAGGCGTGAATACTCTGATGCTCAATGTCTCTTTTGCTTGTCATATGCCTGATTGCCTCGAAATGCCCTATAAACCTGTGATTCTTGGAGCGCATGAACCTCGCAAAGGAGAAAAGCGTTGGCGCATGGGAGGAAATAGTTGCTTAGCCGGTGATTATTACGGCGATTGGGCGTTTGATAAGGAACCGGAAGTAGGCGATAAGGTGATTTTCCGCGACATGATTCACTATACGATGGTGAAAACAACTATGTTTAACGGAGTCACCCATCCCTCTATCGGCATTTACGACCCACAAACCGGATTCCGTTTAGTTCGCCAGTTTGGCTACGAAGATTTCCGGAATCGAATGTCATAAGCCTAAAAAGGCATTCCGGTCATCAAAAAGTTCCCTTTGGAAAAAGGAATCTTTTCGATGGCCGGAATTTTTATTTAAGGATATGTTACCAAATTCCCTTCTGTATCTAAGAAGAAGGTCTGTTCGCTGGCTCCTTGTTCTACTTCCAATTTGTAGAGATTTCCCGAAGGAGTTTCGTAATAATCCGCATCGTCGATACGATAACCTGCAAAATGGGTATTTACATACGCGGTAATGGATTCAGGCAGGTCTTGGACGCGTACATCCCATGAAGTCTGTAGCCAATTTCCATTCGTATCAAACCGTACTTCTTTCCCGATATGATTATGCAAGATATCTACTTCTATTTGTCCCTGTTCACGATCCGTCTCGATAATCCAGGCATCAGGATACATTTCTTGGATTTGTTCCTCAATGCTATTCGGCGTTTGGTCTGGAAGATAGGGATTATTACCTGAATCCTGATTGTTACCAGATTCGTTTTCTCCTGTATTCCCATTGTTCTCATGTCCGTTGACTAATATACCTTCTGCTGTATAGGTAAGACGGTAATCCTGTTCGCCCATTTCGATTTCCAGCACGTAAATTGTCGGGGTGTCGGGTCGTTCGATACGGTCGATATCATCCAATACCCATCCGTCGTAACCACTTTGTCCGAAGGCATCTATTACGGCTTGTGGCAAAGCCTGCCGGTTGAGATCCGTTTCAGTCATGACCCAGCCGTTATCATCAAACCAAGCTTCGGCTTCGAATCCATCCAAAACAAACTCAGCTACCGAATAACCGTTTTTCCGTTCCCATTCATGCACATTTACACCGGGATATTTTACTTCGAAGGCATTGCGTGCGGCATCTGGCATATTCGAGGCATTATTATCGTCGTCGCATCCTGTCAGCCCCATACTTCCCATCAGGCATAAGCCTAAAGCTATAACTTTCCAATTTCGATTCATCGTTCGCTCCTTTCTTTTATTAGTTGTCCATGTCGATTAATTGATATTGTTTGTCGAAGGTTAGTTCCCAGCCATTCGAGAGCTTCACTTCGTAATCATTACGGTCTCGTTCGAACTTAAGTACCTTGCTGTCCGGATAGTTTTCCGTTACGAACTTCTTTACAGGTTCAGGAACCAATTTGTCTGGTACTTGCGTGTATTTGCATTGAACTTCGGTCCATTCACCTGAACGGTCAAACTCTACTTTGTCTCCGTTAGCAAAAATCACATCGTAATTTTTACCAAAGAAATCGGACTCCATTTTGGCAAGTGCAATCTTTTTGTCGCCAAAATATTGTTTGATGAATTGCTGTGCCGTAGCAGGCAATTGCGAAAATTGAATGGGTTTGTCGTCGTCGGCGAATGCAGCTGTTTGAACCAAACCTAATAATGCGATTGATAATGCTAATTTTTTCATGATAAAACCTCCTTTTATTTTATTATTGTTCATTTTTATACTGCAAAGGTGCGACCCCTTTCTGAAAAGAATCTGAAATTTGGGCCTATTTGCAAGAAAAAATGAAACAATGCCTATTTTCTTTGTAGGTATAATCTATCTGGTAGGTATAAATCCGGCAGATAGTCGCCACAATCGCTAAGCCCAATCCTGTGGAATGCTCTTTTTTACTTCCTTGGTAAAAGCGATTAAAGATTTGTTCGCGGTCCAGCGCGCCGTCTTCGGCACTGTTACTGATTTCCAGCTGTCGGTTGTCAATAAGGATGCGGATATTTCCTCGCGCCGGTGTATGTACAAAGGCATTTTTTAAAAGGTTTGTCATCAAGATGGCGGCCAAGGTCTCGTTCATGTAGACCTGTAGCGTACCGGTTTCTTCCCAATCCAGTTGAATCTGTTTATATCCATAGGCTTCCTGGTAATCTGGAAGATATTTTCTAAGCAACGCGTTTAGTTGTATGTGGCTACTCTCAGGATATTGTCCATTTTCTATTTTCGAGATAAGCAAAAGGGATTTGTTGAGTTTGGTGATATGGTCGAGCGTCTCGTAGATTTTTGCCAATTCCTCCAACTGGGATTCCGTAAGGGATTCATCTTCCATCAGCATCTCCAAGCGACCCCGGCAGATGGCAATCGGCGTTTGCATTTCGTGGGATGCGTTCCCGATGAATTGTTTTTGTTGCTCGTAAATCCGTTCGTTTGCTTCCGTGCTGCGTCGAAGTGCCTCGTTCAATTTTTGGAATTCAGTAATGTCCGTCGGATTGGCAAGCGGCCGGTTCTCTTTCCCCAATACATAGCTATCGAGCCAATTCAACAGAATATAGAGCGGTTTCATGCTGCGACGGTAAATCCAGACGTTGATACCCAGTATGGTCAATAACAAAGCACCGTATAGAAACATAATCCAATACCAAATGGCCAATATCATATCGTGCTTCTCGATAGATGGCGTCGAAACGGTCAGCAAGTAATAATGGTCGTTCTCGTCTTCGAAAATGGTCGAGAGAATGCGCGCTGGCTCCGTTTCGTTTTTCTCCTTTATAAATACCATCGAGTCGGCATAGGCGATGTGCGGATGCGCGTCGGCGTATGTTTCAGAGACCTCTTGCAGGTAGTATTGGTTGTTCGAACCGTTATTGTGCGACGGCAGCTGTTCGCCTGCCAATTTACGGGTAATGATAACCTCGGAATAATCCTCCAGCGAATCGTCTACTTCATCATTCACTTCGTCCATCAGGGCAAAATAAAATAAACCCGCCCATACCGTCAGCACGAAGATGAGCGCAATCGAAAGTCGTCCGATGATGCGATAATGCAGTTTCATTTCACATGCGTATTCAGTTTATACCCGATGCCGTACACCGCTTTGATTTCGATGTTGGCCCCACCCTCTTTCAGTTTTTTGCGGACATTTTTTATCTGCGCATAAATGAAATCGAAATTATCCACTTGGTCGATATGGTCTCCCCAGACGCTTTCGGCCAGCGTTTGTTTATTAATGAGACGGTCCGGCCGATTCACAAAATAGAGCAGGATGTCATATTCTTTGCGGCTCATCTCAATGGGCTTGCCTTCTATTTGTACCTCGTAGGTCGCCGGGCAGATGCAGACATTGCCCAGTTCGATGCGGCTCTCCCCGCCATGGTTGTTGCGCCGGATGACGCTTTTGATGCGCGCATTCAGTTCGGCCAGGTGGAAAGGCTTAGGCAGGTAATCATCGGCACCCAGGTCCAGCCCGTTCACCTTGTCTTCGATGGCATCTTTGGCCGAGATGATAATCACGTTCTCTTTCCGTCGTGCTTTTTTCAGGGTTTCCAGGATTTGCAAACCGCTTCCACCCGGCAGCATGATGTCGAGCAGCACGCAATCGTAGCTGTAATCCTCAATCTTAAAAAGGGCCGACGCATAATCCGCAGCCGTTTCCACCACATATCGTTCCTTTTCGAGCGACGATTTGATTACCTCGCGCAACGAAGGGTCGTCTTCTATTACCAATATTTTCATACGCTTTGTGTTAGGGATGCGCAAATATACATTTTTTTTCGACAAATGGATCTGAAAAGTTTTGCGGAAATTTCCGACGAGCCGCCGACAACGCTGGGAAGTCTGAGGAAATTTCCGACGAGCCGCCAACAACGTGGGGAAGTCTGCGGAAATTTCCGACGAGCCGCCGACAACGTGGGGAGGTTTGCGGAGATTTCCGACGAGCCGCCGACAACGTGGGGAGGTCTGCGGAGATTTCCGACGAGCTGCCGACAACGTGGGGAGGTCTTCGGAAATTTCCGACGAGCTGCCAACAACGTGGGGAGGTTTGCGGAGATTTCCGCCAGGCTTCCAAACATAGCCGGGGGCTTTCCCTCATCAGGTACAAAAGCAAGAGGGTGCGTCCCGCACCTCCCGGAAAATAACCTACCGGCCTTTTCCGAAGGGGGACACACCCTCCTATCTAATGACTTTCGTCTCTATGTTTTATCCCGTTTAATGCACGAGCATCTCCGGCGTAATAGCGGTGAATTCCGTGGCATCAGCTTTGCGGAGCTTGATGCTGCCGTCGTTCCAATTCGAAGGCCAACCACCGATGATATGGCCCAAGAAGACAGCCTTGATTTCGTGCAAGCCTTTGGCCAACGCTACCGAACTATCATGGCGCGAGAAGCGTTTCACCTCGCCACCGTTGTTCACAAGCAATTTGCCATCTATCCAAACCTCTTCCAAATCAGACGAAATATAATAGACGCCATCTTCCGGGATATTCACGTAACCCGTCGCAATGGCCGCATATTGCTTCACGCCGCGCATCGACTCGGAAGTCTTCACCTGGCTGCGGAGTTCAAACGTCGACTTGATAGTCTTCGTTTCTTTCGGTTGCACTTTGGCAGCTTCCAAATCTTTTACATTCAGATACATGCCATCGAATACCTGCATCGTAAGCCCTGGCGTTGTCTTTTCTACTTCTTTCGCGGGAGCCAACGCCTGTTTTTCCACTTGAATGGTCCGCACGCGGCTCATCTTGCCAGAAGGCAAAACGGAAGCGATTTTAAGCGTAGTTGTTTCCGTAATCTCAATCGGCGCCGTATAGGCCGTAGAAGCAGGGGTCGGCTCGCTGCCATCGAGCGTGTAAACCATCTTCACGGGGCGCGAAGTCTTGAATTCCAACGACGCCTTATCCGTAAAGGCTACGAAATCACACGAACCGTTCGGCTGTTCGGGCAATGGGATATGATAACCCATGTTATGTTCATCGAGGCGGACGTACGCATTCTCGATACGACGTTCGAAATCCTTGTAATCTTTTCGGTCGAGATTTGTCCAGCCGATTTCAGCTACGGCAATAATACGTGGGAAAATCATATATTCGCGAATCTCTTCCGTATACATGTATTCCGCCCAGGTATTTCCTTGGACACCCAAGACGTAATTTCCCTTCCCCATCGAGGCGAGCGTATCAGGCACCGGATTATAACTGTAGGTTTTTTCGAGAGGCGTATATCCTCCGATTGTCACCGGTTCTATTTTCGAGTCGCCCTGATAGGCATCCAGGTACATACCGTTTCCACCCGGTGTCATGATGACGTTGTGGTCCATCAAGGCAGCTGCGATACCGCCCTCTTCACCACGCCAAGACATGACAGTGGCCGAAGGAGCCAAACCGCCTTCCAGGATTTCGTCCCAACCGATGATTTTCTTGCCTTTTGTCTCCAAATACTTTTCCATACGCTGGATGACGTAGCTCTGGAGCTTTTCTTCTGCCGTATGGTTTTTGTCGGCCGTCAAACCTTCCGCCTTAATACGTGCTTGGCATTTCGGGCAATCCTTCCAGCTAATTTTCGGACATTCATCGCCTCCGATATGGAAATACTCGCTGGGGAAGAGCGGTACCATTTCGTCGATCACATCTTCCAGGAAGTTGAACATGTCCTCTTTACCCGGACACATCACGATATCTTCCACGCCCCAGATGATACGCGGCGTCCCCGGTTCTCCTTTACATGAAAGTTCCGGATAAGCAGCAATAGCCGCCATCTCGTGTCCCGGAAGTTCCAATTCGGGGATGACTTCGATGAAATGGTCGGCAGCATATTTCACTACCTCCTTGATTTCCTCTTGGGTATAATATCCGCCATGTTCAAACCCCTCTCCTTCGATACGCTTGGAGGCGATTTCCTGGAGCTTCGGATATTTCTTGATTTCAATACGCCAGCCTTGGTCGTCTGTCAAGTGCCAATGGATGCGGTTTATTTTAAACAAAGAGAGGACATCAATGTACTTCTTCATATTTTCAATCGGCATGAAATGGCGGCATGGATCGATATGAATGCCTCGATACCCAAAACGCGGCGCATCTTTCACGCTTACGAGCGGAGCTTGCCAGGCAATGCCACTCACCTTTTGAGCGCTTTCAATTTCGGCCGGAAGCAGTTGCATGAAAGTCTGCATTCCATAAAAGAGACCTTGAGCCGTCTTGGCGGTAACGGTAGCTCCTTGGTTTGTGACTTCTAATGTATAGCCTTCCTCGTTGGGCACGTCTGCCGCCGCATCAAGATTTAAGGTAATGTTACCCTTTTCGCCCACTTGGATATTATATCCGGTAGCTGTCCGCATCTTGGCTGCGAAGAATTCGGCAATGGTCTTTGCTTCTGGAGAAGCCGCACCGAACGATGTGCCGTTACCCAATTTGAAATAACCGTCGTGTTGCACCAAACTCTGCGGTGCGGGGATGACGTTAATCCCCTGATTGTACACCTTCACCTCTTCCGGCGTACCGGCACACGACGTCATCGCACAAAGTGCTACGCTGGCGCATACCGTTGCTATTAGTTTTTTCATTGTCCTTATATATTATATATGTATAGGAATTTCTTCATTTATTACCATGCAAAGAGGGGATATTCCTTCATCATTGAATTTACTTTTTCTCGTACCGAAGCGATTGTTTTGTCGCATTCAGGTGCCGAGAGGACGGTATCAATCATTTCTACAATCTCGCCCATCAATGCTTCTTTCGCACCGCGTGTTGTGATAGCTGGCGTACCGATACGAATACCGGAAGTCTGGAAAGCCGAGCGGCTATCAAACGGTACCATGTTCTTATTGACTGTGATGTCGGCCGAAACCAAAGCCTTCTCTGCCACTTTTCCGGTCAGGTCGGGGAATTTCGTACGCAGGTCTATTAACATACTGTGGTTGTCTGTTCCGCCAGAAATAATCTTATAGCCCTTATCTATAAATGCTTGCGCCATGGCCGCTGCATTCTTCTTTACTTGCGTCTGATATATTTTGTATTCTGGTTCCAATGCTTCGCCAAAGGCTACGGCTTTAGCGGCAATCACATGCTCTAACGGACCACCTTGGATACCTGGGAAAACCGCCGAATCCAACAATTGGGACATCATCTTGATTTGCCCCTTCGGTGTCGTCTTTCCCCATGGATTTTCAAAGTCTTTCCCTAACAAGATAATGCCTCCTCGCGGACCGCGAAGTGTTTTGTGCGTTGTAGAGGTTACGATATGCGCGTATTCCAACGGATTATTCAATAAGCCTGCCGCAATCAACCCTGCTGGATGTGCCATATCTACCATCAATAAAGCACCCACCTTATCGGCAATCTCGCGCATCCGCTTATAATCCCATTCGCGCGAATAGGCTGAACCTCCACCAATAATTAATTTAGGATGTTCGCGAAGCGCTACCTCTTCCATCTGGTCGTAATCCACGCGGCCGGTCTCTTCTTTTACGTTATAAGCTACAGGTTGATACAAAATACCCGAACTATTTACAGCCGAACCGTGCGATAAGTGACCTCCGTGTGCCAAGTTCAATCCCATGAACTTGTCGCCAGGATTCAATACAGCCAATAATACAGCTGCATTAGCCTGTGCCCCCGAGTGTGGCTGTACGTTTACCCATTCGGCGTTAAACAACTTCTTTAGCCGTTCGATGGCAATCGTTTCGCTTTGGTCGACCACTTCGCATCCGCCATAATAACGTTTGCCTGGATATCCTTCCGCATACTTGTTAGTCAAACAACTGCCCATTGCTTGCATGACTTGTTCACTGACAAAGTTTTCCGAAGCAATCAACTCAATTCCTTTCAGCTGCCGCTGATGTTCTTTTTCGATAATATCGAAAATTACGTTGTCTCTTTTCATCTTTCTAAAAATAGTTAGTCAATGATTTTTCTGGCTTCTGCCTCACATTTTTTGCAAATTTAATGGTTTTTCCCGGATATGCAATCCAATTTTTGAAAATACCCATCGGAAAGTTTTTTTCGACGGATGAAAACTTATCTAATCACTTACCTATTCTTCACGTATCGTCGATATTTTTATATCTTTAGGCTAAAGATACACAAATATCGTCGATATTTATACAAACATCGACGATACGTAAAGAATTGTTTACTGCTTTCATAAGTTTTCTTTCTTGTGAAAAAAGGAATTTCCGCCCATTATATGAGAATTTCAGACAAATGAACCTAAAAGATTAAGAGGAAAATCCATTTTTCGTATGCCAAAAGTGTACATTTTATACAAGAAGTCTATATCTTTGTACCGTTTTTTACAAAAACGAGACATGCAAGTTACAAAATTCCATCTATTTATTGCCAGTGGATTTGGTTCGGGCTTTTCACCGGTGGCACCAGGCACGGCGGGCGCGTTGTTGGCGTGCGTCATGTGGGGTGTGGCCTCTTTGTTTCTGCCGTATGAGGCAGTAATGTGGGCAACAGGGGTATGTGTCCTCCTATTTACGGCATTGGGCATCGTATCGGCGGGGAAGGCCGAGCAGGTATGGGGCAAAGATCCTTCGAAAGTCGTTATTGATGAAATGGTAGGCGTATGGATTCCGCTCTTGGCCGCTCCTGAAGGCGAAGCGCGTGGGTGGTATGCCCTTGGCGCATTTGTGCTTTTCCGTTTCTTTGATATCGTAAAGCCTCTTGGCGTGCGGCGCATGGAACGTTTGGAAGGAGGCTTAGGCATTATGATGGATGATATATTGGCAGGTATTTATAGTTTAATTATATTAATAGGCATAAGATGTTTTGCTGGATAAAAAGACTACCGAAGAAACTCCTGAAAAAGGAGGGCTTCTTTATGTTCCTGCGAGCGCAATTCTCCTCGCAGGTATCCAGTTTCGTGGACTTCTTAGTGACGATTCTGCTCGCCAAACTATTCGATATGTATTATGTCTATGCGACCAGTTTAGGTTCCGTATCGGGTGGTATCGTCAATTGTATTGTAAATTATTACTGGACCTTTAAAGCGAAAGATTGCAAGAAGAAATACGTCGTTATTAAATACATTTTGGTTTGGTTTGGAAGTATTGGCTTGAATACGTGGGGTGTATATGGATTGACGGAATCCATCCAACGAGTTCCTTGGGTACAACAAACGCTCTCGCACGTGTTCGATGATTTGTTCATCGTATGTAAGGTGGTGGTTTCATTGCTGGTTGGATGGTTTTGGAACTATAGCCTGCACCGGAATTTTGTCTATCGGGATTGCAAAATCCGGCGTCCGATTTTTCTCCGACGTAAATCCCTTCCACTTGAAACGGAAATAGAAAAAGTAAAAGTAAGATAAATAGAGAAAAGACATGAGTTTTAAGACAACAAGAGATTGGTTGCAACAGACCATCTACAAAATCATTAACCCCACGGTTCATGGGATGATAAAGATCGGCATCACACCCAATGTGGTCACTACGACAGGCTTGTTGCTGAATATCGTAGCCGCGTGTGTATTGATTTATGGCGGATTTGAAGCAGAGGCCAATAATTATTCCTACATCGGTTGGGCGGGCGGCATTATCCTTTTCGCCGGTTTGTTTGATATGATGGACGGGCAAGTAGCTCGCATTGGAAATATGAAATCGACATTCGGTGCGCTTTATGATTCAGTCCTCGACCGTTATAGCGAATTAATTACCTTCTTTGGGATTTGCTACTATTTGATGCTTCATGGGTACTTAGTGAGTTCCATCATCGCCTTTGTCGCTTTGATTGGTTCGTTGATGGTAAGCTATGTTCGAGCCCGTGCCGAAGGATTAGACATCGAATGCAAAGTAGGTTTGATGCAACGCCCCGAACGAGTTGTTTTAACCGCTCTTGGTGCATTAGGTTGCGGAATTTATGCCTATTTTGCCGGATCGATGCCTGCATTCGACCCGATATTAATCTTAGTAATTCCTTTAGCTATTGTCGCTATTTTCGCCAACATCACGGCTTTCGGGCGCCTGCGTCATTGCCATAAGGTCATGAAAACGATGGGAAACAAATAAACGTGCGTATGAACTTTCCTACACGAAAAGAAACATTGATAGTCGCTTGTGGCGTCGTATTGTTTTTCTTGACGACCGGATTTTTCATCGGGCTTCGCTTCGAGCATTTTGCACTCATGGCATTATTCCTCGCGTTGTTTTTTGCCAGTAAAATCACGCGTAAATTGGCCATTGCGTTACTTCCGTTCATGGTTTTCGCTATCTCGTACGATTGGATGCGCGTCTTCCCGAACTATGAAGTGAACCCTATTGACGTAAAAGGGCTATACGAAGCAGAAAAACATCTCTTTGGTATCCAAACGAACGGGCAAATCCTTACGCCTAACGAGTTCTTCGCCATTCACAATTGGAAAGTTATGGATTTCCTATCAGGTATTTTTTACCTGTGTTGGGTACCTGTCCCTATTCTCTTTGGCGTCTGGCTTTACTTGAAGGGCGAACGAGAATTGTACCTGAAGACAGCATTGGTTTTTCTATTGGTGAATTTCATCGGATTCATCGGCTATTACATCCATCCGGCTGCTCCGCCTTGGTACGTGATGTTGCATGGCTTTGAGCCTGTTTTGAATACGCCGGGTGAGACGGCCGGGTTGGCTCGTTTCGATGCCGTCACGGGGCTTAATGTCTTCAGTTCGATATACAGTCGAAATGCGAACGTTTTCGCGGCGGTACCTTCGCTTCACTCCGCGTACATGGTGATTCCACTCTACTATTCAATTGTCCGCAAAAGCCATCCGGCGTTGATTGCCTTGTTTGCCACTATCCTCGCGGGTATTTGGTTCACAGCCGTCTATTCTGGACATCATTATATTATCGACGTATTGCTGGGCATCGGATGTGCCATTATCGGCATTTTCCTCTTTGAAAAAGTCTTGTTGAGATGGAATGTATTCCGCCGTTTCTTTGAACGATATAATCATTATATACAATGAAGCGCATTATGATTATAGGTGCTACGTCGGGTATCGGACGTGCAACTGCTCTTCTTTTCATCGAAAAGGGTTGGACAGTTGGCGTGGCGGGCCGTCGAAAGGAAAAACTGGAGGAACTTCGTGATCTTGCGCCAGAACGGGTATTTGCCGAAACGATAGACATTACCCAACCTGATGCGCCGGATCGTTTCCATGCTTTGATTCAGTTAATGCATGGCATGGATGTTTTCCTGCTTTGTTCCGGTGTCGGGAGTCAGAACGCGGCCTTGCTTCCAAGCATCGAACTGGCTACCATCCGTACCAATGTCGAAGGTTTTGCGCGGATGCTTTGTACGGCATGGGATTATTTCCGAGCTCAAGGTGAAGGGCATATTGCTGTCGTGAGTTCCATTGCCGGTACGAAGGGATTGGGCGTCGCTCCCTCTTATTCCGCTACGAAATGTTTCCAGAATTGTTATCTCGACGCACTAGCTCAACTGGCGCATATGCAACATCTTTCCATCTATTTCACCGATATCCGTCCCGGCTTCGTCGATACCGAACTGCTTCGTGGTGGGATTTATCCAATGCTCATGCGTCCTGAGCGTGTCGCCCGTGGTATTTTTCATGCCATTCTACACAAACGCCGTCGCCTCGTGATCGACGCACGCTATCGTCTTCTTGTATTCTGTTGGCGGCTAATCCCCTCTTGGCTTTGGGAATGGCTTCCCATCCATAATTAAATCCATCCGGTATCTTTTCCTACTTCCAATTCCTTTTGGGTATACTTTCTAAAGGGTTTAGAAAATCATTTTTGAATTAAAATAAAGAAAGGATCCTGATGGGAATCAGGAAAAGAACACTGCTACGCTCTCGGCACATCGCTCGCCGTCGATAGCAGCCGAGACAATACCGCCTGCATAGCCTGCACCTTCTCCACAGGGAAAAAGGCCGCGCAGCACAACGTGCTGTAAATTCGCACCTCGAAGGATACGTACAGGAGCTGATGTACGAGTCTCAACACCCACCATCAAGGCTTCGTTCGTCAAGAAACCACGCGACATTTTGCCGAAACGGAGGAAACCTTCGCGAAGACGGTCGGCGACGAACGCCGGCATCCAGTGGTGAAGTGGCGAGGAAAGCACTCCAGGCGTATAAGAACAAGACGGCAAATTGGAAGACAAACGCTTGTGAACGAAATCTTCCATCCGCTGGGCTGGCGCCACTTGCCGATGTCCATTCGTCCAACACATCCGTTCCAATTGTTCCTGAAACTGGAGGACGCATAGTGGTGAAGAGGCGGAAATTTCCGAATAAATAGTTGGAATATCTTCGGGATGAAGCTCAACTACCATGCCTGAATTGGCCCAGCGGGAACCGCGTGTAGAAGGTGACATACCATTTACCACGATTTGTTCCGGACCGCTCGCCGCCGGGACAATGAATCCACCTGGACACATGCAGAAACTATACACACCCCGTCCACCTGATTGCGCTACGAAACTATATTCCGCTGCTGGAAGATACTTCCTAGCATCCAGCCGATGATATTGTATCCGATCGATAAGTGCCTGCGGATGCTCCAGACGAACGCCTACCGCAATCCCTTTGGCCTCAATAGCGATACGCGAAGCATACAGATAGCGATAGACATCACGTGCCGAATGGCCCGTCGCTAAAATAACTGGACCCTCGAAACATTGTCCCGTGTGTGTCTCAATCCCTACCACCTCTTCGCCCCGAAGGAGGAAACGCTCCATTCGGGTTTGGAAATGCACTTCTCCGCCCGAACGGAGGATTTGGGCACGCATCTGTTCGATGACACGCGGCAATTTATCCGTTCCGATATGCGGATGTGCATCCGCTAAAATGGAAGGACTTGCACCATGTTGACAAAAGACACGAAGGATTTTTTCGACAGATCCCCGTTTCTTACTTCGCGTATAGAGCTTTCCGTCAGAATAGGCACCTGCCCCACCTTCTCCGAAGCTATAGTTCGACTCCGGATCGACCGACTGTTCGCGCGAGATGCGGGCAATATCCCGTTTACGTGCACGGACATCCTTACCGCGCTCGACGACAATTGGACGCAACCCCAATTCAATTAACCGCAATGCCGCAAACAATCCACCCGGACCCGCCCCGACAACAATTACCCGTTTCCCTTTAGAGACATCCGGATACTCTATCGGTTCGAACTCAGGTTCGGTAGGCAGTTCGTGGATAAACGCACGAATTTTCAGATTGACAAAAACTGTCCGTTGGCGCGCGTCAATCGAACGCTTCAGGATACGCACAGCTTGGATGTCATCTGTCTTCACGCCCGTCTCGCGTGCCACTACGGTTTTGAGCGATGCCTCGCAAGTCGCTTCTTCAGGTAAAAGGCGTAATTGTATTTCTCGTATCATACTCTTGTATCTTCTCTCAATGAAATTAGCCAAACAATTGCCGGAAAGCCTCCTCTACTTTGCGTACTTGTACAATCTGGATTTGGCAACGCGACGCATCGAACCCCTTCAAATTATTGTGTGGAATCAAGATACGTGCAAATCCCAACTTCTCGGCCTCCAAGATACGCTGTTCGATGCGGTTGACCGGACGAATTTCACCCGACAATCCTATTTCTCCCGCCATACATACGCCCGGTTCAATCGTAATATCTAAACTGGAGGAAAGTACCGCACTCAAGACAGCCAAATCAATAGCCGGGTCGTTCACCTTTAATCCGCCGGCGATATTCAAAAAAACATCTTTCTGTGCAAGCTTGAAACCGGCTCGTTTCTCCAATACGGCGAGGAGCATGTTCATGCGCCGGATATCAAAACCAGTTGCACTCCGTTGAGGTGTTCCATAGACGGCCGAGCTTACCAAGGCTTGCGTCTCGATTAGGAAAGGACGGATACCTTCGATAGCTGCTGCGATGGCCACCCCACTTAACCCTTCGTGGTTTTGCGTTAATAATAATTCCGAAGGATTGCTTACCTCGCGCAGCCCTTCTTGGCGCATTTCATAGATTCCCAGCTCAGCCGTACTTCCAAAACGATTCTTGATGCTTCGAAGAATACGGTACATATAGTGCGGGTCGCCCTCGAATTGGAGAACGGTATCTACGATGTGCTCTAACACTTTCGGACCGGCAATACTTCCCTCTTTGTTGATATGTCCGATGAGAAGAACAGGCGTTCCGCTCTCTTTAGCAAACTTCAAAAGAGCCGCACTGCATTCACGAACTTGGGTGATACTACCGGGCGAAGATTCGGCCTGTTCCGTAGCAATGGTTTGAATGGAGTCAATAATCATCACATCCGGACATACGTTGGCAGCCTGTATCAATATCTGTTCTAAGTTGGTTTCGCAAAGGATGAAGAGCGAATCAAAGTCTTCGACTCCAAGTCCGTTTTTCTTCGCCAAGCGTTCGGCGCGCATCTTGAGTTGGCGGCTGCTTTCTTCGCCCGAAACGTAAAGAATCTTCCGATCGGATAGCTTTAAAACGGTTTGCAATACCAAGGTTGATTTCCCGATGCCGGGTTCCCCTCCTATCAGTACCAACGAACCCTTCACCAAACCACCCCCTAAGACGCGGTTTAATTCGGCATCTTGCAAATCAAGCCGTTCCTCCTTTTCCGCCGTAATATCGCGAAGAAGCGTCGGGCGTGAAGTCTCCTTTCCTCCTAAATGCTGCGAAGATAGGCGTCGGGCAACAGGTGTTTCCTTGGCTACAACCTCTTCTACGTACGTATTCCATTCCCCGCAATTCGGACATTTCCCCAACCATTTCGGAGAATCCGCCCCGCAATTCGAGCATATATATACCGTCTTCGTCTTTGCCATACCTTTTATTCGATAAAAAAAGCCACCCCTTTTCGTGGAAGGGGCAGCTTTCCATTTCTTTTTAATTCGCGAGAATTATTCTGCACTTTGAGCTGGAGCTTCTTCAGTCGCCGTGTTTTCTGCGTTTTCTGCATTTGCAGCAGCAGCAGCTTCTGCTTGTTTCGCAGCTTCAGCAGCAGCTTTTTCAGCACGTTTCTGAGCCAATGCTTCTGCTTTCACCTTGTTGACTTCCTTCTCAGCTTCCAACCGTGCGCTCTTTACAGCCTTTACAGCATCAGCATCCTTTGTACGAACAGCTTCCAAAGCAGCTTGCTTTGCCTGTTTCCATACTTGGAATTTCTCTTCTGCCTTTGCTTCGTCGAATGCACCTTTCTTCACACCTTCCAACAAATGCTTCTTCAAGCAAACGCCTTCGCGAGAAAGGATATTACGAACTGTATCTGTAGGTTGCGCACCCACCTGCATCCAATACAACGCTCTGTCAAATTTCAAATCTACTGTAGCAGGATTAGTGTTCGGATTATAAGAACCTATCCTCTCAATAAACTTTCCATCACGTGGAGCCCTGCTGTCTGCGACTACAATCTGATAAAAGGCATAACCTTTACGACCGTGTCTTTGCAATCTAATTCTTGTTGCCATTTTGAAATAATAATTTAATAAGCTTTTTGTATTTGATTTTCGGGCGCAAAGGTAATGTATTCTTTTGACATGACAAAGTCTGCGTTGAAAAAATCTCAGGAGAAAACGAATGAATCTGCCCGGCTAAACTTCCAAACGAGGCGGAAAAACTTCATAAACTACCGAACAATTCTTCAAATATCGTCGATATTTGTATACATATCGTCGATATTTGTGTATCTTTAGGCTAAAGATATAAAAACATCGACGATACGTAAAGAATTTATAGTCACTATCGGAAGTTTTCTCGCCTTATTTTGAATTTTAGACCGATACATACCGGATTTTTCTACCCTCTATTGGAAAATAGGTTGACTTTTTCTGCCTTTGCGAAGTACAATGCATTTGATTTATCGCTACCTTTGGAGTGGAAAAATGAAAAACAAAACAAAAATGAACAAGACTATAAAAAAAACGATTAAGATAACCGCTATTTCCCTTCTTTCTTTATTCCTTATTATAATAGCGGTCATTGCTTTTGCCATTCATTTCATATTTACGCCCGAACGGTTAACGCCGGTTGTAGTCAATACGGCAAACAAAACATTGGATGCGAAGCTAGACATGCAGAGCGTTGAACTGACATTCTTCTCTACTTTCCCACGTTTCGGCCTGAAGCTAACGGATGGTACTTTGGTATCAAAGGCGATTCGCGATACATTATGGCAAAAAACCGATTCGCTCCTCTCGTTCAAGAAATGTGTCCTCGTGGTTAATCCCATCGATTACCTCGAAAAGCAAAAGATAAGCCTGCATTACCTCCTCTTGGACAGTGTCTCGGTGTATGCTTATACCAGTCCGGAAGGTATTTCGAACTGGGATATAGCACCGAGCGACACAACGGAAAAGGCACACACCGATACGACATCCTTCACGCTTCCGGGTGGTATTGACATTCGTCGTATTGCCTTTCGCCACACTAACTTAACGTTCGACGACCGGAATACGCATCTTTATGCCCGCCTCGACGACGCTAATCTCCAGCTTCGTGCTTCCCTCCAAAAAGGACGCTCGCTTTTGGGGCTGGAGTTTGATAATAAGAATGTTATCTTTTGGCAAAACGGGCAGTTGTTATTACATCGTATTTCGACGCGCATCAATACGAAGATTGCCATGATTCGCCGGTTGCATCTGTTAGCTTTAAAAGACACACGTTTTACGGTCAATGGCATAGACCTAGATATCAACGGGACAGTTCAGCGCGATACGCTTCAGAAAGCGTTGAACGTGAACTTGAAATACGGGTTACATGCCCCTTCGCTCGAGACAGTACTCGCCATGATTCCGGAATCCATCCTAAAAAAAGAAGAGGTTTCCGCCCAAGGAGAAGTGAAACTCGAAGGGACGCTCAAAGGATTATATGGAAAAAAACAAATGCCCTTGGCTACGCTCAAGGTACAAATCAACGAGGCCTCGGCCAAATACGACCGACTTCCGTATGGAATTGATAACATTACGGCCGACTTTTACGGAGAATTGGATTTGATGCGCCGCCAACCTTCGTTTGCAGACTTGAAAATATTTCGCTTCCAAGGAGCTCATACAGATATCTTAGCCGATGCTTTGGTGGAGGATTTGTTAGGAGATCCACGCATTACCCTTAATACCAAGTCTACTATTGATATGACAGCTCTTGCACAGACCTTCCCACTTCAGGAAGGCGTCAAGATAGAAGGTAAGATGGATGCAGATATCCGTCTGAAATGTAAACTTTCATCCATTCGAAACAAAGACTTGGGACGAATGAAAATAGGCGGGAAGTTAAATATGGAAGGGTTGGCTTTGCGCGACTCAGTACGCGACTTCGAGTTTACGGGTGATGCTTCGCTGGGGTTCTTCGGCAATGAATCGTTAGGCGCGAAAGGGGAAATTCGCCAATTAAAGCTGCATTACGGAGAAATAGATGCCGCCCTCGATAAGTTTTCGGCGCAAGTAAAGACGACTAATCCTCAAGATACCACACGTATCGTTGATTTAGAATGCCGCATGACGATGGACCGCCTCAAAGCCTCCATGACCGATACGATGAAAGTCTTTTGCAAGAAGACAACCATTAACGTGCATCTCCAGCCTGCCCCTCGTAATCCGCTTCGTCCGAAGGTGAATCTTTCCCTTCAAGCCGATACCTTCTTCTGCCGGATAAGCGATTTGAATGCCGGGATGAATAAGGCAGGATTTGCCGTCGAAGCCGAACAAGTACGCGATTCGTTTTGGCTTCCAAAAGGTATCATTGGATTTAATAGGTTAAAGCTCCGTACGCCTCAATTAGCATTACCGGTAGTGATGGAGAAAACCGCCTTAACGGTGGGAAATCGTCAGATTACGCTCCGGAATGCTACTATGCGTATCGGCCGTTCAGATTTGACGGCCAGCGGTGCGGTACACGATTTATACCGGGCATTGAAGAAAAATACGGTATTGAAGGCGAATTTGGAAATATCATCAAACAACCTTAATTGCAACCAACTCCTTCGTGCTTTCTCGACACCGGGAGATTCTGCCGAAGTAGAAGCTATCGATACGGCCGCCACTACGTTGAGTTTGTTTGTTATTCCGCCTACGTGGAATTTTGAACTCCAAACGAACTTAAAACGGGTACGTTATGGCCGGATGTTGTTTGAGAATGTACATGGAGCTGTAGATATTCGCAATCAAGCGATGCACCTGAAGGAATTAAGCATGATAGGATTGGATGGAGCCACGATGAAATCGACCTTGGTATATCAAGCCGCTAAAAAAGAAAAAGGTTACGTAGGGTTTGACTTGCGATTGAAGGATGTCAATATCGGAAAACTGGTAGATTTCATCCCTGCATTGGATTCAATGGTGCCCATGTTACGTTCTTTTAAAGGATATGTGAACTTCGATGTGGCGGCTGAGTCGGATATTGACTCTCTTTTGAATATTCAAATTCCGACGCTTCGTTCGGCTATCAACCTGCAAGGCGATAGTTTGGTGTTAATGGATGGCGAAACCTTTGCCGAAATCTCGAAAAAATTGATGTTTAAGAATAAGGAACGAAACGTATTCGACCATATATCGGCCAACATAACCGTGGATAATGGCAACGTGACGGTATATCCTTTCTTGGTAGAAATCGACCGATACCGGGCAGCTGTAGGCGGAACGCAGGATTTGAACATGAATTTCGATTACCATATCTCCATTCTGAAATCGCCTTTACCGTTCAAAGCTGGGGTAAACATCAGTGGGACGCTCGACGATATGAAGATACGTATTGGCAAAGCCAAATACAAAGATGCCGTAACACCGGTCGAAATCCGAAAGGTTGATAGTACACGTATTAACATGGGTACGCAAATCGTGCAGGATTTCCGCCGTATTATGCGACGGCCATAGGCATAATCGAAAATGAATATAACGATAAATGCAAACGAATATAGGCATAAACCAATCATTTAGCTTCGAAGGACGAAAATATCGTCCACAAGCGTTTGACATTTTGAAAATGTTTATTTATCTTCGCGTAGTATAATGACAGAATATACACCTATATGAGAAGTAAAAGTTTTGTATCCATCCAAGAATGTACAAAGGAAGACATTCTTCGTATTTTAGATAACGCGGAAAAGTTTGAAGCGAATCCCAACAGGCGTTTGCTTGAAGGGAAAGTAGCGGCTACGTTGTTCTTCGAACCTTCTACGCGCACACGATTGAGTTTTGAAACGGCAGTCAACCGCTTAGGAGGACGTGTCATCGGTTTCCAAGATGCCTCCACGACCAGTTCTTCGAAGGGAGAAACGCTGAAAGACACCATTCTTATGGTGAGCAACTACGCGGATTTGATTATCATGCGCCATTACCTCGAAGGAGCTGCGCGGTATGCATCGGAAGTAACCAATATTCCTATCATCAATGCGGGCGATGGAGCTAACCAGCATCCTTCGCAAACGATGCTCGACCTCTATTCCATCCGCAAGACACAAGGGAAACTGGAGGATTTGACCATCACGATGGTGGGCGATTTGAAGTATGGACGCACGGTGCATTCGCTGATTGTCGGGATGTCGCACTTCAACCCGACGTTCCATTTCGTAGCACCTAATGAGCTGCGCATGCCTGACGAGCAAAAGAACTTCTGCGATGAACACGGCATCCGCTATTACGAGCATACGGCGTTTACGGAAGATATCATCAACCAGAGCGATATACTTTATATGACGCGCGTACAACGAGAGCGCTTCACCGACCTCGAAGAGTACGAACGGGTAAAGAATGTGTATATCCTGAAAAACTCAATGCTGGCCAATAGCAAAGAAAACTTGCGGATTTTGCATCCATTGCCCCGCGTGAACGAAATTGCTTACGACGTAGACGATAACCCGAAAGCCTACTATATCCAGCAAGCACACAACGGTCTCTTTGCCCGTGAAGCTATTATTTGTGATGTCTTGAATATTAATTTGTAATTGTAATACGAATATAAACACATGTCAGCTCTAAAGAATAACAAAGAATTGCAGGTGGCCGCTATCGAGAACGGTACCGTCATCGACCATATTCCGCCGACAGAACTCTTCAAGGTGGCTACGCTCCTCGAGTTAGACAAGATGGAAGCTACTATCACGATTGCCAACAACCTACCGAGTCGCAAGTGCGGACGAAAAGGTATGATTAAGATTTCCGATAAGTTCTTTGATGACGATGAAATCAGTCGCATCGCCCTCGTGGCTCCGAACGTCATACTCAACATTATCCGTAATTATGAAGTAGTGGAAAAGAAACGCGTATCGCTTCCGGACGAACTCATTGGTCTCGTAAAATGCAATAATCCGAAGTGCATTACAAACAACGAACCGATGGCTACTCGCTTCGAAGTCATCGATAAGGAGGCTGGTACCATCAAATGCCACTATTGCGAGCGGAAAATCAATAAGGACGACATTATTATCAAATAAACGGACAATTTCCTCTCGTATGAAACATAGCTGGAAACCTGGTACGATGATTTATCCGCTACCCGCTGTGATGGTGAGTTGCGGAAGCTCTCCAGAAGATTTCAATATCATTACCGTCGCGTGGGTGGGTACAATCTGTACCAACCCGCCGATGTGCTATATCTCGGTACGTCCGGAACGGTTCTCCTATCCCATTTTGAAGCGGGAAATGGAGTTCGTTATCAATCTTACGACTGAAGAGATGGCGTATGCTACGGACTGGTGCGGTGTCACGTCGGGGCGAGACCATCGGAAGTTCGACGAGATGCATCTCACGCCGGGTCGGGCATCCGTGGTTCACGCACCGATTATCGAGGAATCGCCCCTTTCTATTGAGTGTCGCGTACGGGAAATTCTTTCGCTCGGTAGCCACGACATGTTTATAGCCGATGTAGTGAATGTCTTGGCAGACGATAAATTCCTGGATGCCGATACGGGCGCGTTCGATTTGAAGCAAGCACACCTCATTGCTTACTCACACGGAAATTATTTTACATTAGGCGACGCGATTGGCAAGTTCGGCTGGTCGGTCCGCAAAAAGAAATGACGGCGGATGAAGGGATGGATTGTCATCGGTTGCTTGTGGCTTACCGGGATGTCGGCTTCGGCGCAAGGCATTATGCAAGCGCATGAGCAGCCTTTCGATATCAGCGCACGTGTAGGCTTCAACTCTGCCTTTCCTATCATCCATACTTTCACGCTCGACGGGGTTGACATCCCGCATCGGCGCGTTCATTATCGGGTGGGGTATCTGGCGGCTATTACGGTTTCCATCAACTTCAACCGCTTTTTCATCCAGCCAAGCGCCAGTTGGTACCGCACCCACACCGAAGTGCATTTTAGCCTCCCGGAGACGACAGGCAGCGAGGCTATTTTGCCGGGCGGCAGTCTGGAGGAAGAGATTAACTCACTGGAAGTACCGGTGCTGATTGGCTATCACCTCGTGCGCGAGTCGCCTTACGGACTTAACGTCAAGTTCGGGCCGAAGGGTATCTATCAATACCGGAGCGACTATCAATTTGAGGGTGTGGCTTCCGGTTTCCATTTTGAGGGGAACAATATCCCTTATGGATTGAACTTCGTCGCGGCCGTAGGGGTCACCATCGGCCGGTTGTTCCTCGATTTCTCTTATGAGTTTGGTTTGCATAACATACGTTCGACTTTCGCACTCGATGATGCCGCCTCTTCTACCACGCATATACTCCTCTACGAACGTCGTACCAATCTGCTTAGCTTCTCGTTGGGATTTAATTTCTAAATCCTTCCTCCTATTCTTCCCATTGATACAGTTCGCGGAAATTCTCCGGGCGATGCGTATTCCGGTATTTTGCGGGTGTCGTCTTTAGTTTTCGTTGGAATACACGGCCTAAGATAGATTGGGAGGTAAATCCGGAACGTGCGGCAGCCTCGTCTATCGATACGCCCGTATAAGCTAACCATTCTTTAACCCGCATCAGGCGATAGGCCAGCAGCAACTCTTCGGTCATCATCCCAGTAAATAGCATCAACATACCATTTAAGACAGCCTTGCTTACGCCTATTGATTGAGCCAATTCATAAGTACGTATATGACAATTTTCCGCCAACAGTTTCCCTATGGCATCCATAAATTCATTACCCGTATCTATACGCTTACTTGCTACAGGTTGCATTCCTGTCCATCCACGGTCATCTATCACGCGTGTAGCTTTTATAATTGATGTATAGATATCTTCGATAGATACCTGTTTAAATTTAATATGTTCCATACCTATTCTTTTGGGCAAATATAGTTATTTCATTCTAATTATACAATAAATTCTTTTGCTTTTTAATTTCAAGCAGTCAAAATAACCTATAGTATATTTTGCTGCTTGATTTCAAAATGCAAAAACAACCTATGGTATATTTTGCCGTTTGATTTTAAATAGCAAAAATAACCAAGAGTTTATTTTGCCAATTAATTTCAAAGTGCAAAAATAATTGATAGTTCTTTTTGCACCTTGATTTCAAATGGCAAAAGAAACCATCAGTTATTTAAGCTATATGATTTTAAAAAATAAAAAAGGATGCCTTCTAAAAGCATCCTTTTCAAATCTTATGTATCTTAAAACAAGGGTTTTATTTCCCGCAAATACAAGCGAATGGACAATAACCACAGGCTTTTCCTGTAGCGGTTTGTGTAAAGGGAACGGAAGGATTAAACAATTCATCCAAGCAGGAACGGAGCGCCTCTTCAAACTCAGGCTCATAAGCTGCAAAATCTTCTACCCGCTCTGTCTGACCACGGGATACGTGGTGCAATACAGCTGGTTCGAAATCATCTTGAAACAGTGCCTTGGTATAATAGATAGACGGTTGGATAGGCAACCCCGGGTAATCCGATTGGCGGCGATACATCCATGCATAAAGGAAGACCTGCAAGACTGCCTTCGGACGTTCGGCGAGCGTGCTATCAAACAGAGAAGCGATAGACTCGAAAACCAACGTACCGCTCCCCGTCTTGTAGTCTATAATGCGGAGAATGGACGCAGGGGCATCTATGCGGTCAATGAATCCTTTCAGCTGGACGCGTGTCCCATCACCTAATGGAAACAGGGCCTGGATCGGCCGTTCCGAATCCAGATACCGGAAGGGAGCCCACGAGACGTCTCGTTCCAATATCCGCTCCACATACTTGCGAATCATCTCGCCTACCAAGAAGTTCTGTCCTTCGAGGGTTCGCACCGTCTCCGTATGGAAAAAGACCTCAGCAAACGCACGTGCAATGGTCCCCGTGAGGAGCGGACGATTCGCCCGACACTGTTTAAGCACATCAGCCGTCACCGTGCGACCC
Source organism: Parabacteroides sp. An277 (assembly GCF_002159645.1). Lineage (GTDB taxonomy): Bacteria > Bacteroidota > Bacteroidia > Bacteroidales > Tannerellaceae > Parabacteroides. Next base: position 36,736 of record NZ_NFJB01000012.1, on the reverse strand, counting down.
CGAAAAGAGGCGTATAACTCCTCCATCACCTTATGTAGGATACTTCCAAACGTATTACTTTCAATCGTCTCGCTAATCTCCTCCTCTTCCTGCATCTGTAAGACATATTCAAAGTAGAAGCGAAGTGGACAATCCAGATAGGTATTGATGGCACTCGCGGAAAGCCCCCGTCCGCCCCCCTCGTGGAAAGCAGCCAGCCTACATTGGATGGCATCATCCTTGACCACGGTAATGGGGGGTACGGCTGACGAGGATACATCATACACCACCAATTGTTCGCGCAACGGGAAACGGTAGTGATATCGAAGCTGGTAGATAAAGCGACTGACCTCACCCGTTTGCAACCCCGTACTCCGGGTATCATAAAGCAACACAACTTCGCGGGCCCGATAGACAAGGCGGTAAAAATGGTACGCCCAGATGCTATCCTGGTGTTCATAGGTAGGAAGACCAAAACCACGACGTAGGTTATAAGGAATAAACGTATTGGCAGCCCGCTTCGCCGGAAATATACCTTCATTCATCGAGAGGACGATAAGGCGGTCAAAATCGAGAGCTCGTGTTTCTAAGACACCCATTACCTGTAGACCCGATAAGGGCTCGCCTTCAAAGGGTATAGTGACCAAATCGACCATCTTCTTTAAGAGTCGGAAATAGGTATCGAGTCGCATTTCAACATGAGCCTCACGCATGACCTCCTTCAGACGGTTCACCGTCGCAAAATAATGGAAGACAAACTCCTGTTCGATATCACGCACGCTTTGGGTTTTATCCTCGTTTCCTTCGTCTTCTTCCTCCGCCGCACGCAATTGGCGATTCAAAACCTCCAATACCCGAATCAAATAATCCGAAAAGGCGTTCGCATCCCGGATAGGTTCGAAGAGAACAGAAAGGAAGGCATCGTCTACCGCCTCTTCAGGATATATATAGATACGATTTTCGGCTGTAATCTGTTGGATCCACATCGCAACACGTTCCGAACGAGCCGCTCGTACGTAGGGATGGTTCAAGAGCGGAAGCACATCTCGGAAGTAATACATAGGTTGCCCCTCGCGATACCGTATGTTTTGCTGTAGTGACAAGAGTTGTTCCATAAGCGATGCAACGGGCGTTCCTGCCAACGGATATCCCATCGTTACGTTGATATGCCGGATAGACTCGGGGATGGAGTTCAAGACAGGGATAAGTAATTGTTCGTCGGGAAGAACAATGGCTGTCCGCAATGCCGCCTCTTCGTTGAATCCTTGCGACATCCAGTGTTCCAATTCGCGGTATGCCTGTTTAGCCTGTCCGACACCCGATGGAATGCCCACAACGCGAATCGACGGATTAACAACCTCCTCTTTCGACAGTGACATACGCGAAGGGAAAAGGCGAATATTCCGTTCGACAAAAAAAGAGGCACGGTTGTCCTTATCTCGTACGAAGAGTGAATCATAATCCCAATAGAAATCCGCCACGCCACGCCGTTGCAACGCAGACAATAACCGTTCTTCCGAAACAGACAACGCATTTAAACCCACAAAAACCACCTGTCGAAAAGGAAGTTCTACCGTAGTATCCCGTTCCAATTGCTCCACGACTTCACGGAATATCATACCTTCGTAACCATAGCCTTCGTCGGCGAGCGAGGTACGGAGTCCGGAATACAAATCGAACAAGATTTCCCACAGTTCGAGGAAATGCTGTTGATTCGGCGTATCATGTCGCGGATAAAATGACGACCAGAACATGCGGATAGCGGCCACTTGCTCTTCCGATAGGAAATCCAGTCCTTCGTCCAGCTCTTTCAAGTCGGCAAGGTTGCGGAAAAGCATCCGCGCGTCTACCATATATTTATCTACATCGTCGAAATCGTTCAAGAGCATTTCGCCCCAATAGAGGAATTCGTCGAACGATTCGGTTGAGCCACTCCGCTTCTTATACAGTTCATAGAGTTTAAACAGCATACGAATACGATCTGCTGCCTGCTTACCCGATAGCTGCATGAAAAGGTCATGAATAGTAGCAATCTTCGGAGAGAATAACGGACGTTCGGACAGGCTCGCCAAGTATTTCTGGAAGAACAATCCGGCACGTCGGTTGGGGAAGACGAAAGTCAGCTGGCTAACTTCCGCTCCATAAGTCGTATAAAACAACTCGGCTATTTGATATAAAAAGGGTTTCATCTGCAGTTTGCTTGAAATGGATACAAATGTAGGCAATTTTCCTTACAAAACAGGCAGAAAAGGCAGGAGATATGCCGGATTGTCCACTTGGAGTGTCTTCTTGTCAGCTCGATAGGAAAGCAAACAGTAAATAAGGTTTGCACGGGTTTAAATCTCCAGCGCGTTTGTTTAAAGAAGATGTCGTAAGTTTAAAAGCTCTCCTCTCCTCCATGGCAGGCATACCTTTTGCAGAATCTTGGGCGAATTCGGAAGCCGAAAGGCGGAAGGGTTCAAAAGAACAATGATTATAAACAATTAAAGATAGGAGATTTAAATTATGACACCGAGAAAATACAACAATCAGAATTGGTTACCGAGTTTCTTCAATGATTTCTTTGACAACGATTGGATGCTGAGAACGAACGCAACAGCACCGGCTATCAACGTCATCGAAAGCGATAAAGATTACAAAGTCGAAGTAGCGGCTCCGGGTATGACGAAGGACGATTTCAATATCCACTTGAGTGAAGACAATGAATTGGTCATCACCATGGAGAAAAAGAATGAATCCAAAGAAGAAGATAAAGAGAATAAGAAATACCTCCGTCGCGAGTTTTCCTACAGCAAATTCCAGCAGTCGTTGGTTTTGCCAGACGATGTGGAAAAGGATAAAATCAGTGCCAACGTCAGCGATGGCGTCTTGACTATCGATTTACCGAAACGCACACCTGAAGAGAAGGCCAAAATCAATCGGGTGATTGAGATTCATTAATAGGGAAGTATGAAAAATCCCCTTCTGGCATTTCATGCTGGGAGGGGATTTTTTTATGCTTGCCTGCATAAGGGAAACCGGGCACTGCTTATTTGGGTAGCGATGCCGTGATGGCGTCTACCAGTTTCTGCGCGTTTGCCTTCAGTTTTCCATTGATGGCCACGGCTTGGTCCAGATAACCTTTTGCCTCTTTCAACTGGTCGTAGCACTGGGTACGTTCCGCGTCGGTGATGTCAGCCTTCTGCAACCCTGTCGCCCCTTGGTTGTAAATCATCGCGCCGAGGCTATACAAGGCACCCTCTTGGTATGTCTTGTTGGAAGCCAGGAGTACGCTTTTGAACATCTTGGTAGCGGTCGCAACGTCACCTTTCTTCTTAGCGGCTTGCCCCTCTTTGATGCAATAGTTGTAGAGCAGCTTTTCCAAGTCCTTGTCTCCGGGGAGCGCCTTCAGTCCGGCCTCTGTCGTAGCCAGGAATTCGTCCGTTTTCTTCAGTTTGCTATACGCTTGCGCCTCGCCTACATACGAATCGTCCAAGTTGTAGCCGTAGTTCACAGCCATGTCGAAATACTTGGCCGCTTCTTCGTAATTTTTGGCCTGGGTAGCGCTAATGGCACAATTATAAATACGCACCGTGTCCTTGTATTCGTTCAATTTCAAATATTCACTATACTTGGCTAGTGCTTCCGGATAATTTTTTGCCTGCAGCGCAGCATCACCTGCATCGCGAAGCGCATCTACATCTTGGGCAAAGGCTTGTCCGATACCTAAACAAAATGCAACTAATAATACAATTCTTTTCATGGTTAAAATACCTTTTTATTTTGTTTAAACGTGTGCGAATTTAAGCAACCCTTCCGGATTGTCCAAATATTCGGCGCGTTTTATGCTTATTTTTAAACTTCATAAACGGATTTCACCTATTTACTCAAAGATAATAGACAATATGGCGGTCCATTCCGGATTCACATCCATGACCAAATCCGTAGCTACGGAAAGATCGATAGGCTTATCTTCCCCGTAAGATTGGTCCATATCTTTCGTCCCTAACGTATAGAGGTTGTTCCTGGCAATGTTATATGTCAATGGGGAAGACGGATCAGGTTCAGTCCGCACAACAGCTTGTCCTCTCTCATTCAGGTAAACGATAGAACGCGTCTCTTCCTCTTCACGTTGCCGTTGCCGCTTCAGAACGTTCCAATATTTCAATATCTGTTCATCTTTCCCCAAGAGTTGCAACTGGAATGTAGGCATCCCTTGGGCGACTTCTTCTTCTGTTATATAAATAGGAACCCAGAAACCACCGCGGTAGACCGAACCTTTAGGCAGTTTGACAGAACCTTGCTCGTTCACCTCCGTGTCTACCTGCCAATTCTCATCGTTCTCGTCTAAGAAGCCATCGCCATTAGCATCCCAAGGCAAATCGCCCGCACCGGGAAACCAGTCTTTCAAGGAAATCTCGAACGTGGCAAATCCATTCTTCTCGGCTGAACCGGCTAAATAGCTATCATAGTCCGTACGTGGCGTCACACCATTTACCACCTTTTCAATATTGAAATTTTCCGGATCTTCCATTGAGCGAAAACCTCCAAACAAGACTTGCCGGTTGCGTTTCGAAACAACAAGGCGCAACTTCGCGACTTGCTCGTCTCCTATTTTTGCCGGAATGCGGGTAAAGTAGCCATACATACCCGCCACCTGCCGGCGGAGCGTAAAAGTAGCCGATTCGTAATTGGCATTCGCATTCGGGCGTGTCCATATTTTCCCGTCTACCACGTGCAGGTATTCGGCTCCGGCAAAGATTTCGTCGGCAATGCCATCGTTGGCAACCGTTGCCATCTCTGCACGCAAGAAGGCATCGCCTACTTCATAATCGCTGAACGCCTCATAGCCACCAAATGAACCGGTATGTGCTCCCACGGCATATACTACATAGTCTCCATCGGGCAACAACTCGTCTCCTTCAAGCAGGATGTTCGCTTCTCGTCCGCGCGTATCCCGCTCCGTATAGGGCTGGCTGATGATATTGTCCGTATCGCTCCATCCGGTGATGGTCCGCTTCATCAAAATCTCCGCCGAAGCATCGTTGCGGAGGATAATGAACGTCACACGGTCTATCGTCTGACGGGGCGAAATGCTGAACAACGGGCGACTGACGCGCGTGTCTAATTTCGAATCCTCGCCTATGCTCTCCACCCGCAGACGGAATGTCTGCGTCTTTTCTTCCGCCACCGGAATATCTTCAACGCTCTTGGTATCTTTGTCGCACGCGCCAAACGCCAGAAGGGCGGACAAGGCGCATAGATGTATTCTTATTCTTTTCATATTATTTCATCTTATTATTCAGTACTCCCTTCGCTCTTATCCAACGGCAAACTGACATCCATATCCCAATTCGGATTGACGGTTACGCGAAGTACATACTTTTGGGTAAGCAAGCTATCGTAGTTTCCACTTATCTGGTAATAATTGTTTCGTTTGAAACAAACCTGGTAAGGGTTCTTTTCCGCTTCCCCATCACCTCCTTCCTCTGGGTACTCAGGCGTTTCCTCTCCGCCCAAAATAATACCTGTTCCGTTTCCACCACCTGAAGGAATGGAGCGGGTTTCCGGCATATCATGTCCATCCGTATCCCGAAGGCGAAGACGACAGAAGGATTGCCCGTTTTCTCCCGTTATACGCAGGGAAAGCGATGTACAGATATTGGTCAGGAGGTTGGGACCGACGATATGGAAGATTGTATCTTGATCTGTAATCTTTACAGATTCTCCTATTATTCCCTCCTGTTCGTCATATCCCGCTTCGCCTAATACAAATCGACTATAATCATTACATTTCTGCTCTGCGTATGCTTGTGTAAAGTCGTCGTAATGCGAAGCTCCTACTTTCGTATAGATTGTATCGGCAAGAAGTTCTATCTTTTTTACCGAATCAGGTACATTCGTTAATGCGATTTCAATTCCCGCCACACCGCGATAAAGCCAACCGGTCAAAGAGGTTTGTTTATCATTCTTTACATCCTGATAATTAAATACAGTATCTCGTTCATTGTGTACAACAGTTCCAAAGAAAAACTCAGGTGTTTTATATTCCGAATCTGTCAATTCTAAACAAGACTGCATTAAATAATTGTTATCTCCTCTTTTAAACAACTTATCTTCACCTTGTTTTTGAGAATAAGCTACAGCCGTGATATAATAATCATAACCGCTGGAAAGGGAAAGCACCCCACTCGCGGTATAACGAGGTTGTCCTTCACCTGTTTCTCCTGTTTCCTGAGCCGTCAGCGTTACCTGACTACGATATGTAAATCCGTCTCGCTTGTTTCCTTCCATATAATTGCCATCTTCCGGACGGCTATACACATAGACATCCACTTTGTCTACATAGCAATCACGCACATTGGCTTCCTTTGGAAGAAACGCCCGCGTTGCCGGTCCCGTCATGGAAAGGTCGAACGAGATGGGTACTTCCATTGTTTCCGGTATTACCGGCTCAATCACCACCTCTTCGGCGGTACAGGCACCGAGCAGGAGGCTATACATTAGTATATATATTGCATTCTTCATCATACCTTAAAACACTTTTACCGTTGATGTAATTCCATCCTTAAAGTAGGCCTTCACGATTTGCACGCCTGCTTGTGCCGGGAAGCGGTATTCGTCCGTCTCGAACTGACCGATGTGGCGTAAACGACCGTCCATGCCGTACACCTCGCAACGGGTCATCATCTCGCTGCCCGAACGTACTACCAGCGTATGGCTTCCTGCCTCGCGATAACAATAGAGTTTGGGCTGCGTAGCGGTGATGGTCTCGTTGCCCGTAGCCGACTGTCCTTTCAGATAGAACCGGCCTACGTTCGTTGTCAGGCGACCCACATGTATCTCCGTTTCTTCGCCCGGCATCAGCGGATAGCGGCGGTTCGTCTCCACGTCTTCCACCATCCAACCGCTATACTCGTCCGGCACGGCAATGCGGAGCGTCACATCCTCCGGCTTCGGCAGGTACATGCCCAACGGAATCTCCCCACCGTTCGCCCGTTGCTGAATATCCAATGCCCTATCCTCGGCAGTTGTAAAGATAGCCACCGCAGGAGGTGTCTCGTTCTCAATCAGTATCTCCGCATCCTCCCGTTCACGGTAATTGTCGCTTGCCGAAGCCGAGAAGCGAATCATGGCGCTTGCCGTTGAAGAAAGGACATCAGCATTTATAATAATTGTATTATCTGCATTAGGAGCTTCCGATGGAGAACTTGTTAACTTTATCTTCGGAGCAGATACCAACATATCTTCTGTAAAGATTATTGAACAATATGGTGCATCTCCTTCTTGTTCTACAAAGAAAGATTCCATGGGGGAAATAGGTGTTGGCATTATACCTGTTGGCATCCCTGCATCCCTAAGGCAAGAAAGATAAACTGTTCCTTTCCCTTCATATTTTCCTCCTATCTTTATACAAGTTATATGAGGATTAGCTTCAAATAATTCCAATACATCCAGATGTGACATAAACGGATTCCCAACCAAGAATAGCTTCTTGCCATCCTCCGTTTCCGAATTTGCATAAAAACGCATCGTATCAGGGAAACTGAATGTCGAATCTTTACTTTCATAGATAAAGCGTCCCGGTTGTTCGCGCTTAATTGACTCAAACGCATTAACCCCCGTTCCATGCTCATCATAATATTGATACAATGTATGCTCCTTCGGGAAGCGGAAAGTATAAGTCAAACCATCAAGATCACCTTCTTCTGTTGCATCGGGTCGTAAAGGATGTACCCAAACAGAAACCGCATTATAGTCATAACCGCCTTCGTTCTTGTCATACGGGGTCGCCAAATAATTATACGGTGCGCTCCAATGGGTTGTTGCAGCCAAAGTCTCTATCTGTGCATTTCCCTGTGCATCAAAGAATTTATTATAAGTCTTAAAGGCCCATACTCGCTGATAAACCGTTGGCGTCACGCGGTTCTCCGGCAAAGACTGAGCGTCCAATACAGAGAATACCTCCGGATATTGTACCGTCATACCAGTTGTTGGCTCAGTCTGAGGAATAAACCAATCGCCCGAATAGGTATCTTTGAGTGGAACCGTCACCATATAATAGCGGTTCGGATGCAACGCCAGTTCCACCCACGCTTTCTCATACGTCAACCGGTGCGTATTCACCACCTCTGCATTCGGCTCAAAGTGAATATAACGACAACCATTCATTACCCCGCTCTCCAAAACCGGATAAGATTGTGCATCGGAGGGAATAATCACGTCGGTGCATGTCCAAGGGGAACCTTCTGACCAATTGGTCCATTCGTTCCAGTCTTCTTTATCTATATCTGTTTCTGTAGATGGTTTCCAAGTACTTTGCTTAGGATGGACAGTGAAATAAAGGGTATAAGAAGGAGCTGTTGTTTCCATATTGTCCTTTTCTTTCAAAGTCAACTCATGTTTTCCTACATTTATATCTTTCAGTATTTCGGTAAATGTACCATTCTCATTAATTTCCAACTCTCTTTCTTCCGTATCATCTATTTGAATAATATAGGTCTTAGGCAATTCCGAGAAATTGGCTGAACCAGATAATATCACATCTTCTCCTTCACAAATATCAGATGGGTTTACACTTAATCCCGTTAATTCATCCGAACATGGGTTAGGATCTATACAATCGGGCAAGCCATCGCCATCTGAATCGTTGCGGACAAAGACGGAATATATTTTCATTGTATTCAATGCACTCACAAGCGAAGAAAATGTCAATTCCACTTCATCATAAGGATATTTGGGATTAATCATCAAATATTGGTAATCACCATTACCTATCAAATCAACACCTAATAATCCCCATTCTGTCATCTCGTCTTGCCATGTTCCATCAAGATAGGTTCGAACTTTTGTCGTTTGAAGCAAATTAACATTACCTACAAATGTTTTTCTATCAACTATAAACCCGATTTGTTGATTAGGACCTAATACTCGTCCTAATTTAATCGAAATAGATGTTGACCCAGTAAGATCCACACCAACGGTTGCTACAAAATGGGCATATTTATCTGGATTAAACTCACCACTCAAAAGGTTCTCTAATCCACTAATACCAACACCTATACCAATAGAAGGCAATGACGTTTGGTCATAATTGATGTATGCATTACTTAATGCACCACTTCCTACCATTACAGCATCACAACTCAATGGATTATCACAATCGGCGGAAGCATCTTCTACAAATGCGCTATATATTCGCATAGATGAAAGTTGAATAGCAGCTACACCGCCTGTCCATAGCGAATATTCACAAAACTCAACATCCGTTGGCACTGTAATTCCTAATCTCATCTTTGAAGAATTTAATGAGCCTATTAATGCAGCTGAAATAACATTCCAATCCTGCACTGTATAACTTCCTACTTCTTTCCCTTCACTATTATATAGCTTGATATAGAAAAATTGCAATACATTTGCATTCAAGAATGTATTAGGTAAATCAACAAGAAACCCGATTCGCTTTTCATTCCTATCACTGATATTTCCATTTTTCTTACGAACACCAACAACAAACTGGTTATTCAACAACATAATATTAGGATCGATATCCGCATAATCATCATAATTATCATTGATAATATTCTCTCGGTTCCTAATTCCTGTACTAATTCCTATTCCACCAGAAAAACCTCGTGGCGGTGCTAATTCATATTCTGAATCTGTAACAGGTATATTACAATCACTGGATGTTTGCATTCCATGTTTGAGAATTACATCTTCTGTACATACAATTGTTCCATCTTCGTTTTTCTTTATTGCAGTAAATGTATATTCACCTGGCATCGTCAAACCGGACACGACCTTAGTCGTATCCGTCTCACTCCATGTGAGATTGCCTTGTACTTGAGATGTTATGTTTTTACCTTCACTATTGACTACTTTAGTTAAATTCCACTCCACATCATTAGGTCTTAATTCGTATGCGGTTTCATTTCCACAAATAGAAGCATCCATAGTTATACCTTCTATATGGCAATCTCCTGGAATTTCGGGAGATTCATTAACAAAGCTATAATGAAAAGTTACACCAGAAAATATTCCGGTTATACCCAAAAATCCTGCATTAATAGTAAATTTTACACTATTGAACGCTTCCTTTGCTATAATAGAAGAAGTTGTCCGTTCTCCAGATAATGCACTAATTTTTAATACAGAGGTTTCTAAATTTACATCATCGACTTCCTCCCCATTTTTATATAAAGTTATATTACCAATAGCTCCAACATCAATAGACGCTAAACCTCCAATCGTATAATTAAAACCGACTTCTGTCCCTTTCTGAAACAAATTATCCCATGTCAAAGTAATAGAAGCCTTTCCTGCCCTTGAAAATACAACTCCATCATCATAATTATTATCTATAAAATTACTTACATCCCAAGCACTAACACCATCAGTAATTTCAGCCTCCAAATCGTTACCTAATATTGCACCTTCTCCAGCATTATCGCTAATCAATCTATATTCCTGAGCATCTCCAACAAATGCATATCTAATCTTTAGAGTCGATAAAACATCTAAACTTATTCCGGCAACCCCTAATCCAATTTCATCAAAACATCCTCCTTTTAAATCATCTGGAGCTTTAACCGACAACATCGTAACAGCCTCGCTTGGCAATTGTATCAAACTTACTCCTAAAAGACCACCGCCAGCTTCTGGATTTACCATAGCTGATCCTATTGGATCAGGATCTCCATCCTTGTAAAAATTAATCTCAAACATTTTCAGAAGATCCAAACTTAATAATGAAGTTTCAGAAGCCTCTATACAAAACCCAACAGTAGTTCCTGCCTTATAATAATTCTTCATGTCTTTCACTCGAATCAACTCATCAAGAGCAACACCTGCTTCAGCCACACTTTCAAATGCTACAGCATTATCTAATTCTTGATCAAGAACATTATTCATATTTGACGTTTGGCCAAGTACTTTAACAATATCATACATGGTATTCACGATACAATTCGGCCTAACCAATGCCCGACGATTTAGCTCCGGTCCCAATATCGGCTTCCCCGTTTCCGGGTCATATTCATCCTGCCCCCACCCAGCACCAGTAGCCAAAACCAGCAGGGCGATGATGAGGCTTATTTCTCTTAAATATGTATATACCTTTTTCATTTATGCTTTATTTTCTTATTCGTTTACTATTGCTCTTTATGTAGGCAGTCTTTCCGCCTAAGGTAAGGCATCCTTCCCTTATCGGGGGAGGCATCCTCCCTCGGTAAGGGGAGACACTCTCCCCCGATAAGGGGAGGCATCCTCCCCAAAACGGAGTCAATTGCCTTTGTCTATCTTCCAGTCCGGCGTAATCTTTAAAACTTCCGGTTTGGAGAGGTCGGGCCATTCCAGTTCCAATATCGTTTCTTCCAAAAGAGATTGCGCACCGGTAATTGCACCCGATTTCAGTGCCTCTTTTATAGCTTCTACCAAAGTTTCATCAGCCCCGCCAAAAGGTAAAGCGTTTTCCAGATTACAAACAATCTTTGTTTTCTTCTTCTGACTTGCTCCATTTTCCTTTAGTGCCAACCCTGCCACGGGACGATATTGTATTGTTACCTTCTCATTAATATCTTGTCCAGTCTGAATGCTCTCCGTACCGTCTTCTTTGTACAATTTTATTTCATACGGTTCTTCTTCAGGCACAGTCGTCTTATTTTCATACCACATGACGCTTTGCATCACATTTCCGTCCGGATCAGCAAAGCCGACCACGTTGAAACCACGATATGTCTTACCCTCGAACGTAGCAATCGTATCGGCAGCTACACGGGGCGTATTTTTTATCAAGTTCGTTGTCGTCTTTGTTCTATTCAAATCAAATTGATTCAAACCGCCGCCTTCATTATAATGAACTTCAGCATAAAACGGATCCTTTCTTTCTTCGAATCGCTTCCATAATGCTTTCAACTCCGGGTTTTCACCACAACGGTTAAGTATCCAATTCTGCAAATGTATATAGAATTTGGATGTAGCCTCTTCACCTTCTTTTTCCGTTTCTTGCAGAATGGCACTTAAGAAGGTTTGATTGGATTCGCCTCCATTCGCAATAGCGTCACTTATTCCTTCAATACGGTTTGCATAATCCTGGAAGGTCCCTTTTTCCGGGCTATTCTCGTCTAAAGCATCCGCTTTGTCTTGAAAATACGTTTGTATTTCTTCTAAAAATGCTTGCGTTGAAGTAGTAATCGGAGTAGCGATCATTTCTGAATAGGTATCTGTTACCACTGTCAACATATAAGGTTTCAGATAAGTTTGTATTTCTTCAGGCAATGTACAAGGCTCCGGATAAATAGGCATGATTGGTAACCAAGGAGTTGAGTCACTTCCTTGTTCATTCCCATCATCCCCCTCGCCCTCTTCAGTTGTTGCATCATCCTCGTCTGAAGGTTCATCGCCTTCATCGGTAGGTTCCTCTGCAGTTCCTCCTTCTTCTGTTGGTGGAGTTATCTCTTCCTCTATCGGCTGCTCGCCCTCCTCGTCGGTCGCGTCTGCCCGGAGCGAAGTGGTTGAGGGTGTATTCTCCTCTGCCAGTAATCCGTCCCATGCAGGGAGTTGTTCAAAGAAGAAGTCGGTGCGGGTGACGATACGGTGGAGCTGGACAGAGCAGTTGTAAGGCGTATCACGGTCGGCACCCTTGTCGGCCGAGTTGATGTCTTGCGCAAAGTAGTAGAACATATTGCCGTCCTCGAATGGTTGGTCTGGCAATTCGATATAGGCATCGTTATAATTGCCGGCGCTCTTTAATGGAGAAGTACCATTACTCCACAACTTCGTAGAATCAATATTGGCAATAAACACGGCGTGATACGTGGTATTCGTCTCCAGCGTATCTTTCAGGGCTTCGCGTTGTTCCCAGGTCATATTCTCACGGGTCAAAGGCCATTCTTCTACTTTTCCCGATTCATTCAGCCCCGGAACTTCGCGCCGCTTCAAGAGTGTGCCGTCCTCGCTATATAATAAATAGGTAAGGGAGTTGATGCGCTCGCCTGCCGGGACGTTCTCGTGGAGCGCCCGTGTAGCTTTCCCCGCCTCGGCGGTGTAATCCACGATAAATTGCCCGTCGGGCATTGTGCTTCCTGTGTCGAAACGTTCGTCCTCGCAGGAAGAGCACAAGCCCAAACAGAGCAATAAAACACTAACAAAACCAAAACGTAACTCCATAGTTAATTATCTCCTTTACTTAATTGATTACCATTCCATTCATCATTGTCTACACCGACTACGGCATCGTCTCCGTCTGCAAAGCCGGCGTAGCGTACTTCAAATTCATTCGGATGCAAACCGTTAAAACGCACGATGGTGCGGGTGTTCTTCTTGATGACAATCGGTTCGCCATTGTCGTTTTGAAGTGTATAAGTTTCTTTCTTGTTTTCTTCGACATAGGTTATCGCTACTGATGCACTTTCCAATGTATCTGGCAACAATGCAATGGCAAATTCTTGTCTTCTATTATTAATCCAATCCCCGTCTAATATATTCCAAGTAAAATTATATGTACTTGTTTCATCTTTTATTATCACCGAATCCATCGCATAATCCCGCAGATAGAAACTGGTTGGAATATTATTTAAGGTAACGGTTATGGACTTCGGTTGTTCCGGGAATTGGTCTGCCACCTTTCCCATATCCATAACGAGTTGTCCCGTGACGCGTGTCAGCTCTACCCTTCTTCCAATATACTATTGGCAATAGCCCAACGGTCGATAATCTTCCGATAAACCGCCAAGTCTTGGTCTACAGAATTGTTTAATTCTGCTTGGGCTTCCAATACCGGTTCATAATCTATATAATATGTATTAAAGTCCTCCCCTTTTGCATTCAACATACCTTCCAAATCCGGCACACAAACAAAGGCGAACTTATACCATTGACCTAACAGGTTAGTTACGCTATAAGAATTGCCCTCTATCGTAAAGTCTTTATCGCAATACAATGGTATTTCGACATCACCTGTCGTGTTATCAATCCCCGAATGTTCCGAGAGGCGTTCGGCCACATAAAGGTGCGTATGTTGCTCCGTCGAGGCCGCGACTTCCTCGTCCGCCCGAGTCGAGAGGCGGAACGTCATAGTCGCATTACCTTCCTGCGGCGCGAGGTTCGTCTCCTCGTCCGAGCAAGCCGCGAGGGCAAGGAGAAGGCCCAGTCCCCAGCCGTATAAATTTATGTTTCTCACCTGTTTCATTTTCCCTTATCCATTATTTGTTCTTCATCTTCATTCCAATTCGGATTGTTGCCTACCGAACCGCCTACGCCTGTATTCTCGTTCGGATTCCCGAAGAATCCCGGTTTGCGGCGGGCACAAAGGACGTTGTACCGGCGCGAACGCAACCCGATCGCCTTCTTCCCGCTCGACATATCCACGTAATACGAACGTCCGGGCGTAATACCCGCCGGGTCGGCCACGGAAGGCGACGAGGTATGGAAGTTGCCCGTTACGTCGGCGTCCAGCTTTATCTTATTGAAATTCGCTTCATCCATATAATAATCTCCGGCATCTCCTGATTGGATAGAATGCCCATACACCGCCTGCATCTCATTGGCGGCAGGTAGATACCAGACGATTTCATCATACGTAATCTTCCCATCTCCGTTGCGGTCGCGGTTCTTGTTGATGGCATAGCCCAAGGCGATATCCGACGGGATACCATCCGGATAAGCCGATTCGATATCGTATTTGTCTCCTTGCGTAGCGGCTTCGTAAAGGCGGCGCGTATTGGCAAGTCCGTCCCATTGTCCGGCCGCAATCAAATCGTCGGTAATCAAACTCCAATAATGGTCGAAGCCCCACGACAGGTTCTTTTGCTCCAAGACGCGCTCCACGTAAAACGTATCCCGCACCTCTTTCATCGTATGGATATCGTAATTGATATGGCAAATGACGAGTTGGGCGGCGTATTGCTTGATTTCAATCTTTTCCTCTACTTCACCGCTTTCGCAGATGATTGTACCGGTGCGGTAAGGACTATCCGGATAATTAGCTTGTGGTGATAGTATCTCACCCGGCTTTTCTTGATAAGGTACAAACTCATCCGTATGGATATAGAAATACTGCAAACCTCCATTCCCTTCCAAGGTGAATGTAGCAGCATCCGCTTTAGGCTGTCCGGCTATATTCGGAATATAACGGGCAGAAGTCGATACCTCCAGCCACGGCGTTTCGTCCGGATTGGCTACTCGGACTTTCCAGGCGTTTGGCGAATACAATAATGCCTGCGTTACGTTGGGATGGGCATCTAATATCTGGTCGAAATTGCCATATACCGTTACATGGTCTAAGTAGTTTGAAAGCACACGGGTGTCAATCTCATCCACGCTATAAATCTTTATCTCATAAATGTAATTATGGTTACGGCAAATATTATAGTCCTTATAATTATCCGCACCCAAATAAACAAAATAAGTCACCTCTTGTGCCAACGAGGTTCCAGCCTCTTGGTAAACGCCATGAATGGTTATATAGGTAGCGTGTTTGAAATCTTTCGTTTCACTTCCTTCTGTTACGCCCCAAGCCAATTCACGCTTCATGATTTGCTGATATCTTTTATACAAATCTTTACCATCTTCATCTATTTGTCCATTCAAGCTACCTAAATTAGCCCAATGTTGATTACCATAGTTTTCTTCATCCAATCCGCCTTGCCGGTTCTCAAACATTTGGAAAGAAGCTGTATAAGTATCAGCCATGGTTTCTGAATAATCCAACCATAAGCCTTTTGAACCATCGTATGAATCTACATCTGAATCCAATCTCAGATTAAAGTATTTATCAACTGTCTTTCCTGCATAATCTTTTCCAGCTTCTAAGGAATTCGATTGTACAGTTTCCAATAACATACTTCCTTTTGGAATATTATGAATATATACGCCACTGATTAGAAACCTATCGCCAGCCGTAATTGGATCGAAAGTAATCGTAAAATTCAAGTTTGCCACCAAACGGGAAACACAAACCGAATAGTCTTTCTTTAATAAGTTACCACCTTCTAATTCTATCGGCGTATTTCCAGTCATGATATAACGGCCTGTAAAAGCACCGTCGGACTGGTCGATCTTTATAACTTGTTCTCGCAATTGAGAAAGTGTATAAGATTCAGGCTTAGCTTCTTCTTGCAATTCTTCTACCACATCGCCGGGCAAATTACACAAAGCATATAGCCGTTGACCTTCTACAGCCGTCATATAAATGCTTACCGAATTGTTGTCTTCTATCAATTCCTGATAAGCCATATTGACCAATACAGAATCACCCGAAGTTCCATCTGCTCTAAATATCATCAACATGACATTCTCGATGGCCTCTTGGTCGTTGCAATCCGGACATTCATTGGCACGGGTAATGATATCCGTACCTTTATCCGATGTTAAATGAATCGTAACCATTCCTTCCGTAAGCCCCTCGCCTTGCGAATTGCCTACGCCTAAATCATCTTCGCAAGAGGTCATTCCTAATAAGAAGATGAATAAGGGTAATATGTAATTGTATAGTTTCATTGTTGATATTGTTTTTATTCTTCAATTGCATAAGCAGCATTGACGAGCATAAAATGAATTAGTCATTCGATGAGACCCCCACATATTATCTTCAACACTTGTATATCCATTTTCATTAACAGAATACGCCCAAGCATCAGTATCAGATGCTCTGGTAGCAGAAGAACTCCAATAAAATTTCCCTATTTGAATATTTGCATCATCTTTATTATATGCAGTTTGCAAAAATTCGTCTAATTCTGTATATGATGGAAGATACCATTTAGCCTCTGTTTGTACTATCTTTTGAGTATTTTTATCATAAACACACCCTTTTTGAGCACAGAGTTTAATAGCAGAATCCTTCCAATAATAATCTTCAGCTTCACCGCTTGGATGGTACATTTCTTTTTTTGCTGTATTATAATTTTTAGATCCATCCGTTGCATACGGACCTTCATCAGCATAAATTGCAGTGGCTATAGGGCCTGTCCAATATTTTCCCACATTCATATATCTTGCATATCCCCATGGAATTTTTTCCCCTTCACTTGGTTTCCCATTTTCTCTATCCCTTATTACTCCCCAATCAAAATGACTAAAACCTCGTACTACTGTCTTTTTTTCATCATCATCGTAAAAACTTACTATAATCGCATTATACTGTTCTACCGTCATTGACATTCTCGATGCTTCATCTGGTGTTTGTTCATCTGCTTTTAATCCAACTACACTAATTCGTATCTTCCTCGTAGGTTTTCCCGATATATCAACATAATCTGTTATTACAATAGGTATTGATTTCTCACTTAAAGATTCATCTGTATGAGTATAAGAAATATCATAACGTTCCGGATCACTCTCATCATTTACTTGTTTGAAATAAATCATATTATCAGAATTTGTACTCGTACCTACATTCTCTTCAACAACAGGAGCTACCGTTACTACCCATTTCTTATATAAAACTGAAGACTTTACGTGTAAACAATATTCATCAGAACCAACACAATCAAATATATAATATTCGTTGTCTTCAGATGATTTGGGTTCTGTCTTATAAGGCAAATTGTCCTTTTCTATTTCCATTCCAAACGAAATCGGCACACTCGGAAACTCCACATCCACCGTCTCATTTTCCCAGCACTTCACGCCAATCTTCACTTCCGTACCGGCAAGGCTTTCGGGCGTACCTTCTTCCTCATCGGATGGTTTATCTCCAATATGATAAATCAAGTTCGGACGGATAGGATAATTCTTTGTGGAACCTTCCGTAGCATCAAAATCTATATCATCATTGATGGCTGGGAAATTGGCTATTTCAATCTCTTCTGCCTCTTTAGCCGGATTTTCTCCAGACGAATTTATTTTCTTTCCCAATAATTTTACTTCAATCGTATTCTTTTGCCCATCTTTATCAATAGGTAACATATAAACACCACCTAAAAGCGAGTTAGGAGCTAAACCTTTTTGTTGCGATATTGTATACAAATTCTTATCTTGTTGCTTTGAATAACCTCCCAATGGAAACTCCATCAAAACATTACTATCTTCTAATTCTTCTGAACCAAAATCAGCTGGATATCCTTTTCCTTCTATCTCTTTACGAAGCAAACCTATTTCTGAATGCTGATTCTTATATAAACAAACCTGAACCTTTGTTACACGATAAGTCCCTGCATTTTCTCCGCTTATCGTAAGTTCATACGGTATATCCGTCAAATAACAAATCACCCCAGCCACGCGGCGTTTCATCTCCACCTCCACGATATTCAGCGAATCGGGGACGAAGCTGAATTCGTTCCAGCCGGCGAAGAGTTCGGATTTTGCTATATCGTCTTTTGTCTTATCTGCTGCTAAAGTCGCTTTGGCTTCGCTTAGTTTTTTATTTTTTATAGCGTCAGGCAAATTATAAGTTTCGCCCGATTTATCATCCAATCCTACGCAAAGGACGGTATAGTTTCCTGCTTCCAAATTTATATCATTAGGCAAGTTCAATACTTTGGCTTGAGCTTGGGCTTCTCCATAGCTACTACTATCTTTTGGAGACCAATTTAAATCATCGCAGGTTACATAATCGTAATCTGATTTTTCCGCATTTTCCTTATATAAGATAGCATATACACTTTGGACATGATGCAGGTTCGCCTGGCTGGTCAAGTCGGTGCGAGTTTGTTCGAGGTCGCCGGCTGAGAGGCGGATGACGATGCCGGTCTCGGGTTCGGGCGTAGGAGTGCCGTCGATAAGGTCGTCGTCGGTGCAGGCGCCGAAGCAGAGGGCGGCCAGCCACAGAGATAGTATGCGTATCAAAGGTTTCATTGTGTTCTTTCCTGTTTTTGAATGCGTTCCCCGCAACGAGGCGAAGGAACGCTGTTTTAGAAAACGATATATGTATGTTTTATTAATGAATCTTTTTTCGTTTGCCCCCGTGGAAACTTGGGTTCCCGCCGAAGGTTTCTTCACGTATCGGCGATGCGTGTGTATCTTTAGCCTAAAGATATACAAATATCGACGATATTTATACAACTATCGACGATACGTGAAGAATTTCCCTCGATGCCCGGAACTTTTCCCGCCGTCCCCGGAAGTTTTCTCCCCTGTCTTTCCACGTCACCCTGAGCGCAATCGAAGGGTCTCTCAACGTCCTTTCGAGATTCCTCGGCTTCGCTCGGAATGACGCGGAGGGGATTTAGCTTTAAGTCCCCCGCCATTTGCATAGCGGGAGACTGGTTAAATAATTGTTATCCTATTAAAAACGAGATTAATCGATTACCATGTCGTGGATAATTTCCCAGTTGTCGTTAATCTTGATTTTTAAATCTTGATTCTTATCCAATGGTTGTGGTTCATCCGGGTCATTACCTGGATCTGAAGGATCATCTCCACCACCACGTTGACCTATTTGATACAAGTGATTACGATAAATGTTATAAATTGATTCCGTATCTTTCTCTGGAACAAGAGAAGACTCATCTAATTTTACATTCCACTTTTTCAAAATCACCTCATCACCATTATACGTACCTATTAATTGTAATTCAAACGTATTCAATCCTAAGTCCTCTGCTTTATTAAAAGGAATGATAAACTCACCAGCCAACACAGCATTAGGCGCTACACGTGGATGATTATTAGATCCATCAATACCATTCTTCCAAGTGGCACCAGATTCTTCATCACCTAAAGAAGGAATATCATAAGTCCCATCTTCATTTGCTTCCGTAGGTAAAGTTGTACCCCAATAATCAGAAGGAGAATCTCCTCCAGTTGCGCTAGTAGTAAACCAATCTTTCAAATCAATTTCATAAACAATATAAGCATTGTTGTCTGCAGCATCTTCAAATTTAGCATCTTTAGTTTCTGCTGGAGCAAAACCATTTACTACGGCTTCTGCTTCTGTTATTTCAGTATCCGTTGCATCATCTGTTTGATCGCCTAATACATGTGCTAAATCAATTTGAGTATTCTTAGCAGAAGCTACCAACCGAATCTTCTTTGTTGCAAGTTTCCCTCCATTATTCACATCCATATCTACATAAGATGGAATTTGATTGAAATAACCAATAACACCAGCCACCTGACGTTTCAAAAGAACTTCAGCTGTAAAGCCACCATCAAAATCACCATCTAATACAACAGGCTTAGAAGTACCTGAGAAGATTTCACCATAACGAATAGGTTCTTCGCCTTGAGTAAATGCTTTTGTTACTAAGAAGCCATCACCTTGATTTGTACTTGCATTCCAGACTTTATCTTCAGTATTAGGCCAGCTGGTTAAAGCCAAATCTGCGATTAAACTACTACTACTAGCACCTACTACAATTTCATAAGCAGGAATAATAGTTTCTGCCTCATTCTGACCAACTGCTATAATAGTATAGCTTTTACCATTAGCCAACTTAGTTGTTCCATTTTCTCCTAAATGAATTGTATATTCATGTCCATATCTGTAAGGAGAGGAAACCTGATCCCAACGAGAAATAGGAATAACTTGATTTAAAGTCATAGGATAACCTTCATTACTTTCTGCCATTTCGAATATCAGCAAAGCAACATCTGTTACCTCTTCCGCGCCTTTATTTTCAGTAGAATACAAAGGGCGAGACTTAGTAGACAATACGTCTGTACTCTGTACATTCAACGTAATAACTTGCTCACCAGTTTCTACGACTGGTTGGTCATTCATTATTACATTTTCATCATCGCTACAAGAAGCGAGAGAAAGCAAGCCGCACGCAGCGACTGCCATGCATAAATGTTTCTTCATTTTCAAATGATTTAATTAAACATATAATTTAATACAATATATTTTATTAGTCAATTCCCATCTCATGGTCTGTTTCCCAATTATCATTAATCAAGACATAGAGCTTGAACTTACTATTCCCATCGCCACCCGGATCAGGTTCTTCCGGAATATCTGGGACATCGGGATTAGGATTGTCCGGATTATCCGGTTCATCGGGATTATCGGGTTCGTCTGGCTCGTCGGGGTCAGGTTCATCCGGATCGGGACCTGGGTCAGGCGGATTAGGAATATCCGTACCGCCGCTCACATAGACGTAGCGCAGGATGGTAATCGTGTTGCGGAGCATGGATATTTGCACATCCTCGGGCGCAATCCAGTTGGGCGACGATTCGGCACGCAAACCGCGACCCGTGGCGTAGAAGTTGACACTGAGCGTCGAGGCGTCGATGTCCGTCGAAGGGCAAAGGAGCGTCTCGGTCAGGATGCGGTTCGGCTCCTGCCAAAGCGTGTCGGTACGCACAGAAGTCTCCCGCCCGTACTGAAGGCTGGCGGTGATGTAGGCATAGACGTTGGAAATCTCCTTGGTCGAATAGTCGATGTGGTCGGGCAGGTTTTCCGCCTCGACAATCAACTTGCCCTTGACGCGCTCCAGCTCGACTTGGTACTCGAAATGGGAAACGTCGTAGAGGAGCGTATCGGTCGACACATAGACGTCGTTACCCTCCGCATTGTAGAGGTGCAAATCCGAAGCCGTCGCGTCGTCCGCCAAGGGGCGCATACTCTGCATATTGCCCCAGACGGTGAGGACGTACTCGCCAAACGGCATCTCCTGCGGGAAGGAGACGGGAAGCACCGCATCGCCCGAGGTGAGCGTCATAAGCGGTTGCTCCACGACGGTCTCGCCCGTCTCGGCATTCGTCAGTATGTAATAAAGCGTGGAGACGTATTCGCGGAAGGGCAAATCCTCCGCCAGCTTCTCGGCATAACCCAACCGCGCCACCTCGTGGATATTGAAGTAGTTCTTGTCCTTCACCGCGATGCGCACTTGCAAAGGCGGACAAGGCTGAATCTCGTCGCGGATGCAAGAGGCGAATGCCAAACAAAACACTATGTAAAATAAATAATTCCTCATTCTTGTATGCTTTTAACGATGCGGGCGTTCTCGTCGTCGAACGGAGCGAGGAGGCGGACGGCCTCGTCCAGCTTCCGCTCTTTGGCCAGGAGCAAGCCCAAGTTATAGCGCGCCTCTTCCGATTGCGCCGACGCTTGGCGCCAGAGCGCTTCCGCTTCCGAGGCATTGCCCTCGGCCAGGTAAATAAGCGCCAGGTTGTTTGCCGCTACTGCCGAACGGGGGAAGAAGCGCAACACGGTCTGGTAGACTTCCTTCCGCGCGGCTTCCGTCTTAACCAAGGTCGAGACGCGAAGGAGCTCTTCCTCGTTGAAAGCGTCGGGGCGCGTACGGTAAAGGCGGAGCATTTCCGCGTCGGAGGTGAAGCTCTTCACTGTGTACGAGTAGCGGTATTCCACGACGCGGTCCCGCTGCAAATAGGTATCGCGTACTTTGTCCCAACACGGGAGGCGGCGGATGTAGGTTTCCTGCACGTCGTCGCCCCGGCCGGCGTACTTATCGACGATGGCTTCCACCGCATCGGCATCCGGATCGCCCGCCCGGCGCATGGCATCGACCACCGGCATCCAACCTTCGGGCCGCGAATCGACCGTGATCTTCCGAGCGGCCGAAGCAGACAGGCGCAAACGGTTTACCAACCAATCTTTAGCGGCCGTCGCGCGGTTGCGTGCCAAATCGGTATTGAGCTTCAACGGACCGTCTGCCGAAGCGACGCCCGTAATTGAGAGGTGGTCGAGCGTCGAGAGCGAATCCTGCAAGACAGGGCGCAAGACGCGCATCATCTGTTCCATCTCCTGCCGGTTGTTGCCCAGTTCGGGATTCATGTCAAAACGATTGAGGGCAAACTGGAGATGCGCCTTGCCTTCCCCATCGCGCACTTTCGGACGGACGACGAACTTCGGTTCCGCCACACGCCAAGTATCCGTGAGGCGCGAGAGCGGATCGTCTATCGTAGCGATTAACAAGGTATCGACGCCCGAACACTCGCCGCACCCGTCCGTAGAAGCGATGGCAAAGATCTTGCCTGCATTTACATCTTCCGGCAAAAGAAGCGTATCCTTATATTGTATGCGGAAAGCCTCGGCATTGTCTACCGGAACGGCCTGTTCCGCATACGGGTCGTTGTAATCTTCCAATACTTCCAGACGAGCCATCTTCTTGCGGTAAATAGCCGCGTCGAGCACGAGCGGTTCATACGCTTGCACGACCGAATCGCCCACCATCAAGCATGGGGTCAGGAAAAGGCGGCTCCGTTTGGTAAAGTAGTCCGCCGGGATACGGAAAGAAAGGTCGAGCCGCACTTGCCGGTTGGCATCAGGCAACACCTTCGCCACTTCAGGACGAACGGCCATCTGTCCTTTTGGATGCGTAGCGCAGCCTGAAAGCGCAAACACGAGCAAACCGCCGCACATACTTGCTATCCCATATGTCTTATTCATTGTCATCATATACATATATTATATAAGCTTAGAACAGATACACCAACGAGAGGGCAGCTTGCGTCGGCCCTATGTAATTCTTATGTTTGTTTTCGTAACACTTTTCGCACGGGATACGCGGGCTTTCCTTATACCACAAGCGAGCATAACCGACGCCAATCGAGGCTTCCAGATTCCAATGCGGCGAAAGGATCCAATTATACCCATACGCGATACCGCCACCTGCCAAATAACCGTCGTAACGCTTGTCGTGGAAGCCGCCGAAGAATTGCGCGCCGTGCAGATGGACGCCCAGATAATGCCCCTCGAACTTCTCGCAAAGCCAATAACGCACTTCGGGTTGCACGAACCAGGTACGCATCTTCTTGTCGTCTTTGAACGTCCAAGGATTGTAGGCGCCGAGCACGTTGAACGTAATGCGGTCGTTGCGCGTGGCAAACTCCAATCCTACGTTCGGCGTCGTGGTTGCCCAATAGAGTGCGTTCGTCTTGACCGCCACCTTTTGCGCTTTCACTTCGCCAGCCAAAGCCAGAAGCATACATCCAGAAAATAGTAATAAGCGTTTACTTTTCATTTCACTTTTATTTTCGACCGCAAAGGTATAGGGGATTCATCGTTCAGGGCTTGCAATAATTAGTCAAAAAATTTCACTTTTAAGTCAATCTGCCCCAAGGAAGAAATAGAAGGAGGTTTCTCTTACTATATATAAACATTCGCAATCCGCCCGCCATCGGCCAACGGATTACGAATGCTTTCTATCATCCTACTTCCCGCCTTCCCGTAACTCTTTCGGTGTCTTCCCGAAATGACGTTTGCAGAAGGTAGTGAAATAAGAAGCGGACGAGAAATTGTACTCGTCGGCTATCTCGGAAAAGGGACGGTCTGTTATGCAGATTTCACGATACAAGTCTTTCGCCTTTTCCTTTTCAATCCATTCGGCCGCCGGTATTCCAAACGCTTTCTTGAAATGCCGGTTGAACGTCGAAAGCGATTGATGCGCCAAAGCGGAAAGCTCCTTCACGTCTTTCGCCTTCTTATAATTCTCGACCACAAAATCACGGAAATCCAAGTCCGTATTCAATAACGGATAGAAAAGCTTTGCCAAATCCTCCTTCGAATAATAGCCACGCAAAAGCCAAAACAATTCATTGCGTTTCCCTTGGTGGAAATGCATACAACTTAGGCCATCATCTAAATAGCGAACCGTCAGGCGAAGAAACTCGTCGAGCCGTTCACATATCGGAAGCGTGGCAAACGAACACGTCGCCTTATCAGCCACAAAAGCGCCCAATTGCTCCAACGAGAAGCGATTGCAAAGCTGCATTTCTTTGCTAAAAAAGCAACGAATGACAAGCGAACCTTGCGCCGCACGCCCTTTTACGTACGTTCCTTTCGTCAACAAGAAAAACTCGCCCGCCGGCACGGCTTGCTCCGAAAAAACATCGTCGACCAAATGGACCGAACCTTCCAATACAAAAAAGAGGGAAGAATGCAAAACGCTCCCACTTGGAAGCCTCTCCTCTTTGGGATAACGGAATACTTTGAACACAGCATTCGCCCCGCTTGGCACGTACCTGCTACACGCCAAGTGCTCTTTTAAAGAACCTGCCATTGTTCAAGAATTAACGTTCACCCCACCTGTTTCGAATATTATATTCTTTATCTTATTGAATAAAAGGTGTTTACCCGCCACCCCGCGGGGGTTCGCATTCATTTTCATGTTTTCCATAATTTATTCCATTTTGTTTTATTAGTTACTAGTGATGGCGCAAATATAGCAACTCTTTGCGAAACAAACAATATATAACGACCGCTTAATGCAGCAAGGCAAAGCACTTTGGCACCCGACACGGAGGCAATTAAAAGTTAATAATAAACAATTAAAAGCTCCGTGTCTCGGTGCTGTGCCCACTTATTTCACTTCTATCGTACCGCTACCTTTGCCGTCTCGACTTCGCCATTCGCGTTCTCTGCCTTCACGATATAGATACCATCCGGCAGGTAAAGCTCGAAGCTGCAAACACCGGCCTGCACGTGCTTCATCAGCGCGCCGCTCAGGTTGTAGACACGGATGTCCTTCAACGGCGTTGCAGAAGCTACCATCACGCGGTTGCCCGAAAGTGTATAGATTTGGATATCGCTTGCGTTGAGGACTTCATTTCCTGTCGGCGTACCGGCACGGAGGAAATAACGGCCGCTGGTATTGGCAGGAACACTTAGCGTCATACCTTCCCGGAGCGGCGTCTCCGTCCGCTCTTCCGCATCGTAGAGCGTAGCGCTGGTAAAGTGCTGCAATCCCTCGAACGAGAGCGTGACCTCTATGGGTAAAAAGTGAAATTGAGGGGGCAAAAGGGAACATCGTATCGTTTTTTTCCGTAATATTGCAAACGAAATAAAAACACTACACTTATTTTTTACATTAAATCGATAAGAACAAGAGCCATGAATCAAGAATATTGGCAAGAAGAACTCGAGACAATGAAGCGCCCCGACTTGGAACGACTCCAGACGGAACGGCTGAAGGAAACCGTGCAACAGGCGCTGAAATCCCCCTTTTATCAAGAAGTGTTTAAGCAGCAGGGGCTGACGGCCGACTCCATCCAAACGCTGGACGACCTGCGGAAGATTCCGTTCACGACGAAGGACGACCTCCGCGCCCATTATCCCTTCGGGCTGGTGGCGATTCCACTCCGCGAGTGCGTCCGCATCCATTCCTCGAGCGGCACGACCGGCAACCCGACGGTTGTCCTCCATTCGGCGAAGGATTTGGACCAATGGGCTAACCAGGTAGCGCGCTGTATGTATATGGTAGGACTGCGCGATACGGATGTTTTCCAAAATACCTCGGGCTACGGCATGTTTACAGGCGGATTAGGGTTCCAATACGGCGCCGAGCGGCTGGGCGCGCTGACCGTCCCCGCAGCAGCCGGCAATACGAAGCGGCAAATCAAGTTCATTACGGATTTTGGCACGACCTGCTTGCATATCATCCCCAGCTACGCCACGCGCCTGGCCGAAGTAATGTATGAAGAGGGCATCGACCCGCATCGCGACACGAAGCTACACACGGTGTGCATCGGGGCCGAGCCGCATTCGGAAGAGCAACGCAAACGCATCGAGAAACTGCTGGGCGTAAAGGCATACAACTGCTTCGGCATGTCGGAAATGAACGGACCGGGCGTCGCCTTCGAATGCAAGGAGCAAAACGGGCTGCATATCTGGGAAGATTACGTGATTCCGGAGATTATCGACCCGGTAACGCTCGAACCGGTGCCCGACGGTGAGGTGGGCGAGCTGGTACTCACGACCATCAACCGTGAAGCGATGCCGCTCCTCCGCTACCGGACGCGAGACCTGACGTGCTTCCTCCCCGGCGATTGCCCGTGCGGACGGACACACCGCCGCTTGGCACGCTTCAAAGGACGGAGCGACGACATGATTATCCTGAAGGGCGTGAACCTATTCCCGACCCAAATCGAAAAGATACTGATGAAGTTCAAAGAGCTGGGCAGCAACTACCTGATTACCATCGAAACCGTAGGCTATAACGACGAGATGATGATAGAAGTGGAACTGAGCGACCTCTTTACCGACGATTTCAGCACGTTGCAACGGCTGGAGAAGGAAGTCACCCGACAACTGAAAGACGAACTCCTGCTCACGCCGCGTGTCAAACTGGTAGCGAAAGGCTCGCTCCCGGCGCCCGAAGGCGGAAAAGCCGTCCGCGTAAAGGATTTGCGAAAGTTAAGCT
Organism: Parabacteroides sp. An277; assembly: GCF_002159645.1. Taxonomy (GTDB): domain Bacteria; phylum Bacteroidota; class Bacteroidia; order Bacteroidales; family Tannerellaceae; genus Parabacteroides. The sequence goes on along the minus strand of NZ_NFJB01000012.1, from coordinate 9,731 downwards.
AACAAAACAACCCATTAAAACGAAATACTATGACCGTCAATCAAATTTCAATCTTTTTGGAAAACAAATACGGGACTTTGACCGAGATATTGATGCTCTTGGCCGAAGCCAACATCCGTATCATTGCCGCGACCGTCGCCGACACGTCGGAATACGGTATCTTGCGCATTATCGTGAACGACCCGCAACGTGCGTATGCCCTTTTGAAGGAACACAACGTGAGCGCGAACCTGAGCGACGTGCTGGCCATCGTGACGCACTCTGAAGCCGCCGGTTTCGCCCGTACGCTCCAGGCTTTCACGAAGGCAGGCCTCACGATTGAATATATGTATTGCTTCTCGGCAGGCGAGAAATCCATTCTGATACTCCGGACCAACAACCGGGAGGCAGCGCGCGAGGTAATCCGCCGCCAGAACCTGGATTATTTGTGCGAGAATGATTTGCTGAAGTTCAATTAAAGGAAAAAAGAAAAGGGCCACCGGGAAGGATGCGCATGTTCCCCCGGTGGCCCTTGGATTAGAAGCTATAACCCACGCGCAGCGCTAACAACGCCTGGTCGATATCCTTCACGATATTATATTTGACCTCCAAGCCCAACGAGAGCTGCTCGGTCGCGTAGATTTCTCCACCGATACCCACATTCACCCCCAAGCGGGTCTCCGTACTCGAATCTTTTACCTTCCCGAAATCGTTGACATGCGCCACGTGATGCAATTTCCAAAACGCCAAATCCACGCCAGCCAACGGATAGAACCCGAATACGTCGCTCAACTTAATGACATAATGCGCATTCAAGTCGATAGCCACCGCACTCAAATCGTCGGCCTTCACAAAATAGGTCAACGAAGGAGCAATGCGTACTTCATCGGTGATACAATAGCGGTAATCGACACCTAACGTAGCATTCTCCGATTCAAAACCGTACCCGACGTTGAAACCAACCGACGAATGGCCGCGTTGCGTCTGGGCAACCGCGCCCAGACATATACACAACAAACTTAATAATATAGTTATCCTTTTCATACCTTATAATTATAAATACATGAAGTTATCGTTATAGATTATTTTACCTTCAACCGGTCTCCCGCCTCTTTCACGATAGCACGGTAGAACTCCTCGCTATAACCCGGCGAATCGGGCGAGGCACCCAGTCCGTAACCATTGTCGAGGAACTTGCCATCCTTCTCTTTGCGAATGACACCGTCGGAATACTTCACAATCAGGAACTCGCCCAATTTACGCCAACGGGCCACGGATTCGTCGGCCGTCGTCGTGCTGTACCACGTGAGGAACTTCACGGCTTCTTGCGGGTCTTGGGCATAGAGTTCGGAGGCTGCCTTATCGATAGCGGGCTGTCTGTCCATGTAGCCATCCTCCAATTCGGATTGTACCTTGCGCACGTCGCCAATCATTTGGTTGTAGCGCGGATAAACCATGTTTGCCACCCAATTACGTACCCAAAAGGCAGATGTCCACGAGAACTCCATCATGCTTCCGTTTCCTTGACGATAACATTCCGGCACGGCGGTCGACGAGCAATATATCGGTGTGAAGACCGTCGTGTTCGCATCATCTACGGCAAACCAAAGCACGCCGCCAATGGCATCCGGAAGCCAACTACGCATTTGCGGGACAATCACAAACCCACTCTGTTGCGTAGAGATAGGACGTTCGTTGGTGTACTCCTCTCCATCTACCTTGTAGCTCAACGGGCGGAAGCGGTACGGCGCTTTGTATGGACCGGCACCGGGATCGTTCGTCATGTCGAGTTCCGTACCTTCATAATGGTCACGCATCATCTGGCGTACATCCTCGACCGAGAGCTTGCGGTCCGGCTTGATGTAGAGCGGCATCGGTTCGGCATTCACATCTCCCTTCACCAATTCGAGGTATTTGCCCATATCCTTGTTATACTTATTAAAGAAAGCCCAAACGCGCGCCTCGCAAGCCCGGAGTCCTCCGAACGTGTAAGGGTTGTAGGCTTTCGCGAAGCTGAAGTCCTTATCTTCTCCTTTGAAATAGCCTTTCTCGCGGGCAAAGGATACGACATCCGGCGAGTAGAGGCAGTTCTCCTTGTCGTCGAAGGGTATCTGTTGGATGCGGGCTTGGTTGGCATGGGCAGAGATGCAATCGTCGGGGATGCGGATAGCTACCCACACGGCGCCTTTCTGTCCCAGTCCTTTGCCTATCATCTCCATAATCCACGCTTCGTTCTTATCGGCTATCGAGAAGGACTCTCCGCTGCTATAATAACCATACTCTTTCACCAATGAGGTCATCACCTGAATGGCTTCACGGGCGGTCTTCGAGCGTTGCAGGGCGACGTATATCAGGCTTCCGTAGTCCATGATGCCGGTCGTATCGACCAGCTCCGGACGCCCGCCCCAGGTGCTTTCCGTAATCGCCACCTGATGCTCGTTCATATTACCCACCACGGAGTAGGTCTGGCGTACTTGCGGAATCTCGCCCAAGGGCTTGCCCGTATCCCACTCTTTAATCTGTAACATCGCCCCTTCCGGCCAGGTAGCAGCAGGCCAATGATATAACTCTCCATACAGGGTATAGGAATCGGCGGCATAGCTAATCATCACCGAGCCGTCCGTCGAGGCCTTCTTCCCTACTAACAAGCCTGTGCAGGCTTCTGCTTCCTGTATCGAAGCCAAGCCCAAACACAGCGCTACACTTATCCAAAACTTCTTCATGCGTATAACTGTTTACTTTTTACTTTTCCAATGAATACAATAGTTTGATTTCCTCTGCCCACAGGGTCTCGTCGGGCGTTTCGAGGATGAGAGGGATGCCGTCGAAGCGGGCATCGTTCATCAGGAGCTCGAACATCGTCAAGCCCATCACGCCTTTGCCTACGCTGTCATGTCTATCGACCCGCGTGCCTAGCTCTTTCTTCGAGTCATTGAGGTGCATTCCTCTCAGGTACTTGAAGCCTACCACTTCGTCGAACTTGGCAAAGGTCTCGCGGAATCCCTCTTCCGTCCGTATCTCATAACCGGCTGCCAACGTATGCGCCGTATCGAGACAGACCCCCACGCGGCTCTTGTCTTCTACCTTATCGATGATGGCGGCTATCTGCTCGAAGGTATAGCCGAGGTTCGTCCCCTGCCCTGCGGTGTTCTCGATGACCGCCGTCACGCCCTTTGTTTGGTCTAATGTCCAGTTGATAGACTCTGCGATACGCGCCAGGCAATCCGCTTCGCTCATCGCCTTCAGGTGGCTCCCGGGGTGGAAGTTCAGGCGGTCGAGACCCAACTGCTCACACCGGCGCATTTCGTCGAGGAAGGCTGTGCGCGACTTCTCCAGTCCCTCCGCTTCCGGATTGCCGAGGTTAATCAGGTAGCTGTCGTGCGGAAGGATGTCCGACGCGGCATAGCCATACTCCGCGCACCGTTCCTTAAAGAGCGCGATGCTCTTCTCCGTGAGCGGCGCCGACTTCCATTGCCGCTGGTTGCGCGTGAAGAGCGCGAATGCCGTCGCTCCTATCGCCTGTGCGTTCAAGGGAGCGTTCTCCACGCCGCCTGTAGCCGAGACATGCGCCCCTATCTTTTTCTTGCTTTTCTTTTCCATTAATATAATGTTTAATGTATTTACCGGACGCAGATTACGCAGACGAAGCGCAGAAGCACGCAGATATCATGTTCAAAACAAATAAAAGTCTGCGTACCTCTGCGAGTTCTGCGTCATCTGCGTCCAGTAATACGTTGTTATTATCTGTTTTCGCCCACAAAAATAAGCCTTTATTCCGTTCCTTCCAAATCCCGCACCTCAAATACCACGGGATAGGTATAGGAGGCGGCCCGCTTCAGAGGCGTGGGGTTGGTGGTACATTGGCTCACGATGCGGAGGAGGTAACGGCCCGGCGGGAGGTCTCGCGGGATGTGGGCCCAGCATTGCTTGCGCGTCCCGTAGAGCTCCTCGCCCGGAATGTGTCGCACGGTTTGCTCCGTCTCCGCGTCGAGGAAATAGAGTCCCCGCTCCGGGAGGTCTCCGTTCATCAGCAGCAGTTCGCCTTTGATTATCAATACATAGCCGGGCGTGAGGTAGGTATTCTTCGTCCCGCTTCCCTTATCTTCCACCACCGAGATGGCGAGGCGCGACTGGAGCTGCCCTATCTCCTCGAAGAGCGGGTCGGCCAGGCGTTTCTTCAGTTGCGGACTCAGGGCATAGTTGACCGTCGCCTCGTTCTGCGCCCGCGCGTCGGGCAAGAGGCGGTCGAAGTTCCACGTACCCGTGACGCCCGGCGTAAAATTCCCGATGGGCGTCCGTACGGCATATCCGGCGACAATCAGCTCCTCGACCTCGCGGAAGAAGGCCGACACGGCGTGCACCATCGTCTCGCGCGCCAAGGTGTTCGCCCCGTCCCGCACGATGCGGTCAATCACCTGGTCCATAGACAAGGAACCATACAAATGGACGCGGGGAACCATCTTCCCCTCAATCGCTTTCAGATTCGAACGCTCTAAGTGCACTTTCCATTTCACTCTATTCGGTTTCATCATACAGCTCTATCCTTAGTTATTATGCCTACAAAGATATAAAAAAATGCCTATAGAGATAATATTTTATGCCTATAATCATAAGAAATTATGCCTATAGGCATATTAATTACCATCAGCACGAGCGGAAAGGTGGGGATAGGGCGCAAGGAATCCTTCGAAAGCATCTTATGTTTATGATTTTATAACGTTCTATCCAGGTAGGGCTTTTTCGTATAATCCGTATCTTTGCAGGCAAAGAAAATACCGATAATTTGATAACCCATAAACAAACAAAAAGATGAAACGTCGTGACTTTTTACGGACAAGCGCACTGGCTGGTGCGGCTTTGACCCTCGACTTTAAAGGGCTGAGCGCGGCCCTGATGAACAACACTATGGCCGTGGAGGCGGTACCGGATATGGTGGCCGTCATGGGTGGCGAACCCGCGGCAATGCTCGACAAGGCATTGGAAGCCCTCGGAAGCATCGGGCAGTATGTGAAAAAAGGACAGAAGGTAGTGATTAAACCGAATATCGGATGGGACCGCACGCCGGAATTGGCCGGCAACACCAACCCGGAACTGGTGGCCGCCCTGGTCCGGAAATGCCTCGAAGCAGGCGCCGAGAAGGTGACGGTATTCGACCATACCTGCGATAATTGGCAAAAGTGCTACGAGACGAGCGGCATCGAAAAGGCGGCCAAGGCAGCGGGGGCTATCGTGATGCCCGCCAACGACGAGAAGTATTACCAGAGCGTATCCATCCCGAACGGTAAGAACCTGAAAAGCGCAAAGATACACGAAGCGCTGGTCGAGGCCGACGTATGGATTAATGTCCCCATCCTGAAGAACCATGGCGGAGCGAAACTCACCTGCGCGATGAAGAACTACATGGGCATCGTATGGGACCGCCGCTTCTTCCACCAGCACGACCTGCAACAATGCATCGCCGACATCTGCACGTGGGAAAAGAAACCGGTGCTGAACGTCGTGGACGCCTACCGTATCCTCTTCCAGAACGGACCGCAAGGACGGAATGCTTCCGACGTGGCCACGCTCAAGAGCCTGATTGTATCGCCGAACATTGTCGCCATCGACACCGCCGCCCTCGCGCTCTTCAACCAAGTAAAGAAGCTCGACCTGGCCGCGGCCTCCCATATCGGTAAAGGCGAAGCGTTGCACCTGGGTACGACCGACCTGAAAACGTTGAACATTAAACGCATCAAACTCTGAGCCGAAGGATGAAACGAATGAATATATGGAAAGGAGTGCGGGTATGCCTCGCTCTCCTTTTCTTTATACCGATTGCGCTCTTCTTTGTAGACTTCACGGGGACTTTGCCCGACCAGCTCCACGTCCTGCTCCATGCGCAGGTGATGCCGGCATTGCTGGGTGGGTTTTGGGCGATTATCTTGCTCCATCTCGCGTTGACGCTCCTCGTGGGACGATTGTATTGTTCGACCGTATGCCCGGCAGGCGTCTTGCAAGATATAATCAATCGAATCTATTGTATCGGCAAAACGAAGAAGAAGGGGGCGAGACGGTTCGCCTACCATAAGCCGATGAATGCCTTGCGGTACGTGCTATTGGCCTTGACCGCCCTGAGCGCACTGGCCGGAGTGATGAACCTTTACCTCCTGCTCGACCCGTATAGTCATTTCGGACGGATAGCCACGAACCTATTGCGTCCCTTGGTGATGCTCACGAACAACGGGGCGGCACATCTCCTCATGGAAATGGACAATTACACGCTCTACCAGGTGACGGTAAGCACCGTGACGCGTGCCGGGTTCGTGAGTGGCTTGATAGCCCTGCTCCTCTTTGTGGGCCTGAGCGTATGGCGCGGACGTTTGTTTTGCAATACCCTTTGCCCGGTAGGTTCCCTCTTGAGCCTCTTCTCCCGCTATGCCCTTTTCCGCCCAGCGATCGACGCGGAGAGCTGCGTGCATTGCGGTTTGTGCGAACAGGCTTGCAAGGCAGAAGCCATTGATAGCAAAGGAATTAAAATCGATACCTCCCGGTGCGTGGATTGCTTCAACTGCATCTTGGCATGCCATACGGGAAGTATCCAGTTCCGTTTCGCCCCGCTGAAGAAAAAGGCAGAGCAGGTGAATGAAGAGGCCAAACCGGATGCAAGCCGGCGCACTTTCCTCGCCACAAGCGGTATCTTGGCCGGTACGCTTCCCGCCATCGCCCAAGGACGCCGGACGAGGAAACGCCTGCGCCAAGGTCAAGACCCGACCCATTGGCCACCCGTGACGCCTCCCGGCTCACTCAGCCTCGAACGATTCAAGGACCTTTGCACCGGATGCCACGTATGTGTGACGCAATGCCCCAGCCAAGTGCTTCGCCCCGCCGGGTTGCAATATGGGTTCGATTACCTCCTGAAGCCCTACATGTCGTACGAGAATAGTTATTGCAATTACGAGTGTACGGTATGCGCCGATGTATGTCCGGCACATGCCCTCAAACCCCTCACGAAGGAAGAGAAGACCACGACCCAAATCGGCGTGGCGCATTTCTTCATCGAGCGTTGCATCGTCTATACCGAAGGAAACGATTGCGGGGCCTGCTCGGAACATTGCCCCACGCAAGCCGTACGGATGGTACCCTACCAAGGGACGTTGACCATCCCGGAGGTGAATCCCGACCTGTGCGTAGGGTGCGGAGGATGTGAATCTATCTGTCCGGTACGTCCTGTACGGGCCATCCTTATCAAGCCGAACGAAGTGCATAAACGGGTAGAAAAACCGAAAGAGGAAGAGGTAAAAGATATCGAAGTAACGGATTTCGGCTTCTAAGGCGTAGTTGTATTCCGCAAAATAACTATCTTTGCACCCTATGAAATTCGAATTACAACATACCGATACGCAAACAAAGGCAAGGGCGGGCTTGATTACCACCGACCATGGGACTATTGAGACGCCCATCTTTATGCCTGTAGGGACGCAAGGGAGCGTCAAGGCCGTACATATCCCGGAATTGAGAGACGATATCCGGGCGCAAATCATCTTAGGGAACACGTACCACCTCTACCTCCGTCCCGGATTGGAGATATTGGAACAGGTGGGCGGATTGCATAAGTTCAATGGGTGGGAACGCCCTATCCTCACCGATAGCGGAGGGTTCCAAGTCTTTTCCCTCTCCGATAACCGCAAATTGCATGAAGAGGGCGCTGAGTTCCGTTCGCATATCGATGGTTCGAAGCACCTCTTCACGCCGGAAAAGGTGATGGACATCGAGCGCATCATCGGGGCAGACATCATCATGGCGTTCGACGAGTGTTGCCCGGGCGATGCCGATTATGAATATGCCAAGAAATCCCTTGGCTTGACCGAACGCTGGCTCGACCGGTGCGTGAAGCGGTTCCACGAAACCGAACCCAAATATGGTTACGCACAGAGCCTCTTCCCCATCGTGCAAGGATGCGTTTACCCCGACCTCCGGATACGGGCGGCCGAGTATGTGGCATCGAAAGGGGCCGATGGGAATGCCATCGGAGGGTTGGCCGTAGGAGAACCGACCGAGAAGATGTACGAAATGATAGAGCTGGTGAACGGCATCCTCCCGGAAGACAAGCCGCGCTACCTCATGGGGGTCGGTACGCCTATCAACCTCCTCGAAGCCATCGAGCGAGGCGTAGACATGTTCGATTGCATCATGCCGACCCGCAATGGGCGGAATGGCCAGCTCTTCACGCCTTATGGTACGATGAACATGCGCAACAAGAAATGGGAATCGGACTTCTCGCCCATCGACGAGCAAGGCCCTTCGTTCGTCGACCGTATCTATTCGAAAGCCTACCTGCATCATCTCATCAAAGCAAACGAGATATTGGGGTTGCAAATCGCTTCCATCCATAACCTTGCCTTCTACCTTTGGCTCGTAGGGGAGGCACGCCGGCATATCCTTGCGGGGGATTTCGCTACGTGGAAAAGCAGGATGGTACGTCAATTGGATAATCGTTTATAAGCATGAAAGGGTTCAAGCTCAAAAAGATAGATTGGTATATCATCAAGCAGTTCTTGGGGACGTATATCTTTGCGATTGCGTTGATTATCTCCATCTCGGTGGTGTTCGACATCAACGAGAAGATTGATAAATTCCTTCGCCCCGAGGTGCCGCTCCAGGCCATCATATTCGATTATTACCTGAACTTCATCCCCTATTTCGCAAACCTCTTCAGCCCGCTTTTCACCTTCATCGCGGTCATCTTCTTTACCTCCAAATTGGCGGACCATTCGGAGATTATCGCCATGCTCGCGAGCGGGATGAGTTTCCGGAGGTTGATGCTCCCTTACGCTATCTCGGCGGGTATCATTGCGATTGCCTCTTTCATCTTGAGCGCCTTCATCATCCCTCCAGCCAACGAGACGCGTATCAATTTCCAGAACAAATACATTAAGAACAAGGCCGTGGAATATGCGCGGAACGTGCAATTGGAGGTCGAGCCAGGCGTCATTGCCTATTTCGACCGGTTCGATGCGCGCTCGAACATGGGATACCGTTTCTCGCTCGAGCATTTCGATGGGAAGCGGCTCATCTCCCGCCTCACGGCCAACTCCATCAAGTACGATACGCTCTACCATTGGCAAGTCATCAACTATACCATCCGGGATTTCGACGGGATGCGCGAATACATCTCGGAAGGCTCGCGCAAGGACACCACGCTCACCATCATCCCCTCCGATTTCCTTATCTCGGAGAATGATTGCGAGAAGATGACCACGCCCGAACTCCACGAGTATATCTCCCGCCAGCAAAAACGGGGCATCGGCAATATCCAGACGTTCGAAATCGAATACCACAAGCGGTACGCCAGCATCATGGCGGCCTTCATCCTTACGGCCATCGGCGCCTCGCTCGCCTCGCGGAAGGTGAAGGGCGGCATGGGGTTGAACATCGGTATCGGTTTGGCGTTGAGCTTCTCGTACATCCTCTTCACCACCATCACCTCGACCTTTGCGGTAAGCGGGGCGGTAAGCCCGCTGGTGGCGGCCTGGATACCGAACGTCCTCTATACCTTCATCGCCATCTATTTATACCGGAAAGCGCCGAGGTAAAGACACAAGTCCGCGCGAAAAGCCCCCAGGTTTATAACCCTAAATTCCCCCAAATATAACGATAAACCAAAAGAAGGAGCTGTGTCAAAATGCTATCTGAAAAGCTCCCCTGCCCTTAGGGGAGCTGGCTCGCGTAGCGAGACTGAGGGGTTAAATCTCTCATAATAAGAAACAACCCCT
>NZ_NFJB01000011.1 GCF_002159645.1 Parabacteroides sp. An277 | reverse complement strand
TAAAATCAAACTATTCAGAGCAAACCTCAGAGGGGTTGCAGACAAGAAGTTCTTCTTATTCCGTATTGCAAAACTATATGCATATCCCCACTAAATTTCTACTGAGCTAATTTTAGGTGTAAATATAACTGTCTTTTTATCAATCTATAAGTATAAATTTTAAAGAAAAAGCGAAAGAAAGACGAGAAAAAGTTTGCCAGTTTATAAAAAAGTACTACCTTTGCACTCGCAATCGCGGAAGTAGCTCAGTTGGTAGAGCATAACCTTGCCAAGGTTAGGGTCGCGGGTTCGAGTCCCGTCTTCCGCTCGAGAAACGGCAAGTGGCCGTGGATTTTCAAGTCTGAAGCATGCCCAGGTGGCGGAATTGGTAGACGCGCTCGTTTCAGGTGCGAGTGGTTTTGCGATCGTGCAGGTTCGAGTCCTGTTCTGGGCACTACGTAAAGATGCGTAGGTGGTGGAATTGGTAGACACGCTACTTTGAGGGGGTAGTGCTGGTTACAGCGTGTGAGTTCGAGTCTCATCCTACGTACATTTGTTTAATCAACTATCAGATGTGTGAGGTCTGTATAACCATTAGGAATGAGGTGGTTGTGCAGGCTTTTTATTTTGCGCCATGGCGAGGAAGAAGAAGAGTATATTGAAAAGTACACCCCATAAGGCAAGGAAGAAGAAGGGCGCGGGTGGGATGTCTCGCGTAGTGGCTCCGTTGCGGAGTCTTTTCTATGGAGCTTGTTTTGTGGTAGTGGTTGTGGTGGGCGTGTTGTATGTCTATCAGTCGGTATCTGCGTATCTGGCGGAGCATGGAGGGCGTCTTGGGGGGATTTCTCTCTCGGATGGGGTGAAATCTCTGGGGGAGGTTCGTGTTCCGGACGCTCAGGTAGGAGAGAAGCGGCAGGCGGATTCGTCGGGCGGGGTGCCTGGGGAGTCGGTAGCGGAGGCGGGTTTTCCGCGGGGCGCCGAGTTGCCTGTCTGCTTGCGTCCGGTGACGGAGCAGGTCATACACCACGAGGGGTACACCGTATCCTATAACTCCGATTATCGCGTAGCGAACTGGGTGGCCTACGGGCTGACCAGGGAGGAGGCCAAAAGCAAGCGGGCGGAGCGTTCTAATAAGTTTGTTAGGGACCCGGACGTCCGCGGGGCGTCTGCCGAGAACGGCGACTATACGCGGACAGGCTATGATCGGGGGCACTTAGCTCCGGCGGGCGACATGAAATGGTCCATCAAGGCGATGCGCGAATCCTTCTACCTGAGCAATATCACCCCGCAGAAGCCGGGCCTCAACCGGGGCATCTGGAAGGACTTGGAGGAGCAGTGCCGTCTGTGGGCTATGGATAGCGGGATGTTGTTGGTGGCTACGGGCCCGATACTCTCTCCCGATCTGAAGCGGCTCGGAAAGAACCGCGTCGCCATCCCGAAGCGCTTCTACAAGGTACTCTGTATGCAGTGGAACGGTCGTTACGAGGCAGTCGGGTTCCTGTTCGAGAACCGGGATTACGACGATACGCGCCTCTCCAGTTTGATGATTCCGGTCGATAGCGTCGAGCGGGTCACGCAGATGGATTTCTTCCCGGCCTTGCCCGATGCGGTCGAACAGCCCATGGAGGCGGTAGTTCACCCCGAGGCGTGGTCGTTTTAATAAGCAATCAAATGAACATGTACACGGATTTAGTCAATAAAAGAAAGACGTTGGCCCTGGTGGGACTGGGCTACGTGGGACTGCCAATTGCCGTTGAGTTTGCGAAAACACTCTCGGTAATTGGCTTTGATATTAATGAGGAGCGCCTCGCGCAGCTGCGGGCGGGCGTAGATCCAAACGGGGAGCTGCCGGCGGAGGCCTTCGTGGGGACGGACCTGCGCTTTACTTCGTCGGTCGAGGCATTACGGGAGGCGTCGTTTTACATCATCGCCGTCCCGACCCCCATCAACGCGCACAACGAGCCGGACCTATCGCCCCTGCTCGCCGCGACGCGCACGGTCGGGAGCGTACTCAGTCGGGGAGATGTGGTAGTCTATGAGTCTACCGTCTACCCCGGCTGTACGGAGGAGGACTGCGTCCCCTTGCTCGAGCAACTTTCGGGCCTCAAGGCGGGCGTCGACTTCAAGTATGGGTACTCGCCCGAACGCATTAATCCGGGAGACCGCGTGCATACGCTCCGCAACACGGTCAAGATTGTATCCGGGTGCGACGAGGCGGCGGCGCGCGACATCCGCGATGTGTACGCGCTCGTGGTCGATGCCGGGCTTCACCTGGCCCCCTCGATCCGCGTCGCCGAGGCCGCCAAGATCATCGAGAACACTCAGCGGGACGTGAACATCGCCCTTATGAACGAGCTCTCCATTATCTTCGACCGCATGGGCATCAATACCTACGACGTGCTGGAAGCAGCCGGGACGAAGTGGAACTTCCTGCGCTTCTCGCCGGGGCTGGTTGGCGGTCATTGCATCGGCGTCGACCCGTACTATCTGGTCCACAAGGCGAAGGAGCTGCAATACCACCCGAAGATGATTAACTCCGGCCGCTTCGTGAACGACTCCATGGGGCGGTATATCGCCAAGAAGATCGTCAAGCGCGTCCTCCTGCTTGGGAAGAACATCCTCCGCGCCCGCGTGCTCGTGATGGGCATCACCTTCAAGGAGAACGTCTCGGACATCCGGAATTCGAAGGTAGTCGATATGATTCACGAGTTTGAAGACTTTGGCGCGGTGGTCGACGTGGTAGACCCGAAGGCATCACCCGCCGAGGTGGAGCGGACTTACGGCCTGCCCCTGCTCAAAGAACCGGCGGGGCCGTATGACGCCATCGTGGTGGCCGTCGCGCACGACGAGTATCGCGCGCTCGACGAGACCTACTTCCGCTCCCTCGCCCATGGGCAGGCTGTCTTGGGAGATATCAAGGGTATCTACCGCCACCATATCCAGCAGTTGGATTATTGGAGCCTGTGAGGTGGGACTACACAATCGAATCTATACCTATATATAATAGGGTAATTTTAGGTGCCCGATGGGGTAGTCAAAACTGCCCGCGCGGGTAGCTGAAATTGCCCGCGCGGGTAGCGCCGACTATCCGCGCGGGTAGCAATCACTACCCGCGCGGGTAATAATTGCTACCCGCGCGGACAATTTTTTGTGCCTGCGCGGGTAATATTTTTCGTATCATCGAAAAAAAAGTCTTGTTTGCGCGAACATTTCCAAACAACCGCTTGTTTACTTACAAAAACCCGATTGTATAATAAAAAATAGGTTAGCTTATGAATTTAAATTACAACTTGGTTAAGCGGCAAAACCCAGCCGACCTGGAGAAGAAAAGCATGCTGTGGTACGCGGCTCCTGCCTATCGCGGGGTGAAAGATGAGGACGAGACGGCGCGAGAGGCTACGGTAGATACTACGATTTCGAAGGCGGAATTCAAGCACGTCATGGAGGTGGCAAGCGAAAAGCTCATACCGTCTATCCTGAGCGGAATCTCGGTTACGATCGGCAAGATAGGGAAGCTCCGGATTTCATTCGGCAGTGAAGGTGTAGAAAATATGGCGGACTTCGACCCCCAGACGATGATTAAAAACGTGAAGTTTATCTTTACGCCCTCGTCTGAACTCAAGAGCTCGCTCACGAACCTGAGCTTTGAGCTGGCAGGCATCGTAGAGGACGGGGTGAAGTATGGCACCAAGCAGTCGTACATGAAGGCCAAGGGAATCTTGCCCGACGGCTCGACTACGGAGCAGGCCATCCAGAGCGGGCGCGACGGGGCTACGGGGGCAGAAAACTCTACTGCCACGCGCGGGGGCGATTACATCGTGAAGGGGCCGGGCATCATGGCCTTGGGAGAAGATGGCGCGGCCGACTGGCGCGTCGGGCTCACCAGTTCGATGGAGACCACCACTTACGCAGAAGTGATTTCTACCAACACGCCCAACCTGGTCATCTTCACCGTCCCCAACGACCTGACCGAGGACACATACACGCTTACCATCGAGACTTATTACAGTCCGACCGGCACGCGCAAGGAACCGATTACCCTCACAGCTCCCTTCACCCTTACATTAGTATAATAATAGAGCAGGGGCCGGCGGCGGAAAGAGAGGCAGGCGCGAGGAAATCAAAAACTTCGCGCTTTCCGGCCTCTTAGGGTCTGTTCGATTTTTCTATTTGGACAAAAAGTTGTATCTTTACGGGCTGAAAACAACGGACAGGTATAGTAGTATGGCTATGGATAAGGAAGCATTGGAGACCGGCACGATATCCGTCTGGGGCGCGCGGGTACATAATTTGAAGAATATAGACGTAGAGATTCCCCGTAACGCGCTGACGGTTATCACGGGAATGAGCGGTAGCGGCAAATCGTCGCTGGCGTTCGACACGCTATTTGCCGAGGGGCAGCGGCGTTATATAGAGACCTTTTCGTCGTACGCGCGCAACTTCTTGGGGGGCATCGAGCGGCCGGACGTAGATAAAATCACGGGTCTGAGCCCAGTCATCTCCATCGAGCAGAAGACCACGAATCGAAGCCCCCGCTCTACGGTAGGGACTACGACCGAAATCTACGACTTCCTCCGCGTACTCTATGCCCGGGCGGGCGAAGCCTTCTCCTACGAAAGCGGAGAACGGATGGTAAAGTACACCGAAGAGCAGGTCGTCTCGCTGATACTCGAAAAGTACAGCGGGCGGAAAATCTACATCCTCGCGCCCGTCGTACAGAAGCGCAAAGGACATTACAAAGAGCTATTTGAATCGCTCCGGAAACGCGGGTACCTGAACGTGCGCGTAGACGGAACCCTGCAAGAGATACGGTATGGCATGAAGCTGGACCGCTACAAGATACACAGCATCGAGGCGGTGATAGACAAAATGCGCGTGTCGGAGAGCGACCAGCGGCGGCTGACCGAGAGCCTGAAGCTCGCTATGCGCCTGGGCGAAGGCATGGTTATGGTGCTCGACGCCGAGAACGAGGGGATACGGCACTTTAGTAAACGCCTGATGGACCCCCTGACCGGTCTCTCGTACAGCGAACCCGCGCCGCATAACTTCTCCTTTAACTCCCCATACGGAGCCTGCCCCAAATGCAAGGGGCTGGGCATGGTGAACCGGCTGGACATGGACAAAATCGTCCCCGACCCCTCGCTCAGTATCTACCAGGGAGGCATCCTGCCGCTGGGGAAATATAAGAAAAGTTTGATATTCTGCCTGATCGAGTCGCTCTGCACGAAGCGGGGCTACTCCATCCGTATGCCGATAAGCGAACTTCCAGAGGAGCTTATAGACGAAATCATGAACGGGACGGAGGAACGGCTCCGGCTGGAGGCGGACGTCACCGGGTATGTACAATACCTCACCTACGACGGCGTGGCGAAATACATCCGCATGCAGCAGGAAGAAGAGGCCACGGCCGCCGCGCAAAAATGGGCGGGGCAGTTCGTGAAGATGGATGTCTGTCCCGAATGCCACGGCTTGCGGCTCAACCGCGAAGCCCTGTGCTACCGCATCTGCGGGAAGAACATCGCCGAGCTGGCCAGTATGGACATCTCGGAGCTAAAGGAGTGGCTCGACGGCTTGGAAGCGAAGCTCGGTGACAAACAACGGCGGATAGCCACCGAAATCCTTAAGGAAATCCGCGCGCGGCTGAACTTCCTCTTGGACGTAGGCCTGGATTACCTCTCGCTCAACCGCCCGTCGGGGAGCCTCTCCGGCGGGGAGAGCCAGCGCATACGGCTTGCGACGCAAATCGGTACTGAGCTGGTGAATGTGCTCTACATCCTCGACGAGCCCAGCATCGGGCTGCATCAACGTGACAATATGCGACTGATAAACTCGCTCAAACACCTGCGCGATATCGGAAACTCGGTCATCGTGGTGGAGCACGACAAGGATATGATGCTGAACGCAGACTATATCGTCGACATGGGCCCGCGCGCCGGGCGCTTAGGGGGCGAGGTCGTTTTCGAAGGTACACCCGCGGAGATGCTCCAGACCCACACCCTGACGTCGGACTTCCTCAACGGGGCGACCGAGATAGCCATCCCGAAGACACGGCGGCAGGGGAACGGGCAGACGCTCGTCCTGCGCGGAGCGTCGGGCAACAACCTCAAGGACGTAGACGTCTCCTTCCCATTGGGGACGTTCATTTGCGTGACAGGCGTATCCGGCAGTGGCAAGTCTACGTTGATAAACCGTACCTTGCAGCCCATCCTGAGCCAGCGTTTCTACCGGTCTATGGAAGAGCCTTTGCCCTACCGCGCCATCGAGGGCATCGAACACATCGATAAGATAGTCAGCGTGGACCAGTCGCCCATCGGACGCACGCCACGCAGCAACCCCGCGACCTATACAGGTGTATTTACCGATATCCGCAACCTCTTCGTCGAGTTGCCCGAATCGAAAATCCGCGGATACAAGCCAGGGCGCTTCTCGTTCAACGTATCGGGCGGACGGTGCGAGACCTGCAAAGGAAACGGATACAAGAACATAGAAATGAACTTCCTGCCGGATGTGCTCGTCCCCTGCGAGGAGTGCCACGGCAAACGCTATAATCGGGAGACGCTTGAAGTACGCTATAAGGGGAAATCCATTGCCGACGTGCTGGACATGACCATTAATATGGCAGTAGAGTTCTTCGAGAACGTGCCGGCGATTCTGAGCAAGATCAAGGTCCTGCAAGACGTAGGACTGGGGTATATCCGCTTAGGACAACCCTCGACTACCCTATCGGGTGGGGAGAGCCAGCGGGTAAAGCTCGCCACCGAGCTTGCCAAGCGAGACACAGGCAAAACCCTGTATGTGCTCGACGAGCCGACCACGGGGTTGCACTTCGAAGATATTCGAGTGCTGCTCGGCGTACTGAACCAGTTGGTAGACAAAGGCAACACGGTGATCGTCATCGAGCATAACCTGGACGTTATCAAGTGTGCCGACTACCTGATAGACATGGGTCCGGAAGGAGGCCGGCGAGGGGGCGAGGTCCTCTTCACAGGTACGCCCGAGGCCCTGGCCAAGAAGAACATCGGGTGCACGGCGCCGTTCTTGCGCGAAGAGTTAGGCATGAAAGGATGAAAACAGAGTTACGAACAAGAAGAAATACAGCGAGGAAAGATGGACGATACCTATAAGACAATCACCGCCCTGGCCGAGGGATATTACACCGAGAAGCGGAGCCGCTTCATCTCGTATGCCATCCCCGTGCGGACGGTCGACGAGGTAAAAGCGCAACTCGCCCGGTACAGGAAGGAATACTACGACGCGCGGCACGTCTGCTGGGCCTATATGCTTGGGGCAGACCACAAGACCTTCCGCGCCAACGACGACGGGGAGCCCTCCTCGACCGCAGGTAAGCCCATCCTCGGACAGATAAACTCGAACGAGCTGACGGATATCCTGGTGATAGTAGTCCGCTATTTCGGCGGGATTGAGTTAGGGACCAGCGGACTGATTGTAGCCTACCGCACGGCCGCAGCCGAGGCCATAGCTGCCGCCACCATCGAGACGCGGACCGTAGACGAAGACATCACCGTCGCCTTCGAGTATCCTTTCCTGGACCGTATCATGCGGATTGTGAAGGAAGAGAACCCCGTCATCCTCTCGCAGCGCTTCGAGATGGATTGCGAAATGACATTGCGTATCCGGAAAAGCGAGGCCGGCCGGTTGCGCGCACGTCTGCAAAAAGTAGAAACGGCCTACCTGAAAGAAGAAGAATAACCCATGCTAAAGAAGGAGGAACAAGATATGGACAAGCCAAACTACGACTTAAGTAACTTTCAAAATTCGTTCGAGAAGGTGAAAGGGCGTATCCACGTGCTGGAGCGCAGCGTACCGGTCGAGGTCCAAATGGAATACTTCCGGGCTTCCAAACGTATGCGGCGGACGCGCGACGAAAACAATCGCGCAAGCGACGAAGAGTGCGAACAGTGGTATGCCGAACTCTGTGGGACAGCCGACACCTTCCTGCCGCTCAGCATCGAGGAACGCAGGCAGTTGCTCCTACAGCTGGCCAATTCCCGCAATCCCAAGGCATTTAAATGCTTGAAACAATACGTGGAGAACGACTCAGACCCTGCCACGCTCGACTGGGCCTACCTGGCCCTGATGGACATCCAGATTGCGCTGGAGTCTGAACTCTCCGAGGAAAAACAGATTTATATTGCCACAGGACTGGGCGGCAAGGGCGAGAAGTTGCGCTTCTATGTGCTGATGGTGTCGAAAGGACGGAAACCCTTTGAGGAATACCAGCGGAACATCATCGAACGGGAGTTCGGGTACTACTTTCCCAAAGTAGACTGCGAGATTGAAGAGCTGCACATCAGCGTGGACTACGTCGAGCTGTTGTTGCTGATGCCCATCCGCTCCAATATCCAGCAGATACTGACGAAGATTATCATAGACTGCAACGAATATGGCGATTTCCTATCGACTGTCTACACGATTACGAACGTCGAGAAATTCACCCAAGCGGAAATAGAAGAGGTTTTAGAACGGCATGAAAATCTGGAAACAGGCGATTAAGTATGGGATTGTAGGCGCGGGCAATACGCTGATTACGGCTGCAGTCATCTGGGTGATGCTGAAAATAGGAGGTTGCTCGGCGGTGATGTCGAACGTAGTCGGGTATGCAGCCGGTGTTTTGAACAGCTTCATTTGGAACAAGCAATGGACGTTTCAGAGCCATGCAGGATGGCGTAAGAGCGCGGTTCGCTTCGGGGTAGTCTTCGCGGTGTGCTATCTGCTCCAGCTGGCACTCCTGTTTGTGCTGGAGGCGGTGCTGCCCATCGATACCTATTACAACCAGCTGATTGCGATGGCGTTCTATACGGTGCTTAATTTTATACTGAATAAGATTTATACATTTAAAGAATAAAAGAAAGATGGCAGAGGGAACTCGAAATACGGGAGTACGGCGTGCGTCGAAACCGAAGACTGTGGTGGTGCCCGAGATGGGGCGGATGCAGCCGCAAGCACGCGAATTGGAGGAGGCCGTCTTGGGCGCGTTGATGCTCGAGAAGGATGCTTACTCGATTGTTAGCGAGATATTAAAGCCGGAGTGTTTCTATGAGAAGGCGCACGAGCTTATCTATTCCGCGATTGTGGATTTAGCCGTCCAGCAGCATCCCATCGATATGATGACCGTGACGGAACAACTCCGCAAGCGGGGCGATTTGGAGCAAGTCGGCGGCGCATACTATATTGCGCAACTGACATCGAAGGTGGCCAGTAGCGCGCATATCGAGTATCACGCCCGCATCATTGCCCAAAAATACCTGGCGCGAGAACTGATTACTTTCTGCTCTCAGATACAGGGGAAGGCGTTCGACGAGACGACTGACGTGGACGACCTCATGCAGGAAGCGGAAGGCAAGCTGTTCGAAATCTCCCAGCGGAACGTGAAGAAGGACGCTACTCAAATCAACCCCGTTATCAAGGACGCCCTCGCGATGTTGGAAAAGGCCGCGAATCAGAAAGAGGGACTCAGCGGTCTGCGTACCGGCTTCGAGGGACTGGATAAGATTACCTCTGGATGGCAGAACTCCGATTTGGTGATTATCGCAGCCCGCCCCGCCATGGGAAAGACGGCGTTTGTGCTTTCTATGGCGAAGAATATGGCGGTCAATTTCAATATACCCGTGGCATTATTTTCGTTGGAAATGAGTAATGTCCAGTTGGTGAACCGTCTGATTGTGAATGTGTGCGAGATTCCGGGCGAGAAAATCAAGAGCGGGCGATTGGAGAAGTACGAGTGGGAGCAGCTCGATTTCAAGATTCGAGAACTCTACGATGCCCCGATTTACATCGACGACACGCCCAGTCTTTCGGTCTTCGAACTTCGTACCAAAGCGCGTCGTCTGGTGCGCGAGCATGGCATCAAGTGCATTATCATCGACTACTTGCAGCTGATGAACGCCAGCGGGATGAACTTCGGAAGCCGCGAGCAGGAGGTCAGCATGATTTCTCGTTCGCTCAAAGGATTGGCAAAGGAATTGAATATCCCGATTATCGCCCTTTCCCAGTTGAACCGTGGCGTGGAGAACCGTCAAGGCGCAGAGGGAAAGCGTCCGCAGTTGGCCGACCTTCGCGAGTCGGGCGCGATCGAGCAGGATGCCGATATGGTTTGTTTCATCCATCGTCCGGAATATTACAAAATTACGGAAGATGAGCGGGGTAATTCTCTGGTCGGGCTAGCCGAAATCATCATTGCCAAGCATCGTAACGGTGCGACGGGCGATGTTCGCCTCCGCTTCAAGAGCGAATTTGCTAAGTTTATGAATATCGAAGACGATATTCCGGTGCAGGAGGTGCGCGTAGGCAAGGAGGCACTTCCTGCAGTTTCTTCGTCGGCTTCCGAACCTATTCCCATCCCGACAATGAACAACAATGATTTTCCATTTTAAGTCTGTTTTTTTTGCGCCGCGAAATCGCGCGGCAAAAATATCATCAGATTCTTTTGCGTCGCGAAATCGCGCGGCAAAAATATCGCTTGATTCTTTTGCGTCGCGAAATCGCACGGCAAAAATATCGCTGGATTCTTTTGCGTCGCGAAATTGCGTGGCAAAAATATCGCCGGATTCTTTTGCGCCGCGGAATCGCGCGGCAAAAATATCGCCGGATTCTTTTGCGCCGCGAAATCGCGCGGCAAAAATATCATTGAATTCTTTTGCATCGCGAAATCGCACGGCAAAAGAAAAAAGTTTCTTTTTTGCCATGCGATTTCGAAATGCAAAAAATGAAGAGAGAGAAGGAATATGCTCCGGAATCAAACGGGTTATTTTACGTCGATTGCCTGTAATTCTTGCGAGATAGAGGCTTCCTCCAAAGCCGGATATTCCGTTTTGTACTTGTCGGTTACGTCTTGTTGGAGCGTATAGAGGGTATCCGTATTGGAAATATACTTGCTGAACGCGTAAATTACCGTTTCGCCTGAAGCAAGCGTGACATTGAGTTGCTCATAGCGTGTGCCGTCCTCCTTATATTTCTCTTGTTTTTGGAAAACGCCTGTTGTCGGGAAGTCGTTGGGCGATTTGTACATGTTTAATTCGCCGTTTGTGCTGTCTGCAGCCATGTAGACAAAATGATATTCTCCCCCAAGCTGGACGGGCAGTTCTTCAGCGGCACGGATTTGGAGCGTCGTGGTCTCATTTTGCGTCAAACCACCTCCGATGATAGAGACGGTTTGGCTATTCACCATAAAACGCTCTTCGGGATAAGCCACTTCGACTGTCAGTGTATATAAATTACCCGAATGGTCTTGAATTGTGACTTGGCTGGAACCTGGTCCGACGGGGTAGAACGTGATGGTTTGTCCGTCGTACGAGAAGCGGACCACCGCCTCGTTCGAGTTCGAGATGGAATAAGCTCCGTCGCCTCCAGAAATATAAAAGGTGTCGCCACTGCTAAAAGGCGAAAGCTTGAAATAGGTACCATTATTCGTAATAAGCTCGTTTCCTTGTGTATTGACTAAAGAAATCGCATCGTTATCGTCTCCACACCCTGTGAGGCAGCATGCACAGGCTGCCATCAAAAGCACTTTGCATAGTTTCTTTGTATTCATGTCATTCATTTTTATGTTATCGAAGTGCCAAAGGTAAGAATTAAATTGAAAATGAAAAATGGAAAGTTGAAAAATTGTTTTTCAGCCTCCCATTTTCCGCTTTTCAATTCCGATTTACACGGTCAATTCTCCGAGAGGATGTATCCATCTTCCGACAATACGGCTTGGAGTTCGGCAAGCGGCTTTTCTTCGCCCGTAAATTCAATCGTGGCTATGGGCGGATTAAGCGAAACGACTGCTTGCACACCTTCTATGCCATTCAAGGCTTTCTCTACTCGCATGCGGCAATGGTTACACATCATGCCTTCTACTTTGTACGTCTTTTTCATCTGTTTATTATTTATGTTGGATTTATGAAATTGCGTTATCTGTTTCTTTCTCAGCCGGAGGCTATTCGTGACGACACTTACGCTGCTCATGGCCATCGCTGCGCCCGCAATCATCGGGTTTAAGAGGAACCCATTTACCGGATAGAGTACGCCTGCCGCGATGGGTACGCCTATCATGTTGTAGATAAAGGCCCAAAAGAGGTTCTGCCGGATGGTGCGAACCGTCAGTTCGGAAAGCCGGATGGCCAACGGAATCTTGGTTAAGTTGGAGGAAATGATTGTCATCTTGGCCACGTCCATGGCAATGTCGCTTCCGGATCCCATGGCGATGCTGAGGTCGGCCTGTGCGAGGGCGGCGCTGTCGTTAATGCCGTCGCCGACCATGGCCACGCGCTTTCCTTTCGCTTGTAATTCTCGGATGAACGCGGCCTTTTCATCTGGGAGGAGATTCGCGCGAAAGGCTTTGATGCCGGCCTTTTGGGCGATGGCGCGTGCAGTCGGTTCATTGTCTCCTGTGAGCATGTAGGTTGTGATGCCCATTTGGGTTAATTCCTCGATGGCCGTGCGCGATGTATCTTTAATGCAATCGGCAATAGCGATAAGTCCCAGCGCCTGCTTGACATCAGCGAGCCAAACAACTGTCTTCGCCTCCGCTTCCAAACGCGCAGCCTCCTTTTCTAGTTTTTCGCTGATGGAGATGGACAAAGAGGCAAGCCAAGCTCGTTTACCTATCCAGTATTCTTTTCCCTCGATACGGCCCCGGATTCCTTGTCCTGTGCAGCTTTCGAATGATTCTACTTCGAGCAGGGAAGTCGGGAAACGGGCGACGATTGCTTCCGCCAACGGATGCTCGGAACGCTGCTCCAATGCGGAGACAATAGCCGCTTGCGGTTCCTGTTCCCAGCAGACATCCGTCACGACCGGCTTCCCTTCGGTTATCGTACCCGTTTTGTCTAATACGATTGCATCTACTTTACAGGCTATCTCCAAACTCTCGGCGTCTTTTATCAAGATTCCTTGCTCAGCTCCTTTCCCGATACCTACCATGATGGCTGTCGGCGTGGCTAATCCGAGCGCGCAAGGGCAGGCGATAATCAATACAGTGACAGCCGCCAGCAAACCATGTGTAAAGCCTTCTGTCGGGTCGAAGAGTAGCCAACCGAGGAAAGCAATCAACGCAATCCCCATAATGACAGGCACGAACACGGCCGCAATCTTATTGACCAACTGCTGTACAGGTGCTTTGCTTCCTTGCGCTTCTTGTACGAGTCGGATGATGTGGGCGAGTTTGGTTTCGCTCCCGACCTTTTCGGCTTGGAAACGGAAGCTTCCTTTCTGGTTGATAGTGCCGGCAAAGACTTGCGCACCTGCCTGCTTGTGGACTGGAATCGGTTCGCCGCTTAACATACTCTCATCCACAAACGAACTACCTTCCGATACGGTGCCGTCTACGGCAATGCGTTCGCCCGGATGCACCAACAATGTATCGCCTATCTGTATCGCTTCCATGGCGACGATTTCCTGTTCTCCTTCCGGAGTCAGGCGCGTCACTTGTTTGGGTTGCAAGCCCATGAGCCGCTGAATCGCGCTAGATGTCTGTCCTTTTGCTCTCTCTTCCAATAATCTTCCTAGCAAGATGAAGGCAATAATCGTACTTGCCGCCTCGAAATAAACGTGCGGTTCGATACCGCGGCTTAGCCAGAAATCGGGAAAGAAGAGGTTGAAAAGGCTGAACAGATAAGCGATACCCGTGCTGTTCGCTACCAGCGTATCCATATTGGCCGAGCGATGCTTGAGCTGTTTCCATGCGTTAACGAAGAAGCTGCGCCCGAACCAAAAGAGGACAGGTGTAGATAGAATCCATGTGACATATCTCGCATAGGGATTGTCCATCAAGCACATACTCACAATCATTACCGGAATAGCCAATAGGATAGCGCCTGCTGTACGCCGTTTCAGTTGGCGAAGCTTGGCATTGTGCGCCGCTTCCACTTGCTGGGGCGTGTCTTTTCCGAGGTCGACAATCAAATCATACCCTTCAGCTTGCAAAGCAGCTTTCAGCGAGTCGGGCGAACAAAGCGTCGGGTCGTATTCGACGGTCGCTGTCGCCGCAGCATAATTGACGCTTGCCTGGCAGACGCCGTTTTGTTTGTTCAGCGTTTTATCGACACGGGTTGCACAAGCGGCACAACTCATATTCAGAACAGGAAAAACCTGTTTCGTGATGTTTTCTTTCATCTTCTTTGCTTTTTTAGATGATGCAAAGATACGCTGCTCCGGGACAAGGCGTGTTATGGAATTAAGGAAAGAATTTATAGAATTTGGTCGATGGGTTTGCGCATGTCTTGGGCGCGTTGTTTGAATTGGCTTGGTGTCATGCCCACCACTTGCTTGAATTGGGCACTAAGGTAAGCTGTGCTGGAATAATTCATGAAATCGGCTATTTCTCCGAGTGTGAGTTCATTGTCGGCCAACAGTTCTTTAACGCGTTCTATCTTTTGGGCAATGAAATACTTCTCGATGGTCGTACCACACACCTCCGAGAAGAGTTTGCTTAACGCACTATAATCCTGCCTGCATTGCGCTTCCAAATAATCCGAAAGGTTGGTACGTATGTCGTTATTTTTTTGTCGGACCAGACGGAGTATCGCCTGCTTAATATTCTCCACCGTTAAGTCGCGTTTATCTTCTATCAGTTCGAACCCTATTGCATCCAGAGCCTTATGGATATTTTCCCGTTCGTTTTCATTTAATATTTTCTCAATGGTGGCTTCGCCCAACGACACCGATGAAAAGGGAATTTCATACCGATGCAAAACGTCGCGCACCGCCATGATGCAACGCGGGCATACCATGTTTTTAATATGTAGTATGGTTTGAGGCATTGATTCTTCTTTTTTCCAAGGTTAAAAGCATCCTTTGCTTACCTTGCAGTAGAAAAGAACCGGCAAGAAAAGGATATCTTCCTTGCCGGTTTTCATGAATTTTGCTTATAATTAATAGCTTAGATACCTAACGATGCCTTAATAGCTTCAATTTTCTCAAGCGCGGCTTTGTCTGCAGCTCCGAGTTCTTCTACGCTATTTACTTTGGAATGTACTTCCACATAGAACTTGATTTTTGGTTCTGTACCCGACGGGCGGATGGAAATCTTCGTTCCATCTTCCGTGAAGTATTGAAGTACGTTGGAAGTAGTCGGCATATCGAGTGTCAAAGTCTCGTTCGTTACATAATCTTTGCTCTTCAATGTAGAGAAATCATTGAAAAGAACTACTTTCGAACCTGCAATTTCTGCCAATGGGTTCTCGCGGAAATGTTTCATCATGGCTTCAATTTCTTCGGCACCACTCTTACCCTTTTTGACAACCGAAATACCTTTTTCTTTCGAGAAACCATATTCTACGTATATCTTCTGCAAGAGTTGGTAAATCGTCATGCCATTATCTTTTGCCCAAGCGGCAATCTCAGCAAACATAGCGCAAGCAGAAACCGCATCCTTGTCGCGTACGAAATCTTCACATAAGAAACCGTAACTTTCCTCACCTCCGCCAATGAAGTTCAATTTGCCTTCATTTTGTTTCATAATGGCTGCAATCCATTTAAAACCTGTATAGACATCGTAGAATCCTACGGCGTTACGTTCGGCAATCGTGCGGATGGTTTCCGTGGTGACAATCGTCTTTACGATGTATTCTTTGCCTTGGATTTTACCTAATTCTTTCCAACGTGTGATGAGGTAGTACACAAAAATCAATGCGGTTTGATTTCCATTGAGCAATACCCATTCGCCTTCGTTGTTCTTTACGGCTGTTCCCATGCGGTCGGCATCCGGGTCAGAAGCCAATACCAATTCAGCATCGGTCTCTTTGGCCTTGGCAACTGCCATTGCTAAGGCAGCAGGTTCTTCCGGATTGGGTGAAACAACCGTCGGGAAGTCTCCGCTTACTACATCCTGTTCTGGCACATGGATGATGTCTGTAAATCCGAATTCCTTCAAAGCCATCGGGACTAAGCGTACGCCTGTACCATGAATCGGCGTATAAACAATCTTCATGTCGTGGTGGCGCTGGATGGACTCAGGCGAGAGTGATATCGTCTTTAAGTCACTCACGAATGCTTTGTCGATATCTTCTCCGATAGTTTCGATGAGATCAGGATTGCCTTGGAAGTTGATGTCGGCCGCTGACCGTATTTTATTTACTTCGGCAATAGTGTTCTTGTCGTGCGGCGTAATCATCTGCGCGCCGTCGTTCCAATAAGCTTTGTATCCGTTATATTCTTTCGGATTATGAGATGCTGTCAGGATGATACCGCTTTGGCAACCCAATTTACGGATGGCGTACGACATTTCAGGTGTTGGACGGAGGCTTTCAAAGATATATACCTTAATGCCGTTAGCTGAGAATATGTCTGCAGATATTTCTGCGAATTTTCGGCTATTGTTACGGCAATCGTGTCCGATAACCACCTTGATTTGTGTTACGTCGGTGAATTCTTTCTTAAGATAGTTAGACAAACCTTGCGTTGCTGCGCCTACGGTGTAGATATTCATGCGGTTTGAACCTACACCCATGATGCCACGCAATCCACCTGTACCAAATTCCAAATCCTTGTAGAAGGACTCAATCAGTTCGGTCGGGTCTTCTTTGTCTAATAATGCTTGTACGGCCGCTCTTGTCTCGGCTTCATAACTCTCAGTAAGCCAGCCTTGTGCCTTACTTCTTACTTGTTCAAGTAATTCATTGTTTTCCATGTCTGTACAATGTTTTTGTTTATTTGTGCGTAAATGTACGAATTATTTTTGGAAAATGGCGTGTTTTCGGAAAAAAGTTTTCGGTTATTACTAATTATTACCAAATAAATGAATGCTTGTAAGTGGATATGTTTCCGCAAGCATCTGTAGCTATGATTTTTAATTCATGTTTTCCGCGTGTGATGTTTTCTTTCTCAATGCGACACGAAATGGTAGAATGTTTGTCCATTTCGAACAGAACGAAACGTCCGTCTATGGTGCCTTTATAGCTTTTTACACCGCTTAGATTGTCTGTAAGGCGGAAATTGAACCTTTTTCTTTGTATCCATTCGGAGGAGCGGAGCGGTGTGATGCGTGGAGCTACTGAATCGATAGCCAGCGTATATGTACCTAATTCGCGAATACGTCCGTCTATCCATCCGTTTCGGTAACGGCCTCCTATCCACGAACGACGTGTACCTTTCCATATCACGATGCCATATTGTGCCTTGTTTTCGAGCGAATCTTGTTGCAGCCGGAGTGAAAGGTAACCTTGTTGGTGGAGCGGCACCGGCTTGTTATGTAATATATGTATAGGGGCGATGCGTCCTTCCTCTTCGCGGAAGGCATACCGGAAATGAATATCATGGTAAAGATTACCCCGTGGAATACGTAATCGGATACCTCGTGCTCCAAAAAGGTTAAGCGAATTCCAATGGAAGAGTT
Source organism: Parabacteroides sp. An277 (assembly GCF_002159645.1). GTDB lineage: Bacteria > Bacteroidota > Bacteroidia > Bacteroidales > Tannerellaceae > Parabacteroides. Next base: position 84,136 of record NZ_NFJB01000011.1, on the reverse strand, counting down.
CGGTACCTTCGGTCGAAAGAGGCGGGATGTCTTGTTTTTTACCTTCGATGCAAAGGTACATTTGGGTTTGATTTCCGTAAGCATCTCGTAATGTAAGTGTCAGCATATAAGGATGTTCTTCATAGATATCCAAATAACCTCGGTTCTTTCCTTTCAGGAAGTGGAGGCGGTTTCCTGGTTCGATGAAACATTTGGCATAAAACTGCCGTTGATGCGTATAGGTTTCGTAGTCTGTCCAGGCGTTGATATATCGGTTTTCGTCGAAGCTGAACCGATCTATATAACTATGAAATAACTTTTCGCCCTTTTCGTTTTCGAGGAGGATTTCTTTGACGCCGTAAATGTTACTCGTGCCGTCCATGTAATCATTGGCCCGGATAGCCAACCCGATTCGTCCCCAAGCTTGGATGCGTGCATGAAGTGCGGGACGGCCTTGCGCGTCGTTTGATACGTTCCACGTCTGCTTCGTACTTTTCCCATTGACGACACCTTCTCCTTCAACGGGTATCGCCATAAGGGAGAGTAGCTTCGGTGCGCGCGTATCTGGAATGAGGTGTTTATAATAAGGTAAAGGGTCAATGAGCTCTTCTGTCTCTGTATCACGTATTTCGAAGTGGACGTGCGGACCGCCCGAACTGCCTGTGTTCCCACTATAAGCGATGAGTTCGCCCGCTTCGAATGAAAGACTGTCGGAAGTAAACGTTAAATCAAGAGCGAAAGATTCGCGCGCTTGTTGCGCTTCGCGGACGATGCGGGCGATGCGTGGGGCAAATCGCTGGAGATGGCCGTAGACTGTCGTCGTCCCATCCGCGTGTGTTAGGTAAAGCGCATTACCATAGCCCCATGCGCTGACGGAAACGCGTGAGACGAATCCCGCCTTGGGCGCATGTACCGCTTTGCCCTCCACGCCTTGCGTCTTCATGTCGATCCCGCCGTGGAAGTGGTTCGGGCGCAATTCCCCGCAATTCCCCGCCAAGAAGAGCGGAAAATCCAGCGGGCTGTTCCACGTTTCTTGCGCGCAAAGCGTAGTGGCGCAAGCCAAGAGATAGATGAAAAAAAGTTTTATTTTCATTTGTTTATCTTTAGATGGGCAAAGGTACCTATTTCTTCCCACTTGACCAAATCTGTTCCGAATCAGTTCCGACCATTCACACGCGTGCCTCTTTTTATTCAAAGTGATGAATTCCGTCATCTACGCCGTCGTATTCATCGTTTGCGCCGTCCTTTGATTCTATGTAAAAGGAATACTTATTTTTCGGTCTTTTTCTTTTTTTCTGGTTCAAAGGAATCAATTCGTTCTTCGTTCTTCGTTCTTTTTCCTTGATGAAAAAGAACCAAAAAATCAAGGCTTCGTCTGCTTCGCTACTCTCTCCCTGCACTTCGCTATTCACATCGCAAACTCGCTTCACTCAAACAGCAATGCTCAACTCCGCTTCGTTCCGGTCGTTCGCTTTACGTTCACCAGACAGAGGCCAGTCTAATTACTAATTAAAAATGAATAATTAACAATACATTTTTATCATTTTCTATTATCTATTTCCAATAGCTCCGGCCTAACGGAAGCGGCGTAAAGCAAATTTCAAGCAGAGCGAAAAGAAATCTCGGCTGTTTGAGCGAAGCGAGTTTCCGAGATTTCCGCACTGCGCCGCGAATTTGTAGCCGCTGAAGTGTAAGCCTTGACTTTTTGGTTCTTTGGGGTCAAACCAAAAGAACAAAGAGAGACATTGGGTCTTTGATCAAAACAAGAAAAAAGAACGAAGAAAAGATGATTATTTGTTTCGATTTGAGGAACGATGGAATCTAACGGAATGCGGCGTAAAAACAATGAAATGATTCGTTCGATGATTGAATTTATATTATTATACAATAATTTATGAAATAGAGACATTTTGACACTTTGTCCGATACAAGAAAAGTGCTTCGTGGTTAAATATAAGAATATCAACTCGGGAGATAGTTAAAAGCGTTATTTTTAACTTCTATTTGCACAGGGAAAAACTGGTTTTGGATGTGAAAATTGCACAAAGAAAAGTAGATATTATTAGTAGCGCGCGAAGAAAAAATGGATTGTAGCTTTTCTTCGGCTTGTAATCGTTATCGCAAGGATTTGTTGGAAGACGAAGCATGGCTTTATGCAGTTACAATGCTTTGTGGCAAAGAGACGTTCCCTACGAACTTCTTCTGTTACTACAAGAAGTGTAGCTCGCTGGAGAGCGTGGTGAGAAAATGAGCACGGAGACGAGGACTAAAACGTAGGAAATTTGCATGTCAGGATAAAATAGGGTATATTTGCGTCCGAGTAATAATTTTAGGAAGATATGATTATAAGTTCAATTTTAGATACTGATTTATATAAGTTCACGACCTCGTATGCGTATGTGAAACTGTTTCCGTATGCCAGCGGCACCTTCGTGTTTAAAGACAGGGACGAAACGCGCTATACGAGTGAATTTATTGAAGCCCTGCGGGAAGAGGTACAGAATATGGCGAAAGTATGCCTGACGAAGGAGGAGTTAGAGTACATGGCTTCGCATTGCCGTTTCGTTCCGCGTGTTTATTGGGAATGGCTCCAGTCATTTCGCTTTGAACCAGAGCGGATTCAGATTTATTTGGACGAGCAGCACGAGTTGCATGTCGAAGTAGAAGATTACTTGTATAAGGCGACGCTTTACGAAGTTCCGCTTTTAGCGGTCATTACCGAGTTGGGTAACCGTTTGCTGGGACATGTGGCGGAGCGCGACAACGTATTGGCCCGTCTGTTTGAGAAGGTTGAGCTTTCCAACCGGCACCAGCTTCCTTTTTCTGAATTTGGGACGCGCCGGCGTTTCTCGTTCGCAGTGCAAGATGGCGTGATTAATTATCTGAATGAAAATGCGCATTATTGTTCGGGGACGTCGAATTGCCATTTCGGAATGAAGTATAATATGAAGATGATGGGGACGCACCCACATGAATGGTTTATGTTTCATGGCGCGCAGTTTGGGTATAAACATGCCAATTATATGGCGTTGGAGAATTGGGTGAATGTGTATGATGGCGATTTGGGGACGGCTTTGTCCGATACCTACACGTCTGAATCGTTTTTGTCGAATTTCAGTCGGAAGCAAGCTAAATTATTTGATGGCGTGCGGTGCGATTCAGGGGACGAGTTCGAGTTTATTGATCAACTTGTAGCGCGTTATCTTGATTTAGGAATCGACCCTACGACGAAAACCATCATATTTAGTAATGCGTTGGATTTTAATAAAGCTCTCCGTATACAAAAGCATTGCAAAGGGAAGATTCGTTGCTCGTTTGGCATCGGGACGAACCTCACGAACGATACTGGATACAAACCTTCGAATATTGTGATGAAGCTTTCCCGCTGTCGCATGAATGTGAATCAGCCGTGGCGCGAGTGTGTCAAATTGTCTGACGATGAAGGGAAACATGTCGGGAGCGAACGCGAAGTTCAAGCCTGCCTTTACGAATTAGGAATCTTGGGTAATTAAAGAGTCGTGGGCACAAAATAGGAAGAGGAACGTAGAAATTCCCCTCTTCCTTCTTTTGTACTTCATTAAAATGTACTATCTTTGCCCAGAATTAAAAGCAAACTTTTAAAACCGAAAAAGAAAATGGTAAAGAGTGCATTACAAATGGCAAGAGCAGCTTACCAACCAAAGGTACCTGCTGCATTGAAAGGTGCGGTGAAAGCCGTAGATGGAGAATATACACAGTCTGTTGCAGACCAAGAAGAAATCAAGAAATTGTTCCCGAATACGTATGGTATGCCGGTGATTACGTTCGAGAAATCGAATGAAGTTAAGACGTTCCCGGCTATGAATGTAGGCGTTATCCTTTCGGGTGGACAAGCTCCTGGCGGACACAATGTGATTGCAGGTTTGTTTGATGGTATTAAGGCACACAATCCGGCATCTCGCCTCTATGGTTTCATCTTAGGTCCTGGTGGTTTGGTAGATCATAAATATATGGAATTGACTTCCGATATCATCGACGAATACCGCAACACGGGTGGTTTTGACATGATTGGTTCAGGTCGTACAAAGCTGGAGACGAAAGAACAATTCGACAAAGGTTTGGAAATCTTGAAAGAACTGGATATTAAGGCACTGGTTATTATCGGTGGCGACGATTCGAATACGAATGCGTGCGTATTGGCTGAATACTATAAGGCTACAGGTGCTGGTGTACAAGTAATTGGTTGCCCGAAGACCATCGACGGCGACTTGAAGAACGAACAGATTGAAACTTCGTTCGGTTTCGATACCGCTTGCAAAGTTTACTCGGAAGTGATTGGTAACATCGAACGCGACTGTAATTCGGCTCAGAAATATTGGCATTTTATCAAGTTGATGGGACGCTCCGCTTCACACATCGCTTTGGAATGTGCTTTACAGACCCAGCCAAACATCTGTATCATCTCGGAAGAGGTAGAAGCTAAGGATATGTCGTTGGACGATATCGTTACTTATATCGCCGGTATTGTGGCTAAGCGTGCAGCGGCAGGCCATAACTTCGGTACAGTATTGATTCCGGAAGGTTTGATTGAGTTCGTTCCGGCTATGAAGCGTTTGATCGCCGAATTGAACGATTTCTTGGCTAAACATGACGCTGAATTTAAGATGATTAAGCGTAGCGAACAGCGTGCGTATATCATCAGCAAGTTGACAAAAGAAAACTCTGAATTATATGCTTCGTTACCAGAAGGTGTAGCTCGCCAGTTGTCATTAGACCGCGACCCGCACGGAAACGTACAGGTATCGTTAATCGAAACTGAAAAGTTGCTGTCTGAAATGGTAGGTAAGAAGTTGGCTGAATGGAAGGCAGAGGGTAAATATGTGGGTAAATTCGCTGCTCAACATCACTTCTTTGGATACGAAGGACGTTGTGCTGCTCCGTCGAACTACGATGCGGACTACTGCTACTCGTTGGGTTATACAGCTTCTTGTTTGATTGCTGCAGGTAAGACGGGTTATATGTCATCTGTTCGCAATACGACAGCTCCGGCTGATCAATGGATTGCTGGTGGTATTCCTGTCACGATGATGATGAATATGGAACGTCGTCATGGCGAAATGAAACCCGTTATCCAGAAGGCATTGGTGAAGTTGGATGGTGCTCCTTTCAAGGAATTTGCTTCTCACCGCGACGAATGGGCTGAGAATACTTGCTACGTTTATCCGGGTCCGATTCAGTATTTCGGTCCGACAGAAGTATGCGACCAGCCGACGAAGACATTGCAGTTGGAGCAGGCGGCTAAATAAGCAATGGTACAAATTTTTTAATTAGACAATAGTATTACGAAAGAGTGAGGCGCGCGAGGCGTCGCTTCGCTCTTTCTTCATTTTAATACGTATTCATACGCAGGAAAACATGAACCGAAAAGAATTTCTACAGACATCCGCGCTTTTGTTACCAGCGTCGATGTGGGGCGCTTCGAAAGTACAGGCAGCGTCGGTGGAGCCAACGGCTATTCCTTACTTGGAGAGCACTGCCTATAAAGCCCATGCCCGTACATTGAAATTCAATGCTGACGGAAAATTCAAGATTGTGCAATTCACCGACGTACATTGGGTACCCGAAAAAGAGACGGCTTCGGAAGTGGCGGCCGAACGAATGAGCGAAATACTCGATGCTGAAAAACCGGATTTAGTGATTTATACGGGAGACGTGGCTTTTGGCAAACCGGCTGCTCGTTGTTATGAACGCGCATTCGAACCTGTTATTTCCCGGAAGATTCCGTTCACTCTTACTTTCGGAAACCATGATGACGAGCAAGATTTGAGCCGACAGGAGATATTTGACTTGATAAAGGATATGCCGGGCAACTTGACTGGAACTGTCGAGGGATTGTCGGGCGTGACGAATTTCGTCCTTCCTATCCGCAATGCGGCCGACACAAAAGACGCCTTCCTGCTTTATCATTTTGATAGCCTTTCCTATTCGCCCATGAAGGAGGTGAAGGGGTATGACTGGATAAAACAGGACCAAATCAATTGGTATAGGGAATGTGCTACGAAATTCACGGAGCAGAACGGAGGAAAACCGCTTCCCGCGCTTGCCTTCTTCCACATTCCTTTGCCCGAATACAACGAAGCTGCTCGCGACGAGAGCGCGCTTCTGATAGGCGTCCGCAAGGAACCTGCTTGTGCGCCGAAAATAAATTCTGGTCTTTTCACTTCGATGAAAGAGATGGGCGACGTGTTCGGGGTATTCGTGGGGCACGACCATGTGAACGATTATGCGGTCCGCTGGAAAGACATCCTTCTCGCTTACGGACGATATACGGGAGGCAAGACGGTCTATTGCGACGTTCCGTGGGGAAACGGTGGACGTGTCATCGAATTGACGGAAGGTACGCGGGAACTGACCTCGTGGGTTCGCCTGAAAGCTGCTCGTATTGAAAACAAATTCTCTTATCCTCAAGATTTCTCGGCAGAACCATGGTAAAAGCACAGTTATTGTCAGGCCTGTTGGCGGCGTCGTCTTGTGTGAACATAGTTATCGCTGCCGACTACACAAACGTCATTTTGGTGAATCTGGACGACGTGGGATATGGTGATTTCTCTTGTAACGGAGCGTATGGTTATACTACGCCGCACATCGACCGGTTGGCTTCCGAGGGTGTGCGCTTCACGCATTTCCTCGCCGTGCAGCCTATCAGCGGTGCTTCGCGTGCCGGATTGTTGACAGGCTGCTATCCGAATCGGATTGGATTCGCAGGGGCGCCGGGTCCGGACTCGAATTATGGGATTCATCCGGACGAGATGACGATGGGCGAACTCTTGAAGCAACAATGCTATGCGACAGCTATCTTCGGTAAATGGCACCTCGGCAGCCAGCGGCAGTTCCTGCCTTTGCAAAATGGTTTCGACGAATACTATGGTTTGCCTTATTCCAACGACATGTGGCCCAACCATCCGCAGCAAGGCGAAGTGTTCAACTTTCCCGATTTGCCGACTTACGACGGAAATGAGATAGTGGGTTATAACACAGACCAGAGCCGCTTCACCACCGATTATACGGAGCGCTCTATCGCCTTCATCCGCAAACATCGCGACGAGCCTTTCTTCCTTTATCTGGCACATAGCATGCCGCACGTTCCGTTGGCTGTGTCGGATAAATATAAAGGGAAGAGTGAGCAGGGTTTGTTTGGCGACGTGATGATGGAAATCGATTGGAGCATTGGGGAAGTGTGGAAAACGGTTTGCGAATTAGGCTTGGAAGAGCATACGTTGCTGGTCATTACGTCAGACAACGGCCCGTGGGCGAACTACGGGAATCATGCCGGTTCGGCAGGCGGACTCCGTGAGGCGAAAGCGACGACCTTTGATGGCGGCAACCGCGTCCCTTGCATCGTCTACTGGAAAGGGCATACGAAGCCGGGCACTATTTGCAATCGGTTGGCTTCCAATATCGACCTGTTCCCGACGTTGGCCGAGATAACGGGCGCGCCGCTTCCTGCACGGAAAATCGACGGCGTCAGCATCCTTCCTTTGATTGAAGGCGAGGAGAGCGCAAATCCCCGCGAATCGTTTGTCTATTATTATCACAAAAACGACTTGGAGGCGGTGACGGATGGAGAGTTCAAGCTGGTATTTCCGCACAAGTATGTCACCTATGGGGCGTATGCGCCTGGAAACGACGGCAAGCCGGGGCAGTTGGAGAACGTGGACCTGAAGGCGAGCGAGCTGTATGACCTCCGCCGCGACCCGGGAGAGCGCTATAATGTCCTTCATCAATATCCGGAGCGGGCTGCCAAACTCATGCGTATCGCCGACGAGAAGCGGAAAGAATTAGGAGATAACTTGATGCGTGTGAAGGGCTCGGAAAACCGCCAACCGGGCTTGGTCGAATCAATTCAATAAAATGTATGGTAAAAGCAGCATTCTTTGATATAGACGGCACACTGGTGAGTTTCCAGACGCATGTGGTCTCCGAAGAGACGGTCCGGGCTATTCGCCAATTGCGTGCGCAAGGTGTGAAGGTGTTTATAGCCAGCGGAAGGCATGTGTTGTGGATTAACAATTTGGGCGACCTGGAGGTCGATGGCTACGTGGCGTTAAACGGAGGCTATTGCGTCTCGGGCGAGGGCGAAGTGGTGTATCGCCGCCAGATTCCCCCGGAAGATATCCGCCAGCTATTGGACTATCAACGGGAGCATCCGTTTCCCTGTTCTTGCGTCATGGACGATATTATCCTCACGAACTTTCGGAACGAGGTCGTCGACGAGGTCTATCGCCAGCTCCATATCCTCAACCCGCCCATCGGTCCCATTGAGGGCATAGCCGACAAACGGGTTTATCAGCTTATCGCTTTCTTCACGGCCGAGGAGGAGCCGCGCATCATGGCACACATGCCGCATTGCGTGGCGACACGTTGGCATCCGCTGTTTGCCGACGTTGTCCCGGAAGGAAGTAACAAGGCGGTGGGCATTCAGCATCTCTTGGTGCATTATGGCATCGACCCGAAAGAGGCCATCGCTTTTGGAGACGGGGGCAACGACATCGAGATGCTCCGCTATGTTGGCATTGGCGTGGCCATGGGTAATGCGTCCGACGAGGTGAAGGCCGCTGCGGATTTCGTGACGACGTCGGTCGACGATGAAGGCATCGCTTATGGATTGAAACATTTCGGGCTTATCTGAGCCTACCGGTACAAAGTGCCGCCTGAAGTTCCGGGCAGGTCGTTTTCCGGGTATGAAATGCCGCCCGGAGTTCCGGGTAGGTTTTTTTCCGGGTACGAAGTGTCGCCTGGAGTTCCGGGCAGTTTTTTTCCGGGTACGAAGTGCTGCCTGGAGTTCCAGACAGGTTATTTTCGGGGTACGAAGTGCTGCCTGGATTTCAGGCGGAAGATTATACTCGGCAGCGAGGTTGCCTGGATTTCAGGCGGAAGATTATACTCGGCAGCGAGGTTGCCTGGAAATTCAGGCGGGAGATTGTACCCGGCAGCGAGGTTGCCTGGATTTCAGGCGGGAGATTGTACCCGGCAGCGAGGTTGCCTGAAATTTCGAGCGGGAGATTGTACCGATACGGAGTGTTGCCTGGAAATTCAGGCAGGAGATTGTACTGGTACAACATGTCGCCTGGAAGTTCGGGCGGCAAATTGAGCGGCCTCGGTTGCATCGAAAGGAAAAAGTTGTATCTTTGCGACAGGAAAAAATTAAGCGCAATGAGCAAGTTAGAAAAGAAGAAAGAGAAGATTTGGTACGTGCTGTATACGGCGCCGCGTGCCGAGAAGCAGGTTGAGGAGCGAATCCGGCTGGCGGGAGTGACCTGTTGGTTGCCGCTTCATCGTGCGCCGCGCGTCTGGTCCGACCGGGTAAAGCTGGTGGATTTGCCGTTGTTCCCTTCCTATGTGTTCGTCCAGTGTGAGACTTATAAGTTATATGATTTGTTGCGCCTGACGGGCGTCGTACGAATTGTGTATTATGATGGAAAACCGGCGGTGGTACAAGAGCGCGAGATGGACGCCATCCGGCAATTCCTGGTCGAAGCGATGAACCATCCTTTGTTGGAGGGCGACGAAGCGGAAATCCTGTGCGGAGCCTTGAAGCATGTGTCCGGAAAGGTGCGCCATATTCGCAAGAAGTATGTGGTGCTGTATATCGAGCAGTTGGGCGCGACGGTCAGCGTGAAACTCGACGAAGTGGCGGCCCTCAATCGCCTTCGGTAGCCGTGCGGTAAATGTAATCGAAGTCGACATGCGCCCGCACCCATGCCGCGAGCCGGTCGTATTGTTCCTCTTTGTAAGCGGCATAGTCGAAAGGCTTTTCTGCCTGCGACGCCACCAATCCTTCCGCCAAATAATCCAGTACATCCGGGTTGTCTAAGATACCGTGCAAATACGTTCCCCAACAGGAAGCGTGAAGCAGGTAACCATCCTTCCGTCCGTCTTCCAACTGGGCGACGGGACTTTCCTGCGCATCGGGCAAGGTTTGTGTGTCTCCGGTGTGGATTTCATACCCTTTGTCGGGAAATGCTGTGCGGGAAGCTGTCTGCTTGGGCAGGAAGGTGAATCGGTTTTGGCGAGTGATTTTTTCGGTGTGCAAGACGGTCGTTTGGGGCAAAAGCCCTAATCCCGCGATAGAGGAAAGGTTTCCTTCCGTATGTTCCGGGTCGTCTATCCGTATGCCCATCATCTGATATCCTCCGCAAATGCCAATCACCTTTTTGCCGGCGTGATGAGCCCGAACGACGGCGTCGGCTGCGCCATTCACCCAGATCGTTTGCAAATCTGCCAACGTGTTTTTCGAGCCAGGCAACACGATGATGTCTGCCTTTTCAATCTCCTCTGGGCGGTTCGTGTAATAGGGATTGAAACGCGCGTCGTGTTCCAAGACGTCGAAATCGGTGAAGTTCGACATGCGAGGCAATAAGACGATGGCGACATTGATTTTCCCTTCTTGGCGCGTGCGCCGTTTGCGGTCCAAGACGACGGAATCCTCCTCTTCGATATAAATGTCCCGGAAATAAGGGACGATACCGACCACGGGAAGCCCCGTGAGTTCCTCCAGCATGCGTTTCCCTTCGTCGAACAGTGTGATGTCTCCCCGAAACTTGTTGATGATAATACCCTTCATGCGTGCCTGTTCTTCCGGTGTCAAGAGGGCAATGGTACCATAAACCGATCCGAAAACGCCACCCCGGTCGATATCGGCCACCAAATAGGTATCGGCTCCGGCATAAATCGCCATGCGCATGTTGGTGATGTCTCGCTCGCGCAGGTTGAGTTCGGAAATGCTACCCGCACCTTCGAGGACGATGGGATTGAAGCGCGCAGCCAACCGGTCGTAAGCGACTTGCGCTTCCCGGAAGAGCGTCTCTTTCTGTAAAGCATCCCGGAAATAGGCTTGGGCGGAAAAGGTACCGACTGCATGCCCGTGAAGAATCACTTGCGAGCCAATGTCGGTGGTAGGTTTTAAGAGGATGGGGTTCATGTCCGTGTGAGGTGCGATGCCACAGGCCTCGGCTTGGACGACTTGTGCCCTTCCCATTTCGCCTCCTTCAGGGGTAGAGTAGGAGTTGAGCGACATGTTCTGGGCTTTGAAAGGAGCAGGCGAAAACCCATCCTGCTTGAATATCCGGCAAAACGCCGCGTTGATGATGCTCTTTCCCGCGTCGGAACAGGTGCCGACCAGCATGATGGGTTTCAACTGCTTCTTATGCATGCTCAACAATGTTCGTTTTCTACTTCGTCCGTATGGAGCGGGATGCGCTTGCCGAGGCGACGAGCGCCCTCTTCAGTGATGAGATAGTCTTCCTCGTTGCGGATGCCGCTGAAGTCCTTATACGTATCGAGCTTGTCGTAATCCAAGAATTCGAGGAACTTGCCTTCGCTTCGCCAGAGGTCGATAAGTTCCGGGATGAAATACACGCCCGGTTCGATCGTCAAGACGAAGCCTGGTTCCAGCTCGCGGCCCAATCGCAACGATTTCCGTCCGAACTGCTTACTCTTCGGCTGCCCGTTATAGCCTACGTATTCCTCTCCGAGGTTTTCCATGTCGTGCACGTCTAATCCCATCATGTGCCCTAATCCGCATGGCATGAACATGGCGTGCGCACCGGCCTTCACAGCCTCTGCTGGGTCGCCTTTCGCAAAGCCTAAGTCTTTCATGCCTTGCATAATGACCGTGCAGGCTTTCTCATAGACGTCTACGAACTTGATGCCCGGTCGCAATGCCGCCACCGCTGTTTCGTGGGCTGCTACTTGAATATCGTATACATCTTTCTGGCGTTGCGTGAATTTCTTATCAGCCGGAATCGTGGAGGACATATCACCTGCATAGCCCATTTCGGTCTCTGCACCTGCATCCAGCAGAAGCATATCACCACTTTTGATCAAGTGGCTATGGTCGTGGTTATGGAGCGTTTGCCCGTTAATGGTCGCAATCGTCGGGAAGGAGAGTTCGTAATTATGCTTGAAAGCTGTTTCGGCCACGACTGCTGCCACTTCGCTTTCATAGATGCCGGGGCGGACTGTCCGCATGGCGGCCAGGTGCATGTCTGCGGTGACATTGCACGCCTTTTCAATTTCAGCAATCTCTTCTGCGCTCTTGTAGATGCGTTGATTGACCACGCCCATGATAAACGGCACGGATGGTTTCTCGTTTCCCGGCACGACACCCAACCAGGCGAAGAGTTTCAACTGATGTTCGGTGCGATAGGTCGGGAGGTAGTGGATGGCCTGTCCCTTCTGTTGTGCCTGCTTCAGGTAGGATTCGATTTCGCGGAAGGGACGTACTTCATGCAGTCCTGTGGCTTCGCTCTTTTCTTTCAGGGTCGGTTGCGTGCCCATCCATACGATAGCATCGATGGTCAGTTCGTCTCCGAATATAATCTCCCGGTTGTTGTCTATGTCGATGACGGCCGCCAAACCCGCGTATGGCAGTCCAAAGAAGTAGAGGAAGGTGGAATCTTGCCGGAAGTGGTACGTGTTGTCGGCATAGTTCATGCCCGATTCTTCATTCCCCAAGAAGAGGAGTAGCCCCGAGCCGACCGCTTGCTTCAACTGCGCCCGGCGTGCTTTATAGGTTTCTTTACTGAACATGTGTCTTATCTCCTTAACTTATTGATTTAACTTTTCCCGTAATGCCTGGATGCGCCGGTCGGCCTCCTCTTTCTCCTGTTCTAACTTTTGGATTTCCTGGGCGATTTGTTCGCCTATCTTTTGGTCGATGAGGGTATTCAGTTCGGCCGTCTTTTCCTTCAGTTTCTCGATGGTTTCGGGCGAGAGGTGTCCTGCGTGCTTTTCGATAGCACTGACCAGTTCACGCCATGCGCCCCAGACAGTATGCTCTGGCGAGTCTTTCTTTGCCTTGCCAGTTCCCTTCTTGTATTTGCGGGCAGCGGCGATGAGTGTCTTCTGCTCGTCTGTGGGATTGAATGATGCCAGGCGGTTATAGACCTCGTCGACGAAGCTGAGTGTTTCGTCCGATTTGTCTCCGCTTAGGATTTGATTCAGTTTGTATTGGAAATGATTGCGTTCATCGTCCGGCAAGTTGTTCATATAGAATTCAGCCGTTCGGTTCTTCACTAATTTCTTAATTACGGTCTTTTTTGTTCCAACCTGTGTCATTGTCTTCTGTTTTATTCGAATTGTTACTTTATTTCTTGGAGAGGCAAAGGTACACAAATTTTGCGCTATTTAGTGCGTTTGCTTTAAATAATAGTGGTATCGGTAGATGATTTCTTGGACGTACTGGTAGGTCTCCTGTCCGCGCAGATACCCGTGTTTGCATACGGGGTCGTTGTAGTATTCGGGATCGTTCTTGAGGCGGATGTATTCCGCCACGTGCCCGTCCCAGCGCGTCGGGTCTTTCCCATATTTGCGGGCGAGGCGTTGCGCGTCGTATACATGTCCGATACCGGCATTATAGGCTGCAAGGGTGAACTTGATTTTCTCGTTCGGGTCGGTTATCTCGCTAAAGCCTTGTCGGAAGCGGCGCAAGCAATCGACACCGGTACGTATCCCGACCGCGGGGTCCTTCAGTTCGTGGGGCGTCACGCCGAGTTGCCGTGCCGTGTTGGGCATGATTCCCATGAGTCCTTCGGCTCCGGCCCACGAGACCACATGCGGGTCGAACTTCGACTCTTGATAGGCAATGGAAGCGAGCAGTTGCCAGTCCCATCCCAAGAGGGGTGCATATTTCCGGAAGAGCGCGTCGTAGGGCGAGATGTGTCCGTTTTTCACCGTCGGGACTGTCGTGTCCTCTTGCACTTTGCTTAGTTCGAAGTAGCGTTTGGTAATGGCGGTAAAGGAGGTGCGCCGTTTCGTGTCGCTGGCCCACGTATCGATGGCCTTGGCCAGGAGCGGAGAGGTAGGCCGCACGGCCCAGGCCGACCGTTGCCGGAAGCTAATCTTGAGCCGGGTGTCGAGGTTCCAATAGTAGGTGCGGTTCAAGCGGGCGATGTTATCATCGCTCACGGTATAGCGTATCTCGCCCGTCGACACCCGCTCAATGAGGTCTTCGTTCGAGAGCGAGTCCTCGTCTGCGTATGCTATCACGATGCCCCCGCCCAGCTCTTCGTTCAGGTGTTGGAGGCGTTCGTCGTATTTGGAGCCGCGCTGGACGTATACCGTCTTTCCTATCAGTTCGGTCACGTCGGTCAGTACCGTATCGCCCGGATTGGCGCGCTGCACAATGACCTGGCTTGTCTGCTGCTCGTGCCCGCAAAAGAGGAGTCGGCGTTTGCTTTCGTTGCTGATGAACGTGGGGTAGGCGATGAGGTCGGCCTGCCCGCTCATGAGGAGCGAATCGAGCTGTTCGGTCGTATGTGCCGTGAGGATGCGTAGCTCCAACCCATGCGCTTCGGCAAAGTCTTTCGCGAGCTCATACTCGTAACCCATCGGTTGCATTTTGTATTGGAAATAAGAGGTGGAGCTATACAGCGTGGCGGCCACGAGTGTGTCGCACGACACGATCTCGGGCAGGTCGCGCACAAAGGGCTCCTCTTTCGCTGCTTCTTCTTTCTTCTCTTGGCAGGCAAGTAGGGCAAACAAGGCCAGCAAGGCCAATAGGGCGGGTCGTTTCATGTGTGTGCGTGTTATATTATATAATGTATAGGAAATGGGGGTATCAGTTAATGCGTCGTTAACTGACCAGTTAAAGCACCGTTAACTGATCAGTACAGGCATCGTTAACTGATCAGTGAAAGCATCGTTAACTGATCAGTGAAAGCATCGTTCACTGATACAGTGAAAGCACCCTTCACTGATCAGTGAAGGCATCATTCACTGGGCGCGGGCCGTTTTTCGAGCAGGACGACGTTCTCCACGTGGTGCGTGTGGGGAAACATATCGACCGGCTGTACCTTCCGTACCGCGTAGGCGGCATCGAGGAGGTTGAGGTCTCGCGCTTGCGTGGCGGGGTTGCAGCTCACGTAGACGATGCGCTTTGGACTGGCGGCGAGGATGGTCTTGATCACATCCTCGTGCATGCCTGCGCGAGGCGGGTCGGTGATGATGACGTCAGGTCGGCCGTGCGTGTGGACAAAGTCGTCGGTCAGGATATCCTTCATATCGCCGGCAAAGAAGCGGGTGTTCGTGATGCAGTTGAGGGCCGAGTTGACCTTTGCGTCTTCGATAGCCTCGGGGACATACTCAATGCCAATCACCTCGCGCGCCTGGCGGGAGACGAAGTTCGCAATCGTCCCGGTACCGGTATAGAGGTCGTATACAAGCTCCTCGCCGGTAAGGCCCGCAAACGACCGCGCCACCTTGTACAGCTCGTAAGCCTGGTGCGAGTTGGTCTGGTAGAACGACTTGGCTCCTACCTTGAAGCGCAACCCCTCCATCTCTTCGATGATGTGGTCGTTGCCGCGATAGACATGCACCTCCTGGTCGGTAATCGTGTCGTTACATTTCCCGTTGATGACGTATAGCAAGGAGGTAATTTCCGGAAACTGCTGGGCGATGTAGTCCAACAATGCCTCCCGCCGCTCGCGGTCTTCGTGAAAGAAGACCACTACCAGCATCAGGTCGCCCGTCGAGGCGGTGCGTATCATCAGCGTGCGCATGAATCCTTCCTGATTGCGCAAATCGAAGAAGGGATAGCCCTCGTGTTGCAAACAATAGTCCTTGATGGCCAGACGGATGCGGTTCGAGATATCGTCTTGTAGCCAACACTTGTGTATGTCGAGTACCTTGTCGAACATACCGGGGATGTGGAAGCCGAGACCGTTCATTTCATCAAACGTTTCCCCGCTTTGTACCTGCTCCTCGGTAAGCCATTTCTTGTTCGAGAAGGTGAACTCTAACTTGTTGCGGTAAAACTGCGTGCGAGCCGAACCGATAATGGGGAGCACCTCGCCCAAATCGACCTTCCCGATGCGCGTGAGGTTATCGACCACCTGCTTCTGCTTGTACCGTAGCTGCGCCTCGTAAGGGAGATGCTGCCACTTGCACCCGCCACAGACGCCGAAGTGCTCGCAAAACGGGACCGCGCGCTCGGCTGCATAGGTATGGAAGGCGATGGCTTTCCCCTCTGCGTAGTTGTGCCGCTTACGGAGCAGTTGGATGTCTACGACATCTCCCGGAGCGACATAAGGAACAAACACCACCAAGTCGTTCACACGCGCCAAGGCTTTGCCCTCGGCGGCTACATCTGTGATAGTTACCTTTTCCAAGATAGGTAACGGTTTTCTTTTTCGTGCCAATGTTGTATCTATAATATAGGGTAAAACAATCTTGCGCCACGCCCTGTGCTAAATTATTTCTGCCGCATTCACTAACAAGTTGACGGAGAAGGCCAGGGCGATGGTCGCGTAGAGTATCTTGATATTGATTCGTTTGAATAGTTGGTAATAGACCGTCCCCAGCATGGCGAAGGTGAAGCCGAGCAGCAAGCCAGTCCGCAGGTTGAGGGTAAAGGCATGAAACGGGCTCCACCCCGACGGGAATAGGGCCAGCAACAGGCCACATACGACGGCCACGGTCAGGAAGATGGCGAACAGGCGCGTGCACCAGGTCCTGTATTCGGTAATGTATAGGGCATATTGCGCTAAGAATATCGTAATGAAAGGATAGATGGGCAAGAGGAAGCTGGCCCGCTTGACCGGCATCACGGCATACGATGCCAAAAGCACGACCATCGAGACGAGGCTGAAGAGCTTCACGCCCGTGCAGCAGACCGTGTGCTTTTCCCACTTTATGCCGAATAGCGAGAAAAAGAAGAACACAATCCAAGGCAGGAACCCGATGGCCAACGCAGGAAAGACGTACAGGACGTTGTGCACGTCCGCTCCTGTGCCCCAGAAGTAACTGAATTCGGTCCGCATCACATCTAACAACAGGTCCGTCCCCCCTTGCTTCCAGATGCTCACATACCATAAAGCCGGGAGGAAGAGGGAGGATACGAAGAGATAGAACATCGCCTTCAGGATGACTCCTGCCGGATGCTTGCGTACGACGAACAAATAGGCAGTAAACGCGATGAGCGGAAGAATCACGCCCATTAGTCCTTTTGTTAGAATTGCGGCACTGAGGAGCAAGGAGATTTCGACTGGGATGCCCTTCAGTTCGTAGTTCTCTTCCCATCGGTACAATTGCGTGAGCGCGACAAAGAGGAAGGTGGCGAAAAGTAAATCCCCCGAACTGGCCGCCGACAGGTTCTGCATCCCCGAACAGGTGATGAGGAAGAGCGTGGATATGAAAGCCTCGTGGAACTTCGTGCGCCGTCCGAAAAAGATGAGCGAAGTAGCCATCATGACGATAAACGCTAACGCCCCAGGCAATTGCAATGTCAGCTTCGAGACGTACCCTTGTCCATACGAGAAGAGAACGATAAGCCAGTGCAGCATCGGGTGGTCGTAGCTTATTTCCCCGCCTGATATCTGAGGGAGTATCCATTCGCCCGTCTGGAGCATGGTGTTGGCCGTGAGAGCACATTCCGATTGAGCCGGCATATCTAATTCATGCAATCCTAACCAGGGAAGCACCGAGATGATGCAAATGACGATAATCATCGACACGGGCTTTTGTAGGTATAAATATTGTAACGTAGGTGTACGCATATAAGATATTTTCGTTTATTGATAGTATAGTTTTGCAAAGGAACGACTTTTTGCGCGTATGATTGCTATATTTAGCGAACTTTCACCATTTATCAATCCAACATTTTGGGGTTGAACAGGAGGTATCCGATATTTAACCCTATGTTGAAGTTTTTCTTCGGATAACTGTATCCGTTGGCGTAGAGGCTAATACTTGCGAAGGGAAGGTGTACGACTATAGCTGCCTCGCCCATGTATTGAAACGAGCGAAGAAACTTCCCATAATAAGGAAGGTGCAAAAGATGTCCCTCGACGAGTCGCGTCTCTTTCTTGATTTCATAAAGTGGGGCGAATCCGTACATGTCCATGCGAAAGTGTACCAGCTTGCCGAACTTAAAAATAGGAGAGAGGCCAAATGCGGCATATTGGTTCGCCCGGAATGCTTCATTGAAGACAATATTGCTATGGGGCGTAGGCGTAAAAGCAGGCGCTTGGAGGATGGACGCGGTATAGTTTCCCATCAAGTTCTTGCTCGACACGACGATTTCACCCATGTACCCCCAATTGAAGAAGGTGTTTAGTTCGTGGTATTGTTCCCAATGTCCCTTCATCTGGAGCCAACTATGGCGCACACGGGGCAAAGCGGAAAGGGTTTGCTCGTCTCCTAAATAGTGTTCGGTACCGGTGATATATTGAGCATTCAGTAAACGTTTGGTCCCGCTAATAGGGTATATCTTAGTGGCCAATGAGTTCTGTTCAATGTTCAGTGAACCGGCGAAGAGGTTATAGCGTGTGTGTTCGTAGTTCGCGTTTTGAAACGACATGTCTGAATTCTGAAAATAGTAGTCATTTAATTGTCCGTAGGCGAAACCTATCTCGGCTTTAGCTCGGTTCAGGAAGGGGAAACCCAGTTTAACCTTCGTATATAACTCCTTTTGTTTAATGAAAGCAGGCATAACATCTTCGTAAAAGAGGGATTGGCTTTCTGAATAACGTTTATACGAGAAGGCTCCTTGCCAATTAACATAAGTGGGAATGCGTGTCTGGAGATACATCCGTCCGTTGAGCAGTACGCCACTAAAGGAATTTCCGACTTGGAAATCGGCGTTCATATCAGCCGCAAATCGTCCCAAATAACGATAACCTAAGCCTAAGTAAAGCTGGTTTGCCTGATGCGAGGAGATGTTTCCACCCAACCCAATATTCACTTCGTCGGTTATTTTGATGTCCAGATAGAGGTCGAACGTTTTATTGAGCCGGTTATAAATGGCACGAGGCATGATTTCTTGTATTTTTGAATAGGTCAATATCTTAAAGTAAATGCGCTTGAACTCTTCCATCGAGAATTCTTTATTTATGTCGCGATGGATTTGGGATTCGATGTATTTCTTTTGTGCGTCGGATACACCTGTGATATAGATGTTTTTGAATACCAAGGGAGGCAAACTCTCTTTATAAGCTTTGCGCCGGGCATTGACCTCGGTAAGGGGTACTTCTCGTTTGACGCGACGTTTGATGGAATCTATCATCGAAAGGGTACGCCGGTATCCTGTTTCCATAATCTCTTGTGCCTTTTGGAAATCGAGCAGAGAGACATCGGTAAACTCAAATTGCACGAGCATACCTTTTTCTTCCGGAATTTCATATTCGGTCTTTTGCATAATCATCGTTTCCAGTTGATTGTACGGGTTCTCTGATGGTTTCTTCGCGTTTCCCGATACTGCCGAGCCAAAGATAAAATCCGGATGAAAGGCGTCTTCCATCGGACGAACAGGGAAATTATCATAAATGCCTCCATCAAAGAGCGGCACCTTATTTTTCCAAATGGGTTTGAAGAAGAAAGGAAATGTCATGGAAGCACGTACTGCATCGCCCAAGTCACCATCTTTGAATATAATGGCTTTTTTATTGTATATATCAGAACCTACACATCGGAAAGGCACGAAAAGGTTGTTGAAGTTCCATCCTGCCTTGGCCGTGGCTTGCGCATAAAGTGCCATAAAGGCTTGGTTCATCTGAATCGGATTGATAAGACTTTCGGGCAGAAAGCGAGTTTTTACCTGAAGCGAATCGGAAAAGTCTATCGAGAAATGTGCCATTTCAGGGGTCGGATCGGGTTTATGAAAATAGTATGTGTAATCATCTTCTACCAACCCAGTTTGCCAATAGAAAAATTCTTTCGAGAGGATGAGGCGGAGCATCTCGTCGGGCGAATATCCCATGGCATAGAGACTTCCGATGATAGCTCCCATTGATGTTCCGGTCACATAATCAATGGGAATGTTATTCTCTTCCAATGCTTTGATGACACCGATATGGGCGGCTCCTTTCGCGCCTCCTCCGCTTAATACCAACCCTACCCGTTGTGCATCCAAGGAGAAAGGAAGGGCGATAAAAACGATACATATATATAGGATGAATCTTTTCATTTTACTTTATTACCGAATCTGTCTCCAAATATAGTTATTTTTCTTGGAAAGTATAGGCATAAATCATACGATTAATCGTATAAAAAAAGACCTCTTCCGTTATAATTTGGAAAGAAGTCTTTGATACTTGTAAAAATTTAAATAAAGAGGGTATGTGGGCAGTGATGGATTCGAACCACCGAAGGCGTAAGCCAGCTGAGTTACAGTCAGCCCCATTTGGCCACTCTGGTAACTGCCCTTTTGTATTTTGAGCCTCTTGTCGGATTCGAACCAACGACCCCGAGATTACAAATCACGTGCTCTGGCCAACTGAGCTAAAGAGGCGTCTCGTACTTTCTTAGGGAGGAAGCTCTCTTCCTGAATTGCGGTGCAAAGGTAGGCATTATTTTTGAATATGCAATACTTTGGATGGAAAAAGTTGAATTTATTTTTCAGAAAGGGGAAAAGGATGTACCTTTGCCCCGCTCAAAAAACAGTATAATACATTATATTTAATAAGGAATAAATATGGGAGTAGTAATTGGTATCGATGTAGGGGGAAGCACGACGAAAGTAGTAGGGATTGCAGGTAAAGAGATTTGTAATCCGCTTTTCGTGCGTGCGACAGACCCAGTGGCTTCCCTCTTTGGCGCATTAGGCAAGTATTTATATGATAATCATATTCCGCTCGAAAGCGTGGATAAAATATTGCTCACGGGCGTGGGGAGTGCTTATATCACACAGCCTTTGTATGGGCTTCCTACGGCACGTGTCGACGAGTTTCTGGCGAATGGGCTCGGTGCGCAATATAAAACTCGGCTGGAGAAATTGATTGTCGTAAGCATGGGCACGGGGACTTCGTTCGTGCGAGTTGAGGGGCAAGATGTTCGTCATATCGGCGGGATTGGTATTGGCGGGGGGACGATTCTCGGTCTTTCGCGCCTTTTGCTCAAGACGCAGGACTTCAAACAAATTATTGATATGGCCTTGCGGGGTTCGTTAGACTCGATCGACCTCAAAATTCAAGATATTTGTAATCGGGCTCTTCCCGGTTTGCCGCTCAGCGCGACGGCGTCTATTTTTGGCAAGGCGGAGGCCAACGCGACTCCCGAGGATGTAGCGGCTGGTCTGGTTCACATGGTGCTTCAATGCATCGGTCAGGCAGCAGTTCTTTCTTCGCTTAACTCTGATATTGATGATTTCGTCTTGATTGGTAATCTGACACAAATGCCGCAATGCGCGGAGACCTTTCCTGTGCTCGAAGGGATGTTCCGCAAGCGTTTTATTATCCCCGAATATGCGGAATACCGCACGGCTATCGGGGCAGCGTTGTCGTTTATTTACCAGCGTGAATGCGAGGAAGTGGGATGAACCGCCGGATTCTTCGCCTCGCTATCCCTTCGATAATCTCGAACATCACCGTTCCGCTTCTCGGACTTGTGGATGTAGCCATTGTGGGACATTTGGGGGCTGCCTCTTATATCGGGGCCATTGCCGTCGGGGGGATGCTTTTCAGCATGATTTATTGGGTATTCGGATTTCTGCGGATGGGGACGAGCGGTTTGGCAGCGCAGGCTTTCGGCCGGCGGAATCTCGACGAAGTATCGCTCGTGTTCGTCCGTTCGCTGGGTATCGGCGTCGCGCTGGGACTGTGCCTCGTGGCGTTGCAGGTGCCAATTCTTTCGGTAGCTTTTCAGTGGGTCGATACGACCGACGAGGTGCGCCGCTTAGCTTCCCTTTATTTTTCCATTTGCGTTTGGGGTGCGCCAGCCGTGTTAGGACTTTATAGCTTTTCAGGCTGGTTTGTGGGAATGCAGAATTCCCGCTTTCCGATGTATATTGCGCTGGTGCAGAATGTTGTAAATATCGTCGCGAGTCTCGCGTTCGTATTCATAGGGAAAATGGGTGTGGCAGGCGTCGCGCTGGGTACGCTAATCGCGCAATACGCCGGTTTCCTTCTGGCGCTCCTCCTGTGGATGGTTTATTACGGGCGGCTTTGGCCGCGTATTTGCTGGGCTGTCGTATGCGAGGCCGGAGCCATGCAGGCCTTTTTTAAGCTGAACCGCGATATCTTCCTTCGCACGCTTTGCCTCGTAGCGGTCACGGTCTTTTTTACTTCGCAAGGGGCGCGCGAAGGGGAAGTGGTGCTGGCTGTCAACACGTTGTTGATGCAACTCTTTACGCTTTTTTCCTACGTCATGGACGGTTTCGCCTATGCGGCCGAAGCGCTGACGGGTCGTTACGTCGGGGCGCAAAACGGCAACGGACTTCGTCGCCTCGTGCGGGTTTTGTTTACGTGGGGGGCAGGTCTCGCGATTGCCTTCACCCTCGTGTATGCGTTGGGAGGCGAATCGTTTTTGGCGTTGCTGACGAATGAGCCGTCGGTGCTCGTCGCATCTCGCGCTTATTTCGGCTGGGCGGTGGCGATTCCTGTAGCTGGCGTCGCTGCATTTCTATGGGACGGAATTTTTGTCGGGGCGACGCTCTCGCGCGAAATGCTCCGGTCGATGTGGATTGCTTCGGCCAGCTTTTTCCTGGTCTATTTTACGCTTCATCCCCTTCTCGGGAACCACGCCTTATGGATTGCTTTTCTGTCCTATTTGGCTTTGCGCGGGATAGTGCAGACGGGTATTTTCTTCTTTTCCTCCCGCTTCCCTTTACGATAAGAGATTCTTTTCTTCATCTCATACGGTGTAGCAATATAGAAAAAGTTTTTCCATCATCCTATATAATGTGGTATGATGGAAAATTTTTTTCCGTTCTCTCATGCGGTATATTATAATAGAAAAATATTTTCCATCATACCGTGCGGACGGATATCATGGAAAATTTTTTTCTACATTACCGCCTAACTTTTATAAAAAGCCATTATTTTGTAAATTTTAGCCTCATTTATTTGGATAGGAAAAATGAAATCCCTATTTTCGCATAGCTAAAAAAGAAAGAAATATGATTTATTTGAAACCTATTACAGTGGAAATGATTTACGTATCCGTGCTTCAATCCAAACTACAGATACGTGCAGACGGAGGTATGTATTGGATTCCCGTGGATAAAAGCGTACCTAAAGTAGGTTCCATCCTAATGGAATCGATTGCGGAACTGATGCAATCTACCGATTGCATTTGCGTACAAGATTTTGCCAAGGAATTGAATGTGGATGCCAAGGAACTTTCTCCTTGTATCCATTTGCTTACCGGACAGCTTGCCAGCGATTTTTTGGTAGCATATCGTCTGGCGCAAGCTAAAGAATGGTTGGCCTGCACGGATTTGACCGTGACGGAAATCGCCCAGAAATGCGGAATGAAGTGGCAATCCGTCCTGACTGAGCGATTTAAAAAATGGGAAAAAACTTCGCCGACGGAATATCGACGTCTGCACCGACCCGACAATTTCCGGGAATTATACCGATGGAAAACGGAAGGTTAGCGGGTTAAAATCTCCATTATTTGCACAGTCGGGATGCTTTGAATAGAGCGGAAGGGTTCCGGATGTCCGTCGCAAGGAGCAATTTGTTTCTCAAACCAAGTCACATCATGCCAGGAGCCGCATTTAAATCCCGCCTGATGGAAACGGCCGACGGTACGGAAGCCGAGCGCCTCGTGCATCTGTTCGCTGGGCGGGTTAGGAAATGTGACGCAGCTATACACATTCCTAACGCCCTGCAGCCGCAGGATTTCGACCAGCTTGCAAAGCATCTGCCGGCCCAGTCCGTGTCCCGTCGCCTCTGGCGCGAAATAAATGGATAGGTCTGCATCCCATTGATAAGCAGCCCGTTCGTGGTAAGCCGAAGCGTAGCCATATCCTATGATTTCTCCCGCTTGTTCGCAGACGATATACGGATAATTCCGCAAAATACACCGCACACGCTCTGTAAATTCTTCCAACGTGGGAACTTCATATTCAAACGTAATCGGTGTCTGGCGGATATAAGGCGCATAAATGGAAAGAATGGCAGCAGCATCTTGTGCTGTCGCCATTCGGAACATGTACGTTTTCATCGTTTTACCTTTACAATTACTTTGCGGATAAAGCCTTCACCTATTCCCGGCGCGTGGCCATCTTCGGGGAAGAAAATAGCAAATTGGCCCGGATAGATACGAGCGATAGAAGTAGGCCGATCGACGAAAAAGGTGATGTCGTTCGCCTCATCATAGGGCTTGGCCATTTCCATTAAATCAGCCGTCGGCTTCCATCCAATTTGTTCAATTCCCACGAGCGGAACTTGGATATCGATATATTTTTGATGTGTTTCTATAATCGCATCTTGCGAACCTTTCCCGGAAATAGTCTGGATGTTGACGAAAAGGGCATCGCCATCGATTTCGTGGCAGCCATCCTCCATCTTTTGGAAATCCGTTTGACGAAGAAATTCAAATGCTTTAGGAAAAAGGGGGTGCATTTTTTCAATGGCGCCCGCGTCTTTTAAGGATGCTAATATCATAATTCGTTTATGTTAGTTAGTTATTTTCGGACACAAAGTTGGGAGATTCATCTGTTAAATACAAGCGGGAAAAACGTAAGAATCATGAAGACGAGTTGAAAAGATAAAAAGGAAAACGGGAAACAAGCGTCGCCTGTTCCCCGTTCTTCGTCATTTATTTTGATTTTTATCCTGTTACAATCCGCTGAAATCGATGCCTTCGAAGCGGAGGCTGGGTATACGCCAGCTGGAGGTAAGGCGCGGGTCGTTTCCCACTTCCACGAGTTGGTTCCAAAGCTGGAGCATATTCCCGGTGACATTCATCTCAGAGATGGGACGCGTCAGCTGCCCGTTCTCGATGAGGAATCCTTCGATACCATAGGAAAAATCGCCGGAAGTACTGTTACTGTTTCCGCCATTAAACCCGGTGACGAGAATACCTCGCGCGATGTCCGCGATGAGCCCGTCCACATTTTTATCGCCCATTTCCATGGTGAGAACCGAGGGAGAAGATATCGTGGGCGCCACATTCATTTTGTTCGCGCGATACGTGTCGATAAAGTAGGTTTCCAATACGCCAGCGTTGAAAATCGTCAGCGGGCTTGTCGCCACGCCTTCGTTATCAAAATAGCGGGCGCCCGCCGTCTTGCGGAGATGGGGTTCGTCGCGGAGCGTAAATTTCTTTCCCGCGACCTGTTGCCCCAATTTATCTATCAGGAACGAGCTTTTCTGCTGGATGGAAGCGCCATCGATGGCATCCATCATTGGCGAGAGCAGCCGGGCCGCGTTCATATTGTCGACCACCATCTCATAACGTCCGGACTGGATTTTCTTTTGTCCCAACTTTCGCAACACGCGTTCCAAGGCTTTCGTGCCGATGCCCGTCTTTTGCAAATCGGAGAAATAGAGCGACGAATCGTACCAGTAGGATTCGGGGCGCGCTTCTCCTTCGCCTTTTATACTCACACTGGCAGCCAAGCTGAACGAAGAAGCCGACGTTTCGCCTTCGAATCCATTGCTGGTAACCATATATTTGAAATCCTTCTCGTCGCCATATGCGGTAGAAACGGAAATGATGCGATCGTCTTTCCCCATGATTTCTTCACATGCCTGAAGCGCGAGATCTTTCTTTACGTCGGGCTGGATGGAGTCGAAATCCGGGTCGATTAATTGCAGATCGGGAAGACCTCCTTGATAATAACGCGAGGTATCAGGAAGAGTACGCGCCTTGTCTTCCGCCAAATAACGGGTCGCGTCGATGTTATCCCGAATGAATTTCTCCAGTTCGCTTTTATCCAACCGATTGGTCGAGAACGAACCAAACCGTCCGTCCACGTAAAGCTGGACGACCAGCGAATTTTCCGATGCCTGATGCAAACGGTCTATCTTCCGATCACGAATTTCGAACGAGGTGGTCGAACCATTGTAGAGGCTTACTTTCGATGCCTGGCATCCATTTTTCAGGGCATAATCCATCGCCCATTGAACCAGATTTTTATTATCGTTTGTAATCATGCTTTTTTCGAATTGTCATTTGTTTATTTATGCTTAATTTTCGCCGCCGACGGTCAGTTTGCTTACGAGGGCAGAGGGCATGCCGCACGTCACAGGGCAAGATTGTCCATCTTTTCCACATGTCCACGTACCGTTGTCCATTTGGTAATTGTTTCCCACCATCGTGATATCAGCTAATGCCTTCGGTCCATTTCCGATGATGTTGATATCTTTGATGGGTTGCGTCAATTTTCCATTTTCAATCAAATAACCATGCGAAACGAAGAAGGTGAAATCTCCGGCTCCGATTTGTACTTGTCCGTTGGTAAAAGCACTTGCGTAGATGCCTTTCTTTACCGAAGCGATAATCTCTTCTTCTGATACGTTACCAGCTTCCATATATGTAGCACGCATACGAGGGATAGGCACTTGGCGGAAATTCTCTCGTCGCCCGTTTCCTGTCGAAGAAATACCATAATATTTGGCACTGATACGGTCGTGGAGGTAACTGTTGAGGATTCCTTCGCGTACGATGTAGGTCTTTTGTCCAAGGGTTCCTTCATCATCGATATTCACGGAACCTCGGTTGCATGAAATCGTACCGTCGTCTACCACGTTGATATGCTCATCACATACCTTTTTATGCAATAATTCCGAGAAGATAGAGGTCTTTTTCCGGTTGAAATCGGCTTCGAACGCATGTCCGATGGCTTCGTGGAGCAAAATACCCGATCCACCTGCTCCCATGACTACTGGCATTTCTCCTCCCTTGGGCTTGACAGCCTGGAAGAGGATAGAGGTTTTTTCGACTGCCTCCTTTGCCAACGTTTCGATGAGTGTATCGTTCAAGAAATCCGTGCCCATCCGATAGGAACGCGAGGCATAAGCATTTTCTACTCGTCCATCCTTTTCCATGATGCAAATAGCTGCCAACGAACACATCGGGCGATAATCATAATACATCTGTCCTTCGCTATTGCAGAAGAAGATATGTGAAGTGGAATCGGAAAGGAACGCCCGTACTTTATGCACGCGTTCGTCGAGCGCGAAAATGCGTTCGTTCAATTTCTGAAGGTAAGGGATTTTATCCTTGACTGTAAAAGTTTCCCACGGAGCTTGCACGTCGTAATACCGGGCGGGAATAGCTGTTTCCGAAAGGGCTGCAGCCTGATGAGCTTGGCTCTTGCCGTCGGCTATGCGTGCCGCAGTACGTGCCGCACGTAGCATCTCGTCGAGCGTGATGTTTTCTACGTATGCATACCCAGTCTGGTCTCCCGAAAGAACACGTACGCCCATTCCGAAATCGATATTGGATTGGGTATTGTTTACGGCTCCGTCTTGCAATTGCAAACTGCTGTTTAGCGTATGTTCAAAAAACAAATCTGCATAGTCTCCGCCTGCTTCGAGGGCTGCGGCGAGTACTTTTTCCAAATCTTCTTGGCTTACTTTGAAATGGTTCATGCCAAAGGCCACTCCTGCGGCTTTTTTCGCTTCGGGCGAGGCACAACTTTCCAAAAACGAGGGGGCTATCAAGCTACCTAACACAAGCATTCCTCCTGATTTAATGAAATCTCTTCGGTTAATATTCATCCTTCTTTTTATTTACTTCCGCAAAGGAACGATTTTTTTTCGAGATAAAATAGGCTTTTTGTATTTTTGCGCGCAAATAAGTGTAATTGGAAATGGCTCGTTTGGCTTCGCATTATCTTTTCAATGGTTCGTTCCGTCGGCTTTCGTATGTCGAATTGGATGCCGAAGGGAATTACCTTGGTACTTTCCCCTTGGACGAGGAGAGGGCTTGTACCTCTTTTTATAATGGTTTTTTACTCGTGCTTCCCGTAGGGCTTTCCTTTTTGTGGGAACATGTTTGGGCACAGATAAAAGGGGAATCGTTTGATTCGTATCCGGCGCTTGGCGAGCGTCTGGGGCATTTATTACCAGCCTGGGAACTTTTGGGTGGCGAATCGGTTCGGGTGTTACATCTCACGCTTCACCCCTTCGCGGCGTCGGAACTCGGCACATACAATGGCCGTCGCGATGGCCACGTTGAGTGATTCGGCCGTTTCCCGTCCGGGCGGAAAGGGCGGGATGTAAAGACGTTCGTCGAGCAAGGCTTTTATTTGCGGACGGACTCCATTCCCTTCATTTCCCATAACTAACAATCCGTTTTGGGTCAATTTTTTGTCATACAGGTTCTCTCCATCGAGGAAAGTACCATATAAGGGGATGCCTTGCGCTTTCTCCTGTTTCAGGTAGGGCTCCAGCTCGGTATAAAATACTTTCACGTGCGCCAAGGCACCCATGGTCGCTTGTACTACTTTCGGATTAAAGGCATCCGCCGTATCGGGGCTGCAGACGATATGTTCGATGCCAAACCAATCGGCCAGGCGGATAATCGTCCCCAGGTTGCCAGGGTCTTGGATGCCGTCGAGCACCAACACCAATTCCCGGTCGGGATGCACCTCTTCCAGGTTCCATGTCGGGAGATAGAACACCGCCAGCACGTCTTGTGGGTTCTTTAGGAGGCTTGCCCGGCGGATATCCTCTTCGTCGGCTACGATAAGTTCTTCGGCCGGAATGTCGCCTTGCGTAGCCATCCAGCAGGGCTTGGCCGCCAGGAACTGGCATCGGTAAAACGGCAGCATGTCTGCCACCAACTTATTTCCTTCTGCTATAAATACGCCGGCTTCTTGCCTCCGTTTTTTAGCTTCCAATGCATGGATATATTTGATTTTGTTCTTGCTTATCATTTCCAATAAGTATAGTTATAAATGCGACAAATAATCGTTGTATTTCCGTATGGGGAACGCCTTGCAGGCTCCCCGCAAGCTGGTCATTCCTCCAGACTATGGTTGATTTCGTCGATATAGCCTAAAATTTCCTCGCGCCCCTCTTTCGTTTCCGACGAAGAGTAGAAGATAGGCGGGAGCTCTTCCCAGGTTTCGAGGAGCCGTTCTTTATATATTTTGACGTGCTCGTTTAGCCGCCCGCGGCTTATCTTGTCTATCTTGGTGAAGATGATAGCAAAAGGGATGCCGTTCTCGCCCAGCCATTCCATGAATTCCAAATCTATCTTCTGCGGTTCGTGGCGGCAGTCCACCAAGACGAAGAGGCAGGTGAGTTGCTCGCGGTAGAAGGTGTAATTTTCTATTAACGTGCGAAGTTGCTCGCGTTGTTCTTTTCCGCGCTGGGCGAAGCCGTATCCGGGCAAATCCACGAGAAACCATTCGTCGTTAATGAGGAAATGGTTGATAAGAAGCGTCTTGCCCGGTTTTGAAGAGGTCATGGCCAATCCTTTCCGCCCCGTAAGCATGTTGATGAGGGACGATTTCCCCACATTGCTTCGCCCGATAAAGGCATATTCCGGACGTGTCCCTTCGGGGCATTTTCGTACATCTGTATTGCTGATGATAAATTCTGCGCTTTTAATGTTCATGTTGTGTGAATCTTTTGGATGTTATTATGAGTTGATAATAGCCAAAGCCCTGCGAATGTGATAGCTCCGTTGAGCATCAACAGCTCGTATCCGAAGACATATCCCGCGTGATGCTCTGCTACGTAGCTTGCCAAAAAGCAAATGGCAGGAGAGGCGATGCAAATATACGGAACATATTTGTCTTTTGGATGCTTTCGGGTAAAAAGTCCGAATGCAAAAAGTCCTAAAAGCGGGCCATACGTGTAAGAGGCAATCATATAGATGGCATCAATCACACTCCGGTTGTTTACCTCTTTGATGATGATGATGATGAGGGCGAAGAGGACGGAGATAAGGAAATGTACCCAGAGGCGTGTCCGTTTGGCTTCTCCCGCATGAGCTTTTTCTATCCCTAAAATATCGACGCAAAAAGAGGTGGTAAGAGCCGTCAGAGCAGAGTCGGCACTGCTAAATGCCGCTGCAATGATGCCGATGGTAAAGAATATCAGCATACTGTTACCCAAGATACCGGAGGTACAAAACATCGGTAGGATGTCGTCGCTCAAAGCGGGAAGCGCGATATGTTCCTGCTCTGCCATCGCCAGCAAAAGTACGCCGAGCGAGAGGAAGAGAAAGTTCACAGGAGTGAAAGCAAAGCCATAGGTGTACATGTTCTTCTGAGCTTCGCGAAGGTTCCGGCACGAGAGGTTTTTCTGCATCATATCCTGGTCTAATCCTGTCATGACGATGGTAATAAATATCCCGCTAAAGAATTGCTTGACGAAGTGCTGGGTACTATGCCAATCTGAAAATTCGAAGAGGCGGAAATGAGGGCTCTCTGTCAAGACTTGCACCATGCCGGCGGTATCTACCCCCAACTTATCTTTGACTTGCCAGATAATGACGAGCAGCATCGCCACGAGACAAAGGGCTTGCAAGGTATCTGTCCAAATGATGGTCTTCACCCCGCTTCGAAACGTATAAAGCCAAACAAGGAAGATACTCAACACAACTGTCACCCAAAAGGGAATGTTCCACGTATCGAACACATAATGTTGCAATATCAAGACCACTAAATAGAGACGTGCCGCCGCCCCGATAATCTTCGAGAGTAGAAAGAACGAAGCACCTGTCTTGTAGCTATTCCTTCCGATGCGTTTCTCCAAATAGGTATAAATGGAGGTGAGTTGCAGCCTATAATATAAAGGAAGCAGGACATGCGCAATGAGTACATATCCCACAAAGAAACCCAATACGGTTTGCATGTAAGTCATATCCATGCTCCGCACCATGCCGGGGACAGACACGAACGTGACGCCCGAGAGCGATGTCCCAATCATCCCAATGGAAACGATATACCACGGGGATTGCCTGTTCCCCAAGAAAAAGGCCTCGTTGCCCGTATTCCCGCGCCCTGTGAGCCAAGCTACACCCAGCAAGACGCCGAAATAGAGTACGATGATGAGCAGGATGATATAACTGTTCATGGGTTAGGATTTCTTGGCTTGCAAGGAACTATAGATGAGGTATCCGATGAGCAGCACGTACATCACAATGCCCAGCACTTCTGCCATTTGCCCGCTTGCCCATTCGGCATTAAACATATCTACTCCGGCAAAACGAAGTGCGGCACTCACTACGCCCATTAATGCGCCTCCGGCAATGAATCCCGACGAGAGCAAGGTACCTCGTTCCACACGAGCCGTATTCAGTTCCTTGTCTTGGCTTCGCGTACTGACGTACCAATTGATGGCACCTCCGATAAGCAGCGGGGTATTCAATTCAATCGGAATGAACATACCCAAGGCAAACGCCAAGGCAGGAATCCCGGCAAAGTTGAGCGCAATGGCGATGATAGCTCCTATCAAATAAAGAATCCAAGGTGCACCCGAACCGCTCATTAAGGGTTCAATCACGGCTGCCATCGCGTTGGCTTGCGGAGCTGCCAATTGCCCGCTTGTGAATCCATACGTTTGGTTCAATATCAAGATGACGCCGCCTACGGTCGCTGCTGATACAAGCGTGCCGAGGAACTTCCACGATTCCTGTTTCACAGGCGTACTGCCAAGCCAATAGCCAATCTTCAAGTCGGTGATAAAGCCTCCGGCCATGGAAAGTGCTGTACAGACGACACCTCCAATAATCAAAGAAGATACCATTCCCGCAGGACCGTTCAAACCGCAAGCCACGAGGATGATGGAGGCAAGGATAAGCGTCATGAGTGTCATGCCTGATACGGGGTTCGTCCCTACGATGGCGATGGCGTTGGCTGCTACGGTGGTAAACAAGAATGCGATGATGCCTACCAACAGCAACCCTATGATGGCGTAAAACCAATTATCCAGCAATCCGAATTGGAAGAAAAGTAACGAGATGATTAACGTCACGATGACACCGATGGCAATGACTTTCATCGACAAGTCCCGTTGGGTACGTTTTACTTCGACGTTCGCTCCTGTGCTTTTGCCCTTCAATTCTTTGGCTGCCAACCCGACCGCGCCTCGGATAATGCTCCACGACTTCACGATGCCAATCACACCTGCCGTGGCAATACCGCCGATACCGATATGGCGGGCATAGGAGGTGAATATCTCTTCCGCGCTCATGCTTCCTACAGTGGCGGTGATGGCATCATTTCCAAATTTCAATACTTCGTCTCCAAAGAAGGCAGACATCAACGGGATGATGACTAACCAAACCAAAAACGAACCTGCGCAAATGATGGCTGAATACTTCAATCCGACGATGTAACCCAATCCTAACACGGCAGCACCCGTGTTTACCTTCATGACTAATTTGGCTTTCTCGGCTAAGGCTTCGCCTGCACCTACGATAGTGGTACTAATCGTTTCGCTCCACCAGCCGAACGTAGCGATGATGAAGTCGTATAATCCGCCAATCAAGCCTGCGAATATCAAGGGTTTCGCTTGGCTTCCACCTTTTTCGCCCGAGACGAGCACTTGCGTGGTAGCGGTTGCTTCGGGGAAGGGGTATTTCCCGTGCATGTCTGAGACGAAATACTTGCGGAAAGGTATCAAGAGCAAAATGCCCAACACGCCTCCGAGGAGCGAACTGAGGAATACTTCGAGGAAGTTCACCGTAATCTCTGGATACTTGTCTTGCAGGATGTAAAGCGCAGGAAGCGTGAAGATGGCACCTGCCACAATCACGCCGCTACTGGCTCCTATGGATTGGATAATCACATTCTCGCCCAAGGCGTTCCGACGTTTGAAACCGCTCGAAAGCCCTACGGCGATAATCGCAATCGGGATAGCTGCTTCAAACACTTGTCCGACTTTCAATCCCAAATAAGCCGCTGCAGCACTGAAGATGACGGCCATGACTAATCCCCAACAAACCGACCAGGGCGTTACCTCCCGATACTTCTTATCCGCCTGCATGATAGGGCGATACTCTTCTCCTTCCTTCAATTCCCGATATGCATTCTCAGGCAATCCGGACATTTTCTCTTTGTTCTCTTCCATTTCCTTTCGATGTACTTTTTGAACGATTAATTCTGTTTTTTGTTTCTTTTAGCTGCAAAAGTACGAAAAAATAGGGAACAAAAAGCAAAATGCCCTATAGATAAACTTCCTTTTCCCGTTATCTTTCTTTCGCGTATCGACGATGTTTCTGTATCTTTAGCCTAAAGATATACAAATATCGACGATATTTGTGTAAACATCGACGATATTTAGAAAAAATATAACTGTCTTGCAAAGTTTTTCCGGTTTGTTTTAAGTTTGGATAAGGGGATAAGGAAAAATAAATTATATTATGGATAATAACAAGATTTGTAACCAATTTGGCTAAAGTTTGACTTTTGAAAGATGTTTTGGTGCGGGGTGATAAGCTTAATAGTGCTTATTATTCCGCATCTTTTTGTGGTTCTTTCCAAAAATTCGAACGACTCTTATTGCATTTCTCTTTTTTCTATTATATCTTTGTAGTCATACAGGAAAACGGATTTGGGCAATGAGGCGTACGGATATAATCAATCGGATACGGGAAACACTACATCGTGTAGCCCCTAATGCATACGCTATTCTTTATGGTAGCGAAGCGCGGGGAGAAGCACGTCCGGATAGCGATATCGATTTGTTGATATTGTTGGACAAGGATGCCATTTCGTTGAAAGAAGAGCAGGCGATAGCTTACCCGTTGTACGATATAGAATTTGATACGGGCGTGATAATTAGTCCGCATATCTTTAGCAAAGCGCAATGGGAAAAGCATCCTACTCCTTTTTATGAAAACGTAATGCGCGAGGGGATTGTGTTATGACGGAAGGAGAAAGAATAGATTTGGTTGCTTTACGCGTTCAAAATGCAAAGGCTACATTAGCCGAAGTTCCAGTTCATATTAATAATGGTTTTTGGAATACGGCTACAAATCGGATGTATTATGCTTGTTACTATATGGTAGCAGCTTTATTGCTCCAAGCAGGCGTTCAACTAAAAACACATGCAGGTGTTCGACAAGCATTTGGAAAAGAGTTTGTGTTGAAGGGATTGGTGTCGAGAGAGAAAGCCCGTTTCTTTTCTATTCTGTATGATTATCGACAAACGGGAGATTATGATGATTTTATTAGAATGGATGAAGAAAAAGTAAAGGAATTATATCCTCAAGCTGTTGATTTTATTGCAGATTTGGAGAAATTGATAATGTTGCCTTAAAACCATAAGAAAGTCCAAGCCATTCGGAGGAAAGTGTATGCGTGGGTTGGAGATTTCGAATTACCTTTGCTTCACATATAATCAAAAAACAACGAAAGAAATGAACAAAATGGGTAAATGGTTGGGCTTGGGCGTATTGACGTTCATGCCTTTATGGGTGATGGCCGAAGACGAGCACTTGCTTCGGAAACAGATATTAGACGATGCGAAGATGGCGCAAGTCGAAGAGATGGCGCGCGAAGTAGTAGCGGGTGGCTTTAATGCAGGTGATGGGTATGGCGAAGTGTGGATTCGCGATTATAATACCTTTATCGAATTGGCGATGGAGGTGATGCCCGACGAGGCTATTCGCGAAAACCTCAATACTTTTTTCCATTTCCAAGGAAAGACGGGAGATATTGTGGATGGATTCATCGATATTCGAAAGGCGGATTTGGATAATGTGGGAGGATATAAGTATCGCCTCTCGGAAACAGAGAAACGTTTTGCCGCTCATAAGAATACGGTAGAAACCGACCATGAGACATCCCTTATTCAAGCTATCTATAAATATGTAAAGCGAAGTGGAAACCGGGCGTATTTGCAAACGACGGTGGCAGGCAAGACGGTACTCGAACGGATGGAATGGGCGTTGGAATACCTGATGAACGAGAAGTATAACACGCAATATGGATTGCTGATAGGTGCTACGACGGCAGATTGGGGCGATGTCCAACCAGAGCATCCTTGGGGTGTGGAAATAGACGAGAATACGCACCTCGCTATTGATATTTACGATAATGCGATGATGGTGCTTGCGCTCAATAATTATTTGGAATTGATAGACGACGCCAATAAGAAGGCTCGATGGACAAAGGTGCGCGACGAGCTGAAAGCGAATATCCGAAAATATTTGTGGGACGAGGAGCACGAGAAGTATATCCCGCATATCTATTTGAATGGTTCTCCTTTCTCAGCCAAATTGGATGAGAACCGCATTTATTATCAAGGGGGTACGACGATAGCCATCCTTGCCGGATTGCATAGTGCAGACGAGATAAAGGTAGCCAATCAGAAGATGCTTGAGAACCAACGCTTAGCGCATGCACAAACCATTGGCGTGACGATGTATCCTACCTATCCTGCGGGTTCGTTTCAAGGTGTGAGTATGTATCCGTATGGCTATCAGAACGGAGGCGATTGGACGTGGTTTGGCGGACGTATGATTCAAGCGTTGGTGGCGAATGGTTTGGTGGAAGAGGCTTATGCTGAGA
This sequence comes from Parabacteroides sp. An277, assembly GCF_002159645.1. Lineage (GTDB taxonomy): Bacteria > Bacteroidota > Bacteroidia > Bacteroidales > Tannerellaceae > Parabacteroides. Next base: position 48,975 of record NZ_NFJB01000011.1, on the reverse strand, counting down.
TTCAACCCATGTTGCAACGCATCTTGGTGAATAAGGGTTTCTACGAATGGTATACGCCTGGCGGAGAACCTCAAGGTTCGGGAACGTTTCGAGGCGAGGCAGGCGTATTGTTTACGGCTATCGAGATGTTGCGCGATTGGGCTGAGCAGGATTCGCTTCCGTTGGAAAAAGCCGACGATAGCTTGGTGCTCTTTACCTTCGGACAATCCAATTCGGCGAATCATGGGCAAGGACGTTATCAGCCTCGTCATACGCAATACAACTATTTCGAAGGAAAGCTTTATCCCGCCTCTGACCCCTTGATTGGTGCTACAGGTGAAGGAGGAAGCGTTTGGACTCGTGTGGGAGATAAACTCGTAGAGGCAGGCATGGCGAAGCAAGTGACGCTCGTTCCTATTGGTGTAGGTGGCGTGCGTATAGGTGCTTGGGCAAAAGGTGACGAGCTATATGGCAAGTTGGTTCGTACCGTCGAGCAAATGAAGCAGGATGGCATCAAGCCAGATTATATCTTGTGGCATCAAGGCGAGACGGACAACATCCTGAATACCTCTACGGAGGAATATGTTCGCCTCTTCGAGACGATTCGGGAGGTATTCCGAAGCCGAGGTATCGACGCGCCTATCGTGATAGCCCAAGTCTCCTACCATCCTAATTGCTTGGACGAAGATAACGGGAAGAGCGAAACCATCCGACAGGCGCAAAAACAATTGGCAGACAAGTATGAAGATATTTACTTGGGCCCTGATACAGACAGGTTGGATAAGGTATGGCAACGGGCAGATGGCATCCATTTCTCTGAGCCAGGGCAAGAGCTGCATGCCGAGATGTGGCGCGATGCGTTGAAGGCAATTCGTTAAGAAAGAAAAAGGAGCGGGCGAAAGCGGCGCACATCTAAAATATTTTCTTACTTTTGTGGCTCGAATAAAGTGTCGCAGACTTTAACGAGAACAACAGACGAATGATGAAGAAGTTGATATTTTGGTTGGCGTTGCAGTTTTGCTCGCTCTCGCTTATGGCGCAAATCAATACCGACCGCGTGTTGGCGATTGGACGCAATGCCTTATATTTTGAAGACTATGTGCTTTCTATTCAATATTTCAACCAGGTAATTCGTTCGAAACCTTGGTTGGCTGAGCCCTATTTCTTTCGGGCGGTGGCGAAGATTAATTTGGATGATTATAAAGGTGCTGAATTAGATTGTACGGCTTGCCTCGAACGGAATCCGTTTCTTGCGCAGGCTTATTACGCACGAGGTATTGCCCGGCAGAGCATGGAAGACTATGATGGCGCAATTGCCGATTACGAAAGAGGATTGGAGTTTAAGCGCGAAGATAGGGCGATGATGGTAAACGAAGCCGTGGCGTATATCCAAAAGAAAGATTATGATGGTGCAGAGAAGATGTTCGAACGCCTCATGAAAGCCTATCCTAAATATTCCATGAATTATCTTACGCGCGGTGCGATGTATTTGGAAAAGGGGGATACGGCAAAGGCGTTGGCTGATTACGATAAAGCTATCGAATTGGATGCTTATTATGCGCCTGCCTATGGGAATCGGGCGATTGTCTATTATCAACAGCAGGATTTCGAGAAGGCATTGGCGGATTTGAATGAGGCTATTCGTCTTGACCCGCGCGAGAATGGCTATTATATCAATCGGGGATTGGTACGTTATCAGATGAATAACTTGCGTGGCGCGATGGCGGATTATGACCAGGTGATTGGTTTGGATAAGGATAATCTCATTGCGCGTTTCAATCGAGGGTTGCTTCGTTTCCAAGTGGGGGATAACAATCGGGCGATTGAGGATTTCGATGTCGTCTTGCAGTTGGAACCGGACAACTATATGGCGTACTATAATCGGGCGTTGCTCCGTTATGAGACGGGTGATTATGGGGGTGCCATCAACGATTTCGACATTGTCTTGAATGAATATCCTGATTTCCTCCCTGGTTATTATAGTCGGGCTGAAGCCAAAAAGAAGTTAGGCGATGCAGCAGGAGCCGACAAGGATATTTGGACGGCATACCGCAAAGAGGAGCAAGCCAAGAAGGATAGAGCTTCAGGCAAGCAGTTGGCTTCCTCTGCTTCTTCCCAAGGAAATGCTTCGCAGAACCAGGCGTCGAACGATGAGAACACGCGCGAGCAATCGGATAAGAATATCGATAAGTTCAATCGCCTCGTGGTGTATGATAAAGAGGAGGAGCGGAAAAGCAAGTATCAGAACGAAGTACGTGGCAGGGTACAAGACCGTAACGTGCGTGTCGATTTGGAACCTCAGTTTATCCTGACCTATTACGAGAAACCTGACGAGGTAAAGAGCCAACTCTATTACAGCAAGCTGATTGATGATTTCAACCGTCGGCAAGCCTTGAAGATGAAACTCCTCATTACGAACGACGAGGCAGCTCTGACAGAGGGGCAGGTGGCTACTCATTTCGCGTCGATTGACGATTATTCAGCGCGTATCGGACAAAATCCGAACGATGCAGATGCTTACCTGGGGCGTGCCATCGATTATATGCTTGTGCAAGATTTTGCAGCGGCTATTAAGGATTACGATAAAGTCATCGAGTTGCAGTCTGACGCTGTGATTGCCTATTTCAATCGGGCTGTCGTGCGCTACAAGCAAATGCAGTATGAGGATTCGAACCGTAAGGCAGAGATTTTGGATATGCCTTCGGCAGGAGGGATGACCTTTTCGTTTGGGAAAAAGGGTGTCACGTCGTCACCTGTCACATTGTCGGCTACGAATGCCTTGCAGGAAGTGGAAGATAAGGAGCGCGCGTACAACCACGAACTTATCACGCGCGATTACGATAAGTGCATCCAACTTGCGCCTGAGTTTGTCTATGCCTATTTCAACCGGGCGAACTTGCGCTGCGCTTTGCGCGATTATCGGGCAGCTATCCAAGATTATACGGAAGCTATCGAACGTGACCCTGAGTTTGCCGAAGCCTATTTCAACCGAGGCTTGGCGCGCCTCTCGCAAGGGGATACGAACCGAGGCATTGCCGACCTTTCGAAAGCGGGTGAGCTGGGTATCGTCAATGCCTACAGTATCATCAAGCGCATGATGAACTAAGGAAGCTGGGCTTGCCATACGAAGCTGCCTTCGAAGGCATCCTGCAAGGCGGGTGCTTCGCGAAACAATCCGTAGACAGCCGAGCCTGAGCCTGACATCGATGCGTATACGGCTCCCTGCGCGTAGAGCTTTTCTTTTATCTGCCCGATAAGGGGATACTTTGCCAATACGCTCGCTTCGAAGTCGTTTGTCATGGCTTCTTTCCAGGTTTCCACTGGGCGGGCGATTATCTCAGGAAGCGAAACGGCAGGTGCATGAGGCGAGACTTGCGCATAGGCTTCCCCTGTCGGTACTGATACGTCGGGCTTTACCAATACCAAATGCCATCCTGCGAGGGATAGCTTCAAAGGCGCGAACACGTTGCCAATGCCTGTAGCAAACACAGGCGCGTTGCGAATGAAAAAAGCGCAATCGGCTCCTATCGACGAGGCGATGCGTTCCAACTCCTCGTCTGAAAGCTGCAAATGGCAAAAGTCGTTTACGAGCTTGAGCATGTGCGCGGCGTCAGACGAGCCTCCTCCCAATCCTGCGCCAAAGGGTATTACTTTGCGGAGTTCGATGTGGAGCGGAGGCAGGGGATGGTGTTCTTTCAACTTGGCTAGTGCGCACATCACGAGGTTCTTCTCTGCCGGTGCGTCGATGGCTATGCCTGTTTGGCGAAACGTCGTCTCGCTGGCTTCGGTTATTTCCAACGCGTCGCAAAGGGGGATAGGGTAGAATACCGTCTCGATGTCGTGGTATCCGTCTTCCCGCTTGCGCGTAATGTGCAATCCTAAGTTTATTTTTGCATTCGGGAAACAAATCATAAGTTGTTGTTTGTTTAGTTTGTATTTTTTTAGCACACAAACAACGCCGATTTAACAAGATAACCACAGTTTTTATATTTTGTAGCGAAGCTACACCCTGAAAAATCTGTGAAAATCGCTCTCATCTGGTGTCATCCTGTGTGCCATTCCTCCTCATCTGAAAATACAATCATTTTTGAATCGTTAAAATCTCAAAGAACTCACCTTTTCCTTCGAGGCTGAGCGAGGAGGCTTCATCATCCACTTCGATATGCCGGTAAGGCGCATCGAGCGGAATTTCTTGTAGCACGCTACCATCGGCTTTCAGCACGCGCAGGATGAGTTTTCCCGTCGGTTGGTTCATCAGGAACGTATAGCCTCGTGTACCTTCGGGGATAGCCACGAGCGGGTACCATCGAGCGCAAACGAGGTATCGATACGCTTGTCGAAGGCATACCGCATATCCCAAGGTGCGCCCAACGACGACTCGTGGAGTGGGTTCACGTCGAACGAACGCACGGCAGCATAATTCTTCTTCTCCGAATCGAGGCGAAGGAGACGCACGTAGCGCGCGTCGACAGGCGTTTCGCTGCTCCAATGGATGACGTATTGGCGCGTCAATTCAGGGAGGAGCGTTGTCCAAGTGCGTCCATCTGCCGAGGCTTCGAGGCACGCATGGTCAAAGTAATCCACATCATCCACCGAGTTTCGTCCTTGCAAGATAGAAACTTCGCGCACAGGCTGCACGCTACCCATATCGATACCAATCCAATCGCCCTCCTTTTGGGCAAACCCCGAGGTGTAGTGTGTCGTCGAATCGTTGTCGAACATGAGCTTCGTCAGCGTAGAGCTGGAGTTGGCAAACGAGCCAATCCCCTTATAAAGCATCGGCTTCTTGCCCAAGAGCTTCTCCAAGAAGGCATCTGCCATATCATCCATGGCGCGTTCGTAGAAGGGTTGGAGCTTCATGGTGCCGATTTTGTGCGCCTCGTAGGCTTTGCGCGCGTCGGCACTCATCAGGTTCTGTGTATATTTATCCCAAAAGGCAGCCTCGTCGGTACCTGTGCGATAGAGCTTCATCAGTTCGATAGCCCGTTCGCCACGCACCCCCAGTTTTTCAAACTCGTCGAGCCACGGACGAAGTTCCTGCACAAGGAGCTTATTCTCGCATCCCTGCTCGATAGCCTGCGGGGTAGCAGCCACCCGTTTAAACTCAGCCAAAAGCGCGTCTGCCTTTTCGTCGGTATAATCCTTCAGGCGGAAGGTAGTCGTTTCCCACGATTCGTCGCGCCGGTAACCCGTTTCCGTATCCGCTGAATGGATAGCAAACGTGCGGTATGCCTCGGTGGTGTTAGGCATGAGTTCAGCCAAGCCCCGTTCCCAATTATCCAATGCATTATAAGAGGCGACGTTCCACGCATAATCCGCTACGCCATACAGCGCGAGCTTCGACGCCTCGCCATGCTCCATGGGGTTGGAGACGATACCACACAAATCATTTGCCGTCAAAGTCGTATCCAAACCATACGACGGGCCTTGCATGAGGATATGCCGTGCGTAATCCGTTACAGGGAAGTTCCACCAATAATACCCTGGGCGTTGGATGCGCGTGTTGAGCCATTCCATCGTCTCGCGCGTTAAATCGCTGCAGACGACATCGCCCGTCCAAAACACCTGTACCGATTTGTCGAGCGTATTGCCATAGATAGCCAAGCTACCTTGAGGCGTAGGGTTCGCCCAAAGTTTGGAATAATCCGTAGGGCAAACCGTGAGCGAGGCAATATCTCCCTTCTTGTGCACGAAATCTTTCGTCAGGCGGTTGAGGAGCTCGACTTGCCGTTCAGGGTTGGTGCCTTCTCCTGAAATATCATCAAAAAAGACAGCAAACGAACGAACCCCCAAGTCGTACATCAGGTTGAACTTATGCACGAGGTTCTGGTAATCCTCTTCGTTCCATTTAATATCTTTTCCTGGATGGATAGCCCATACGAAATCCACCCGTGACGCGTGACAACGTGACACCAATTCCCGAATCTTTTTCGCCTCCTCTTCCGGATAAGGCAACCGCCAATTCGGACTGCTATGGTAAGGGTCGTCTTTCGGGCCATACAGGTAGGTGTTCATCTTGAATTTGCCATAAAAGTCGATAAGCGACATGCGCACTTCATGGCTCCAAGGCGTACCATAAAATCCTTCGACAACGCCACGGAAAGGCAAGTCCGGATAATCGTTGATGGTAACGTATGGCAACTTCCCGTCCTTGAAGGCAGGGCTTTCTATCAGTTGGCGCAACGTTTGGATACCATAGTAAGCTCCTCGTTCGTCGTACCCTACGATACGGATGCCCTTTTCATCTATCGTAAATGCATAGGCACCTGACACCTCTTTGACGCCTTGCTTCTTGGCCAACTTCGTGCCAAAATCGATAGAGAGCTTCACCCCTTTGTCTGAAAGAGTGGTAAAGCCGAAATCCTGGGCGAACTTCTTTTGTTTGTCTTGTAAAGAGATGCCGCTTGAAATATCCACGCGGTGGCTCTTGTCGAGCGTCATTTGATGCGGTGTGGGATTTACAATAATCCCCTCGTGATTTAGTTTCTTGCCTGGTACAGGCAACACGTTTTGAGCTTCCGACCGTTGGGATGACAAGTCAAAATCAGCTTCTTGTGCCGACAAAGTGCCGCACATCAAAGCGAAAGCCATGCTCCAAGCAATCCATGGGTTGTTGTTTTTCATACGCTTGTTTTTTATAATTCATGACAAATATAGCGATTTTGTATGACAAAAGCTGTATTTTACTTCTTCTTTGGTAAAAATTTCCGCGTGAGCCATCGCCTTACAGGTTCGTCATATCCTTTCAAACAGAGGTATGCCAAAAGGATGCTTCCGAAATATACCACGATAGCCATCGGCCAGATTTCGCCAAACGTATAGTACTTGTGCTCAATCAACCAAGCATAGAACAGGTACATGACGGGGTAATGTACGGCATAGAGCGGGAAAGAAATATCACCCGAAAACTTGCATATCTGCGTCGAGCGCTTGTCTGTTGTTTTTCCTGATGCGCCAATCCAAACCAATACAGGGAAGATAAAGAGGATGCACACCGTTTCAAACAAACCGTTCAGGCTAATCATACCCTCGCTCTCGATGTAGGGTACGCAAAAGAGCACCAATAAAACCAACGAGCAAATCCAAAACGCGCCTCTCACCTGAATAGGTTTGAAGTTTCGCGAAAGCAGGATGCCAAGCGAGAAGGGGAAGAGCATCCGAAGCGAACCGCCCAAGAAGTTCACGCCGTCGAGCGTCCATCCCACACCTATCATCCCATATCCTGCGACATCGAACAAAGCAAACCATGCCAAAGCGATGCCCAACAGGAAAACCCATACCGTCAGTGCCTTGTTTGAAAGGCGATGGATGAAAATCGCATACAATAGGTTCCCAATGTATTCGAAGAAGAGTGACCAACTGGGACCGTTCAAAGAGAACATCTCGCCATTGCCGCGAATGTCGTAACTGGCACCCGGCGTAGCCGGAATGAAAAACATCGCGCAGAGCAAAGCGAGCATAATCAAGGAAGTCGACACGTGCGTGCCGTCCCACTTCACGCATCCTTGCAAGACGTAGAAGACAACGCCCAGCAACGCGCCCATCACTATCATCGGATGCAAACGGATAAGGCGTCGTTTGAAGAAATTCCCAAGTGTCATCGTCTTGCCCAAACGGTCATCGTAGGCATATCCAATGACAAACCCTGAGAGGATGAAGAAGAAATCCACCGCCAAATAGCCGTGGTTGATAGTGGTAATAAGTGTTCCTCCTGCCGCAAACGAAAGTCCTTCGAAGATGTGATAGAACACGACTAAAAGTGCTGCCACGCCACGCAATCCGTCCAGAATCTCGTAGTGGGGCTTGGTATCCGCAAATGCGGCTGCTGAAATTTTTCCCATGATAAAACTGTGTTTTTGATGAATTAAGTGTTATGTTTTTCGATTATCGGGGCAAAGGTATGGATTTTCGGACGGCAAATTTTTGTCCTATGGCAAAATATAACGAGAATCGGATGCGATTCTAACGAGAATCCCGCGCGATTATAACTATTTTTTCTTCTGAAATAGGCACTTTTTGCGCGAAAAGAGGCATCTTCGTAAAATAAAGTTTGCTTTTTCTAAAAATATCTTGTAATATTGCATCCGAAAACGAATGTAAAGAAAAGAAAGACCATGCAAACGTTGAACATATATTACACTTGGGCGTTGATGCCCCTTTTGGGGGGAAGTGCAAACGTTTTGTTCCATTGGCAGACGGGCGTTGTGTCTGCTTCGTGATACATATATATTAGTTAGATAACCTACAGATAGAAAATCAAACAGATGAAAGTTTTAAAGTTTGGCGGGACATCCGTCGGCACAATCGATAGTATTTTAAGTGTAAAGAAGATAGTAGAAGCGGTGGAAGAGCCTGTCGTGGTGGTTGTTTCAGCGTTGGGTGGCATTACGGACAAATTGTTACAGACATCAGCCTTGGCGGCGCAAGGGGATGTATCGTACGAGAAGGAATTTTCGGGTATCGTCTCGCGTCATTTGGATGTCATCGAAGGGGTGATTCCCGATGCGGAAGTACGTCGGAGCGTACAGATTCGGGCGATGAACCTCCTCGACGAGTTGGGGAATATCCTTCGGGGGGTATTCTTAATCAACGACTTGTCATGTAAGACGTCAGACGCTATCGTCAGCTATGGCGAACGTCTTTCGTCGCTTATCGTTTCGCATGTGATTCGGGATGCGCAGCTTTTTGATTCGCGCAAATTCATCAAGACGGTGAAGCAGTTCAACAAACACGTGGTGGATTTCGAACAAACGAACCGATTGATTCGCGAGACGTTCAACCCGCTTCCCAAAGTCTCGTTGGTACCGGGCTTTATTTCGACAAGCCGCGACAATGGGGAGGTAACGAACCTGGGGCGTGGTGGCTCGGATTATACGGCATCTATCTTGGCGACTGCGCTCGATGCTTCCATCCTCGAGATATGGACAGACGTGGATGGCTTCATGACGGCTGACCCGCGCGTGATTAATTCCGCTTACGTCATCGACCGACTGAGCTTTACCGAGGCGATGGAGCTTTGTAATTTCGGAGCGAAAGTTATCTATCCGCCTACGATTTATCCCGTTTACCATAAAAACATTCCGATACGCATTCGCAATACGTTCAACCCCAGTGCGCGAGGTACTTACATTTCGCGTGCCAAAGAGAAGGCAACGGTAGGGAAGGGGCTTATCAAGGGTATCTCTTCCATCAACGATACGTGCCTCATTACCGTGCAAGGTTTGGGTATGGTGGGTGTCATTGGGGTGAATTACCGTATCTTCAAGACGTTGGCGAAGAATGGCATCAGCGTCTTCATGGTATCGCAAGCCAGCTCCGAGAATAATACCACTTTCGCCGTAAAGAACGCGGATGCAGACTTAGCCGTGAAGGTGCTCGACGAGGAGTTTGCAGCCGAACGCGCGCAGGGCGATATGAACGATACCGTAGCCGAGAAGGATTTGGCTACCGTGGCTATCGTGGGCGAGCACATGAAGCGTACGCCGGGTATCGCAGGCAAGCTCTTCGGTACGTTGGGGCGTGCGGGTATCAGCGTGATAGCTTGTGCGCAAGGAGCTTCCGAGACGAACATCTCCTTCGTCATCAAGCTGAAATACCTGCGCAAGGCGTTGAACTCCATCCACGATTCGTTTTTCCTTTCCGAATACAAAGTACTGAACCTTTTTGTCGTAGGTATCGGTACGGTAGGAGGGAATCTCTTGGAGCAGATTCGGTTGCAGCAGCCCAACCTCATCGAGCAGAATGGATTGAAGCTGAATATCGTCGGCATTGCCAATTCGAAGAAGGCGATTTTCAACCGCGATGGCATCTGCTTGGATAACTATCGGGAAGAGTTGATGACGAAAGGGGAGGATAGCACACCCCAGTCGTTGTGCGACGCCATCCTGACGATGAATATCTTCAACTCCGTCTTCGTGGATTGTACGGCCAGTCCCGATATCGCCGCGCTGTATAGCCGGTTGCTCAACGGGAACGTCTCCGTCGTGGCGGCCAACAAAGAGGCGGCTTCTTCTTCTTACGAGAATTATATCCAACTGAAAGAGACGGCCCGCCATCGCGACATCAAGTTCCTTTTCGAGACGAATGTAGGCGCGGGGCTGCCGATTATCAATACGATGAACGACCTCATCAATAGCGGAGACCATATCCTCAAGCTCGAAGCTGTCCTTTCGGGCACGCTCAATTATATCTTCAATACCATCAGCGCGGAGGTGCCTTTCAGCCAAGCGATTCGGATGGCGATGGAGGCAGGATACGCTGAGCCCGACCCGCGCATTGACCTGAGCGGCAAGGACGTCGTGCGTAAGCTGGTTATCTTGACGCGCGAAGCAGGCTATCGGGTAGAACAAACCGACGTGGAGAAGAACCTGTTCGTCCCCGATACCTATTTCCAGGGTTCGCTGGAGGATTTCTGGCGGGATATTCCGCAGATGGATGCCGCGTTTGAAGCACGTCGCAAACAGCTGGATGCCGAGGGCAAACGGTTGCGCTTCGTGGCGCGCATGGAGAACGGGAAGTGCGAAGTCGGGTTGGAAGAGGTCACGAGCCACCATCCCTTCTACGAGCTGGAGGGCAGCAACAATATCATCATGATATCGACGGAACGCTACCACGAATATCCCATGATTATCCAGGGATACGGCGCAGGAGCCGATGTGACGGCAGCAGGTGTCTTTGCCGACATCATTTCGATTGCGAATATCCGGTAGGAATGCTTGCAGAGCGCTCCGATTTCTTCCCCACGTCGTGGGCACGTTTGCAGAGTGCTCCGATTTCTTCCCCACGTCGTGGGCACGTTTGCAGAGTGCTCCGATTTCTTCCCCACGTCGTGGGCACGTTTGCAGAGTGCTCTGATTTCTTCCCCACGTCGTGGGCACGTTTGCAGAGTGCTCTGATTTCTTCCCCACGTCGTGGGCACGTTTGCAGAAAGATTTGAACATTGTTTTATATAAAAGGAAAAGTATCATGAAGACTTTAATCATTTTGGGAGATGGCATGGCGGACGAGCCGATTGCCGAACTGGGAGGCCAAACGCCGTTGCAATACGCCCGCACGCCCCACATGGACCGGCTGGCGGCGGCAGGCGTCACCGGGCGGCTGAAGACCGTAGCCGATGGATTTCATCCGGGAAGCGAGGTGGCGAACATGTCCGTCCTGGGCTACGACTTGCCGACCGTCTACGAGGGGCGCGGCGTCTTGGAGGCGGCGAGCATGAACGTAGATTTGCAGCCGGGCGAAATCGCGATGCGTTGCAACCTCGTCTGCGTGGAAGGGGATTTGCTGAAGAACCATTCGGCGGGGCATATCACGACGGGCGAGGCCGAGGAACTGATGGCGTATCTCGACGAACGGCTCGGTTCCGACCGGGTGAAGTTCTATCCCGGTGTGTCGTATCGCCATCTGTTGGTGCTGAAGCGGGGAGACAAGCATCTGCTTTGCACGCCGCCGCACGACATTCCCCTCCAGCCCTTCGCGCCTTATCTGGTGCGCGCCGAGCGGCCGGAAGCCGAAGAGACAGCCGCCTTCCTGAATGAGTTGATACTTCGTTCGCAGGAAATCCTGCCGGCGCATCCCGTCAACCAAAAACGGGCGCGGGAAGGAAAAGACATGGCCAATAGCATCTGGCCCTGGTCGCCTGGCGAGCGTCCGGCGATGCAAACCCTGCACGAGCTGTATGGCATTGGGCGAGGTTCGGTGATTTCCGCTGTCGACCTCATTCGCGGCATCGGCGTTTATGCGGGATTGAAAGTCATCGAAGTGGAGGGTGCGACCGGATTGTACGACACAAACTACGAAGGGAAAGCCGCTGCCGCGCTGGAGGCGTTACGAACGGACGATTTCGTCTATTTGCACGTCGAGGCGAGCGATGAAGCAGGGCACGAAGGAGATGTCCAACTGAAAGTCCGCACCATCGAGAACCTCGACAGCCGCATCGTGGGGCCTGTCGTCGAGGCGCTCCGCACGTGGAACGAACCCGTGGCGATAGCCGTGCTACCCGACCATCCGACGCCCTGTGCGATTCGGACGCATACGGCCGAGCCAGTCCCCTTCTTGATATATAAGCCAGGCATGGAGCCGGATGCGGTAACCCGTTTCGACGAAATTTCCGTCCGTGCCGGGCGTTATCCGCTTTTAGAAAAGAATCAATTTATAAAAGAATTACTGCGATGAAATATTACAGTACGAATAAACAAGTTCCGCTGGCTTCCCTCCGCGAAGCCGTCATCAAAGGATTAGCGGGCGACAAGGGATTGTATATGCCGGAACATATCCGTCGCATCGAGGCGGATGTCATTCGCCAGATGCCGGGAATGCCGTTTGCCGATATTGCTTGTATCGTAGCGGATGCGTTCTTTGGAGAGGACATCGAAAAGGAAACCTTGGAAAATATCGTGCGCGATACCCTTTCGTTCGAGACACCCGTAGTGCCTGTCGACAGGAATCGCTACAGCCTCGAACTGTTCCATGGTCCGACGCTGGCGTTCAAAGACGTAGGAGCACGTTTCATGGCGCGGTTGCTGCGTCATTTCCTACGTGATAGTGCAGAACCCGTGCATGTGCTTGTAGCCACATCGGGCGATACGGGCAGCGCTGTAGCAAATGGTTTTCTGGGTGTGGAGGGCATCCAAGTGCATGTGCTTTATCCAAAAGGGAAGGTGAGTCCCATTCAAGAATGCCAGTTTGCGACCTTAGGACAAAACATTACGGCGCTCGAAGTAGACGGCACGTTCGACGATTGCCAGGCGCTCGTGAAGGCGGCCTTTCTCGACGAAACCTTAAATGCCAAGCTCCGCCTCACGTCGGCCAATTCCATCAACGTGGCGCGTTTCCTCCCGCAGTCCTTCTACTATTTTAATGCCTATGCGCAAATGGCAGCTCGAGGTGTCGCCGACGAGTGGGTTGTATGCGTTCCGAGCGGCAATCTGGGAAACCTGACGGCGGGTCTATTTGCAGCAGAAATGGGATTGCCCGTTAAACGTTTTATTGCGGCGAACAACCGGAATGATGTTTTCTTCGAGTACTTACGGAGCGGAAAGTATGAACCTCGTCCTTCGGTCCGCACGATAGCCAATGCAATGGACGTAGGCGCGCCGAGTAATTTTGCCCGCATTCTCGACCTTTACCAGCACGACCATGCTGAAATCACGCGGCATATTTCCGGAGCGCATTATACGGATGAAGAGATTGCCGACACGATTCGTCGCACGTTCGACGAGACGGGTTACGTACTCGACCCGCACGGAGCCTGTGGTTATCAGGCGCTCTGCGATTCGTTGACCGATAAGGAACATGGCGTGTTCCTCGAGACGGCACATCCAGCCAAGTTCAAAGAGACCGTCGACGCCATTTTAGACCGTGAAATTCCTATCCCCGACAAGTTGCAGGCATTTATGCAAGGCGAGAAACAAAGCATTGCCCTTCCCAACGATTTCGATTGCTTCAAGCAATACCTCTTGGCATAGGGAATTTCTATTTTGTCCTTTTACATCATAAAAATGGTACGGATGCGCGATTCGATGAGAATCTTTACCATCCGTACCTAATACAATGTACAACAAATTTTCTTTCAGAATGACCTTACATACGGGCTGAAAGCGCATGCCACAAATTATCGTCCGGAACAGGTGCGACAATTTCTATCGGCTGTTTGGAGACCGGATGAATGAACGCTGCGCTACGGGCATGCAAGCTGATGCCTCCGTCCGGATTCGAGCGCCGCGCGCCATATTTCAAATCGCCCTTAATGGGGCATCCTATCTTAGCCAACTGGCAACGAATCTGATGATGTCGTCCGGTTTGGAGGTCAATTTCCAACAAATAATAATTATCGGAACGTGCTATTACGCGATAATGCAAAATAGCTTTTTTAGCGCCTGGACGTTCCGAATCGTATGCGAAACTTTTGTTTTTTGCCTCGTTTCGGACGAGCCAGTGCGTGAGTTTATCCTCCTCGCGGGGCGGACGTTCGTGTACGATTGCCCAATACGTTTTCTTAACCCCTCCGTTGCGGAACATTTCATTTAACCGAGCTAACGCTTTGCTCGTTTTCGCGAAAAGAACCACACCGCTTACGGGACGGTCCAAACGATGCGCTACACCTAAGAACACATTTCCTGGTTTGGCATATTTCTCTTTGAGCCATCTCTTGAGCGTTTCAGAGAGAGGTTCGTCTCCTGTTTTATCTCCTTGGACAATTTCGCGACACGTTTTATTAACCGCGATGAGGTGATTATCCTCATATAGCACTTCCATGATATTACATGTTCATTCCGCCATCCACTTGGATAACTTGTCCCGATACGTAAGCAGAAAGGTCTGATGCCAAGAACAACGCGATGTTGGCTACATCTTCAGGTGTACCGCCACGGCGAAGCGGAATCTTCTTACACCATTCCTCGCGGACGTTTTCAGGCAGGGCAGCCGTCATATCGGTAATGATGAATCCCGGAGCAATCGCATTGGCACGAATACCGCGTGAACCCAATTCTTGTGCAATGGATTTAGCCAAGCCAATCATACCTGCTTTCGACGCAGAATAGTTACATTGTCCGGCGTTGCCATGTACGCCTACAACAGAAGCCATATTGATAATGCTTCCGGCACGCTGTTTCATCATGATAGGAGTGCAGGCGTGGATGAAATTGAATGCTGATTTCAGATTAACGTTCAACACAGCATCCCATTGGCCTTCGCTCATGCGCATCATGAGACCATCTTTGGTGATGCCGGCGTTGTTGACCAACACGTCGATGCGTCCGAAATCTTTGACGATTTCTGCTACTACGTTATGTGTTTCTTCAAAGTTAGCCGCATTCGAAGCATATCCTTTCGCCTTTACACCTAAAGCTTCCAATTCCTGTTGAGTAGCAAGACCATTTTCATCAATAACTAAATCGGTGAATGCAATGTTAGCTCCTTCCGAAGCAAATTTCAAGGCAACCGCTTTTCCGATGCCTCGTGCCGCACCTGTGATGAGGGCGACTTTACCTTCCAATAATTTCATCTTTTTATCTCTTTTAAGATTAATACTTTATCAAACAAGCTCCGGTAGAATACCCACCGCCGAAGACTGTAATTGCAATCAAATCGCCTGTTTTGAATCGTTCAATGTTTTGCGCAAAAACCAAAGCCGAGCTAACAGAACCTGTATTTCCCAGTTCCTCGATATTATGTAAGAATTTGTCTTCCGGCAAGGAAAGTTGTTTCGCGATGTTCATCATGATACGCATATTTGCTTGATGACCGATGAAATAACTTAAATCGTCTAACGAAAGATGGTTCTTATCTAACAAGTAAAGTACATTTTTTGGCATGTAAGTACAAGCTTGCATAAACACGTCGCGTCCTTCTGGCATCTGAATGCCTCCATCACGCGGGCGCAAATGAACCGCTTCAGGTGCTTTAGGAAGATGTCCCAGTCCGTGCGTATAAATATCGATGATTTCAGGTTCTCCTTCTGCCATTTTCTCTTTCGATATAAAGAAAGCGGCTGCTGCATCTCCCCATAGGTGTCCATCTTTGGGGTTCGTCTCGTTGGCGTATGCCGAATTTTTATCTGCTGCCAAGATTAAAGCTTTCGAAGCTTTTCCCATAGCAAAATAACCTTCAGCTACTTCTAAAGCATTTAAAAAAGAAGAACATGCCGACGAAAGATATAACGCTTTGGCGTTCGTTATCTGATATTCGAACTGTGCTTTGTGTGCGGCCGTTGCCACCGTATCATACGGAGAATACGATGCCGAAATAATTAAATCTACCTCTGTAATATCGTAAGGTAATTTAGGTAAAGCATTTCGGAGCGCTTCTAAGCTCATCGTATTGATATTTTCTTCCGGTTTAGCTTTCGAACGTGTACGAATACCTGTACGTTGTTCAATCCATTCACTTGTTAAACCGTTTAATTCCAAAAAATGTTGGTTATCTACCCGCTCTTCGGGTATATAATAACCGGTCGCATTTATATACATCTCTTATTTTCGTGTTTGCTTTATCTTTTTATTCTAATACCATTAAATATTAAATTCATTACATTGTCTCTTCGTTTAATTCGCTGATTGATGGTATCGCCCATTAATCCGCGAATATAAGGAACTTCCAATCCTTTCAGTGCATGATGGAGGACTAAAGCGGTAATGCCGGTATCAGGCATGGCAAAGATTCCGTTCTTCACGCCATCATCCAATATGTTTTTTATTATTTCAATTTCCCGCAAGTCGAATTCTTTTCGTACTTTTTCCACACGCCAAATATCACGGAAGAATGTAGCGCGTAATGTCCCATTTCGAAAAACTAACGATTTAACCGCATCCAGGCGGGTATATATAAATGTCATTAATTTCTCATCTGCTGGCAAATCTTTTTCTCCTACATCGACCAGCATTTTGTGTAAGCGGTCTAATTCAGATTCTACAACAGCTGCATAAATCTCATTTTTGCTTTTAAAATAGGTATAGAGCGTTCGTCTTCCTTTTCCAGAAGCTTGTGCAATATCGTTCATCGTGGTTTCATCTAACCCTTTGCGGGCAAAGAGTTGTCTGGCCACATCCACCAACATATCTCGCGTTTTTGAAACAGTTACCGGCATAACGATTGCACATTATAGTTGATTTTGCGCGCAAAAGTAGTTAAAAAAGATGGGATACAAAAATAGAGAAAGGTAAATAGAACAAAAAAGGCGCAAAAACAAGCACTTTTACACCTTTAATCGGAAAAGCGAAGAACTGATGGGTATCAACTCTTCGCTTATTTGTTTCTTATTTTTATGGAATCAATTGATGTTTCCGGAACACGGTTTGAATGGTATCAAGGGCTCGGTCGAGTTGCTCTTTCGTATGAGTTGCCATCAACGAAAAACGAATCAATGTGTCGTTGGGTGCTACTGCCGGCGCAACTACCGGATTAACGAAGATACCTGCATCGAATAATTCCTTTACAATAAGGAATGTCAGGTTATTGTCTCGGATGAAGAGCGGAATAATCGGTGTCTCTGTATGTCCGATTTCGCATCCCATGTGGCGGAATCCATCCAATGCGTAATGGGTTAATTCCCATAAATGTTCGATGCGTTCAGGTTCGTTCAACATAATGTCGAGTGCAGCTCCTGCTGCTGCGGTAGCTGCTGGTGTATTGCTCGCACTAAATATGTATGAACGGGAGTTATGGCGTAAATAATTAATAGTATCTTTATCCGAAGCAATGAAACCACCGATAGAGGCTAACGATTTACTAAAGGTACCCATGATGAGGTCTACATCGTCGGTTACTCCAAAATGGTTACATGTTCCGCGTCCATGGTCACCTAATACGCCAAGACCATGTGCTTCGTCTACCATAATGCTGGCATTGTATTTTTTGGCAAGGGCTACGATTTCGGGCAGCTTGGCAATGTCTCCTTCCATGCTGAATACCCCATCCATAACAATCAGTTTGATTTTATCGGGTTCGCATTTCTGGAGTTGCTTTTCCAACGATTCCATATCGTTGTGCTTATATTTCAGTTTGGTAGAGAAAGAGAGGCGATGGCCTTCGATAATGGAAGCATGGTCTTGTTCGTCCCATAGGATATAATCTTCGCGGCCTGTAATGCAAGAAACTACTCCCAGATTTACTTGGAAACCGGTTGAATACACGATGGCATCTTCTTTGCCTACGAAATCGGCCAAACGCTTTTCTAACTGGATATGCAAATCGAGCGTCCCGTTCAAGAAACGAGAGCCGGCGCATCCTGTTCCATACTTTTTAATGGCGTTAATGGCTGCTTCTTTCACTTTAGGATGGTTGGTAAGGCCTAAATAAGCGTTCGAACCAAACATCAAAACTTTTCTACCATTAATAATGACTTCCGTATCTTGGTCACTTTCTATCGTGCGAAAATACGGATAAATCCCCGCTTTCATGTATTGTTGTGGGGCATCATACTTTGCTAATTTCTCTTGTAAAAGTCTCATATTCTTAATGAAGAGAATTGATTTATCTACTTAATTTACTTTTAAGTTTCAGATTAATAGTACCCTAATCTGCTCCTTTAGTCATTAATCCCGCCGCAAAAGTAGTAATATTTTTTACTTTGTGTAATCAAAAAGCACAAAAGTTTTGCTAAAAGCATTATTTTTGTCGGCTGGAATCAGAAAAAGTAAGTGTTGAAATGAAAGTGCAAGCTATTATCAATCCGATTTCCGGAGTCGGTTCCAAACGGAAGATTCCGAAGATGATTGAGCAATTATGTAAAGAGGCTGGGTATGATTTGAATATCCGCTTTACGGAGTATCCAGGTCATGCTAATATAGTAGCGTCGAAGGCTATAGAGGATGGTGCGAAGTGTGTGATTGCCGTGGGTGGCGATGGTACGGTTAATGAAATTGCGCGGGCTTTAGTCCATACCGATGCCGTATTGGGTATTATTCCCAAAGGTTCAGGGAATGGATTGGCTCGTGAACTTCATATCCCGATGGACGTGAAGCGCGCGTTTGAAGTCATTCGACGTGGGCATGAATTAACCATCGATTGTTGCCGCGCTAACGAGCATATCTTTTTTTGTACGTGCGGAGTGGGGTTTGATGCGGCTGTAAGTCAAAAATTTGCGGGCGAGAAGCGGCGTGGTTCGTTGACTTATATAAAAAATACGGTCGAGGAATACCTGAGTTACCAGCCAGAGGTGTACGATTTGTTGGTTAATGGCGAGGCTATCCAAGAGAAGGCTTTCCTGGTGGCGTGTGGTAATGCTTCGCAATATGGTAATAATGCCTATATCGCGCCGCATGCCAATATCCAGGACGGGCAAATGGATATCACGATTCTTTCGCCTTTTCTCCCCAAGGATATACCGCAACTCGCTATTCAATTATTTACAAAACAGATTGATAAGAATAGTAAAATCAAAACGATGAAAGCCACTACGCTTTCCATTATCCGGCAGAATCCGGGTTGGATGCACTTGGATGGCGAACCTATCATGGCGGATGCCCGTATCGACCTTGCCGTCATCCCGCACGCCCTGCGTGTTTTTACGCCCGAAGTCGTTTCTTTCCGAAAAGAGGTACAGGCTATATTTGGCGAAGTCTCGCGTTTCTTCGACCAGCGTCGCCCGTATATTTTCCGTTGATAGGGAGGAAAAAGTGGAAAGGTACCGGGGAAAACTTGTTTTCTTCGGTACTTATTCTTCACGTATCGTCGACGTTTCTATATCTTTAGGCTAAAGATATACAAATATCGGCGATGTTTGTGTAAATATCGACGATATTTATAGAATTGTTCGGCATAAAACAAAAAATAGATAGGCAGCTGGCGAAGTTTCTAAAGGGGGAAAATGAACATTGCCCGCGGGGTTTTGATTCTTTTAAGGGGCATATCGCGTTTTTTTGTTTAGAAATTCAGTATATTTGCGGCCAAACAAATAAAAAGAATGAAATATAACACGCAAGAAAAGAGACTGGCATTGCCAGAATATGGCCGGAATATCCAGCGGATGGTGGATTATTGCCTGACCATTGAAGACAGGGAAGAACGCAAACGTTGTGCGAATACGATTATTAATGTAATGGGAAATATGTTTCCTCATTTGCGGGATGTGAATGATTTTAAGCATATTTTGTGGGACCATTTGGCTATCATGTCCGACTTTAAGTTGGATATTGATTACCCTTACGAAGTGGTACGGAAAGAAAATCTTTATACGCGTCCGCCTCGTATGGCCTACAACAATTCGCGCATCCGTTATCGTCATTATGGAAAGATGTTGGAGCAGATGGTGCAGAAGGCGACCGAGTATCCAGAAGGTCCCGAACGCAATCAGTTAGTTCACCTGTTGGCTACGCAAATGAAGAAGTCGTTCCTTACGTGGAATAAGGAATCGGTAGACGACCGTAAGATATTTAAAGATTTGGCTGAGTTTTCCCATGGGCAAATCGTCTTGCACGAAGGCGAATATAAGTTGGCCGAGAGCCGCGAACTCTTGGCGCGTCTAAATAATAACAATAGTAATAAGCGCAATAATAACTCGAAGAAAAACAGATGAGTTCGTTTGTCATAGAAGGAGGACACCGGTTGTCGGGCGAGATTACGCCGCAGGGCGCCAAGAACGAAGCGTTGGAGGTTATCTGTGCCGTTTTGTTGACGCCCGAAAAGGTGGTTATCCACAACATTCCCGATATTTTGGATGTAAATAATCTTATCCAGCTTTTGCGCGACATGCAGGTAAAAGTGGAACGTTTGGGCGTGAATACCTATTCCTTCCAAGCCGACGAGGTGAATTTGGATTATTTGCAGACGGAAGATTTCCTTCGCCGGAGCACTTCGCTTCGAGGTTCGGTCATGATTGTCGGTCCTTTGGTAGCTCGCTTCGGAAAGGCTTTGCTTCCGAAACCGGGCGGGGATAAAATCGGACGCCGGCGGTTGGATACGCACTTCGTGGGGATTCAGAAGTTGGGAGCCTCTTTCTCGTATGACGCGACGCGACAAGTCTATGAAGTGCAGGCTCAGAAGCTGAAGGGAACTTATATGCTTTTGGATGAAGCCTCGATTACGGGAACGGCCAATATCCTGATGGCTTCCGTCTTGGCGGAAGGAACTACGACTATTTACAATGCCGCGTGCGAGCCTTATCTCCAGCAACTCTCGAAGATGCTCAACCGAATGGGGGCGCACATCACAGGTGTCGGGTCGAACCTCTTGACCATCGAAGGCGTTTCCGCTTTGCATGGGACAGAGCATACGATTCTCCCGGATATGATTGAGGTGGGGAGCTTTATCGGCATGGCGGCGATGACGGCTTCCGAGCTTTTGATTAAGGAAACGGCCTACAATATGTTAGGTATTATTCCGGAGTCGTTCCGTCGGTTGGGTATTACGGTCGAGCAACGGGGCGACGATATTTATATCCCGACACACGAATCGTATGAGATAGAAACCTTCATTGACGGGTCGATTATGACGATTGCCGATGCGCCTTGGCCGGGTTTGACGCCCGATTTGCTGAGTGTCTTTCTTGTCGTGGCGACGCAAGCAGTCGGAAGTGTACTAATTCATCAGAAAATGTTTGAGAGTCGCCTTTTCTTTGTAGATAAGCTCATTGATATGGGTGCGCAGATTATCCTTTGCGACCCACACCGCGCGACGGTCATAGGATTGGGGCATCGTTTCAATTTGCGAGCTTCGAATATGGTGTCTCCAGATATCCGTGCGGGTATTGCCCTCCTGATAGCAGCAATGAGTGCGGAAGGTACCAGCACGATTCATAACATTGACCAAATCGACCGGGGTTATCAAAACATCGACAAGCGTTTGAACCAAATCGGAGCTCGTATTACACGCATATAATTATAATATAATGTAAGGAAAGAAGCAGTATGATTCGGCAAGAAGAGGTCATAAGGATAGGTCATTTTGCCAAACTACATGGTATTAAAGGAGAGATTACCTTCGTAGTAGACCGGGACGTGTTCGAGGAAGCGGACGAAGCGTGCTATATCGTATGCGATATGGAGGGCATCTTGGTTCCCTTTTTCGTAGAAGATTTCCGGTATAAAACGGATACGACGATGCTTCTCAAATTGGAAGGTGTCGATTCGGAAGCCGCAGCTCGTGCGTTTGTTAACCGGCCAGTTTATTATCCTTTGGCGAAACTCGATGGAGAAGTTTGGCAGGAGGGGATGAGTTGGGAAGGGCTGATGGGTTTCCGGGTTATCGATAAAGTTGCAGGAGCGTTGGGCGAGATTACGGATGTAGACGATTCGACCGAGAATGTGCTGCTTCAAGTCGACCACGCCGGCCGGGAGCTATTGGTACCCGCCGTCGATGCCTTTGTGGTAGATGTCGATATGACACGAAAAGAATTGCACATGTCTCTTCCGGAAGGCCTATTGGATTTATAAGCGTGCGGATATGAA
This sequence comes from Parabacteroides sp. An277, assembly GCF_002159645.1. Classification (GTDB taxonomy): domain Bacteria; phylum Bacteroidota; class Bacteroidia; order Bacteroidales; family Tannerellaceae; genus Parabacteroides. The sequence goes on along the minus strand of NZ_NFJB01000011.1, from coordinate 27,112 downwards.
GTGGAAAAAGCCGAAAAGAAACCATTCGAAGTTATCCTTTTGGAAACGGATACGTTTCAAATACAAACTTTCGTTCATCAACGAGAACACGCTTGAAGAGGTATGGGCGGTCCGTTTGTCGCAACTTTCGGTTTTCTTGATGCTGGCCGTTTTTGCTTTCTCGCTGGTCGCCTTTACGGCTTTCGTGATTATTATGACGCCTATCCGCAATTATCTCCCTGGGTATTTGGACGTAGAAGTGCGTAAGTCGATTATGCAAAACGCCATGCGCGCCGATTCGTTAGAGCGGATGATACAGATTCAGGATTTGTATTTGCGGAATGTCACCGAAATCATTTCAGGTGAAGTTCGGCTGGATTCTATCCGGCAGATTGATTCGCTGGCGCGTGTGGATGCTGATTTCGAAATTCCCCGAAGCGAGGCGGAACAGGCTTTCGTGAAGGATTTTGAAGAGGAGGAGAAATACAATCTGACTGTCCTCAACCCAAATCCGCTCCCGGTGGAGGGGCTTTTCTTTTATAAACCGGTGAACGGGATGGTATCTTCCCGTTTTCAGGCGAATATACAGCATTTTGGGATTGATGTAGCTGCGGCGCCGAAAGAGAGTGTCGTGGCGACGTTAGACGGAACCGTGATTTATGCCGGTTTCGATTCCAACCAAGGGAATGTTATTCAAATACAACATAAGAACGGATTTGTATCGGTTTACAAACACAACGAGTTGTTGTTAAAGAAACCGGGAGACCAGGTGGTGGCGGGCGAGGCGATAGCCTTGGCGGGCAACACGGGGAAGCTCTCGACGGGGCCGCATCTCCATTTCGAATTATGGTATAACGGCAAACCGGTGAATCCGGAAGATTTTATTGTTTTTTAAAAAATGAAGCGCGAAGAAGGGAGCTGGGAACGTGGAAAAAATTTTTCTAAGCCCGCCACGCCGTGGGGAAGTCGGAAAAAGATTTTCTACGTTCGCCACGTCGTGGGGAAGTCGGAAAAAAATTTTCTACGTTCGCCACGCCGAGGGGAAGTCTGAAAAAAATTTTCCATGTTCCCCGGCTGTCGGAGCAGCTTCATGAGGATTAATGAGTAAGAAAAATGAAAAGACAATTGGCTATATTGGGTTCCACGGGTTCGATAGGGACGCAGGCGTTGGAAGTGGTGGGAGAACATCCCGACCTCTTCGAGGTGTATGCGCTGACGGCCAATAACCAGGTGGATTTATTGATAAACCAGGCACGGCGTTTCATGCCTGAAGTGGTGGTGATTGCCAACGAACGGAAATATCCGGAGCTGAAAGAGGCGCTGGAGGATTTGCCCATCAAAGTCTGGGCTGGCGAGGAGGCGATTGCGCAGGTGGTCCAAGCGGCACCTATCGACATGGTGCTGACGGCAATGGTGGGTTACGCGGGGCTTCGCCCGACCATGGCCGCCATCAAGGCGGGGAAAGCCATCGCACTGGCCAACAAGGAGACGCTGGTGGTGGCGGGCGAGCTGATTATGTCGCTGGCGATGCAGCACCGCGTTCCGATTTTGCCGGTTGATTCGGAGCATTCGGCCATTTTCCAATGCCTGAACGGGGCGGACGGGAACGCGGTGGAGAAGTTGCTGCTCACGGCATCGGGCGGCCCTTTCCTGCATAAGACGCTCGACGAACTGGCGCACGTGACGAAGGCGCAGGCCCTGAAGCATCCGAACTGGCACATGGGTGCGAAGATTACGATAGATTCCGCCTCGATGATGAACAAGGGTTTCGAGATGATAGAGGCCAAATGGCTCTTTGGCGTCGCGCCGGAACAGATTCAGATTGTGGTGCATCCGCAGTCGGTGATTCATTCGATGGTGCAATTCGAGGATGGTGCCGTCATCGCGCAGTTGGGCATTCCGGACATGAAACTGCCCATCGCTTATGCCTTCTCGTATCCGCAGCGGATGAAGAGTCCGGCACCGCGTTTGGATTTCCGGCAGTACGCTACGCTGACTTTCGAAGAGCCGGACACGACGCGCTTCCGGAATTTGGCGTTCGCGTTTGAGGCGGTGCGTCGCGGAGGCAACATGCCTTGCATCCTGAACGCGGCGAACGAGGTGGTAGTGGCGGCTTTCTTGCAAGACCGCATCGGCTTCCTCCAGATGAGCGACGTCATCGAACGGACGATGGCCAAGGCGACCTTCCTGGCGCAACCCTCGTATGAAGATTATGTACAGACCGATGCCGAGGCGCGTCGCGTGGCAGCGGAATTATTTTAAAAATAACAGATAACAAATTGAGATGGAAACATTTTTGATTAAAGCGGTCCAACTCTTGTTGAGCCTTTCCATATTGGTGATTATACATGAGTTCGGCCATTTCATCTTCGCCCGCATCTTTAAAGTGCGTGTGGAGAAGTTTTACCTTTTCTTTGACCCGTGGTTTGCCCTTTTCCGTTATAAACCGAAGAACAGCGAGACGGAATACGGCGTGGGTTGGCTGCCGTTGGGCGGTTATTGCAAAATTTCCGGCATGATAGACGAAAGCATGGACCGGGAGGCGATGGCGCAACCCCCGAAGCCGTATGAGTTCCGTTCGAAACCGGCGGGGCAGCGGCTGTTGATTATGGTGGGCGGCGTGCTGTTTAATTTTCTGTTGGCGTTATTTATCTATTCAATGATTCTTTTCCATTGGGGCGATACCTATTTGCCGTTGAAGAACATGAAAATGGGTATGGACTACAGCGAGACGTTCCACGAGATTGGTTTCCAAGACGGCGACATCCTCTTGAAGGCGGATACGACTACGTTGGAACGCTTTGGGGAAGATTGCCTCCGGAGCGTTGTAGAAGCGCAGACTGTGACAGTGCTCCGAGGAGACGAGCAGGTGGTAATTCCGATACCCGAAGATATGATGCAACGCCTTTTGCGAGACAAGAAAGGATTTGCCAGCATGCGCTACCCGATGATAGTGAAAGAGCTGCCGATAGCCGATGCGCCAGCTGTACGGGCCGGTCTTCAGCCAGGCGATAGCATCCTTTCGGTAAACGACGAGGCGACACCGACTGCCGTGGATGCGCAGATAGCTTTCCATAAATTCCGTGGACAGGAGATTCGTTTGGGGATTTCACGTGCTGGTGTGCATGATACGTTGGCGATGCAGGTCGATTCGTTGGGGAAAATTGGTATTCTCTTGGTGAATCCTTACGATATGTATCAGACGGTGACGCGTACGTATGGTTTTTTTGAATCGTTCCCGGCCGGTATTGCGAAAGGTGTCAACACGCTGAAAGGCTATGTAAACGACATGAAGTACGTCTTCACGAAAGAGGGGGCGAGCAGTTTGGGCGGTTTTGGAGCGATTGGCAGCCTTTTCCCTTCGGTATGGGATTGGGAGCTTTTCTGGGAGCGTACGGCTTGGCTTTCGGTTATCTTGGCTTTCATGAATATCATTCCGATTCCAGCCTTGGATGGTGGACACATCATGTTCCTGCTGTATGAAGTGGTGACGCGCCGCAAGCCCAGCGACAAGTTCCTTGAATATGCACAAATGGCGGGCATGGCTCTGTTGCTTGCTTTGTTGCTTTACGCAAATGGGAACGACGTGATACGTTATTTCTTCCAGTAAAGGCTGAAGGGAATGCATTGGGGAGAGAAAGAACGAGCTTATGTAAAGGAACATCAATCGGACGACGTGGCGAAACTCCTGCTGGGGGCGCACCGTCATCCGGATTTGGACATCCCTTTCTTGGTGGAGCAAATCGAGGCGCGGAGGCAGATACGCGACAAACTTCCGTCGTGGTACGCGAACGATGCGCTATGGTTTCCCGCCAAGATTGCAGCCGAGCAATGTTCCTCGGAGCAGACAGCTCGCTATAAGCAACGTTTGGTATCGGCAGACGATCGTCTATGCGACCTGACGGGAGGATTGGGCATCGACAGTTACTTCTTCTCTCGTAAAGTGCAGCAGGTGGTTTATGTGGAGCGTTTCCCTGCCTATTGCGAGGCGGCGCGACATAACTTCCACATGTTGGGAGCCAGAAATATAACGGTAATGAATGCCGATGCCACACAATGCCTCGCCCAGCTTCCGGAAGTAGATGTGTGCTATATAGACCCGGCGCGTCGTGGTTCCGGGAATCGGAGGGTTTATGCGTTAAGTGATTGCGAGCCGGATTTGCCTGCCTTGCTCCCTGCGTTATGGCAGAAGGCGCCGCGTGTCTTGGCAAAGCTTTCGCCCATGGCCGATATCAGTCAGACGCGGACCTTGCTTCCTGGGACGGTGGCGATTCATGTGGTAGCAGTTCGAAACGAATGCAAAGAGCTCTTGTTCGACGTGCGGCGGGAAGGAGAGGCGGAACCTGTCCTTCATTGCGTGCATTTCTCGACGAATGGGGAGGAGCTTTTTTCTTTTACGCAAGCCGATGAACGGAATGCGGCCCTGCGGTTGGCTCCTGCGGTAGGAACTTATCTATATGAACCTAATGCGGCTTTGCTCAAGGCCGGAGCGTTCAAGATGGTGGCCGTGCGGCTGGGGGTGGAAAAGTTGCATGTCAGTAGCCATCTTTATACTTCAGGGGAACGGGTGAAGGATTTCCCTGGCCGTACTTTCCAAGTTGAGCAGGTCGTTCCTTTTTCGTCTAAAATAGGGAAAACATTGCATCGTGAAATACCCCGTGCCCATATCGCGGTCCGAAACTTCCCGCTCTCGGTCGAGGAGTTACGCAAGCGGACAAAAATCGCGGAGGGCGGCGACCTGTATCTCTTTGCCACTACCCTCCGCGACGGGGAAAAGGTACTTATCGTCGGGCGAAAACCTGCCTGACTTCTTTCTTTGTTTAGGGTTTGAGCGGACGGTTCACGAACTGAGGCGCGTGGAACGGACGGAAGTCTGCTGATATCGTGGTAGCGCGGGTTGTTGTCTGTGTCTCCGGACTGTCGAAGGAGACGAACTCTTCGTATGTAGCCTCTCTTCCTTCGCCCAACTTCATTACTTTATTGTAAAGGGCTTGGCGTGAAGGGGCGTTGAATCCAAGGATATTGCTGTTCATGATACTCTCATCCGAAGGGCGGTAAGCGCCGTGGGAATAGGTACAGGCTCCTTCGTAGATGCCTACATCTTCGTTGGCATAACGCGAGTCGGAGAGAAAGGCAGACCAAAGCACGGTATTCGTATCGTCTGTGAAGTCCACGTTCTGGTACCATCCTATTGTCTGCATGGTTTGAGCCTCTTCTATTTCATTGCTGGGCATAGTGCCTTCATACGCATATTCGTCGTTCAACTTCCCGAACCCATGTCCAATCGCTTCGTGGCAAAGGACCGTGCGGAAGAGTTCGCTGCTGATACCGTTGATAATAGGGCAATAAGCGATGGCAAATTCCGTCATGTTGTCTATTGTGCCATATCCGAAATAGGTCGTGCCGGCATAATCTGTCGTATTCGGGATGACTACGGCCAGCGTGTTGTCTATATCAATGCCTTCCACACATTGTACATATTCTCTCACGGCCTCATTGTCGCCTTCAATCAGCGAGCTTCCGCCTCCTTCCAGCCAGGTACTGAACACCGTATCGTACCATGTCCCGACACCGCTGTTTCGCGAAACGGCCGTTACGGCATAGACGTCAAAGTAATCGCGGAGCGAACTAATGGGCTCTTCCGAGAAGAGGTTCGCGTAGGCTTGGTCCATCACCTCATCGTATGTCCCGTCGGCAATCTCTGTATCTATAAAGCCATCGCCCATGAGGACAATCGGAATGCCTGTACCGCGTGTCGCTTCCTGCAAGACGCGTACGGTCTTATCGGCTGAATAGTCCGTCGATTCGTAACTGGAGAGCAATCCCTCTTGCACGATGACGGCCGTTGCAAACGGGTCTCCATCTGCCCCTTCGCCTGCAGCGGTAAAGATGAGATACGCCATGCGGCTCTGTTCTCCTGTGTTGGGAAGTACCGTTAGCGGCACATAAGCCGTATAGGTGCTGCGGGTCGATTGCCCCTCTTGCGTGAGCCAACGCCCCGTTCGGTAAATAGCATATTCATCCTCAATCATTTCCGTGGTGAAGTATACTTGGATGTCGCCCCCCTCTCTACTTACCCGGATGGTGTCCTCTTCCAGTTGGATATACCGTCCGGCCTCTTGGGTGATTTGTATCTCCTGTTCGAGCGTGGCTGTCGTCAGGGTAAGGGTAGCCGTGCGCGCCTTACCCGTTCGGTTCTCTTTCTCGGCCGTTAGGGTCAGGGTATTGTTCCCTTCGCCTCCCGAAGTAGGAGAGACGGTAAGCCAGTCTGCATCGTCGCTCGCGCTCCAGGTTTGGTTGGTCGAGAAGGTGAAGGTTTCCGACGACGATTCCGTCGAGCCGAGGGTCACTTCTGCCTGTTCCGTTTGGTCCATGTCGATATAGGGGGTCTCTTCTGCGCAAGACACGGCCAGCCACACGAAGAGAAGGGACGAGAGTATCTGTTTTATCTTCATCATATGCCTATTTAATTTTTGGTCGCAATAATACATAACCTTTTCCATTCCTGAAAGAGATTATCGACAAAAAAGCTAAAAAGACAGACGAAATGCCCCACGGTAGGGGGCGGGAACGGCTCAAGGCAGGGGGTAGCGGGCCGCCACTGCAGGGTATGGGGAAGGGGTAACGCGGGGAAGGGTAATGAATTGCTTGGAGGGATGGCGACACCTATATTACCTTCCGGTAAGCATCTATATTAGGTATGTCATCAATAGTCACAGTGACTAATGGGTAATAGTCACAGTGACTAATGACCATACCCTACTCGTAGGTTATGGAAGTACCCTACGGTTGGTCATAAAAATACCCTACCGTTGGGTATTGCGACGACCAACGGTAGGGTATCTAAGTCCTCCAAGCGTAGGGAGATGTCAATCCCTATTCGAGAAGTATTTCATGAACTGCGAACGTTCGTAGAGTGTGGGGTTCGGGATGTTGGCATAGTTCAACCGTCCGATGAAGTCGGAGATCGCGTTGAAGTTCTCCTGATGCATCCATTCGTCTATACAGGTGAGTATTTGCGAGATAAGCTCCGCTCCATGCGTATAGAGCGCACTGCACATCTGTACGGCCGACGCACCCGCCAAGAGGCATTTGATGACATCTTCCCAATCATGCACGCCGGTCGACGCCGAGATGGAGACGTTCGGGAGCTTCCCGGAGACGATGGCCGTCCAGCGAAGCGTATCGCTCAAGTCGCCATGATTGCTGAACACGTTTCCCGACACGATCTGGAGGGTGTTGATATCAATATCCGGACGATAGAAACGGTTGAAGAGCACCACGCCGTCTGCCCCATTGGCATGAAGCTGGTTCACGAGGGCCGGCAAGTTCGAGGTATATTTGCCGAGCTTGACCGTCACCGGGATGGAGATTTCCTTCTTGACTTGCTTCAGGATATTGACATACAGTTTCTGCATCTCGCCCCCCTTGCTATGGATGTCTGTATCCAGTTCGAATACGTTCAGTTCCAACGCATCGGCACCGGCCTCTTCGAGGTGCTTTGCAAATTCAATCCAGGTATCTGCGCGATAGCAGTTGATGCTGGCGATGATGGGGACCGTGCAAAGCGCTTTGGTTTGGCGAATGAGGTTGAGGTAGTTCTCTACCTGATTCGCTTTCACATAGCCACGGATGTAATCGGCAGCTTCCGGATAACCTGACTCTTGGAGCATGGTATCGCCCTGCATCTCGATTTGCTCTTCGAACAAAGATTTGAGGACAATGGCACCCGCTCCAGCCTTTTCGAACTCTTTGTTACGCTCGGGGTGCATCGTAAGCCCCGAACTACTGACGATAATCGGGGATTGGAGTGTCAATCCCGCGTATTGGGTCTTTAGATTTGCCATATTTGTGTGTTTTTAATCGTTTAATATTCTCGTTCACCAAAGATGTAAGTTCCTACCCGAATCATGTTGCTCCCTTCGCGAATGGCAAGCTTGTAATCATGGCTCATGCCCATTGAGAGCACCGTGAAATCCTCCATGCCCTGGAAGGCAGTCGATTTCAGTTCTTCGAAGAGCACATGGAGGGTATGGAATTCGCGCGCGATTTGCGCCTCGTCGTCGGTCAATGTCGCCATCCCCATGAGGCCACAGATGCGGACATGGGGCAGGTCGGGCAAATGAGACACCAACGCGCGGCACTCTTCAGGAGAGAATCCATGCTTTGTCTCCTCTTCTGCCACGTGAATCTCCAGCAAGACACGCAGGATACGTCCCTGCTTCGCCGCTTGTTTTTCTACCTCTTGCAAGAGTTTGAGCGAATCGATACTATGGATAAGGTGGATGAACGGAGCGATGTCTTTCACCTTATTGCTTTGGAGCGGACCAATGAAATGCCATTCTACATCGGCAGGCATCACCTTCGCTTTGGCTACCAGCTCTTGTGCCCGGCTTTCGCCAAAGATGCGTTGCCCTGCGTCGTATGCTTCTTGAAGCGCCTCTACGGGATGAAACTTCGAGACGGCCACGAGCGTCACTCCTTGGGGGAGCGAGGCTTTCAGTTCCTGAATATGTTGCGCTATGTTCATCTTTGTCTTTTTTCTTTATGCGTTCGCCTTCAGTTCGGCCATCCGTTCTTCGTCCGATTTCGGTTCAGCAGGGACGCGGTCGGCATCAAACGGGAAGACATCCATCAGCATCGTTTCCGCTACGGAGGCGATGGTATAATCCGAGAGCGTTCCCTTCATGCCCTCTTCGAGCACGTTGATGGCCTCTTTCAGTGTGGAAGCTTGGGCGAGCATCATGGCGGCCGTCTTCTTCTCCGCGCCGCTCTTCTCGTCGAGTGTAATGAAATATACCTTTATTTTATAATAGCGATCCCCGTTTTCGTTGAAGAAAAGTTCCGAAATCCGGGCCCGTTTGATATCTGTAATCGTGAATTCGCCTGTGATGAAGGGACGGATTTCCTCGATGATGCGCGTTTCCGCCTCCGTAAAGGAAAGGGCATCTACGAGGTATGGTTCTGTTACTTTCTTTTGCATCCCATTTTCCATCATCTTCTCATACGATACTTTGCATTCAAACCAATTGTGCATTTTATTATTGTTTTTAAGTTTGTTCTTGTTTTCTCTTCGCAAAGGTAATAGCATTTTGTAAATAAAACAATCCGTCGGCATAGAATTTGTACTTGCTTTTAAAAAAACATAGGCGTAAATGCCGGGAAACACAAGCTTGAATCCGCCCGAATATAACGGTAAATCCGGGCAGTTATAGGTATGAATTTCCTCGAAATCTAAAATAATATTAATAGAAGCCTGCAGGCATATCAGTCGGCGGATATTTTGCCTACTTTTGTTCGTGTGAAATCTTATTAAAGAAGAAGTATGAGTTTGGAATTTTTTAATTGGATATTAATCGCTTTTTCTGCCTTGGGGCTGGTGGTGTTTGTCGCGCTTTTCTTCATCAAGGCGGGATATGGCATGTTCCGTACGAGGCAATGGGGCGTATCGGTACCGAACAAGATAGGCTGGGTGTGCATGGAAGCACCCGTTTTTTTTGTGATGTGGGCGCTTTGGTGGCAGAGTGGGACAGGGGCGAAGGGGCTTCCTTTCCTTTTTTTTCTGCTTTTCGAGTTGCATTATTTCCAACGTTCGTTCGTCTTTCCGCTCTTGCTGAAGGGAAAGAGCCGGATGCCGGTGGCGATTCTCTTGATGGGAGTTGTATTTAATTTGCTGAATGGCTATATTCAGGGCGAATGGTTGTTTTATCTTGCTCCAGATGGTTTTTATGATGAGGCGTTCATCTACCGTCCGGCATATTGGGTCGGGTTGGTGCTTTTCTTTGTAGGAATGGGTATCAATTGGCATTCCGATTATGTAATCCGTCATTTGCGTAAGCCGGGCGATACGCGGCATTATCTTCCGCAGAAAGGCATGTATCGTTGGGTGACGTCGGGGAATTACTTCGGGGAACTGGTTGAATGGACAGGGTTTGCCCTTTTGACCGCCTCACCTGCCGCTTGGGTATTCGTGTGGTGGACTTTTGCCAATTTGGCGCCACGAGCTTATGCCATTCGTCGGAAATATCGAGAGGAGTTCGGGCGGGAAGCCGTAGGAAAACGAAAATGTTTAATACCTTATATATTTTGATATGAATTCTTGTCTATTTACACCCGGGACGATTGGTCCGCTTACGATACGCAACCGGACGATACGCTCGGCGGCGTTCGAGAGCATGTGTCCAGGGAATATGCCCTCACAGCAACTTTTGGATTATCATCAATCGGTCGCCGCAGGGGGCGTCGGTATGACTACGATAGCCTATGCGGCTGTGACGCGTAGCGGCCTTTCTTTCGACCGCCAGCTTTGGATGCGGCCAGAGATTGTCCCCGGTTTGCTAACTATCACGAATGCCATCCATAAGGAGGGAGCGGCAGCGAGCATCCAATTGGGACATTGTGGGAATATGTCACATAAAGCGATATGTGGAGAGACGCCCGTCGGCGCGTCGTCGGGTTTCAATCTTTACTCGCCTACGTTCGTCCGTGGTTTGCGCCGCGAGGAGTTGCCTGAAATGGCGAAAGCTTACGGGAAATCTGTCCGTTTGGCGCGCGAGGCGGGTTTTGATGCGGTCGAAATCCACGCGGGGCATGGTTATTTGATTAGCCAATTCCTTTCGCCCTACACGAATCACCGCAAGGATGAGTTTGGCGGCTCGTTGGAGAACCGGATGCGCTTCATGGACATGTGCATGGACGAAGTCATGAAGGCGGCTGGGAATGATATGGCAGTCCTTGTGAAAATGAACATGCGCGATGGATTCAAAGGCGGTATGGAAATCGACGAGTGCCTCGAAGTGGCAAAGCGTCTGAAGGAAGACGGCGCCCATGCGTTGGTCTTGAGTGGTGGGTTTGTGAGCAAGGCGCCGATGTACGTCATGCGGGGCGAGATGCCTATCAAGACGATGACGCATTATATGGATTGTTGGTGGCTCAAATGGGGCGTGCGCATGGCGGGGAAATACATGATTCCGACTGTGCCGTTCAAGGAGGCCTATTTCTTGGAGGATGCCTTGCGTTTCCGCGACGAGGTGAAGGATATTCCCTTGGTGTATGTGGGTGGATTGGTCTCGCGGGAGAAGATTGACGAGGTGTTGAACCTGGGTTTCCCCTTCGTACAGATGGGACGCGCCCTGCTCAACACGCCGGACTTCGTCAACCGGATGCGCGAATCGGAGACCTGCCGGTGCGATTGTGGGCATAGCAACTATTGCATCGCCCGGATGTATACCCTCGACATGGCGTGCCATAAACGTCTCCGTCGCCCGTTGCCCCGTTCGTTGGAAAAGGAAATCGAACGATTGGAAAAGGAGGCCCAGTCATGAAAGGGCGTGCGGTCATCACGGGTGCCGACGGCGGCATGGGGTTTGAAATCACCAAGGCGGTTGCGTTGGCGGGTTATGAGGTCGTCATGCTCTGCCTCGATGCCGCGGCGGGTGAGAAACGTAAGGAGCAGGCCGTGCGCGAGACGGAATGTAGCGAGATTTCTGTGCGCGAGGTGGACCTTTCGCGGATGAAATCCGTGGAGGCCGTTGCGGCTTCCCTTTTGCAAGAAAACGTGCCCATCGCGTTGCTGATGAACAATGCCGGCACGATGTGTACCCATTTCGAACAGACGGAAGATGGGCTGGAGCGCACGGTGGCGGTCAATTACGTCGCGCCTTACCTGCTCACGCGCCGGTTGCTCCCGCTCATGGGCAAGGGGTCGCGCGTGGTTTGCATGGTCTCGTGCACGTATGCCATCGGCCGCATCACGCCCGAGTTCTTCACGCGCGGCAGGCGGGGTTCCTTCTGGCGCATCCCGATTTATAGCCATACGAAGTTGGCGCTCTGGCTGTTCGTCCGCGAGTTGGCCAGCCGGGTGCGCGAGCGGGGCATTCTCGTGAATGCGGCCGACCCGGGCATCGTTTCGACAGGCATCATCACGATGCACATGTGGTTCGACCCGCTGACCGATATCCTTTTCCGTCCCTTTATCCGGACACCGAAACAGGGTGCGGCCACGGCCGTGCATCTCCTTGTCGACGATTTGCCCGACGGAACGACCGGACAGATGTTCGCCTCCTCCCGCCAGCGCCATTTGGCTCCCAAATATTTGGCGCATCCGCAGATGAAGTCGCTTTGGAACGATACGGAGGCCCTTCTTTCCCAACGAGGGTATGTTTTTTAGTTTACCCGCAAGCGGGCGAGGTCTTTGAAGCGTGTCAAAAGGGTTTCCCGCAAGCGGGCGAGGTCTTTGAGGCGCGTCAAAAGGATTTCCCGCAAGCGGGCGAGGTCTTTGAAGCGCGTCAAAAGGGTTTCCCGCAAGCGGGCGAGGTCTTTGAGGCGTGTCAAAAGGATTTCCCGCAAGCGGGTGAGGTCTTTGAGGTGCGTCAAAAGGGATACCCGCAAGCGGGTGAGGTCATTGAGGCGCGTCAAAAGGGATACCCGCAAGCGGGTGAGGTCATTGAGGCGCGTCAAAAGGATTTCCCGCAAGCGGGTAAGCCTCGGCAATGGCATTTAGAGATAAAAACGTGAACGGTTATACCTATTTATAACATAAAGAAAGAAAATGGAATCGATAAAACAGATTTACAGAATCGGACATGGTCCGTCGAGCAGTCATACGATGGGGCCGATGCGCGCGGCGCAGATGTTTTTAGAGAAACATCCGGAGGCCGCCTCTTTTGAAGTGACGCTTTATGGCAGTTTGGCGGCAACGGGCAAAGGACACATGACGGACGAGGCGATTTTGAATGTGCTCCGTCCTGTCGCGCCGACCACCATCCATTGGGAGCCGAAGGTTTTCCTTCCTTTCCACCCGAACGGGATGCTGTTCGAAGCCTTCGATACGGAAGGGAAAAAGCTGGATTCGTGGACGATTTATAGCATCGGCGGCGGTACGCTGGCCAACGAGACGTACAACGAACAGACCACCAACGAAGTGTATAAAATGCACTACATCCGCGATATCCTGAAGTGGTGCGAAGACACCGGCTATTCCTATTGGGAATATGTGGAACAATGTGAAGGCAAAGAGATTTGGGACTACCTGGCCGAGGTCTGGGAGGTGATGCAAGAGGCCGTGCGCCGCGGATTGGAGTCGGAAGGCATCCTGCCCGGCGGATTGGGTATCCGGCGGAAGGCATCCGATTATATGATCCGGGCGCGTGGATATGGCAGCAGCATCAAGAGCCGCGGCATGGTATATGCTTACGCGCTGGCCGTATCAGAAGAGAATGCGTGCGGAGGGAAAATCGTAACGGCGCCGACGTGCGGTTCATGCGGCGTGATGCCGGCAGTCCTTTACCACCTGAAGGAGACACGCGAGTTTCGCGACTCACGTATCCTGCGGGCGTTGGCTACGGCGGGATTGTTCGGGAACGTGGTGCGTACCAATGCCTCTGTCTCGGGCGCGGAAGTGGGTTGCCAAGGCGAGGTCGGCGTGGCCTGTGCGATGGCCGCTGCTGCAGCCAGCCAACTGTTCGGCGGGACGGCAGCGCAAGTCGAATATGCAGCCGAGATGGGATTGGAGCACCACTTGGGGCTGACGTGCGACCCCGTGTGCGGACTTGTCCAAATTCCTTGCATCGAACGTAATGCCTTTGCCGCCGCGCGCGCCTTGGATGCGAATACCTTCTCCAACTTCTCCGACGGAAGACACCGTGTCAGCTTCGACCAAGTCGTAGAGGTGATGCAGCAAACCGGTAATGACTTGCCCAGCCTCTACAAAGAAACATCGGAAGGCGGGCTGGCCAAGAAATACAACGTAGAACACATGTAGCAGAAAAATAGGGAGGAAACAGGCGTTAAAGCGGGATTTCCTCCCATTTCCCTTTTACTAATTCATACGTCGAGCGGAACCCCTTCTCGCGCAGCAATTGGAAAGCCTCTGCGCGTCCGTCGTTGACCAAGTCCGGATAATGGCAATCCGAATTTACCAAAACCGGGATATGCCGTTCAACTAAGAAAGAAAGAAAATCGACGTGAGGATAGAGTTCTTTTTTCTTGCGGAAGTTTTTGGTGTTGATTTCAATCAGGAGGTTCTTTTCCTGAATCAAATCCAAAAATTCGAGGAAAGCCTTTTGATACCAAGGAGCATTCAAGTCGAATCCGGGGTAATGTTGGGCGTTCATGTAGACTTTGTCCATGTGGCCGACAATATCAAATCCGCCTCGTTCCACCATTTTACACGAAGATTGGAAATAATGCTTCACCAAACGGCGGATATCCTGCCCATAATATAAACGGACTTTCTCAGAGAATTCATGGAAAGAGCCGTCGATACACATCATATTGGCCTCGGCCAACGGATAAAGAAGCGGAAGGAAGTGAATCGACGAAATGCGATAATCCAGCGGGAGTTCTTGGAAATAGGCCGATGATGCGTTATAACTTTCATCCAGGTAATCGATTTCCAATCCGACATAGATTTCCAACTGGTGGGCATATTTCTCTTTGATTCTTTGAATTTCTTTCAAATATTCGTCCATGTTGTCCTTCGACATATTCCAGTTGGTTTCAAAAGGGAGCGGGGAGTGGGAGGAGAATCCGTAGGCGCGGAAATGATGCCGGATGGCGAATTGTACGAAATTCTCAGGAAAACTGCGTCCATCGCAAAAGATGCAGTGGCTATGATAATTGCTATATTGCATAGAAATGTGAGTCCTTGATGATTAGGTAGAAAAATAAAGACACGGAGCGCCGTATAGTGCAGCCCCCGTGTCTTTTTGTTTTGTATCTGGTTATTTCAATACACCCAGTTCTTTCCCGACTTTGATGAAAGCAGCGATGGCTTTGTCCAAATGGGCTTTTTCATGACCTGCCGAGAGTTGGACACGGATACGGGCTTGTCCTTTGGGAACTACTGGATAATAGAAGCCCGTGACGTAGATGCCTTCTTCTTGCATTTTAGCTGCGAAATCTTGTGAAAGTTTGGCATCGTAAAGCATAACCGCACAAATAGCCGATTGCGTCGGTTTGATATCGAACCCGGCAGCCAGCATCTTATCGCGGAAATAAGTGACATTGTCCATTAATTTATCATGCAATGCATGGCTCTCTTTCAATATCTTGAACATTTCCAGGCTGGCACCTACGATAGCAGGGGCAACTGAGTTGGAGAACAAGTAAGGACGCGAACGCTGACGGAGCATATCGATAATTTCCTTCCGGCCCGTCGTGAATCCACCCATCGCACCGCCGAAAGCTTTTCCTAATGTACCCGTGAAGACATCAATGCGTCCGTAGCAATTGAATTGTTCTGCCACACCATGTCCCGTCGGGCCCACTACACCGGCAGAATGCGATTCATCTACCATTACCAAAGCATCATACTTCTCAGCCAATTCGCAAATCTTATCCATAGGTGCTACATTCCCATCCATCGAGAATACACCATCGGTTGCGATGATGCGATGGCGTTGGGCTTGTGCTTCCTGCAGGCAACGTTCCAAATCGGCCATGTCAGCATTGGCATAACGATAGCGTTTCGCTTTGCAAAGGCGTACGCCATCGATGATGGAGGCATGGTTCAATGAATCGGAAATAATAGCGTCCTCATCTGTAAAGAGGGGTTCAAACAAACCGCCATTCGCATCGAAGCAAGCAGCATATAAAATGGTGTCTTCTGTTTTGAAGTAATCAGAAATGGCTGCTTCCAGTTGTTTGTGTAAATCTTGTGTGCCACAAATGAAACGAACAGATGACATGCCATAGCCGTGCGTATCCATCGCTTGTTTAGCAGCCTCGATTAAACGTTGGTTATCAGCCAGCCCCAGATAATTGTTCGCGCAGAAGTTCAGCACATCTTCTCCTGCCCCTACTTTGATGTCCGCACGCTGCGGTGTAGTAATAATCCGTTCGTTTTTGTACAAACCTGCGGCTTCGATGTTAGCTAATTCAGCCGCCAAGAAATCTTTGAATTTTCCGTACATATTGTATTAGTTTAAAAATGAAATTTTTATAGACCGATAAAAAGATACCGGTGGATGAATCCATTTAGTCCCTTCTTTTCGGCGAAACAAAGTTCTTATTTTTTTTCGAGATAAGGATGAAAAAAATCAAGAAAATCATGCAAAATCTATTTTTTATTCTTGTACCTTTGCGGAAGTGAAAATATAACTCACATAAAATCTAATAAAGGAATGAAGAATATATTGATTATTGGTTCGACGGGCCAGATTGGTTCGGAGTTAACGATGAAGTTGAGAGGTATTTATGGCGGAGACCATGTAGTGGCAGGATATATTCCGGGGGCAGAGCCGAAAGGCGCATTGTTGGAATCAGGTCCTTCTGCTATCGTAGATATTACCAACGAACAACAAATAGCAGAAACCGTATCTCGGTACCGTATCGATACGATTTATAACTTGGCTGCCTTGCTTTCTGCCGTGGCAGAGAAGAAGCCTCAGTTAGCGTGGAAGATTGGTATGGGTGGCTTGTTCAATGTTTTGGAAGTGGCTCGTGAAATGGGTTGCGCTGTATTTACCCCCAGTTCTATCGGTGTATTTGGCAATAACACGCCGAAAGACAAGACTCCGCAAGATACCATTCGCAATCCTCGTACCATGTATGGCGTGACAAAAGTATCGGGTGAGCTTTTGAGCGATTATTATTTCATCCGTTTCGGTGTTGATACGCGTTCGGTTCGTTTCCCGGGCTTGATTTCTTATGTAACACCTCCGGGCGGCGGTACTACCGATTATGCAGTAGATATTTATTATTCAGCAGCTAAGGGCGAGAAGTTCATTTGCCCGATTGCGGCAGGCACATTTATGGATATGATGTATATGCCTGATGCTCTCCGCGCAGCTATTGAAATCATGGAAGCAGATTCCTCGAAGTTTGTCCATCGAAACTCCTTTAATATTGCTTCGATGAGCTTTGATCCGGAAATCATCTACCATAATATTAAGAAATATGTTCCTAATTTTGAAATGGAATATCAAGTAGACCCGTTGCGTCAAGCTATTGCGGAATCATGGCCTAATTCGCTCGATGATACTTGCGCGCGTGAAGAATGGGGTTGGAAACCGGAATATGATTTGGATACTATGACCAAGGACATGCTCCAAAAGCTGGGAGAAAAGTATAAGAAATAAACGAGAAACCGTTTGAATTATAACGAGAATCGTTTGGGAAATAAACGAGTTTCCCAGGCGATTCTTTTTTTGTGCAAACTCTCTGTCGGCGGGATACTTTTCCCTCTCTTTAAGAGCTTCGTTTGTTTTCTTTGTTAAGATGAAAAAGGAGGGCTGGAAAGTTATTGACTCCCCGTCAATAGCATCCAGCCCAGAGGTATATATACAAAATGAAAAAAGAAAATCGTAATTATTCTTCTCCTTTTAAAGCCGGGAGACTGATATGGTATTTAACCGCCAAGACACGAGCCATAAAAACAGCTACAGCCGCAATGAACTGTGTAAGCGACAAGGGAACCCCCATACGGTCGCATCCATAATATACAAGCCCTCCGAAAACGCAAGCCAATGCATAGATGTCTTTTCGGAAAATGAGAGGTTCCTCGTTGATAAGAATATCTCGCATCATTCCACCAAATGCACCTGTAATGGTACCCATAACGATAGCTACCCAAAAAGGAAAACCAAACTCAATGGACTTGGCTATACCTACGATGGCAAACAAACCTAATCCTACGGCGTCAAAGATGAAAAAGGTGTTGTTCAATCGTATCACATACTTACGAAATACCAGTACAAAGAGAAGGGCTAATCCCGATATGACCATATAAGAGGGTTGTGTCATCCAGAAGGGTGTAGCATTTAAGAGAATGTCGCGAATGGTTCCACCACCGACTGCTGTCACAATTCCTACGACGTAAGCGCCAAACCAATCGAACTTTTTGGCTGATGCCAGGCGAATTCCGCTAATGGCAAAAGCGAAAGTCCCCACATAATCGCACAACGTAATGAAGTCTATCATTCTATCGTGAGATTATGCGTTTTGCCATATACCCCAAGCAGCAAAAGCTTGAAGGAGTAACATCTCCAATCCATTTTTTACAATTGCGCCATGCTCTTGTCCTTTTCGCATGAAAAGTGTCGTATCTGGGTTGTATAATAAATCGTAAAGGAGATGGAAAGGTGTAAGGCAGGCATACGGAATATCCGGACAAGCGTCTACGTGGGGAAACATACCTAATGGAGTCGTATTTACAATGACGGTATATTCAGCCATGATTTCAGGAGTAAGTTCTGCATACGTAAAACATCCACTTTTCTTTGTTCGGGAAACCAATGTGGATTCTATCCCCAATTGCTTCAATCCATATACAACCGCTTTAGAAGCTCCACCTGTGCCCAACACTAATGCTTTACGGTGTGTTTCGGTAAGCAACGGTTCGATAGATTGCTTGAAACCAATGACATCTGAGTTATATCCTATTAATTTGGTCTTTCCGAATAATCCTTTGGTGAACTTGATAACATTGACGGCTCCTATCTGTCGTGCATCTTCATCAAGGTCGTCCAAATAGGGTATAACTTGTTCTTTGTAGGGGATCGTGACGTTCAATCCATTCAGTTCAGGATTCTCTTTCAAAACCTCTTTAAAATCCTTGATCGAGGGAATTTCAAAGTTCAAATACTGGGCGTCAATATTCTCCGATTCAAACTTTTGGTTGAAATAATTGCGAGAGAACGAGTGCCCTAACGGATAGCCTATCAAACCGTATTTTTGCATAATACTTATACTTTAATCTCTGATTTATTTAATACCTGTGTACAACGAACATATTCCAAAGGTAAGCGACTGGGATTGTACCTCTCGATAACCAACCTTCGAGAGTAATCCTCTCATCACCTTACCCTGTGGAACTACTTGTATAGAAGCGGGCAAATAGCTATAAGCAGCCTTTTCCCGAGATATCCACCGTCCGATAGTTGGGATGACGATACGGGAGTATAACGCATAAAGTTGTTTCATGGGAAAACGTTCGGGTGTAGATAACTCCAATATCATTACTTGGCCACCCGGTTTCGTTACACGATACATCTCGGCCAGTCCTTGTTCGATATGCTCGAAGTTTCGTACACCAAAAGCTGCAGTAACAGCATCGAAACGGTTATCTTCATACGTTAAATTCATGCAATCCTGGTACTCGAAAGTAATGTATTCCGATAATCCGGCTTGACGTACTTTGTTTCTTCCTACTTCCATCATACCTTCCGATATATCTACGCCTGTGATATGCTCCGGAACCAGTTCACGTTGCATTTGCAAAGCCAAATCTCCCGTTCCTGTGGCTATGTCTAATAGCTGTTTCGGAGAAAAAGGGCGCAGGAAACGAATTCCCTTCCTGCGCCATCCTTTGTCGAAGCCAAATGAGAGCGTATGGTTCAGCAAATCGTATTTTCCCGCGATGGCATCGAACATACGTTTCACTTGTGTGCCTTTATGCTCTTCCTGATTGTAAGGGAGTACATTTTCTGAACCTATACCCATGCGTTACTTCTTATTAGAATAATTATAATGTATTCAAGTATTCAGTTACATTCTTCTCGATACGTTCGGCAATGTGCGAGGTATCTGCTTTAACAAACGATTCGCCCGTGATGTGTTCGAACAATTCGATATAGCGGTTACTGATATTTTCTACGATTTCGGGAGTCATTTCAGGTACTTGTTGCCCTTCTTTTCCTTGGAAACCGTTTTCCATCAACCATTCACGTACAAACTCTTTCGAGAGTTGTTTCTGGGGTTCTCCTTTGGCAAATCGTTCTTCGTAACCTTCGAGGTAGAAATAACGCGAAGAGTCGGGTGTGTGGATTTCGTCCATCAGATAAATTTGCCCGTTGTGCTTACCGAATTCATATTTGGTATCTACGAGAATCAACCCACGTTTCTCAGCGATTTCCGTACCCCGCTTGAAGAGTGCCATTGTGTATTTCTCTAACAGGGCATATTCTTCAGGCGTAGCTAATCCGCGAGCCAAGATTTCTTCTTTCGAGATATCCTGGTCGTGCTCGCCAATCTCGGCTTTTGTCGTAGGCGTGATAATCGGTTCGGGGAAGCGTTCGTTTTCGCGCATGCCTTCCGGAAGCTTCACGCCACAGATTTCACGTACCCCACTCTTATAAGCACGCCAAGCGCTTCCGCAAAGATAACCGCGTACAATCATTTCGACTGGGAAACCTTCGCATCGTACGCCTACTGTAACCATCGGGTCGGGCGAAGCCAGTTTCCAATTCGGGCAGATATCTGTCGTGGCATCCAGGAATTTAGCGGCAATTTGGTTTAACATTTGTCCTTTATAAGGAATACCTTCCGGCAAAATGACATCAAATGCCGAGATGCGGTCGGTAGCCACCATGACCAATAAGTTATCCTTTATCGAATACACATCACGTACTTTCCCATGATAAACGCTCTCCTGACCCGGAAAGTGGAAATCTGTCTTTACTAATGCTGCTTTCATAATCTTATTTATCTTCTTTTATTTGAGTATTTGATTCTTTCTTTGTGGCGCGTTGCTTCCGGTCAAACTTATCGTATGCTTCCACAATGCGTTGCACTAACTTATGTCGGACGATATCTTTCTTGGTGAATTCCACACGTCCGATGCCATCTACCTCTTTCAAAATGCTCATTGCTTCTTTCAAACCAGAGATGGTCGAAGCGGGAAGGTCTATTTGCGTCATGTCGCCCGTTACGATCATCTTCGCGTTCATGCCCAACCGGGTGAGGAACATTTTGATTTGATGGGTAGTCGTATTCTGCGCTTCGTCAAGGATAATCACCGCGTCGTTCAATGTCCGTCCACGCATGAAGGCCAAAGGGGCTATTTGGATGACATTATTCTCCATATATTCTTTCAATTTCACGGCCGGAATCATATCTTGCAAGGCATCGTAGAGCGGTTGCAAGTAAGGGTCGAGCTTGTCTTTCATCTCGCCCGGGAGGAATCCTAACTTCTCGCCTGCTTCTACGGCCGGACGACTCAGGATAATTTTCCGTACTTGTTTATTCTTCAACGCTTTTACCGCAAGGGCAATGGCTACGAACGTTTTTCCCGAACCGGCCGGACCGGTGGCAAATACCAGGTCGTTCTCGTCGAATGCCTTGACCAACTTCTGCTGGTTTTCGGTGCGGGCGGTGATGGGCTTGCCATTCATGCCATGGATAATCAGGTTCTCCTGCTTTACCACCGCCGGGCCTTTGCCTTTAATGATATCGATGATAACCTCTTCAGATAGTGTGTTATACTCTTCGCAATACTTTTCTATTTCACGAATCTTCTTTAAAAACAGTTCAGACTCCTCTTCATCTCCGATGACTTTCATTACATTGCCACGCGCGACGATGCGAAGCTTCGGGAACAACGTCTTAATCAATTGCATGTTACTGTTGTTCACACCGTAGAATATCACCGGGTCTACCGTCTCAAGAATGTATATTCGCTCTATCATCCAATTTATTTTTCTTTTAAATGGTAGGCAAAATTAGCAAAAAATACGGATAGTTCGACCTTTCAGGGCGAAATAAATCTACGAATTTGTTCCAGTTTCCTCCTCCCGTTTGCCGTATGAACTAATTTTTATACTTTTGCATCCATGATTGACCCGGCAGGAAAGGTTCCGGAGATGCCGAGGAAAAAGCCGAAAGACAGGGATAAATTCTTCTGGAGCTCGGTACCTATTCTTCGCGCATCGTCGATATTTTTGTATCTTCAGGCTAAAGATATACAAATATCGCCGATACTTGTACAAATATCGTCGATATTTATAGAAATGATAGGCAAGAACGGAAGTTTCCATAGGCATGTCGGGAAGTTTTGATAGGCATAAAAGAAAGAATAGACAATGGACGAAAAGAAAAAACAAGGGATTTGGTTGGCAATCATTTGCTTTGTGGTATTGTTTTTATTTATGGGCGAGACGTCGTTCCATACGAAAGGCGAACCCCGTGAGGCGGTAGTTGCGCTCTCGATGCTAAAGGATGGCAATTGGATTTTGCCGGTGAATAATGGAGTGGATATTGCTTATAAGCCGCCTTTGTTCCATTGGATGATTGCGGTGGCTTCGAGCGTGGTGGGCGAAGTGACGGAATATACGGCGCGGTTTCCGTCGGCTTTGATGCTGATGGTCATGCTCTTGGCGGGCTATGCCTTTTATGCGCGGAGGCGGGGAGCAGAGGTAGCGATGGTGGCTTCGCTGGTGACGCTCACGAACTTCGAGGTGCATCGGGCGGGAGTCAATTGCCGGGTAGACATGGTGCTGGCGGCTTTCATGGTATTGGCACTATACTTATTATATATATGGTATGAACGCAGGTTGCGAGGTGTACCCTGGTTGGCCATCTTGTGCTTGAGCGGCGCAGCATTGACCAAAGGACCTGTCGGGATTGTCCTGCCATGTGGGGCGGCTTTCCTCTTTTGTTGGATGAAGGGATATCGTTTCCTTCCGCTCGTAGGGAAGTATGCTTGCGTGGCGTTGGCGGCTTGTATCCTTCCGATGCTTTGGTATATAGCGGCCTATCAGCAAGGAGGCGAACGTTTCCTCTCATTGGTGGTGGAAGAGAATGTGCTTCGTTTCATGGGCAAGATGACGTATGGTTCGCACGAGAACCCGGCCTATTATAACTTGGTTACGCTTGTGGCTGGCTTTGTGCCTTATACGCTCTTTTTAGTTGTTTCCCTCTTTTTCTTGAAATATAAGAAGCCTGAACTCCAGTTTAAAGGGCTGTGGGCGAGACTCACCCAGGCTATCCGCACGATGGACGAGACGCGGCTTTATACACTTACCTGTGCCGTAGTCATCTTTGTCTTTTATTGCATACCGAAGAGCAAGCGAAGCGTGTACCTTTTACCGATGTATCCCTTCGTGGCCTACTTTATCGCGGAGTACCTCCTTTATCTCCGGAGGCAATACCCGCGGGTACTGAAGATTTCGGTTTATATCCTGAGTGTGGCGAGCCTGCTTCTATTGGCGCTCTTCCTTTTTATCCGTGTGGGAGGTGTGCAAGAAGCATGGATAGGCGGAAGGCATCCGGAAGAGACATGGGCTTATATCCAAGCGCTGCGATACGTGCCGCTGGGCGTAGTGCCTCTTCTTTTGTTGGCTCTTTCCGTGATGACCATTTACTATTCCGCCCTGCATGTGAAAGAGAAACGGGAGTTGCTTTCACCCCTCTTTGCGTTGGTATTGTCTATTTATTTGACATTGGACGGATTCTATCAACCTACCGTGCTCAATGTCAAATCAGATAAACCCATGGCTCGCGAGATTGCTACCCTCGTGCCCCAGGGGCGGATTTATTCCTACCGGAGCGAGAATACGGAAGGGAATCCGTTGCATCCCTTTACGGTGAACTTCTATCTGGGCGACCGGATAGTGCCTTTCCAAGCCTTCCTGCCTGAAGAGGGTTACCTTCTGATGGGCGAACACGAACGCGAGCCTTTCTTGAAACAATACGCTGATTATGCATTGGAAGATATCTATAATTCGAACCGGAGGAGTTGCGACGACCATAGCGTGGTCCATTTGTATCGCTTCCGGCAAACCCATAAGCAAAGCATTACGAAATGAATACACATTTGCTCATTGTCGTACCGTGTTATAATGAAGAGGCGGTCTTACCCGAGACGAACCGCCGTCTTTCTGCGCTCCTCCAGCGGCTGGAAAAGGAAGGGCGTATCCAAGAGGGACATATATTATATGTAGACGATGGAAGTCGCGACGGAACTTGGACGCTTATCTGCTCTTTTGCTTCGGAAGGTTTTCCGGTACGCGGATTGAAATTGGCCCATAACGTAGGGCACCAACATGCGCTCTGGGCGGGACTGGAATATGCCGCGTCTCATGCCGACGTGGCCATCAGCATCGATGCCGACTTGCAAGACGACGTGGAGGTCATTCCCCAGATGATTGATTATTACCGCCAAGGTACCGATATCGTGTATGGTGTCCGTCAGGAACGATGTACCGATACCTTCTTCAAGAAACATACGGCACAGGCCTTCTATAAGCTCATGAAAGAGATGGGGGGCGAGATTGTGTACAACCATGCCGACTTTCGCCTGATGAGCCGTCGCACGTTGCAAGCCCTCATGCAATACCCGGAGCGAAACCTTTTCCTGCGGGGTATGGTCTGCTCGTTGGGTTTCCCTTCCGCTGTGGTTTATTACGACCGGCAGAAGCGAATGGCGGGCGAATCGAAATATCCTTTCAAGAAGATGCTGAGTTTTGCTATCGATGGTATTACCTCCTTTTCGGTCCGTCCGTTGCGCTACATTGTGTTGGTGGGGTTGTTGATGATTCTCGTGACGTTGGTAGCTATTATTTATGGTATCATTTCGTATGCGAAGGGAGATACGATACCGGGCTGGACTTCCCTTTTGGTTTCCACATGGTTTATCGGCGGGGTGGTGATTACATCGGTCGGCATTATCGGGGAATATGTAGGGAAGATTTATACGGAAGTGAAACGTCGTCCGCTCTACCTTATCGAGCAATGCATCGGGGAAGAGAAAGGGGAAACGTTGCCTACGCCCTCCCGATAGTACTACCAAGGATGTCTTGGTAACGTTACCAAGAGTGTCTTGGTAGTATTACCAAGCCTGCCTTGGAAGCATTACCAAGGGTGCCTTGGTAGTACTTCCAAGGGTATCGAGGGAGAAAATCCTTAGCTTTTCAACGTCCGTCCCTTCTGCGGATACTTTCGCCAGAGGCTCCACCATTTCAGTTTCAGAACACCGAAGAGGGCTTCGCCAAAGATGGAGGAATTCATCTTCGAAGTCCCCAGCACGCGGTTGATGAAGATAATGGGTACTTCTACGAGCTTGAACCCGCACTTGTAGGCCGTGAACTTCATTTCGATTTGGAATGCATAGCCTTTGAAATGGATTTGGTCGATGCCGATAGTCTCGAGCACTTCGCGTCGGTAGCAGACGAAGCCGGCCGTCGTGTCGCGGATGTCCATGCCGGTCACGAAGCGGACATAGACGGAGGCGAAATAGGACATCAGTACCCGTCCTAACGGCCAGTTCACCACATTTACCCCATTGCAATAGCGCGACCCGACAGCTACGTCTCCGCCCTGTTCCGTGCAAGCGGCATAGAGGCGCGGGAGGTCTTCGGGGTTATGGCTGAAGTCGGCATCCATCTCGAAAATATAATCATATTGATGCTCGATGCACCATTTGAAGCCACAGATATAGGCCGTGCCCAATCCTTGTTTACCCGCTCGTTCGACAAGGAAGAGCCGTTCGGGGAATTCTTTCTGCAGGGCCTTAACGATTGTAGCCGTCCCATCGGGCGAGCCGTCGTCGATGACCAGGATATGGAACTCCTTTTCCAGTCCGAAGACAGCACGAATGATGTTTTCAATGTTTTCTTTCTCGTTATAAGTAGGTATAATTACAATACTATCCGACATACTTCCTAACTATTAAATACGATGTAATCTTTTTGTCACACAAAAATAGTGCAAAGTATTGGGAAAACTACCATAATCGGCTGCTTTTTTCTTATTTTTGCAGGTAAGAAATTTGGAATAGAAGATGAAAATGCAAGAGTTGATGGAGCGATATGCTACGCTTATCGCCGGTTTGTTTTTGATGTCGATTGGCATCGCGTTGAGTATTCACGCCCAGTTGGGCATTACGCCTATTTCTTGTCCGCCTTATGTATTGAGTCTGGGTCTGCGCCCGACAGTAGGACAATTTACGATAGCGATGCACGTTTGCTTTGTGCTGATTCAGGTGGCTATCTTGCGTAAGTCGTTTCCTAAATTGCAGTACATGCAGTTGGTGATGGGATTCCTGTTTGGCTTTTTTATTGATTTCTCGGTGTGGCTCACCGAATGGATGGTGCCCGAGGCCTATTGGATGCGGATATTGTATGTCGTTGTTGGGTCGGCTATCTTGGCAGTGGGAATTGTGTTTGAGGTCACACCTAAAGTCATGTTGATTGCAGGCGAGGGGCTTATGCTCGTCTTGGCCAAGCTCTGGAAAAAACCTTTCGGGAAGGTAAAGATTGGGTTCGATTGTTCGTTGATTGCGATTAGCCTGGTGTTTTCCCTTTTTCTTTTTGGCGAGATACGGGGCGTGCGCGAGGGAACGTTGCTATCCGCCTTGCTGGTGGGATTCTTTGTGGGGAAGATTCAGCCGCACATGGCGTGGCTGGGTGCGTGGCTCGACCGGCACCAGCCGGTAAAACAGGCGGACGAAGCGGGATATACGGTGGTGACGATTGCCCGCGAGTTTGGCAGCGGTGGGCACGAGATAGGAGAGAAGCTTGCCGCCCGTTTGGGTTGGAAGTTCTACGACCGCGAACTGGTGAACCTGACCGTGGGAAATAGTGGTCTCTCAACCCGTTATGTGGAGGCACACGATCAGCGTCTGACCTCCTTCCAGCGCGTCTGGAAAGATATTTGGATGGATAACTTGATGCCGGTCGACGAGAGTCTTTCGCCCGACGACCGTTTGTTTGTGGCCCAAAGCCGCGTCATCCGCCATGCTGCCGACGAAGGGCCGTGCGTCATCGTAGGGCGATGCGCGAATGTGATTCTGAAAGACCGCCCGCAGACTTTCCATTTGTTCATTTCGGCCGATGCAGCCTTTGCTTGCCAACGCATTGCGGCTGAACAACATCTTTCTTCGGAAGAGGCCATGCATGAAATCCATCGCATCAACCAACTCCGAGCCAACCATTATAATTATTACACCCAGCAGACATGGGGCGACCCTTCGGGCTACGACCTTTGCATCCGGAGCTCTTCGTTGGGTATCGAGGGTGCGGTTGATACGATTTATAACCTATTGACTACTAAGCGACCCTAACGCGTCACGAACAGTACTGCCCGGACTTTACGGTCAGAGGCGACCATTCCCCCTTAGCAAGGTAATTTCCTACCTCAAGCTAAGGGGATTTTTCTGGCTCAGTAGAAATTTAGTGGGGATATGCATATAGTTTTGCAATACGGAATAAGAAGAACTTCTTATCAGCAACCCCTCTGAGGTTAGCCCTGAAGAGTTTGACTTTTGCATTGAAGGACTCTGCCAAGGCATTGGAAGATCGGTTGTTATAGAAGTTCAGGATCTCATCATAATGCTCATGGAAGGTAGCGGCTATGACGTTAAATGAGTGAAATCCGGCTTCTTCCACTTTGTTGTACCACCGTGCCATGGACAGAC
>NZ_NFJB01000101.1 GCF_002159645.1 Parabacteroides sp. An277 | reverse complement strand
CCATACAGCTGGCTAATGATGAAATGGAGGAAGCCAGACAAAAGGGCAAGGAGTATATCCCGTACAGATTTCCCAATGGTGACACCCGCAAGGAACTGCTTATACGCTCACGTTACCTCCTGTTCAAGTCCGCAGACAAATGGACCGACAGGCAGAAGCAGAGAGCCGCGATATTGTTTGAAGAATACCCTGACATCCAAACGGCATACGGACTGTGCCATTCCCTGCGGATGACCTTTGCCAAAAACACGGTCAAGGATGCCGCACGTCTGTCCATGGCACGGTGGTACAACAAAGTGGAAGAAGCCGGATTTCACTCATTTAACGTCATAGCCGCTACCTTCCATGAGCATTATGATGAGATCCTGAACTTCTACAACAACCGTTCGTCCAATACGATGGCAGAGTCTTTCAACGCTAAAATCAAACTATTCAGAGCAAACCTCAGAGGGGTTGCAGACAAGAAGTTCTTCTTATTCCGTATTGCAAAACTATATGCATATCC
>NZ_NFJB01000100.1 GCF_002159645.1 Parabacteroides sp. An277 | reverse complement strand
ACAGTCCGTATGCCGTTTGGATGTCAGGGTATTCTTCAAACAATATCGCGGCCCTCTGCTTCTGCCTGTCGGTCCATTTGTCTGCGGACTTGAACAACAAGTAACGCGAGCGTATAAGCAGTTCCTTACGGGTGTCACCATTGGGAAATCTGTACGGGATATACTCCTTGTCCTTTTGTCTGGCTTCCTCCATTTCATCATTAGCCAGCTGTATGGCATCCCAGCGGTGCTTGACGCGCAACTCCTGCACGGCTTCGCAGGCCAGTTTCTGGATATGGAAGCGGTCGATGACGCGGCTGGCTTTGGGGAATGCCGTCCGGACAATCTTGCGCATGGGATCCGACAAGTCAAGCGTGACCTCCTCGACAGCATAGCGACGCTCCTCGTCTATACGCTTTAGGACAGCGATCACATCCTCCGCTTTTGTACCCGCTACGACGGCGACCAAGGACTGCTCACGTGTACGGGCCTCACGGTTGGTCACGAACGTGTACAGCTCACCGCCAGAGAGCG
>NZ_NFJB01000010.1 GCF_002159645.1 Parabacteroides sp. An277 | reverse complement strand
CCCGTCACGCCGATGGTACTGCGTAACAGTGGGAGAGTAGGTAGCCGCCGTTTTGGGAAGTGAGCCGGTTCAGCAGATTTGCTGGACCGGTTTTCCTGTTTTGGGGGGGAGAGAAAGGGCTTGCCGGGATGGATGAGAATAGCGGCTTTTGGAAGTTTGAAATGATTCGATTTTTCTTGGGTAAATACTCATAAAGTTGTATTTTTGCGACTTGCTAATGTGTTAAGAAATGGATCGGGATGCAAGTAAAATAGGACAGAAGGTACCAGAACCTACGTTACGTCGTTTGCCGTGGTATCTTGCTTTTGTAAAATTGCTGCGAGGAAAAGGCGAGACGATGGTTTCTTCTACACAAATTTCAAAAGAGATAAATGTGGATGCGAGCCAAATAGCCAAAGATTTATCGTTTGTAAATGTGGCGGGAAAAACACGTGTTGGTTATGAAATTGATGCCTTGGTCGACGAATTGAACGACTTTTTAGGTTTTACGTCTCCTCATAAAGCTTTCATATTTGGGGTAGGTAGTTTGGGTGCGGCATTGTTGCAAGATACAGGTTTGCGGCAATATGGATTGGATATTGTGGCAGGTTTTGACGTACGTGAGGATTTGGATGGAGAAAAAATAAATGGGATTCCAGTCTACCATATTCGGCATTTTCAGACTCAACAGAAACGCTGGAACGCGACCATTGGCATCCTGACGGTGCCTGTGGATAAAGCGCAAGAGGTGGCCGATGAAATAGTTGCAGGAGGAATCCGTGGATTATGGAATTTTACGCCTTTCCGTATCCGTGTTCCTGAACATATTGTCATTC
Source organism: Parabacteroides sp. An277 (assembly GCF_002159645.1). GTDB lineage: Bacteria > Bacteroidota > Bacteroidia > Bacteroidales > Tannerellaceae > Parabacteroides. The sequence continues at coordinate 107,527 of NZ_NFJB01000010.1, read as the reverse complement.
AAAATACTTCCATTTATGCACATTTAGCGGTTATGTTTAATCGGTTGAATTCCATAAATCATTGAAATGAAAATAATAGCAGTAGGAATGAATTATGCGGCTCACAATAAAGAGTTGCATCATACGTTAGATTTAACAGAGCCTACGATTTTTATGAAATCCGATTCGTCTCTGTTGAAAGATGGAAAGCCGTTTTTTATTCCGGATTTTTCTTCTGAAATTCATTACGAAACGGAACTCGTAATCAAAGTAGATCGTTTGGGGAAGAATATTGCTGAACGTTTTGCTCATCGGTATTATCATGAGGTGACGGTGGGCATCGATTTCACGGCGCGCGATTGGCAGCGTCGCCTGCGTGCCCAAGGGCTCCCGTGGGAGTTGAGCAAGTCGTTCGACAATTCGGCGGTCATTGGGACGTTTATTCCTCTATCGGAGGCGGGTCATGTAAACGATTTGTCGTTCCATTTGGACTTGAACGGGAAAACGGTGCAAGAAGGTCATACGAAGGAGATGCTCTTTTCGGTCGACCAAATTGTAGCTTACGTCAGTCGTTTTTGTACGCTGAAGATTGGCGACTTGATTTATACCGGGACGCCGGCGGGCGTGGGACCTGTGCACATTGACGATCATCTGCAAGGTTATTTGGGTGACCGGAAATTGCTGGATTTCCACGTGCGGTAGGAAAACGAGCTCCTTGAAATTGCTCAAAATGTCAGTAAAAATGGCTATTTTAGAGCAAAAAGAAACGGAGAATCTCCAAAACAATCTTTATGACGTTTCTTGCATCGAGAAGCATACAAAACGATGTTTTGGTGATGTCGTACGTGAAGGACGCTTCTAAACGATGTTTTAGCTGCTTCTCGCCAGGAGAAAGCCCCAACACGACGTTTGGGCTGTTTCTCGCCTGGCGCAAGTGCCTAAACGATGTTTTAGCCGTTTCGCGCCTGAAAAAAGTACCTAAACGACGTTTGAGGCGTTTCTTGCATCGAGAAAGTTCCCCAACGGGGTTTTAGTTGCTTCTCGCCAGGAGAAGGTTCCAAAACGACGTTTGGAGCAGTTTCTGCATCGAGAAAGCCGGAAAAGATGGTAGGTAAGGTTTTATTTTGAATTGCAAGGTATGAAACGAATATGGGCTATAGTAATCGCGGTTGTTTTGTCGCTGGCCGTCGGCCGGGCGGCAAGCGAGGATTATGCAACGCATTCGGCTTTGTCGTCGGGGCGTTGGGTAAAAATCAGCGTAGATAAATCCGGCGTGTATAAGCTGACGGCTTCGGCGCTTCAGGAAATGGGATTTTCAGATATCGCGCAGGTTTCGGTACATGGCTATGGAGGCTGGATGCTGGACGAGGATTTCTCTGCAACCGGTTATCAAGACGATGTGCCCCAGGTACCGGTCTGGCGTGATGGCGAGACGATTTATTTCTATGCCAAAGGTCCGGTGAAATGGAATTATGAATATGAAGGCGACATTCGGGGCGACATGTTTGTGCATGAGAACAATCCTTACGCGACGGCGGGTTATTATTTCGTGACAGACGCGACAGAGCCCTCCTCCATGCAGGAATTGGCATCCGTAGAGGGTGCGGTACGGCAGATTACGACGTTCGACGATTACCAAGTATGGGAGACAGAAGCTGTGGCGGTGAATGAATCCGGGCGGCAGCTTTTCGGTGAGTCCTTCCAAGTCTCCAATTCGCGAAGCTTTTCTTTCTCAGTGCCTGGCGTTACAGATGACGATGCCGTTATTTCGATGCGTTTTATCGCCAATACGTCGTCTAGCCGCGAGGTGACACTTTCTACAGGCGACGCGGAGTTGCGCCTCCTCGTCCCGGCCAATAATGGAAGTACTTCCTCTTATACGAGAGCTACGGCTGCCGAGGGAGCGATGATATGGAGCGGAGAAAAGCCAGAAACGGTCAATATGGATGTGACGTATGGCGGAACGAGCGACCAAAACGTTTATTTGGATTATATTCGTTTGCAAACCAAGCGCGCGTTGCGGCTGTATGGCGCGGAGACGGCTTTCCGTAGTGTGGATGCGTTGAACAACGTCTCTCGTTTCCAGTTGGAAAATGCTTCTGAATCGACCGTGGTGTTCGATATTACGGATACGCAAGCCCCGAAGCTTGTCCGTACGACGTTGGATGGTACGACGCTCTCTTTCTCTATCTCCTCTTCTGCGTCTTTGCGTGAATTTGTAGCTTTTAATAAGAATACAATTACGAACGAACCTACTATCGTGGGGGAAATTGAAGCGCAAGACCTGCACGGTATCGAGCAACCTAATATGGTTATTATTGCGCCGAGTGCTTTTACGACGCAGGCGGAACGATTGGCTGAAGCGCATAGGCAACGAGATGATTTGCGTGTGGAGGTGGTCAGTCCGGAAGCTATCTATAATGAGTTTTCCAGTGGAACGCCTGACGCTACAGCTTATCGTCGTTTTATGAAGATGCTTTATGACCGTAGCACGGATGCTGTTCCTTTGAAATATCTCCTTCTCTTTGGCGATGGTAGTTATGATAATCGAGGTTTGACGACGGAATGGTCGCAAAACGCCTCTCTGCTTTCCAATATGCTACTGACGTACCAATCGGAAAATTCGATTTCCATTGATTCCTATACGACGGACGATTACTTCGGATTTTTGGAAGACAATAGCGGTGCGTCGATAGCGGGAAGTCGTTTGTGTATTGGCATCGGTCGTTTGCCTATCCGGACTAATGCGGAAGCTCGTGCAGCTGTCGACAAGATTATATCGTATATGGAAAATACTTTGCCAGGAAATTGGAAAAACAACGTTACCTTCGTGGCCGACGATGGTAGTAATGCCGATTTGAGTTCGTCCGACGGTCCGCAACAACACATGGAACATGCCGATGAATTGGCCGAGATTGTCAATACGAACCATCCGGAGTTCCGTGTAAATAAGCTATACTTCGATGCGTATACGAAAGACCGTACGGGAGGAAATGCTTCTTATCCAGATATAGAGGCGAATCTCCAGAAACAATTGCGGAATGGCCTGATGGTATTAAATTACATCGGTCATGGAAATACGACCAGTTGGAGCGACGAGGCAGTCATGACGCAATCTTATATTCAGCAGGCGACCTATCCTTATTTGCCTCTTTGGATTACGGCTACGTGTGATTTTACGCGCTTTGATGCCTTGGCAACCTCGGCAGGCGAATCGGTATTCTTAAATGAGACAAGCGGAGGTATTGCCCTTTTTACCACGACCCGTACGGTTTATTCAGGTCCGAATTTAGAGATTAACCGGGCGATTATCAATAATCTTTTCACTCGGAATAGCGACGGAAGACATCGGACGTTGGGCGAAATCCTCCAGAATGCGAAAACCAGTCTGGGTGGAGATTCCAATAAACTGAAGTTTATGCTTATTGGAGACCCGGCATTGCGTCTTACTTTTCCGGATTATGAAATTGCAGTAACGGAGATAAATGGCGAACCTGTCGATACACTGAACCCTCCGACCATCCAAGCGCTGGAACGTGTGACTGTTTCGGGTGAAATCCGTACACCAGAAGGAACGAAAGATACGCAATTCAACGGTACGTTACGTTCTACCATTTTTGATAGCCGGCAGACGGTTACGACGTTGGATAATTTCGGTACGGGCGAGAAATTTGAATATACTGATTATCCCAATACGCTTTATACGGGCAATGATTCGGTACGCGCCGGAGAGTTCAGCTTTACTTTTACTGTACCGAAAGACATTTCTTATTCTAATGATTTCGGAAAGATGAACTTTTATGCTTTCTCTGCGCAAGATTCTGTGGAGGCGCAAGGTTCGTTCCTCGATTTCCGCGTGGGCGGGACATCGGATACAGGGACGGACGACACGGCTGGTCCGGATATCCGCTACCTTTACCTGAATGATACGACTTTTGTAGATGGAGGAAAGGTCAACCTTACACCTTTGTTTGTAGCCTCGCTTTGGGACCAAAGCGGTATCAACATCACGGGAAGTAGTATTGGACATGATATGATGCTCATCATCGATGGGCAAGTGGCGCAGAGTTATACATTGAATGATTATTATGAGTTGACAGGTGATGATGGTTCAGGTCGTGTTGTTTTCTCCATTCCAGAACTGGAACCGGGCATACATACGGCAGAATTTAAAGTGTGGGATGTGTTAAATAATTCGACAACACGAACTTTTACGTTCGAAGCTGTTAAAGATTTGGATCCGCAACTTATCAATTTATACGCTTCGCCTTCACCCGCTCGTAGTCAAGTGACATTCTATTTGGAGCACAATTTGCCGGAGTCGCAATTGAATGTGCGCATCGAGGTGTTCGATATGGCAGGTCGTCTGCGTTGGAGCCATGAAGAGAATGGTGCTTCGGAAGCATTCGAGTCTTACCAAGTCACGTGGGATTTGATGGGAAATGGAAGCGGGCGGATGCTTCCAGGGATTTATATTTATCGTGCTTCGCTTCGCTCGGGTAATTCTAATACGGTTTCCGACGCGAAGAAAATGATTATCCTCGCACAATAAAAGACGGAAACTTCTGTTATAAATAATGATTTGTAAATAATAAGCATACACAAAAAGAAAGATGATAACGAATCGTAGTTTAAAGGCACTTGCTTGGCTTGTCGCCGGGTGGATTTCTATCAATTCAGCATGGGCGCAGACCAAGGATGGCATTGAATTTGCTCCTATCAACACGGCAGTTCCTTCGCTTTCCATTGCGCCAGATGCACGTGGCGGTGGTATGGGTGATAATGGCGTTTCTACTTTGCCGGATGTTTATTCGCAATATTGGAATCCTGCTAAATATGTATTCAATTATAGTAAGGCGGGCGTAGGGTTTTCGTATACGCCGTGGTTGCGTAAGTTGGTGAATGATGTGGCGTTGATGAACCTTTCGGGTTTCTTCAAGTTGGGAAGCGATGAGCGGCAGGCTATTGGTGCTTCACTCCGTTATTTTACCATGGGCGAGGCGACAAGTTCATTTGGAACAGGTAATGATGTGGGTTACATTGTGAACCCTTACGAAATGGCTATCGATGTAAGTTATAGCCGTATGCTTTCGGAATCTTTCTCGATGGCGGTAGCGTTGCGCTATATCCGTTCGGACCAAGGTGCCGATGCGCAAGACGAGATGGTACCAGGTAATGCTTTCTCGGCCGATATCGCCGGGTATTTGGAGAAATACATCATCATGGGTAATGCCGAGGCGTTGTGGAGTTTTGGTTTTAATGTTTCTAACATAGGTACCAAGATATCTTATGATGCGGGGACGACGAACCAATTCCTTCCAACGAAACTCTCTATTGGTACGGGTCTCCTTTACCCGCTCGACGATTATAATGAAATCGGGCTTTATGTCGATATTAGCAAATACTTGGTACCGAGCGAACCGCAACGTACGGGTTCGACCGAAGAAGACGACCAAGCCTATAATGATGCTGTGAATGAGTACAACACGATGTCTCCTATTACGGGTATTTTCAAGTCGTTTGGCGATTCTCCGCTTGGTTTCAAAGGAGAATTGCAAGAAATTATGGCTTCTATTGGATTGGAATATAGCTATAATCAACAATTTTTTGTGCGTGGCGGATATTATTATGAAAATCAGAACATGGGTAATCGCCAATACTTTTCGTTTGGTGCCGGTTTTCGCATGAGTGTTTTTCAGCTCGATGCTGCCTATTTGTTGAGTACCGTTCCGAGCAATCCATTGGATCAGACATTGCGTTTCTCCCTTTCATTCGACATGGATGGAATCAAGAACCTGTTCAGATAAGCCGAAGAAGTGGAAAATTCATCGTTATGTTTTCGAGGAAATATAACTATGTTTGCAAGGAAATATAACTATAAACGGAAAGCAAATGAAGATACGAGTAGGTTTTGGATATGATGTGCATCGCCTTGTGGCAGGGCGCGAACTTTGGTTGGGTGGTATTAAAATCGCTCATACTGAAGGATTATTGGGGCATAGCGATGCGGATGTGTTGATTCATGCGATTTGTGATGCGTTGTTGGGTGCGGCGAATATGCGCGACATTGGCTATCATTTTCCTGATACAGCGGAGGAATACGAAAACATTGATAGCAAGATATTGCTTCGGAAGACGATGGCACTTCTTCGTGGAGCAGGTTATGAATTAGGGAACATCGATGCCACGATAGCGGCCGAACGTCCGAAACTTAATCCGCATATTCCCGCGATGAAACAAACTTTGGCGTCTGTCTTGGAGGTAGGCGAGGGGGATATTTCTATTAAGGCTACCACTACCGAGCGATTAGGCTTTACGGGTCGTGAAGAAGGTATCGCGGCGTATGCGACCGTGCTGATTACACAAAATTAGGTGAATTTGTGCCGGATTTGATAGGTGTTTGCTTGCAAAAGTGATGTGTTTTTCCGAAATTTGCAAACAAAATGAAATGATACGCCTATGTGGATTACCCTTGTTATATTAGTGCTTGCTGCCATCTTCTTTGTGAATGGCAAATTACGTTCGGACGTCGTGGCGCTTTGTTCGCTAACGGCGTTGCTTATTTTTCAGATATTGACACCCGAAGAAGCGTTGTCTGGCTTCTCCAATTCGGTCGTGATTATGATGGTCGGGTTGTTTGTAGTGGGTGGAGCCATCTTTCAAACGGGCTTGGCTAAAATGATCAGTTCGTATATTTTGCGTTTTGCGGGAAATAGCGAATCGCGGCTCTTCCTTTTGGTGATATTGGTGACCTCGGCCATTGGTGCGTTTGTGAGCAATACGGGAACGGTGGCGTTGATGTTACCGATTGTAGTGAGCCTAGCTGCGAGTTCAGGGATGAATTCCAGTCGCCTCTTGATGCCTTTGGCGTTTGCCAGCAGTATGGGCGGTATGATGACGCTTATCGGTACGCCTCCCAACTTGGTGATTCAGGATGCGCTCACGTCGGCTGGCTATCCCGCGTTGTCGTTTTTCTCATTCTTGCCGGTGGGCTTGGTGTCGGTTCTCGTAGGTATTGTGGTGCTGATGCCTTTGAGCAAATGGTTCCTTTCCGGCCGGGGAAAGAAAAAAGATGCGCGGAAGAGGAGTAAATCCTTGACGCAATTGGTCAACGAATATGGCCTGTCGAGCAGCCTGTTCCGTATCCGTGTGACAGAGCATTCCGGTTTGTATGGCAAGACCATTCTTGATTTGGATATTCGCCGTAAATATGGGTTGAATATCCTCGAAGTACGTCGGGGCGATTCCTCCAAGCACCGTTTTCTCAAGACCATTACGCAGCAATTGGCTTCGGCTGATACGGTGATGGAAGAAGATGATATCCTTTATCTTTCGGGAGACTTTATGCAGGTGCGCCAATTTGCTACGGATTATGCGGCCGATATGCTCGACGAGCATGAGACGGAAGAAACGCGCGCGGCGGCCAATACGTTAGCTTTCTATGACATTGGCATCGCGGAAATCGTCTTGATGCCTACCTCCAATATCATTAACCGTACCATCAAGGAAGCCGGGTTCCGGGATAAGTTCAATGTGAACGTGCTCGGTATCCGTCGGGGGAAAGAATACTTGTTGCAGAATTTGGGAAATGAACGCGTCCATAGCAACGACGTGTTGCTCGTGCAGGGGACGTGGGCGAACATAGCCCGCCTGAGCAACGAAGGTTCGGATTGGGTGGTATTGGGGCAGCCGTTGACGGAAGCTGCGAAGGTGACGCTGGATTACAAGGCTCCCATCGCTGCCTTTATCATGCTTTTGATGATATTCCTCATGGTGACGGACTTTGTGCCTATTGCACCGGTGACGGCCGTCATCATCGCCGCTTTGTTGATGGTGTTGACGGGGTGCTTCCGCAATGTCGAAGCGGCTTATAAAACCATTAACTGGGAGAGCGTCGTCTTGATTGCGGCGATGCTCCCGATGTCGTTGGCGTTGGAAAAGACGGGTGCTTCGACCTATATATCAAACTCCTTGGTGGCCGGGTTGGGGGCGTTCGGGCCTTTTGCCTTGATGGCGGGTATCTATTTCACCACTTCGCTCATGACGATGTTTATCAGCAATACGGCGACGGCGGTCTTGTTGGCCCCGATTGCTTTGCAAAGTGCGGAGCAGATTGGCGTGAGTCCCGTCCCGTTCCTCTTTGCCGTGACGGTGGGTGCCAGCATGTGTTTCGCTTCGCCCTTTTCCACGCCGCCGAATGCGTTGGTCATGCCGGCGGGTCAGTATACCTTTATGGATTACGTGAAGGTGGGTTTGCCTTTGCAACTAATTATGGGAATTGTGATGGTGTTTGTCTTGCCTTTGCTTTTCCCCTTTTAAATAAGCAGGAAATGTATGAAAAATAACGACTGGAAGAACCGTCTGGGTGTGCTGTATTCGACGAACCCGGACTTTCAATACGAAACAAACGAAGTGCCGGAGGTGGAAACCCTTCCCAAGGCGCAACAACGTCTCCGGGTTTCGCTCGATAAGCGGAACCGGGGCGGGAAAATGGTGACGCTCGTCACGGGCTTTCAGGGTACGGCCGACGACCTTTCCGCGTTGGGTAAGATGCTCAAGGTAAAGTGCGGCGTAGGCGGCTCGGCCAAGGAGGGTGAAATCATCATCCAAGGCGATTGGCGGGAAAAAGTGTCTGAAATCTTGCGGAAGGAAGGATATACGCAGGTGAAAATCGGCTGACCGGGTGACAGAAAAATGGGACACAGGTTGGAAAATCAGCCGCAGCGCAGCAGGAAGCCGGCCAAGTGGTTGGAAAGTCTCTTGCAGCCCTGCGGGACGGTTTCCAAGTGGTTGGAAAGTCTCCTGCAGTGCTGCGCGGAGGTTTCCAAGCTGTTTGAAAGCTTGCCGCAGGGCGGCGGGAAGCCTCCCAAGCAATGGGTCGGGCTGCCGCATCGCTACGGGGCGTTTTCCAATGGGTTGGCGGGTTTCCCGTAGCGTTGAGTGAGGTTTTCCAATCTGTTTTAATAAAAGGATAAGGATATGTTGACAATCTATCGAGCATCGGCCGGGGCCGGAAAGACGCACCGTTTGACGGGCGAATATTTGCTCCTGCTCTTTAGCCAGCCGGGCGCGTACCGGCGCATCTTGGCTGTGACCTTTACGAACAAGGCGACGGACGAGATGAAGGGGCGCATTGTCGAGGAGTTGTTCAACCTTTCGTCGGGACGAAAGTCGGACTACGTGGAGCTGCTCGCGGCGCGGTATGGTTTGAATGAAGCGCAAGTGAGGGCGCAAGCGCAGCAAATATTGGTGGCGATTTTGCACGATTACTCCGCCTTCAACATCTCGACCATCGACCGCTTTTTCCAACAGACGATGCGGGCTTTTACACGCGAAATCGGCTTGCAGGGCGGATATGGCATCGAGATGGACCAGGAGTTGGTGTTGCAAGAGGCGGTAGACCGCTTGTTGGGCGATTTAGAAAAACCGGAGAACCGCGAACTCTTAGGCTGGTTGCTCCGTTTTGCCGAGGATAAAATAGAAGATAGCGGCGAGTGGCATTTGCGGAATGATATTTTGCGGCTGGGGCGCGAGGTGTTTAAGGAGAGCTATAAGCTGTTTAGCGAAGAGGTGGCGAAGGATATCCAAGACAAGCAAGCGTTGACCCAATACCGCGAACGGTTGCAGGGCTTGGTTCGCGGGGTCGAGAAAGAGGTACGCACGCTGGGCGAACGGGGCTTGGCGTTGCTGGCGGCGTATGGATTGGAACCATCGGACTTCAGCGGCGGGAGCCGTTCGCCCTTGTTCCTGTTCCAGCGTTGGGCGAAGGGCGAGATGAAGGAGCCGACCGCCACCTTTTGTAATCTGGCTGATAACGTGGAGAAGTGTTTCACGAAGAAGACCGAGCCCAGTGTGAAGGCCATCATAGGCACTCTGTTTGAGGATGGACTGAACGATTGCATCAAGGCGGTGGTGGCGCGTTTCGGGGATTTGACGGCTTACCAAACGGCCAAAGAGATTATCCGTTATTATTACACGTTGGGTATTTTGACGGATTTGTCGCGCGAGATTGCTTCCTATCGCGAGGAAAAGAACGTGATGCTGATAGCTGACACGACGGAATTGTTGCATCGGGTCATTGCCGGGAGTGATGCCCCTTTCATCTACGAGAAGACGGGAACGCGCATCGACCATTATATGATAGACGAGTTTCAAGACACGAGTAACATGCAATGGGATAACTTCCGCCCGCTGTTGGAAGAGAGTTTGGCGCACGACCGGGAGAACCTCGTGGTGGGCGACGTGAAGCAGAGCATCTACCGTTTCCGCAATTCAGACTGGAAGTTGCTCGACGAACAGCTCCCGCGTGATTTTGCTCCAGAGGAGGTGCGGGAAGAGACCTTGAAAGATAATTGGCGTAGTTGCAGGCATATTGTCGAATTCAACAATGCCCTGTTTGCCATCGCCCCTTGTCTGTTGCAGCAAATGTATAATGCGGCTTTGGAGGAATCCTCGTTGGGCGAAGAAGAGCGGACTCTGTTTGCTACGCGTATTTTGTCTGCTTATCATCAGGCTTACCAACACATCCCTAAGCCGTTCCAACAAAAAACCGGGCATGTACAAATCGATTTCATACCCCAAGAAGATACAGATTGGCGGGAAGAGGCGTTGTCCCGTTTGCCTGCGGCCTTGCAACGGTTGCAAACCAATGGATATGCGTTGAAAGATATAGCTATCCTGGTGCGTACCAATCAGGAAGGGGCTTCGGTGGCGGATTATCTGTTAAATTATAAGGAGACGCACCCGGACGATGGTTTCCGCTATGATATTATCTCTGATGAGGCATTGTATGTGAATAGTGCGTCGTCGGTTCGCTTCCTGGTTTTATTGCTAAGGCATTTGAAGAATCCGGAAGAGGAGACGTATGCGGCTATGGCTTGTTTTGCTTATCGTATCCTGATGCAAGGCAGGGATTACACCTTAAAAGAGATGCAGGCATTGAAACATTTGGCGATTTTGCCACTTTATGAAATGATGGAGGAGCTCTTTCGTCAGTTTTCTCCTTATATTCCGGCCAAAGAATCTGTTTTTGTGCAAGCGTTTTTGGATATGGCATTGGAATTCGCCCAGAAAGAGCAGGCTGATTTAGGTAACTTCCTTGCTTGGTGGGATGAATCCGGATGCCGGAAAACAATAATGACTCCCGACGGGCAAGACGCTATCCGCATCCTTACGGTACATAAATCGAAAGGATTAGGGTTTCGGGCGGTTTTGCTTCCGTTTGGTGATTGGGAAACTGACCATAAGCCTTCCAAGCCGGTCATCCTTTGGTGTCATCCGACCGAGAAGCCTTTCGACCAATTGCATTTGGTACCAGTTCGGTATAGTATGGCGTTGGGGAATACCTTTTTTGCCCGGGATTATTTCCAAGAGAAATTACATGCCTTCATCGATAACCTGAATACGCTCTACGTAGCACTGACGCGTGCGAAAGAGGAATTGATACTTTGGGCACCCCGTCCGAAGAAAGTAAAAGAAGATGGTGGATTGGATAAACTTTCTGGCATGGCGGATTTGCTTTGGTGCGCTTTGCAGCAATCTGCGTTCGATACGTCTGATGGAGAATCGTTTATCCATTTGCCTGAATTCTTTTCGTTGGAAAAGAACCATTTCGAGTTGGGAAGTGGTTGGCTTCCGGATAGGAAAGCGGAATCTTCGCCTAGAGAAGAATTATTTATAACTGAATTGCCTTCCGTTTACAACGATAATCGTTTGCATTTACGCCTGAAAGGAAAAGGGTTCTTCTTTGATAACGAACAACGTAAATATGGCACGTTGATGCACGAGGTTTTGAGCGGTATACGGGTACCGGAAGATGTGCCTGGGGCAGTTCATGGTTATCGGTTACAAGGAATTATCAACCGGGAAGAGGAGGAGTCGTTGATTGCGCGGATTCAATCCTGTCTTTTGCTTCCGGAAGTGCAGCATTGGTATGATGGGAAAGGACGCGTGCTGAATGAAGTGGATATCCTTTCGGCGAATAAAACCTCTAAACGCCCAGACCGAGTGATGATTTATGAAGACGAGGTGGTCGTATTGGACTATAAATTTGGCGAAAAGCCGCAAACGCGTTATCAATCGCAGGTGCGGAATTATATGAATTTAATCGTCCAAATGGGATATAAACAGGTCTCTGGATACTTGTGGTATGTCACATTAGGAAGGATAGAACGGGTGAATGTTTTGTGATATGCATAAAAATGAATATTTTTGCAACCTAATCATCGAACACGCAGAGAAATGAAAGTACATAGAGAAGGAACCGGTTTTTTATTGACGTTGTTTACCCTGTTTTTTATGGTAAATGTCACGTTATATCATACAGTGGGAAAGAACAATCTTTTCTATGGGATTGTTTTGGTGACCTCTGTGTTGTTCTTGTTGGTATTGAACTTCTTTCGGAGTCCTTCGCGTCGTTTTCCGTATGACTCGGAAGGATTGGTGATTGCACCGGCAGATGGGACGATTGTGGCAATTGAGGAGGTGGTGGAGCATGAAATCTTACATCGCCCGTGTTTGCAGATTTCTATCTTCATGTCCATTTTCAATGTCCATGCCAATTGGTTTCCGGTGAATGGGACGGTCAAATATGTGGCGCATCAGGATGGGCGCTTCATGGCGGCTTATTTACCGAAAAGCAGTACGGAGAATGAGCGTTCAACGATTATTATTACTACCCGTAACGGTGTGGAAGTCATGGCGCGCCAGATTGCGGGTGCCATTGCACGGCGTATTGTCACGTATGCCAAGCCGGGCGATACGTGCCATGTCGACGAGCAGATGGGATTCATTAAGTTTGGTTCACGTGTGGATGTCTATCTGCCTGTTGATTCAGAGGTTTTAGTTGAGATGGATCAGAAAGTGACGGGAAACCAGACGCCCATCGCTCGTTTAGTGAAACTTTAAAGAACCTATTTTGTAATGAAAATCTTGAAATATATTCCCAATACGATTACTTGCCTGAATTTGGCGTCGGGATGTTTGGCGATTGCGATGGCTTTGGAGGGGCATCTGCGGGGAGCTATTCTATGGATTATGATGGCTTCTGTCTTTGATTTCATGGATGGTTTAACGGCCCGTCTTTTGAAGGCTTATTCTCCTTTGGGGAAGGAGCTAGATTCGCTTTCCGACATTGTGAGCTTCGGCGTGGCGCCTGGCATGGCTCTTTATGTATTGTTCCGCCAGGCAGTAGCTGTGATGGGCGAGGGCGGAGTTATTGCGTGTTTGCCTTATCTGGCGTTTGTGATTCCGGTCTTTTCGGGTTTGCGGTTGGCGAAATTCAATCTGGATGAGCGGCAAACCACTTCTTTTATCGGGATGCCGGTACCGGCCCATGCGTTGTTTTGGGGTTCGTTGGTTTATTCCGTACAACCTTTATTGCCAGTGGGGGCGATGTGGATATTGTATGGTGGCCTTGTGTTGGCATTTCTCTCTTCTTATTTATTGGTTTCCGAGATTCCCATGTTTTCCATGAAAGTAAAGACATGGGCGTGGAAGGGCAATGAAGTGCGTTATATATTGTTGGCATGTGGTATTTTGTTTATAGTTCTCTTTGGGTTCTTAGGCATTGCGGGTACAGTCGTGCTCTATTTTATCTTGTCGTTGTTTAATAAGTAAGCTATGATTATCAAATTTCTTTTCTTTTTTGTATTTCTCTTTTTTGTGCTCATCTTTTTGTTGGGTTTCTCGGTGCTTCGAGGTATCAAGCGTCTGTTCTTTGGCAATAATCGTGCGTCGCGGAGCGGACGGATGTCGTCGGCTTCCCGTCCGAATGCTTCATCCTCTTCGACGTATGCAGAAGAAGCAGATAATGAGCCGCATGTTCATCGGCGGAAAAAGGTGTATGCCCGTCATGAAGGAGAGTATGTGGATTATGAAGAAGTGAAAGAGTAACGCCTCTTTCATCTCCGTTCTTGGAAAAAGCGTTGCATCGCTTCGGCGCATTCCGTTTCCATCACGCCTTGCCGCACGACGGTTTTCGGGTGGAGTGCTTGTGGGGCGTAGCGGGTAAATCCCCGTTTCGCGTCGGGCGCACCATAAACCACAGCGGCCAGTTGTGCCCATCCGATAGCACCGGCACACATTACGCAGGGTTCGACCGTCACATAAAGCGTGCATCCGGTCAGGTATTTAGCTCCTAATACATTCGTAGCTGCTGTAATGGCCAGCATTTCCGCATGGGCGGTTACGTCGTTCAGGCGTTCCGTCTGGTTGTGGGCCCGTGCCAAGATACGGTTATTGCACACCACGACCGCGCCGACCGGTACTTCTCCCTCTTCGGCGGCCAGTTGCGCTTCTTGGAGCGCCTGCTTCATGAAATAGGTATCGTCGTAGGGTTGTATCATCGTCTCATTTCGTTTTCGTTGAACAGTGTAGGATAGTCTTCTTCCAGTGTCCGCACGATATGTGTCAGGATGGTCTCGCGGTACCAGCGGGATTTGTTCGCAATCTTGTATCGTGCGAGGTATCGTTGCACGGTCTTATGCTCTTCGTCGTTGAGCATGAACGTGACTTTATGGACGCGCGGATGGTTCGGCTGGGCGGCCGAGTATTTCTTGGTCTGCTTCTTCATCTATCCTTTTACTTCGTGGTGCAAAGGTAGGGTTTTTAGGGGAATAAATGACAGGGAATGGCATTTATTCGCAAAAAAGATGTACTTTTGCGCCTCAATTTAAAATAGACGGATTAAATGAAGAGCAAGTTAGATTTTCATCCCAAGTTGTTTTCCGCGCTAAAGGCTTATACGAAAGCAGACTTTACGACGGACCTGATGGCGGGGATCATCGTGGGAATTGTGGCGTTGCCCTTGGCCATTGCCTTTGGCATCGCGTCGGGCGTGAGTCCGGAGAAAGGAATCGTGACGGCCATCGTGGCGGGTTTTCTCATCTCGCTTTTGGGTGGCAGCAAGGTGCAGATAGGCGGACCGACGGGCGCGTTTATCGTGATTATTTATGGTATCATCCAGGAGTATGGCGTCGAGGGGCTGATGGTGGCGACGCTCATGGCGGGCGTGTTGCTCGTGGTGCTGGGGGTATTTCGGTTGGGGACGGTGATTAAGTTCATTCCTTATCCGATTATCGTCGGGTTTACGAGCGGTATTGCGGTGACTATCTTCACGACGCAGATAGCCGATGTCTTTGGGTTGCGTTTCGGGGGAGAGGCGATTCCGGGTGATTTTATCGGGAAATGGATGCTCTATGCGCGGCATTTCGATACGGTGAACTGGTGGAACGTGGTTGTTAGCCTCTTGAGCATTGGGATTATTGCCCTCACGCCGAAGTTCTCGAAAAAGATTCCTGGCTCGTTGGTGGCGATTGTCGTGGTGACGTTGGGCGCGTATTTCCTTAAGCTCTATGGCGGCGTGACGGCAATTGATACCATCGGCGACCGTTTCAGCATCCAGTCTCAACTGCCCGGCGCTGCGGTCCCGGCCTTGGATTGGGAGGCGGTCAAGAATCTGTTTCCCGTCGCGGTGACGATTGCCGTCTTGGGCGCCATCGAATCGCTCCTCTCGGCCACGGTGGCAGACGGTGTGATTGGCGACCGCCACAACTCGAACACCGAATTGATTGCGCAGGGCGTGGCTAATATCGTCTCGCCCATCTTTGGCGGCATCCCCGCCACAGGCGCCATTGCCCGCACGATGACCAACATCAACAATGGCGGCCGTTCGCCCGTCGCCGGTATCGTCCATGCGGCGGTGTTGCTTTTGATTCTGGTTTTCCTGATGCCGTTGGCGAAATACATCCCGATGGCCTGCCTGGCGGGCGTGCTCGTGGTGGTTTCTTATAATATGAGTGGATGGCGGACGTTCAAGGCGCTCTTGCGCAATCCCAAGGCGGATGTGACGGTCTTGCTGATTACTTTCTTTCTGACGGTTATCTTCGACTTGACGGTGGCCATCGAAGTGGGCCTCCTGATTGCCTGCGTCCTCTTCATGAAGCGCGTGATGGAAACCACGGAGATTTCGGTGATTCGCGACGAGATAGACCCGAACCTCGAGTCCGACCTCGAAGTGCACGAAGAGCACCTGATGCTTCCCCGCGGCGTGGAGGTCTACGAAATCAACGGCCCCTATTTCTTCGGCATCGCGACGAAGTTTGAAGAGACCATGGCGCAGCTGGGCGACCGCCCCAAAATCCGCATCATCCGCATGCGCCGCGTCCCCTTCATCGACTCGACCGGCATCCACAACCTGACGAACCTCTGCGAGATGTCGCAAAAGGAGAAAATCCACATCATCCTTTCCGGCGTCAACGAGAAGGTGCACGCCGCCCTCCAGAAATCCGGCTTCTACGAGTTGCTTGGCGCCGAGAATATCTGCAGCAACATCAACGAGGCCGTGGCGAAGGCGCGGGAACGGATACAGCAGGTATAAAGGATACGGCGCGGGGCAATTAATAAGTAACAAGTAATAATGAAAAGCTCCGCGCCGCTGGTTTTTCGGAAAAAGCAGAAAAAGACAAAGGGGGAGTGCATCGAAATAGGAAATAGGACGCAGAAAAACGCGGACTAAAGCGCAGATAAACGCAGATTCTTTTATGGCTACGCGATATGTATCGCAAAAAATAAAAATCTGCGGTCATCTGCGCTTTTCTACAAAAATTCCCCGCCAAATACTTGCATGGTTCAATTTAATGCCTAATTTTGCGATTGGGTTCTTTCAAAGAATGAAGAAAAACGCGTCCGACAATGTCGGAAAGCCTCCCAGCCTGCCGGAGAAGGTTTCCGACAATGTCGGAAAGTCTCCCAGCTTGCCGGAGAAAGATTCCGACAATGTCGGAAAGTCTCCCAGCCTGCCGGAGAAAGATTCCGACAATGTCGGAAAGTCTCCCAGCTTGCCGGAGAAGGTTTCCGACAATGTCGGAAAGTATATAGACAAACTTTTAATCATATAATAACATGAAGAAAATAAAAGCCATAGTAAGACTGTTACAACGTAACGCCCGCAACGGCGAGCATTACCGTTTTCATGCGGACGTCATGAATATTATCACGCCGGCGCTTGCCGAGAAATACAAGATTTCGCTTATTTATTCGCCGTATGTCACGCTCTTTGGCGACGAAAAACGCATCTACAAACAGAACATGAAGTTTGATTTGACGGAGGAAATCGAGGCCAAGGACCGCATCCGCGACGAGCTTTTTATCTACCTGAAAGGCATCATCGAAGGCAACTTGCACTGCCCGATAGAGGCGAAGAAAGCGGCGGCGAAGAAGCTGGATTTCGCCCTTTCGCCCTACAAGAGTGCCAACGAATTGCCGTACGCTGAAAATACGTCGGAAATTGAAAATGCGTTGGAAGAATTGAAGTCGGAAAAATATGCGCCTTCGGTGACGGAGCTGGGGCTGGACGAGGCGGTAGCGCAGCTTGAAACGGCGAACCTGGATTTCAACGAGACGTACAAATCGCGTTCGGCGGAGAAGTTGCAGCGCAGCGAACGGGTATCGATGAAGACCTTACGCCCGCAGGTAGACGAGGCGTATGTGGCTGTCGTCAATGCGATTAACGCCCTTTATATGGCGAATGAAATCGCGACGAAGGACGAGGCTACGCGCGAGGAATTGGGTGGCATTATCGACGACGTTAACGCGTTGATTATCCAACTGGAGGAGACCTTGGGTCGACGGGGCGCGAAACCGGGCACAGACGACGAAGAGGAGCCGGAACCGGAACCCACCCCTGAACCTACGCCCGTCACTCCCGAAATCACCGCCGTCTACCAGAAAGAGGGAGGCGACCCGGAGAATCCGCACCGCATCGAGCGAGGCAAGCAAACCGGCGTGGAATATCAAGGATTTACGCTGAAGGGACAAGACGGTACGCTGGAACACGTCATCGGGCTCGTCAATGATCAGGATTACATCGAATGGATTAACCCGGAGACCATCAGCAATGTCACAGAAACCGGTTGCGAATTTACGATGGTCCCGGATTTGACGGAAGGACAATATAAAGTCCGCATTGAGACGTATGATGGCGGCAGTCCGCTGGTAGTGGAATATCCGGAGATGATTACATTGTGGTAATTGACAATGGACAATTGAGAATTGACAATTAATATGCTTGTAGGGGCGGATTGAATCCGCCCTATTTTTTTTGCCCGCCCTACGAACGGGGAAAATTGTCCATTGTCCATTGTCAATTGTCCATTATTAATTGTCCATTTGTCCATTTTTATGTAAGTTTGTAGCGCAAACGAAGCATCGTATGGACAAAGACGAGGTGAAACGAATAGATATCAGGCAAGTGTTACGGCAAAAGGCCCCGAAGGCAGCGCGGCGAATACCCGGCTTTGTGGTCGATTACCTGATCCGTATCATACACCAAGAGGAATTGAACGATATCCTGACGCGCTACCACGACCTGGACGGGGTGGACTTCATGCAGGCGCTCATCGGCTATTTCGATTTGACGCTGGAAGTACGCGGGACGATACCGACGGGCGGGCGATTTATCTTCGCCTCCAACCATCCGCTGGGCGGGCTGGACGGGATTTGCCTCTCGGCATTGATAGGACAGGCGCACGGCGGACAGATACGTTACCTGGTAAACGACCTTCTGCTCTACCTCGAAAACCTGCAGTCCATCTTCGTTCCCATCAACAAACACGGCGCACAAGGCAAGCAGCACGCGCGGCAGATAGAAGAGGCGTATGCTTCCGAGAACCAAATCATCACCTTCCCCGCCGGGCTCTGCTCGCGGCGGACGAACGGAAAGGTCGCAGATTTGGAATGGAAGAAATCCTTCATCCAGAAAGCCGTCCAATATGAGCGCGACATCGTCCCGGTCTTTTTCGACGGACAAAACTCATCCCGCTTTTACCGGCTGGCGAACCTCCGCAAAGCGTTGGGCATCCGGATGAACTACGAGATGGTATACCTGCCCGACGAGATGTTTCGCGCCAAGCACAAGACCTTTACCGTCTATTTCGGCGAACCCATCGCCTGGCAAACATTCACAGCCGAACGCAAACCGGCGGAATGGGCGGAATGGGTCAAGCAAATCGTATATCACCTAAAACAACAATAACATGGTACAAGAGGTAATCCCACCCATTGAACGCCAACTATTGAAGGCAGAGCTGACAAAAGACAAGATGCTCAGGCGGACGAACAAATCGAACAACGAAATTTATATCACGACGGCGCACGATTCGCCGAACGTCATGCGGGAAATCGGGCGGTTGCGCGAGCTGGCCTTCCGTTTTTATGGCGGAGGGACGGGACAAGCTACCGACATTGATGCCTTCGACACGATGCCCAATGCCTACCGGCAGCTCATTGTTTGGAATCCCGACGAAGAGGCCATCTTGGGCGGATATCGGTTCCTCTGCGGTTCAGACGTGCGGATGGACGACGCGGGGAAGCCGGTCTTGGCGACGTCGCATTTGTTCGACTTCTCGGATAAGTTCGTGCAAGATTACTTGCCCCGGACGGTCGAGTTAGGACGTTCGTTTGTGGCCCTCGAATACCAAGCGACGCGGAGCGGAAGCGCGCGTGGATTGTTTGTCTTGGATAACTTGTGGGACGGACTGGGAGCGCTCTCGGTAGTAGACCCGAATTTGCAATATTATTTTGGGAAAGTGACGATGTACAACACCTACAATACGGAAGCACGCGACATGATTCTCTATTTCCTCAAGCTCCATTTTGCCGATAAAGAACAACTGGTGACGCCTATCCATCCGCTCCAGACGCATGCCGACGAAGCGAAGCTGCGCGCACTTTTCCATTACGATAATTTCAAGGATAATTACAGAGTATTGAACCAAGAGGTACGGAAGTTCGGCATCAACGTCCCGCCTTTGGTGAATGCCTACATGAGCCTTTCGCCCAAAATGCGCGTCTTTGGGACGGCCATCAACCATGAATTTGGCGAAGTAGAAGAGACAGGTATCCTAATAGATATTAACGAAATCCTGGAAGAGAAAAAGAAACGGCACATTGAAACATTCTTACGCGAAGAATGCCAGTCGGCCGACCTGATTCGGCATAATTAATGCCTATTGAAACGTTCCGTTTCTGTACGAAATTCGTGAAAAAGTGCTATTTTTGTCCGGACTTATTAAAAGAAGGAATATAGTGTGGCAAAAGTAGTAGAAACTCCGTTGATGAGGCAATATTTCGAGATAAAGGCGCAACATCCCGACGCCATCTTGTTGTTTCGGGTGGGCGACTTTTACGAAATGTATGGTGATGATGCTGTCGTAGGCGCTGAAATATTGGGGATTGTTCAAACCAAGCGGGCCAATAGCGCAGGGCCAGCTATAGAAATGGCCGGTTTTCCGCACCATGCGCTGGATACCTATCTCCCGAAACTGGTACGGGCAGGCAAACGGGTGGCGATATGCGACCAGTTGGAAGACCCTAAGTTGGCCAAGAAGTTGGTGAAGCGCGGGATTACGGAATTGGTGACGCCGGGTGTTTCCATCAACGATAATATCTTAAATCATAAAGAAAATAATTTCCTCTCGTCGGTTTATTTCGAGAAAGACCGGTGTGGCATTGCTTTTCTCGATATCTCGACGGGTGAATTCTTGACGGCCGAAGGAAACGCAGATTATATGGATAAACTCCTGAACAATTTCTCTCCCAAGGAAGTGCTTGTCGAACGAAACCATAAGAAACAGTTTGAAGCCCTGTTCGGGTCGCGCTTCTTTGTGTATGAAATGGATGATTGGGTGTTTACCTCCGAAGCGGCCACGGAACGTCTTTTGAAACATTTCGAGACCAAGAACTTGAAAGGTTTTGGCGTACAACATCTGAAGCTGGGTATCGTAGCTTCGGGTGCCATCCTTTACTATTTGGACCAAACGCAACATACGCATATTTCACATATTACGTCGTTGGCACGCATCGAAGAGGAGCGTTATGTCCGCTTAGACAAATTTACCGTACGAAGTCTGGAACTGGTTTGCGCGATGAACGAAGACGGGAAAAGCCTGTTGGATGTGATTGATAAGACGATCTCACCGATGGGTTCACGTATGCTTCGCCGTTGGGTTCTTTTCCCTTTGAAGGATATCAAGCCGATAGAAGAACGTCAAAATGTGGTGGAGTATTTCTTTAAACATCCGGAAGCGAAGGCGTTGTTAGACGAACAATTGGAACAGGTGGGCGATGTGGAGCGTATTATCTCGAAAGTAGCCGTGGGCCGTGTTTCTCCACGGGAAGTAGTGCAATTGAAAGTGGCTTTACGTGCCATTGAACAAATGAAGAGTGTTTGCATGGGGAGCGACGAGCCTGTACTTTGCCGTATTGGAGAACAATTGAACGTTTGTGCTTTGATTCGGGAACGCATCGAAAAGGAAATACAGCCCGATCCACCGTCGTTGGTAAATAAAGGCGGTGTCATTGCCTCAGGCGTCAATGCCGAGTTGGACGAATTACGTGCCATCTCCTATTCCGGCAAGGATTATTTGCTCCAAATCCAACAACGGGAAATCGAACGGACGGGTATTCCTAGTTTGAAAGTGGCCTTCAATAATGTGTTTGGTTATTATATTGAGGTGCGAAATGCGCACAAAGACAAAGTGCCGGCAGAATGGATTCGGAAGCAGACATTAGTAAATGCCGAACGATATATTACGGAAGAGCTCAAAGAGTATGAGGAAAAGATATTGGGGGCAGAAGAGAAAATCCTTTCACTGGAAGCTCGATTGTTCAACGATTTAGTGTTGTGTTTGGCAGAATATATAGCACCTATTCAATGCAATGCCAACTTGATTGGCCAGTTGGATTGCCTGCTTTCTTTTGCCAAAGTAGCGGGGGAAAACAAATATATCCGTCCGCAGGTAGACGAATCGGATGTGATTGATATCAAGGCCGGACGTCATCCCGTCATCGAGAAACAAATGCCACCGGGCGAGAGTTATGTGGCGAACGATGTTTATCTGGATGAGGACAAGCAACAAATCATTATCATAACCGGTCCGAACATGGCCGGAAAGTCCGCGTTACTTCGTCAGACCGCGTTGATTGTGTTGATGGCGCAAATCGGATGTTTTGTCCCGGCGGAAAGTGCACATATCGGGATGGTAGATAAGATTTTCACACGGGTGGGTGCTTCCGACAATATTTCGGTCGGTGAATCCACGTTTATGGTCGAGATGAATGAAGCGGCCGATATCTTGAACAATATGACCTCGCGTAGTCTTGTGCTCTTTGATGAGTTAGGGCGTGGAACGAGCACCTATGATGGTATTTCCATTGCTTGGGCGATTGTGGAATATATCCATGAACATCCGCGTGCACATGCTAAGACACTTTTTGCGACGCATTATCATGAATTGAATGAAATGGAACGTTCTTTCCCGCGTATCAAGAACTATAATGTTTCGGTCAAAGAGGTGGGAAACAAAGTGATTTTCTTGCGCAAGTTGGTGCCCGGAGGTAGTGAACATAGTTTTGGTATTCATGTGGCACGCATGGCCGGAATGCCCAAAAGTATTGTAAGCCGTGCTTCGGAAATCTTGAAGGTGTTGGAGACGGAGAAGAGGCAAGAAGAGGGCATCGCCGGACAAGCCTTAAAAAAGACCGAAAAGCAAGGAGCTTACCAGTTAAGTTTCTTCCAATTGGATGATCCCATCTTGAGCCAAGTACGCGATGAAATTAAAAACTTGGATGTAAATAACCTCACTCCGATTGAGGCGTTGAATAAGTTGAATGAGATCAAAAAGATTATCAATGGAAAATAGTAGACTTCTTTCGTTGGACGTCATGCGGGGCATCACGATTGCCGGTATGATTTTGGTGAACAATCCAGGGGATTGGGCACATGTGTATGCACCGCTCGAACATGCGCATTGGAACGGTTTTACGCCGACCGATATGGTTTTCCCCTTCTTTATGTTCATGATGGGGATTTCGGCCTATTTCTCGCTTCGGAAATATGATTTCACGTGGAACAGAGCGTGCGTGTGGAAAATCGCGAAACGTACGGTGGTGATTTTCTGCATCGGTTTGGCGTTAAACGGGTTGAGCTTAGCGATGTTCGGAGGCTTGGAATGGGAGCGATGGCGTATTTTAGGCGTATTGCAACGATTGGCATTGGCGTATGGATTTGCGTCGTTGGCGGCTCTTTCTATTCCCCATAAATACTTGTTGCATACAGCGGTTTTGCTGTTAGTCGTTCATTCCGTTTTGCTTCTGGGTTCGCATAGTTTGGAACTTACGCCGGATAGCCTGGTGGCGGTGATAGACCGTGTTGTATTGGGTGAGAGTCATTTGTATCGGGATGTAATGGCAGATGGTACGGTAATTGCCTTCGATCCAGAAGGGCTTCTGGGTGTATTGAGTAGCGTAGCGCATGTGTTGATTGGCATGTGGGTCGGGAAGATGATTCTTTCCCAACGGAAAAGGCATGAAGTGATAGTTCTGAACCTGTTCGTTTTGGGTAGTCTTTTGTTGATTTGTGGCTTGTTATTGAATTACGCGATACCTGTCAATAAGAAAATCTGGAGTAGTACGTTTGTATTGGTAACGTGCGGTTTTGGTTCGCTCCTCTTGGCGCTTTTGATGTATGATATCGACATCCGGAAACGGAAAAGGTGGACGCGTTTCTTCGAAACATTTGGCGTCAATCCTCTCTACCTTTATGTACAGGCCGAGCTTTTGGCTCGTTTGATTGCTTATTGGGGTTGGGGCGACCTTGTGATGCAGGAGGTGCTGATTCCCCTGTTAGGCGATTATCCTGCCTCGTTGGCATGGGCTTTGTTGTTTGTGTTCGTCAATTGGATTCCGGGTCATTTCCTTTATAAACGACATCTATACATTAAAATATAGGAATGGAAGTAAGCGAACAGATAATCATCAGGCATCTGAAAGCGGGTGATGCGAAGGCGTGGCGTTGGCTTTATGCGCATCATTATGGCGTGCTTTGCCGGATGGCAAACGATTATCTGGGCGATCCTTTTCTGGCGGAGAGCATCGTAGAGGATGTGATTTTTCATTTCTGGGAGATTCGGGAAACGGTAGATATTCAAACTTCTTTGCGTGCCTATCTGATGCGGGCGGTGCGTAATCGTTGCTTGAATCATTTTGCTTCTAAACAAGAACAATATGAAACGAGCTTCTCGGAACTTCCGCTCGAATCTTTAGATGCTTCGCTTTTCTTCCGTACGAACGATGAACATCCGCTGGGGTGTCTTCTGGAGAAAGAATTGGAAGAACAAATCATCCGTGCGGTCGAAAGCATTCCGTCCGAATCCCGCCAGGTTTTCCGGAAGAGCCGGTACGAACGGAAAAAGAATGACGAGATTGCGGCTGAATTGGGCATTTCCGTCAATACCGTGAAATACCATATCAAACGCGCGCTCGCCATCCTGCGGGAATATCTGGGCGAATACTTGACGCTCTTTGTGGGGTTCCTCTTTTTGAACACGCACGGAGGTGGAATGGCGTGAGAAATGCCATTTCGTCGACCCGCAACGGCTTTGCATGGCTTGTAAAATGAAATTTCTTTCACGAAATGGGGTTTACACGACTTGCAAAATGGAATTTCCTCCACGAAATGGGGTTTGCACGGCTTGCAAAATGGAATTTCCTCCACGAAATGAGGTTTGCACGGCTTGCAAAATGGAATTTCCTTCACGAAATGGGGTTTGCACGGCTTGTAAAATGAAATTTCCTCCACGAAATGGCATTTTGCACGGTTTTCAAACTATTTTCTAGCTCACAGCAGGTACTTCGAAATAGAAAATGGCACATTGATAACACGAATTTAATAGATAATTACAGATTTATTTGGTTATAAATCAATTAAAAAGAATCTGCGGTCATCTGTTAAATCCGTGTTGTCAGTGTGCCATTCATTTTTAGCACCTTTTTAGCCCAACGCTTCTTTGAGAATCTCGCCCACGGTCGGGTGCGGGAAGACAAACGAGGTGATTTCTTCGGCTTTCATACCCTTTTCAATGGCGATACCGGCAATGACGATCAGTTCGGAAGCCGGATTGCCGAGCAAATGGGCTCCTATTAAGGTTCCCTCTCCGTCGAGAATTAATTTGCAGATACCGTTGCCCATCTCGTTTTCGGCTACGAAACGCCCCGAGAAGGCCATGGGGATTTTCTTCACGGTGTAAGGTGTGCCGTTGGCTTGTAACTCTTCTTCCGTCTGGCCTACGCCGGCAATTTCCGGATTGGTATACACTACGCCCGGAATGGCACGATAACTCATCGCGCGTGTTTGACCTAAAATATGGTCGATGGCCACTTCGGCTTCGCTGACAGCTGTATGCGCCAGGAGCGAGAAGGCGGTGATGTCGCCGCAAGCATAGACATTGGGAAGAGAGGTTTGCATATATTCATTTACTTTCACGCCATTTCGGAACGGCTCGACGCCGAGGTTTTCCAATCCGAATCCTTTCGTCACAGGACGACGGCCTACGCTCAGGAGGATTTTCTCCCCCTGGAGTGTCAAAGTTTCTCCATTCTTCTCTACCGATACTTCCGTTCCGTGTACGGCCGTCACTTTATGTCCTAAATAGAATTTCACGCCGCGTTTCGCATATTCGGCTTGGAGCATATCGGACAGTTCCTTGTCCATTGCGCCTAAAATCTTGTCGAGCATCTCCACGACGATGACTTCCGTCCCCATGCTGTGGAAGAAGGATGCAAACTCCATACCAATCACACCGCCACCAATAATGATCAACGATTTCGGCAATTCTTTGCTTTGCAATGCTTCGCGGCTGGTCCAATATTCCGTTTCGGCCAACCCGGGAATAGGCGGGATGACTGTCTCCGAACCTGTACAAATCAGGAGATGCCGGGCTTCATAAGTTTGCTCGCCACATGTGAGTGTAATCGTCCCGTCTTCAGTGCGTCCTTGGATAAAGGCTTCTCCCGCGACGACCTCTACGCCGCTTTCTTTCATCTTCATGCGGATGCCGGCGGTCAGTTTCTTGACGACTTTATTCTTGCGGGCGATGATTTTCGCATAATCAAAGGCTGCATTTTCTGCGCTTACAGCATATTTCGGCGCATGCTTAATCGTGTCGTACACTTTGGCCGAATACAAGAGCGTCTTCGTGGGTACGCATCCTTCGTTTAAGCAAACGCCTCCCAAAGCATTCTTTTCAAATAAAATGGTGGATAATCCACCTTTCCCCGCTTTCTCGGCAGCAGTATAACCGGCGGGGCCTCCGCCGATAATGGCTACATCGTATGTCATATTATGTTGAGTTTATAGGATTTATTAATTCCGTACTATTATCTCCGGATTAAACTTCCTGAGGCAGCGCACAAATTCCTTCTGGTCGGTGGGCGAAATCAGGAGCCAAGGTTGTTTCCCTTGATAGATAATCAGGCGGTCGAGCGAAAGCGCGTAACTGGAGACCGGCATTGCCGTCCGTTCCACAGCTGTTATCTCTTCTATTTTAATCCGTTTTTCAGGAAAGATACTGCAATGGGCGATGAGGTAACCGTCCGCTGTGATGCGGTACCAGGTGTTGAGCAGCATGTGGATAGCCAGCATCAACCCCAACAACAAGGCAATCATGACAAACACCGGACTGTGTCGTACGAACACGGCTACCGTACAAATGGCCAAGATTCCCAATCCTACGTGGTATATCCAGCCTACTTTTGATTTAAATTCTCTATTTATTTCCATTTTATTTCGATTTGGGGCGAAGTTACAAAAACTTATTCATCGATATCCTATATGGGGCGATAAAGATTTTATATTTGACATGTATCGTTTCATTTCCTATTTTTGTCCAACAGTTAATCATTAAAGAATATGAGATTTGAACTTATGGGAACGATTCATTTGAACAAAGAAAGTTTTGCGGCTCGTGTGTCCGACGTATTAGAAAGCGGTCAGTGGAAATATTTGGGCGACAAACCTGCCATTATCGATTTTTTTGCCACGTGGTGCGGACCGTGCCAGGCATTGGCGCCGACGCTCGACGCTGCGGCCGAACGGTTTGCAGATCAAATTTATGTCTATAAGGTGGATGTGGACGAGGAGCCGGAATTGGCTTCGCTTTTCAATATTCGTTCTATCCCAACGTTGCTTTTCGTCCCGATGCAAGGAAAGCCGAAAATCAATGTAGGTTTGATGTCGAAATCGGACATCGATTTCGCAGTGAAGAACGTCTTACTGCAAAAGTAAATATTAGATTTATCTCTTCGTTCTTTTTCCTTGATGAAAAAGAACCAAAAAATCAAGGCTTACACTCCAGCGGCTACAAATCGCGGTGCGGAGCGGAAATCTCGGAAAAACTCGCCTTCAGCTCAAACAACCGAGATTTCTTTTCGCTCCGTCTCGGAATTTGCTTTTACGCCGCTTCCGTTAGGCCAATCCAATTGACAATCAACAATTGACAATTGTCAATTGTCCATTGAACCGGTCTCTGTCTGGTGGGCGTGAAGCGAGCGAGCGGAACGAAGCGGCGCGAATAGCGGAGTGCAGAAAGCGAGTAGCCCAGCAGACGCAGCCTTGAACTTTTGGTTCTTTTCTTTCAAGAGAAAAGAACAGAAAATAATCTATTAATGCAAATGAGTATGAATGGTTCATACTATAAACTGCAGCATGTTGTTTATGTTTAGGCGGCAGATTTTAGAATTCCAGGTGCCCTTATTACATTATAATAATAGTTGAAATCCACGGCGTGGAATGCGGAAATGACGGTGTGGATGATGGGATTTATAACGATAATCGAGAAAGTTCATGAATGTGGAGTGGGGATTCTTTCCCCATTAACTTAAAAACCTGATGCCTTGCGTTAATTATGCATATATCCTGCGGAAAAGATGAACTATAATGGCAGCGAATTTGTCTTATTTACGTCTGAAGAGATAAAGTTTCAAATTAGAATGAGTATGACAATGAAAAGGATTTTTTTAATAGGAATAGCCCTGTTCCTTAGTTTAAGTTATGTAGCCGCACAAAATGTGGCTTCGGAAAGGGCAAAAGTGAAAGAACAAATGCGGGTAGAACAGGCGGCTCTTGATTCTGTCTATTTTGAACAAGCGCAAAAGGCCATTGAAGCGCGTCAGTTTGTGTTGGAAGCCGATCGTGTTATGTTTAAATACGGGACGACGGCCTATGTGAATCCCAACACGAATTTCGTTGCGATGGAGGGCGATAAGGCAACTGTGCAGGTAGCTTTCAATATTCCGGTAGGCGGGCCAAACGGTTTGGGCGGTATTACGTTGGACGGAAATGTGACTAACTTTAAGCAGAAGGTCGGTAAGCGTGGGACGCTGTACATTTCCTTTCATGTGACGGGAACGGGTATCTCGGCGGATATTGATATCTCGCTTCCGCAAGGAAGTAGTACGGCGCAGCTGTCTATTCGCCCGACTTTCAATTCAAACGAGTTGCAATTAAGCGGACATGTCTTGCCTTTGTCACATAGTAATGTGTTTAAAGGTTCAGCGCTATAAAATAAAGAAAGGAAAATGACAATGAAAAAGATTGGAATGTATGCCATGCTCGCAGGGGTAGCCTTGCTGAGCAGTTGCGAGAAAGACCCGGATCTTGGCGAGATGGATGGCGATTTTGTAGTCTATACGCAATACGACGCGGAGACGGACTTCGCGAATGCGTCGACTTATTATTTGCCGGACAGTATTCTGACGGCCGGACAGGGAATGCAAGCCGCGTATTGGTCGGATGAGAACGCCGACGCGCTCCTCGCGCAAGTGGAACGCACAATGGACGACCGGGGCTATACGCGCAGCACGGAGAAAAGGGATGCCGACTTGGGCATCCAGGTGACTTACTTGGAGAATACGGTGAATATGGTCGGTTTCACGGGCGGTTATTGGGATGGCTGGTGGGATCCGTACTATTGGGGACCCTATTGGGGTGGCGGATGGTATTATCCTTTCCCAATTACGTATCAATACAATACGGGAAATATCGTCCTTGAGATGGTAGACTTGCGTACGGCCGATAACGAGGCAAACGCGTCTCGCCTGCCAATCGTTTGGTTGGCCAGTAGCGAGGGTATGATTGCCGGGAATACGCGCGTCGACATGATGTTGGTGCAACGAGCCATTGCGCAATCCTTTAATCAATCGCCTTATATTAACCGCCATATAAATGAAGGAGAATAACGAGATGAAAAAGATACTGTATAGTTTGATGATAGTGTGTTGTTTGGGAATCAGTGTGAAAGGAGAGGCCCGTTCGTTTGCTGATGATTTGAGTTTCAGCCTCGACTGGCAGATGAATGCGCCCATTGGGACGGATTTCGCCAACAAGATAAGTGGTTGGGGCATGAACCTCGATGCCGGTTATGAGATTACACCGGAATGGACGGCCGGATTGTTTGCTTCATTCCATACGAACCATCGCTACGTGGGACGCGAGACGATTTCACTTTCGCCCACGGAAGCCTTAACGACCGATCAGCAGCATTCTGCCTTCCAAGTGCCATTTGGCGCCTTCGGTCGTTATTATTTATATGATAATGGTTATGTTCGTCCGTATGTAGGCGGGAAAATAGGTGCGATGTATGCACAAAATACAACTTATCTCAATACGACGGGCTACTACGAACGTCCGTGGGGATTTTATGTCTCGCCGGAAGTCGGTATGAACATTAATCCAAAGCGATACCATCGCTATGGATTCCATATCGCCGTCTACTACAGCTATGCCACGAACCAGACGAATCTCTTAAATTACGAAGAGAACGGACGTAACAACCTTGGTTTCCGTGTGGGCATTTGCTTCTGATGAATACGAGAATATCAAAGATGGGGAGAAGGAAAAATTCCCCATCTTTTTTGTCTCGTATTTTTTAGATTATCCTATATAATAATTAACAGCCAAGTAAAGATACTCGCGATGAGTGGTTTCATCCGTTTCGAATTGGATTTTATCTTCGCGGGCAAGCCAACCGATGGCTGCGTTGAGGTCGCGGTCGTGCAATCCGGAGCGTGCTTTCAACTCGTTGTATTCCCAGCGCTCTTGTTGGCTGAGCAGGTTCCAAAGGATGCCGGCGTTCATGCCGATAGTTTGTTTATTCATACGCATTATCCGATATAAAAGTTAAGTTCAATGTATAAAATCTCATGGTCGCCGACGCGCGTGGACTCGAATTGAATCTTACCTTCGCTGGCGAGCCATCCCATGGCGGCATTTAGGTCACGGTCGGACAATTTGCATGCCTCCTTTATTTCTTGGTATTCCCATTTCCGGTTCTCTCCATGAAGGAGTTTCCAGATTTTATCTGCGCTATCTTTAATACTCTGTACATTCATAATTAGCACGATTAAAAAACGAAAACGTTATTCTTCTCATGTGGTAAATTCCTTTACCGTCGGCAAAAATAGGGAATATTCCTTTTTTAAGCTATTTAATTTCGATGAAAATTTGCCTGTTGTCTCCTTTTTTGCCATCTTTACGGCATTTTAGTAGATAATGGAACGTTTTATGTCAAATTTTGTAACTTCTGCAAAGATAGATTTTGAGACGTTGACCCGCTTAAAACAAGGTGACGTCCATGCATTCGAGGTGATATTCTGGGAATATAATCCGCGGGTATATCATTTCGTCTATTCATTATTATGCGACAAACTATTGGCGGAAGACTTGACGCAGACGGTTTTCCTCAAGATTTGGGAGCGGCGAGAAATGATTGATCCCGCGCAACCTTTCGAGGCGTATCTTTTCACGATTGCACGACATTTGGCGTATAAAGAAAGCGAACGGATGCTTGTCGCGTCGCTTTCTGACTTAGCCGAAGCCGCTTCGTTTACCGACGAAGTTGCGTTAGAAGACAAATTGGAGGCTGACTCGTTGCGTGAATATATTCAGCAATTAGTAGATAGATTGCCTGTAGCGCGTCGGGAAATATTTCGTCTAAGCCGTGAAGAACATCTTTCGCATAAAGAGATTGCCGAGCGGTTACATATTTCGGAAAAGACAGTTGAGACGCAGCTCTATCGCGCGCTCCGTTTTTTACGGGAGGAGTTACACAAAAGTTCTTTCCTCGTTCTTATCCTTTTGTATGGCGCGATGGGAAAATGGAATTGAAAAACAGATTTGTTAAACTATAGAGTAAAAATAGGAATGAAAAGGATTTTGATGTTATTATGCTTCGTCGCTTGTGTGGGGCTGGCGAAAGCAGGAGGAGAGAAAGAGTTTACGGTGTTGCAATGGAACATTTGGCAAGAAGGAACGGTTGTACCCGGCGGTTATGAGGCTATTGTGGATGAAATCGTCCGCCTGAAGCCGGATTTCGTAACCTTGAGCGAAGTGCGTAATTACCATGACACCAATTTTACGGCTCGGCTTACGGCTTCACTTAAAGCACGGGGTGAGACGTATTATTCGTTTTATTCGTATGATTCGGGGTTATTGAGTCGCTATCCTATTACGGATTCTACTACTGTTTTTCCTGAAAAGGATGACCATGGGAGCATTTACCGGATGCTGACGGAAGTCCACGGGCGGAAAGTTGCGGTTTATACAGCGCATCTCGATTACCTGAACGATGCTTATTATAATGTACGAGGTTATGACGGTTCGACGTGGGAGGAAATCCCTATTCCAACAAGCGTCGAAGAGGTACTGAAGGTGAACGATGCTTCCCTCCGCGATGATGCCATCCGTCTCTTTATCGAAGCTGCCCAGAAGGACCGTGAGGCAGGTTATGTTGTGATTTTAGGAGGCGACTTCAATGAGCCTTCGCACTTGGATTGGACGGAAGAGACGAAAGACCTTTATGCGCATAATGGGTTAGTCATCCCTTGGACCGTGACGACGCTTTTAGAGAAAGCCGGTTTCATAGATACTTACCGTACGCTTTATCCCAATCCGGTGACACATCCGGGCATCACGTTTCCCGACGATAATCCAGCCAAGGAAATCGAACGTCTTACATGGACTCCTAAATCTGATGAGCGCGAACGCATTGATTATATCTTTTATGCGCCATACGAAGGTTTGCGTTTAAAGGATGCCATTATCTTCGGACATGAAGGAAGCATTGCCTATAGCAAGCGCGTGCCCAGCGAGACGCAAGATAAGTTTCTCCTTCCCTTAGGCGTTTGGCCTACAGACCATAAAGGCTTGTTAGTCACATTTGCGTGGGAATAATCACGAATGAGTAGCTATGCGGGAAAAGCCGAGTGAGGCGAAATCTTTCAGTTTCACCGGACTTTCCCCGTTTGGGCTTTCTCTTTTTTGTAAATAAGGATAGCCACGCGGTCGATGTGTTGCTTCAATCCGCAATCCAAGATGTGTTCATAATCGACAATGTCTACAAAATAAGGAATCAGGGAACCGTCGAACACCGCCCAAAGTGCTGCCACGTCGTTGTCATTAATCTCTTTACCCCGTACGGCAATATCGATATCCGATCCGGTGTAATAAGTTCCTTTTGCCCGTGAGCCGAAAACAAAAGCCTCTTCGATATGGAGAAAACATCCCAGGAGGCGGCGAATCTCTTCGATGGTGTCTTCGGTCAACCCGGTGTCGCTGAGTTTTCTTTTTCTGCGTCCAGCCATTCTGTAAGTTGTTTAAATAGTGAATAGTATTTGTCTAAAATATTTATCACCACGGTATTTGCTATTTCCTCGTAATAGGAATGGGACATCATGTTACGGTCGTTCAACGCTTTGAGCCATAGTTTCCCGTCTTGAAGATATCCGCATTGGAACGCCTTCCGAAGCGTATACTTCGGCGTAGGCGTATGGATTCCTTCGCTTTCCATATAATCTTTTAATGTGTTCCATGCCAATTCAAACGTATAT
Organism: Parabacteroides sp. An277; assembly: GCF_002159645.1. Classification (GTDB taxonomy): domain Bacteria; phylum Bacteroidota; class Bacteroidia; order Bacteroidales; family Tannerellaceae; genus Parabacteroides. The sequence continues at coordinate 74,827 of NZ_NFJB01000010.1, read as the reverse complement.
TCAAACGTTTGGATGAGCCCGGCACGTAGCAAGAAATGGTCTGGCTCGTTTCGTACGATTTCGGTGGCTTCGGTTAGCCGATTGAAAGCCCGCTTGTACGTCTCGAATCGTTGCCGCCAACGTTCGTCCAACTCTTGGGCGACTTCTTCTTCCATTAGTTCTACCATTCTCCGTTTATTTTATGTTTCATGCTTGCAAATGTACAAAACAAGATGGCATTTGGGCAGGTTTTTTGCGAATATTTGGTGCATTGACTTTACAAAATGGCTAAGAAAACGGGAAAAGCCGCCCGAAAAATCTTTTTCATTCCGGCGAGAATTCTTTTTTAAATGGTTGGAAATTCTTTACGTATCGACGATATTTCTTTATCTTCAGGCTAAAGATATACAAATATCGTCGATATTTATATAAACATCGTCGATATTTGAAGATTTAATAGGAAAGAAAGGAACTTTTCATGCCTATGGAGGGAAGTTTTCCCAGGCAGATGTTTAAGTTTGGACGGGGAGGAGAGGGAAAGGAAGTTTATATGTTAAAGTGTTTAAAAAAAGAAGGACATTGTAAGGGATTTGTTTTCTTTCTGGATATACATTATAAAAGCATGGAAAAACAGGATAGACATATTGACGTATTGGAGCGTTTTATGCAAGGCGCTACTACGATTGAAGAAGAGCAAGAGCTTTTGACGTGGCTTCGAGAACCTTCTTCGGCGGGGGTTTTAGCTATCTATTACCAACAAAAGTGGGAAGTAAGTCAGCAGAAAGAACTGGAAGCGGAGGTACAATGCCGTATGTTTCTGCATATAAAGGAGCAGATGGGGTACGAGGAGCACCCGAAAGCGAAACGCATTTCGTTCCGGTCTTTCAGAGGCACATGGCGTTATGTGGCAGCTATGCTCGTAGGTTTATTGGCGGGATTGACTGTATATTGGGCTGCTTTCCCCCAACAGACGAGAGAAGAAGATTTTATTGTCTCGGCAGAACGAGGGCAACGGGCCAATATTACACTTCCGGATGGTACGCGGGTGTGGCTTAATTCGCATACGGAATTACGTTATGGCACGGAATATGGACACAAGGAACGCCTGGTGGAATTGGAAGGGGAAGCCTACTTCGAAGTGGCAAAAGATAAGAATCGGCGTTTTGTGGTACGGGCCGGAGACTTAGAGGTTGAGGCATTAGGTACGAGTTTCGACGTGAAAGCCTATAAAGAAGACAAGACATGGGTAGCCACGCTCCTCGAAGGGAAAGTGCGTACCCGCATTGCCGGGCAAGAAGCTATCTTAAAACCCGACCAACAAGCCGTGTATAATAAGGAAGAAGGCTCATTGCAAATTACGCGCCCGGATAATGCTGCCTATACCTGCATGTGGCGCGACGGAGAATTGGCCTTTTCGGGTGAAACTTTGGAAGAAATCGCCGTCATGTTCAAACGCCTTTATAACGTAGAAGTAAGGTTCGAGGCGGAAGACATCAAATCGTATCGTTTCTCAGGTGTGATAAAAAACAATAGTTTAGAGAATGTCATCGAATTAATAAGCCTCACGGCGCCGATTACTTATCAGGCGAAAAGAGATACGATTATACTAAGTACAAGAAGATAACAGAATTATTAACATCAAATACCAAGAAAAAATGAGTAGGATAAAACATGTAGTAGTTAAAAGTGGCTTGGGATTAGCTTTATTCCTTTCCTCAGGATTCGGGATTTGGGCTCAGATTACATTAAATGAGCGTAACAAATCAGTACGTGAAATTATTAAATCGATTGAAGAAGTAAGTGATTATCGCTTCTTCTACAACGATAACTTATCTGATTTAGATAAACGTATTTCTATTACCGCTAATGAAGAAAATATTGAAGTCGTTTTGACAAGAATAACAAAACAAACCAATATTATCTATACCATTAAAGATAATCATCAAGTGGTATTGTCTAATCGTCCAAACGAAAAACCCGCACAAACGCAACAAGAATCCCGTAAAGTGATAGGGCAGATTCTGGATAATACAGGTATGCCTATTATTGGTGCAAACGTCATTGTAAAAGGGACGACAACTGGTACAGTATCCGATCTGAACGGACATTTCTCTATAAATGCAGAAAGCAATTCCGTTTTAGAAATTTCCTACATTGGATATATAACACAAGAAATAAAAATAGGCAACCAGAAAAATATCAATATCACTTTAAAAGAAGATTCTGAACAATTGGATGAATTAGTTGTAATTGGTTATGGCACGATGAAAAAGAAAGACTTAACCGGTGCAGTTGCCTCCGTTAAAATGGACGATACTCCTGTTTCTACAATCTCTACCGTTAGCCATGCATTAGCAGGAAAAGCTGCAGGTTTACAAGTTAGTACCATTAGTGCACAACCTGGAGGACAATCAACATTCCGCATTCGAGGTGCGGCTTCTTCTGATAGAGCAGGAAATGACCCATTAATCATTATCGACGGTTTTCCTGTTAATGATACAGGTAGTTTAGGTAGTGGGAATAAATACTCTGATGGAAATAAAGATAATATTTTAGGCTCTATCAATCCGAATGATATCGCCTCCATCGAGGTCTTAAAAGATGCAAGCTCTACCGCCATTTATGGTGCACGTGCAGGAAACGGTGTGATTATCGTAACTACCAAACGAGGCAAAACAGGAGCTGCCAAAGTATCCTATTCCGGCTCTGCTGCAGTTCAAGACATTGCCAAATCATATGAAATGTTAGATGCTTCAAGTTTCATGCAAGCTACTAATAATTATTTCAAAGAACTTTGGCTTCATGACAATAAAATAGGTATTTATGGAGGAGTATCTCTGAATAACCCATCTCTGCCTATATTAACATTACCCTATACAGATGCTCAAATTGCAAATCCAACAATTGATACCAATTGGTTCGATGAGATTTCACGCTTAGGTTTTCAAACATCACACAACTTATCTATTTCTGGAGGAACAGAAAACACTAAATATTTAGTATCAGGAAATTATTTCAAACAAGATGGTGTCATCAAGAATAATGGAATGGAACGTTATTCATTGCGAGCAAACTTAGACCAAACATTAAGCAAATATGTGAAAATGGGTATCAACCTAAATATATCACGTAATGATTACGATAACGTCCCTTTAGGAGCTGGACAACATGAAAATGCCAGTATATTAGTTTCTGCAGCACAATTCAATCCAACTCTACCAGTAAGAAATGAAAACGGAGATTATACAATGAATACAGATGCTTCATTCTTGCCTAATCCTGTTTCTTTATTAGATATTACAGATAAAACAAGAAAAGAACGTTTCTTAGGTAATGTCTTCTTTGAAATACGTCCAATAAAAGATTTAATGATTAAAGCAAACTTCGGAATTGACCGTAATTATCAAAAGCGCAAACAATATATGCCGACTACAACCCTTTATGGACAACGCGAGAATGGTTCGGCTTATATTTCTCAAGCAGACAATTCCGATTACTTAATGGAATTAACCGCCAATTACCTCAAAACATTTGGTGAACATGATCTTAATATCTTAGCTGGACATTCTTATCAAAGATTCGATTATGAAATGTTAGCGGGCGGAAATAACAACTTTCTAACAGATGGATTTTTATATAACAATTTAGGAGCCGGAAATGCGCCAAAACCAACTGTAGGTTCGAGTGCGACTATTTCACGCATGGCCTCTTTCTTTGGGCGCATCAACTATTCATACAAAGATCGCTATTTATTGACCGCCACAATTCGTGCCGATGGTTCATCTAATTTTGCAGATGGACACCGTTGGGGTATTTTTCCATCCGTAGCACTTGGCTGGCGATTTACAGAAGAAGAATTCTTACAACCTTTAAAGAATATATTATCGTATGGTAAACTACGTGTTAGTTATGGTGAAACAGGAAATTCGAATGTTGGTGATGTAGCTTATAGCTATTATCAAGTCGGCGTTAATAATATATTCAACAATACTGTAGTAAATGGCGTTTATCTTAGCCAATTAGGTAATGATTTAGTAACTTGGGAAACTTCTAAAGAATGGAATATTGGTTTAGATTTCGGTTTTTTAGATAATCGAATCAATGTAACAACAGAATACTACCACAAAGTAATATCTGATTTATTGGATACACAAAAAATACCTTCTTATAATGAAGTCAATAGTATTATAGCAAATATTGGTAAAACACAAAGCCAAGGTTTTGAATTGACTATTAATACAAGCAATATACGTACAAAAGATTTTGAATGGACTTCGGATTTAACTTTCTCATTATATCGAGATAAATGGAAAGAACGTAGTCCAAGTTGGACACCGTATGCATATAGTATATATGACGGTTGGATTCGTTACTATGCTGGATATGTTTCTGATGGATTAGTACAACCAAATGAAGAAATTCCTCATATGCCAGGAGCATTACCTGGACAAGTAAAAATTAAAGACCTTAATGGTTATGTTTATAATGAAGATGGCTCCATCAAAGTAGATGGACACGGCATTCCGTTGAAAACCGGACAACCTGATGGCAAATTAGACGATGCCGATAAAGTTATTTACGGTTCTGCCGACCCTGGTTATCTCTTCGGTTTCAATAACACATTGCGTTGGAAGAACTTCGACTTCAACATCTATTTTTATGGCCAATTTGATAAACTTTCAGCAGGTAGTTACAAGAAACAATGGATTAGCAATAACGTAAACGACTTACGTCGTGGATATAATCAACCGACTTCTGTATGGGATGTTTATTCATCAGATAATCCTAATGGTACACTTCCAAGCTATTTCCAAAAAGAAAGTGCTTACGGAACTGGAGATTATTATTACGAAAAAACTTGGTTCATCCGTTGCCGGAATATTACATTAGGCTACAATATTCCTGTTAAAACAGATAAACACATCTTATCGAATTTCCGTGTGTATTTTGATGTAAATAATCCATTTATTATCACTCCATACACAGGCCTTGACCCAGAAACAGATGTATCGAGTTCTGCAAGTTCTCCATCACAATTACAATACGCTTATCCCAATGTACGTACATATAGTATTGGTTTAGATATTACATTTTAATTAGTCATAAAGATTACAGTTATGAAGAAATTATTATATGCAGCTTTATGCTGCTTGGCATTAGCCTCGTGTACAAACTTAGAATCGGAAAGATATGATGCTATTAATCCTGATTTCTTTCCTATAAATGAAGATGATGCGGAAGCTCTTGTTGTAGGTGGCGTATATGCTGCTTTTCGTAGCTCCAGTGGTGTATTCTATTGTGCGTATGGAGTACAAATTATCGGAGATATGACAACGGACCTAGCTTCTTGTTGTTGGGTTAACGACAGTTGGATTCCTTTAACAACTCATAATTGGACACCCAATCATAATTATGCAACAAGAAATTATCTTGATTATTACAAATACATCGGCACTATGATTTTAACACTAGATAGAATATCGAACGTGGACATGCCTGAAAGTTCAAAAGCCTTATTACAAGCCGAAACACATTTAGGTATGGGATGGTTAGCTTATTTATTGTATGATTTCTATGGCCCTATTCCACTTCCTACCTTGGAGAATTTAAAGAATCCATTGGACGAAGTGATTGTGCCTCGTGCTACAGAAGAAGAAATGCAGCAATTTATTGAAGGAAATCTGTTACAATCTTTAGAAGGATTGCCAACCCGTACATCAGAATATGGTCGCTTCGACAAGGGCTTGGCTTATACGGTCTTGATGAAGTATTACATGCACGAGAAGAATTGGGCGAAAGCGGAAGAATGCGGACGTGAATTAATGAAATCGGAATATGGTTACGGATTGATGAATCGTTATGCCGACATCTTCACATTAGAAAATGAAGGAAATAAGGAGATTATCTGGGCTGCTACTTGCCAACGAGGAACTGCATTACAATTATGGCACGACCACGTTTTACCGGGCAATTATCCGACAACGAACATGGCTATCCAAAAGTGGGATGGTTATAAAGTTCCATGGCCTTTCTATCATACGTTTGAAGAAGGCGACGACCGCCTTTCAGTCTTGGTGGGCGAATATGTGGGAACCGACGGAGCCATCTTCAATGAGGAAACGGATATTGCGAAACATGGAAATACCTATTCAGGTGCTGTTCCTGTGAAATATGGCGAAGACCCGGAATCGACCGGAGACGGAAGCCAGATAGACTTGGTCGTTTACCGTTATGCCGATGTCTTAACGCTCCTTTCTGAAGCCATTGTGCGCAATAGTGGAACTGTCACTTCCGAGGCATTGGATTTGTTGAATCGAGTTCGCACGCGCGCCAAATTGCCTGCTTACACAATGGCCGACATCAGCGGTGTGGATGATTTCTTGCAGAAGAATCTCGACGAACGCGGGCATGAACTTTGGTTTGAAGGCGTCCGCCGCTCCGACCTGATTCGTTATGACCAATTCATCGAAAACGCACGACGGCGCGGAAGTACGACTACAAAGGATGAATTCGTCCTCTTTCCGCTGCCGCAATCGGTCATTAACGAAGGAAAAGGCATTATTATCCAGAATCCGGGATATTAATTAGCAGAAAGTTATCTTTAAACAAATAATGGCACGCAGATAACGCAGATTTAATGAACAACCACCGATTCTATTTTATAAATTTGCCACTGAATAAATCGGTGAAAATCTATTTAATTTGTGTTCTCTGTGTGCTATATGCCAAATTATAAAACGAAATGATGAAAACGATAACACGATTTTGCATATTGGCAGGCATTCTCCTCGGATTCTCGGCTTGCGCCTCCGAAGGAATGCAATACAAAGATTTCCACGGCATTTATGCCGATTCGCCACATGGAAAAGAGGGACTTTATAATCCGGAGCGGGGCTTCCGGCTGGAGGTCGCTTTGGATGTGGCAAACAAGAATTATCTTTGGGATGCAAAGAACTATCCGGACATTACTTCCTACTTGGAAGAGCAATCTGCACTGTACGCAACGGACAGTGTTTCGCTCGTGCAAACCTATTTCTACCTGACCGATTTGGTGGGGGAAAAAATATCGCCAGAAAATTTCCAAACTATGGCAATTTTCTTCGAAAAACTCCGAGAATTGGGGAAGAAAGCCGTACTTCGTTTTGCTTATGAAACGGCTTTCATGGGACGTGCGCCCAAAGGCCCGACGAAAGAGGACATTCTGCGCCATGCCGAGCAGTTGAAACCCTTCTTGGAGGCGAACCGCGACGTGATTCAAGTCGTGCAGGCTGGCATGATTGGGGCTTGGGGCGAATGGCACAGTTCGGTGCACGGATTGGAGCAATCCGACGAGACGAAACGGGAAATTTTGGAAGCTATACTCCAGATGACGCCCGAAGGACGCTATGTGCAAGTGCGCGTGCCCACTTATAAAAACCTGCTGGCGGCGGATTCGGGGAAATATCGGCATATTTCGTTTCACGATGATTTCATTGTCATCCAGCCGCATCCATGGGACGGGGAAATGTCGGAAGGAACGCCGGCATTCGAGCAAATTGTGCGCGAATCACCCTTTCTTCCAGTCGATGGAGAATTGCCTTGGGGCACATGGAGCGTGAATCAAGACCCCGACAATCCAGGAAAAGGTTGGCTCATCGACGGTCCACAAACGGCACGCCGCCTTTTCCTCCAACATTACACCTCGCTCAGCGCGATTCACAATTATAAAGAAAAAGGAGTAAGCGATAAATACTCGATGATGCAATGGAAAAAGACGCCCATCAGCAAGGATTTCCTCACGAAGAACAAGATGCCTATCTCTGATGGCTACTTCGAGAACCAAGACGGGAGCGCGGCCGAACGGAATGCCTTCGATTATATCCGCGACCATTTAGGCTATCGCATTGAACTGCAAGAACTCTCCTGTCCTAAGCGATGGAAAGCGGGAAAAGAGAATCCGATTGAGCTGACATTGATAAATCGCGGCTTTTCGACGCTTTTCAATGATCACGAAGTACATTTTGTCCTGATTGATGAAACAGGAAAGGTGGCAAAAATCTTGCCGACAAGCACACGCGTGAACGATTGGCAGCCATATGCGCCAGGCGATTCTACTTGCACGCCTTTGCTGCATCGCATCCAGGCAACTTGGGCTTTACCTCCGGACATGAAGCCCGGCACTTATCGCTTGGGATTATGGATTCCAGACGGCTCCATGCGCTTAAATATGAATCCCCGCTTCGCCATCCGCTGTGCAAACGGCAATGTGGACTGGTGGATTTCGAAAGATGGAAAATTCGGCGTGAATATCCTGACAACTGTGGAGATTTGACTTATCTTTGCATACATAATCAATATTGAACCCAACATGAAACACTTGAAATGTATGCTTGCCGGGGCTATGTTAGGAATTGCTCCGGCATTGACAGCCCAAATATCCATCGAACAATCCGGATGGAAATGGGAAATCGGTGAAGATGGCTGTGCGGAACGCTTAATCTTCCAACCTAAGAAGAATGCAGACACGATTCCTTTCTTCCAAGAGGGAAATCATGCCGGACCTTCCTTTTACCTGAAAACGGAAGGGAATGAACGCCGCGCTGCTTGGCATCCTGACGGATATGCTTCCTATGTGGGCGAAATCGATGGCATCCAATGCCGGCTGACTTATACGGATTATAACGGGAAGCCGGCGATTCGCGTCCGGATAAAGAATGCTTCCCACACGAAATTCCAACCTCAGAAGGCGGGGCTCAAACTGGGCATCGACACTTACATGGACCAATATCCGCAATGGTTCGGAAAGTATTTCCCCACCTTGATGCGCAACGAGAAGACGCATTTCTATGGCTATATGCAGACGCCTGGCGGGCAAATATTGGCATTGGCGTCGCCCGACCCGATTGCTTCGTGGAGCGTGGATTACAATTTAGGCTATCAAGACCCGGCGCCTTATTGGTTTTACGGGCATCGAATCGAATCGCTGAACCTGGATTTGATGAATGCCTTGCCGCTGCCCGACCGCCATCCGCAGCATCTCTATGAATTGGCGCAAGACGAAACGCGCGAGTGGACAATCGTCTTCTTGCCCATTCCTCAAATCGAGAAACTGGAGGAAACGATTGCGGCTTCGGTCGATATTCCGTTGTTTGATATCGGACAAACCTCCTATAAAGCCGGAGAAGAGGCCGCTTGCCTGCTCTATGCGCACCATCCACAAGTCCGCATCACGGATAGCGAGGGGAAAGAGATTCAGGCAGAAGTCTCTCCGGCCGGAAAAGGGTGTTATCAGATACGCACCCGGCTGGAAAATCCGGGGCTTTATACCTTGACGGCCCATTCGGACGGCAAACAGGCGGAAGCCATCCTGACTGTCCACCAGCCCTGGCAATGGGTCATGAAACGCGCACGGGAAAACGCCTGGCGTTTCCATCAAAAGCCCACTTCACACGCCGAAAGTTGGTATGGATTCTATTCCGCGTTCCTCGCGGCGCGCTATTTCCCCGACAAAGAATTGGATAAGAAGTTGGATGATTACTTTGAGCTGCTTTATACCCAATTGCATGACTCCATAAAAGTGGAACCGCTCTATTATGCCACCCGAATCCAGAACACTTCCACGACGATTGGCATGTTAGTGGACCGCTTCGAGGCGAAAGGTGACGTGAACGACCTCGAACGCGCCGCGCGATTGGGCGATTGGCTTATCCGCTCCGCGCAACGCGAAGATGGTGCTTACTGCAATCATGGGACAATCTACACAAGCGTCATCTATGTGGCTAAAAGCATGTTGGAACTGGCCTTGGCTGAACGGAATTTGGCTCCGGGCGACAAAGTGTGGGACGAACGTGCCAAGCGGCATTACGATTCCGCCAAGCGTGCCATCGACCAGCTTGTCTCTGCCCAAGGAAACTTCCAGACCGAAGGCGAACACACCTTCGAAGACGGCATGATTTCCTGCTCGGCGTTGCAAATAGGAATGCTGGCCATCTTGGAAAAAGACCCTGCGGCTAAGAAACGCTATACGGAGGCGATGCTTTCCATCTTAGACAGCCATGCTTGCCTGACGCAATTGCGTGTCCCCGATGCCCGGCGCAGACAAGGGACGATGCGCTTCTGGGAAGCGCAATATGACGTGCAAATGCTGCCAAACATGTTCAATTCGCCCCATGGCTGGAGCGCATGGCGTGCTTATGTCACCTATTATGCTTACCTGCTGACCGGAGATGAAAAATGGCTGCTCCAAACATACAATGCAATGGGTGCTTTTTCTAATCTGATTGACTCATCGGGCAAGCTGCGCTGGGCATTTGTGGTGGATCCTTATCTGGAAGTGGAACAGGCTTGCTCTGCCGATACACAGGTGGATTTCTCGACACCCAGCTTCGGAAATCCACATCCCAAGCTTTACGACACACGCCATTTCATCATCGGCGAAGAGTATGTGAACATGATTAGCGACTGGCAAACCGTTAATACGCAAGATAACGACGTACATGAAGTATTCAAATGCTTGGGCGAAACTTTCTTGACGAACGCATTCATTGTCGAGCGGGCAGACGGAAGCATTGTCGAATACAATTGCCAAGTCCGGCAGCAAGGAAACGAAATAACCGTCACGCCCGACGAGCCTCAAATCACGAATTTGCATGTGAACCTGCGCCGCGCCCATGCTGTCCGCTTCAAGTCGGCAAAAGGAACCAAAATGCAGGAATTGCCTGCCGGATATATGAACTTTTTAAATGACAAGCAATGAAATTCTTTTATCTATTAACCTGTCTTTTCATGACAACGATTGCTTATGCCTCCTCGCCTATCCAAGGTTTGTTGGAGCGCATTGACAAAGGAGCTTCCGAGAAGTTTATCATCGAGAAAAAGAGCTCGGATACCGATTTCTTCGAACTGGACCAAAAGGACAATAAGGTGGTGATTCGCGGAAATAATTACGTGAGTATCGCTACAGGACTGAATTGGTATCTTAAATACTATGCAGGGATTCATCTCTCGTGGAATGGCATGAAGGCGAAGTTGCCCGACGTGTTGCCGCCCGTCAAACAACCGGAACGCCACAAGACGGAACTTCCTTACCGTTATGATTTCAACTATTGCACCTATTCCTACACGATGGCGTTCTGGGATTGGGAACGCTGGGAACAGGAAATAGACTGGATGGCGTTGCATGGAATCAACCTTCCGCTGGCGATTGTGGGGACAGACGTGGTTTGGTATCATGTCCTCCAAAAGTTGGGATACGGGAAAGAGGAAATCAACGCCTTCATCGCCGGAGCGGGATTTCAAGCTTGGTGGCTGATGAACAACCTCGAAGGCTGGGGCGGACCTAATCCGGACAGCTGGTACGAACAACGCGCCGAGTTACAAAAGAAAATCCTGAAGCGGATGCGCGAATTTGGAATCCAGCCTGTCCTTCCGGGTTATTCGGGCATGGTTCCGCATAATGCGAAGGAAAAGTTAGGCTTGAATGTCTCCGATCCGGGAAAGTGGAACGGCTATCCGCGTCCGGCATTCCTTTTGCCCACCGATGCCCGGTTCCAAGAAATCGCTTCCCTCTATTATAAGGAAATGAACCGCCTCTATGGCAAAGCCAACTTTTACAGCATGGACCCGTTCCACGAAGGAGGTAGCGTGGACGGCGTAGATCTCGACGCCGCCGGGAAAGCCATCATGCAAGCGATGAAAAAGAACAATCCGCAGGCGGTCTGGGTCGCAATGGCTTGGCAACGCTGCCCGCATTCGCAGATGATTCAGAACCTTCAGGCGGGCGATATGCTTATTCTCGACCTCTTTTCCGAGAGCCGTCCACAATGGGGTGACCCAAACTCTTCATGGTTTCGCCCCAATGGCTTCGGGCAACACGATTGGCTCTATTGCATGTTGCTCAATTACGGCGGAAACGTGGGGCTGCATGGCAAAATGCAACATGTCATCGACGAATTCTACAAGGCGAAGGCGAGCGATTTCAGCAAAACTCTGCGTGGCGTGGGCATGACGCCGGAGGGAATCGAAAATAACCCGGTGATGTTTGAGCTGCTCACCGAGCTGCCTTGGCGTTCGTCTCACTTCCAGAAGGATGAATGGTTGCAAGGATACGTCCGGGCGCGCTACGGTAAATCCGTCCCGGCATTGCAAGAGGCTTGGTTGCTCTTAAGCAATTCTATTTACAACTGTCCGGCGGCATCTACGCAACAAGGGACGCACGAGTCTATCTTCTGTGCGCGTCCTTCGGCACATCCGTATCAGGTTTCGAGCTGGTCGGAAATGGCGGACTATTACAATCCGGACGATGTCATCCGTGCTGCGCGTTTGATGCTGTCCGTCGCTAAGGATTTTGAAGGGAACAACAACTTCGAATACGACCTTGTGGATATTCTCCGTCAGGCCATTGCTGAAAAAGGAAGGCTTGTGGGCAAGGTGATTGAAGCGGCTTATGACGCGCACGATGCGGCGTTGTATGCTTCGGCGTCTACTCGTTTTCTTCAATTGATTTTGCTCCAGGATGAACTTTTAGGAACACGTCCGGAATTTACTGTAGGAAGATGGTTGAATCGCGCTCGTGCTTTGGGAAAAACAGAGGCGGAGAAAGCGCTCTACGAATGGAACGCGCGCGTGCAAATCACTACATGGGGTAATCGCTTGGCGGCAGACGACGGTGGACTGCGCGACTATGCCCACCGTGAGTGGAACGGTCTGCTGAAGGATTTCTATTATATGCGCTGGAAGATCTGGTTTGAGGCGCGTTTGCGGGAACTTAAAGAAGGTACCCCAGTGTCTATTGATTTCTATGCTTTGGAAGAGCCTTGGACGAAGCAACAAAACTCTTATGCGGAGTCGAATCCCCAAGCTCCGGTGGTCGACACGGCCTTGCGCATAGCTGCTGAGGCTCTCGACTAATTGCAGACGTTCGATTTTTTCCGTATGTTTGCATCGTTTTTGAAAAGAAGGAACGATGGAATATCTGACACATACATTATCGAATGGCTTGCGGATGGTGCATTTGCCGTTGGTTTCTCCGGTAGGATACTGTGGTTTTGCGATTCAAGCCGGTACGCGCGACGAAGAGTCTACCGAGCATGGATTGGCTCATTTCGTGGAACACATGATCTTTAAGGGAACCGACAGGCACCGCGCTAATTATATTCTGAACCGGATGGAAATGGTTGGAGGCGAACTGAACGCCTATACCACCAAAGAGGAAACCTTTGTCTACTCCGTCTTCATGTCCGAGCATTTTCGCCGGGCATTGGATTTGTTGGCCGAGTTGGTCTTTCATTCTATTTTTCCAGAGGAGCAGATTGCCCGAGAGACGGATGTCATTCTCGATGAAATCCATTCGTACGAGGATTCGCCTTCCGAGTTGATTTTCGATGAGTTCGAGAATCTGCTCTTCGAAGGTCATGCGTTGGGGCATAATATCTTGGGCGACGAACAGAGTCTCCAAACCTTCCATACGGAGAGTGGCAAGAGCTTTTTGAATCGTTTTTATACGCCATCGAATATGGTGTTTTTCTCCATGGGAAATATTCCATTTACCAAGATAGTTACGTGGGCGGAACAGGCACTGGGGGATATCGAGCCTCGGCAACCTCAGCTGAAACGAATGCCTCCTTCAGAGCTTACGCCGCGTAGGCTTTCGATGGAAAAAGATACGCATCAGGCGCATGTCATGATAGGGTGTCGGGGATTCGATATGCACGACGACCGCCGCATCTCTCTTTTCTTGCTTAATAATTTGTTGGGAGGTCCGGGCATGAACAACCGCCTTAACCTCTCGCTGCGGGAGCATAATGGATTAGTATATAACGTGGAGTCGAATATCACTTCGTATACCGATACGGGTATCTTTAGCATTTATTTTGGAACAGACCCTAAGAACTTGCGTCGCGCTATGGATTTGGTACGCCGGGAACTGGATAAGTTGTGTGTCTCTCCGCTTTCCGAGCGGCAGCTATTGGCCGTGAAGCGGCAGGCTATGGGGCAATTGGGCGTCTCGGGGGATAACAAAGAGGGTTTGTTTCTCAATTTGGGGAAGAGCTATCTCCACTACAATCGCTTTGATTCGCTGGAAGAGGTCTTTGCGCAAATCAATGCTGTTTCAGCGGCCGAAATGCAGGCGATGGCCTGCGCGCTTTTCGCGCCTGAACATCTGTTTACTTTGATTTACGAAGGGTAGGGAGAAGTTCCTTCCAATGTGTGCCGGTCAGGCGCGTAAACGAGGCGAGCGAAGTCAGACACATGGCTACGTAGGCGATGCTGGTGCTTACAGCCGCTCCGACGATGCTCCATTCCCGGATGAGGAAAATGCCTGCCGCCAGCAATACCGATAGGCCTACGATAGAGGATAAAGCACTATATTTTACGTGCCCGCTGGCGATAAGGTATTGCGACAAAATCGTATGGCATCCGAATGCGACCATCCCAATCGCCAGCCCGCGAATCACGGCAGTAATCCCTTCGAATTCTTCGCTAAAGAGGATTTTTGTATAGAAAGGTTCCGGTATGCAGACGATGATTGTCACCAAGAGAAACGTTCCAGTGAACGTCACGCGCAGCAGGTGTAATGTCTTTTGCTTTTGTTCCGCATGGGTCGTAGCTCGTGCGACGGAGCTATTGGCCAGAAATCCTAATGCGCGGCTGATGTTCCAAACGCTCTCTGCCACTTTCGTGCCGCTATCCAGCAGCCCGACGCCGCCCCATCCTGTAAACTGCCGAATCAGGAAGTGATTGATGCGGGTAGTCAGGACCTCTGCCGCATTGTCAATCGTCGCCCAGAGTCCGTAGCGCAGCATCTTTCCCCAAAGTGCCCGGTCTATCCAGCGGCCGGAGGTAGGGGTGGGTGCCATCCGCAGCATCCAGAAGCTTGCCAGCGTCGCCGTCAAATAGGAGAGGAACAGGGCGTTCAAGAAGGAACTGACCTCTTTCCAACCGGCTAAATAATAGAATAGGCAGGCAAAGGGTAGAATCAAGCCGCCTTGCAATAGGTAGGTCCAATTGAAGCCTTGAATCTGATCCCATGCCAGCAGCCTTCGTGTATTCACATTCGCAACCGAGCCCAGCAGCGAGAGCAAGAGGAGGTATGGCCAATAGATGGATGGGAAGAGGGAGAGACAGGCAAAGAATCCAGCACCCAGCAGAGTCCCCGCCACGGACCACCCATACGCCAGTAGCAAAACCGGGCGTTGAGGCGAGTGACTTAAAAAGTATACCAACGTGCTTCCTGTAAACAGGGAGTTAAAGGTAATGATTAGGTTGACAGCCGCCGTTATCAGTCCGATTTCTCCTACCTGTTGTAGCCCCAGGGCTTTGGCGTTGATGATAACCATCACCAAGTTCGCAAATGCTACCAAATAGCGGGCGCCTACTGTGCTGAAGATTTTTTGCCACATGTTACAATTTCATTCCATCCAACAACCGTACGTATAACTCAATGGCTTCCCGGATTTCCGGCAACCGGATATATTCGTCTGCCGAATGGGAGCGAGCCGAATCGCCCGGACCGATTTTAATCGATGGCACCGGGATTAATGCTTGGTCACTGAGGGTAGGAGAGCCAAACGGTTCCAATCCCAGCAGTTCCGTGCGCTGCAAGAAGGGATGCGAAGCGTCGAGTTGCGAGGCATTCAACCGGAAACTCCGTGCCGTGACTTCGCTCCGGACGGCCGCGCATATCTCGTCATACAATTCGCGATTGCTGTAACAGCCATTCGAACGGACATCTACTACAAAACTACAACGGTCTGGCACCACATTATGTTGTGTCCCGGCCTGGATAACGGTCACGCTCATTTTGACCGGACCTAAATAGGGATTCTCTCGTTCAAAACGATGGGTGCGGAACCACTCGATGTCTGGCAAAGCTTGATAGATGGCATTAATCCCTTCGTTTCGCGCGGCGTGTCCTGCCTTTCCATGCGACACGCAGTCCAATACCATCAGCCCTTTCTCCGCCACAGCCGGACGCATACCGGTCGGTTCGCCTACGACGGCAAACGTAATCGGCGGCAACATTGGCAGCACGCTTTCAATGCCATTCTTGCCCGATACCTCTTCTTCGGCCGAGGCCAGGAAAATGAGGTTGTACGGTTGTTCGCCTTTTTGCGTGAGCAAACAAAAGGCCGCATACAGGCTTACCACGCTCGCGCCCGCATCATTGCTGCCCAGCCCGAAGAGAAGGTCGTCTTCCGTCTCCTCCGGTTGAAAAGGGTCGCGCGTCCAGCCAGAAACGGGTTTTACGGTATCAATATGCGAATTGAATAGAATTGTGGGGCGACTCGGGTCGAACAGGTCAGACATCATCCAAAGATTATTTCCAAAGCGGCGCACCGTGTGCCCGTCCTGTTTCCAGGCTGCTTCCAGGAAATCGGCTACCGCTGTCTCTTCCCGGCTAAAAGAAGGGCGGGAAATCATGCCTTTCAGCAGGTCAATTGCTCGATAATACATAACTACTGTTTCGTTTATATTGTCAATAAAAAATTTTTATGTGCGCACCCTTCGCTATAAGTGGATTTTATCAAACGACTCCATTTGTTACTATACGCTAACAATCGTTTTTAAAATCTTTTCTTATCGAAGTCTTCGGAAGGAATCAATTTTCAAAAGAATTCCTTTCGAAGCGAACGATATTACTAACATCCGTTAAAAATCACTTTCGCACCGTTCGCTCGGAATCCCGCTGCGTTGGAAATGCTTTCGCACCGTTCGCTTGCAATCCTTTTTAAAAAGATTTACTAGCGAACACTGCGCTCAGACTTCCCTTTAAAAAGTAGACCTTTCGCACGCTTCGCTCGCAAATCTTTTTAAAAACTCCTCCGAGCGCAGCGTGCGAAAGTATTTCCGCCAGAAAAAAAGTCCTTTCGCACCGTTCGCACGCATTTCTGCTTTAAAAATACTCCTTTCGCAGCGTTCGCCAGGAATTCCGTTTAAAAACGATTCTTTGCGAAGCTTTCGACGCCATTTTCGGCAGCCCGCGATTCCTGGCGAAGCCTTCGGAAGCTATCTTTTTCCGGTGGGATAGCTTCCGAAGGCTTCGTTACCTTTCCCAGTCTGTGGGGAAAGGAGGTGAAAAGGGAAATGGGTGTCGCGGCGGATTATCATCCATGCCGACGGATGAGCAGGATGTCTGCGTCGTCGCGGTCTCGTTTCAACTGCTGCTTGAGTGCTTCGAGGGTGTCGAATTTCGTATTGTCGCGCATATAGTGGACAAACGTCACGCGGACGAACTCGCCGTACAAGTTGCCAGAGAAGTGAAGGAGATGCACCTCGATGCGCGGGTCGTGTGGACCATCGACTGTGGGCCGGTCTCCTATATACAGCATCCCTTTGTATCGCATTTCGTCCGTATCCACCCAAACCGCATACACACCCGGTTTCGGCACGACTTTATGCTTGTCGAAGAGGTCGAGGTTGGCAGTCGGGAAACCCAATTGCTCGCCGAGCCCGTCGCCATGTATCACATTCCCTTGCAATTGGTAAGGATGGACGAGCAGTTCGTTGGCGCGCTCTACCTCGCCCTCTGCCAACATCCGTCGGATAGCGGACGAGCTGACACGCACGTTGCCGACGTCGTAAGGAAGCACATGCACGATGTCCATCCCGCATTCCCTGCCATAAGCTACATACTCCTCGAATCCCTCCGCCCGATTGTGTCCGAAGCGATGGTCGTAGCCTACGAGAAGCGTCCGCACGCGGTATTGTTTCCACAAAACCTCTTGGATAAACTCCTTCGCCGTCAGCGAGGCTAATTCTTTCGTGAAATGCAGCACGACGCAGTAGTCGACACCCGTCCCGGAAAGTTCCATCATTTTTTCCGGGAAGGAGCTTAACAAAGCCGGCTCGTATCCATCTTGCAATACGCTGCGGGGATGGACGTCGAACGTAAATATCGCCGACGCCAGCGATTGCCGTAGCGCGCGTTTTCTTACCTGTTCAATCAAGAACCGATGCCCTTGATGCACGCCGTCAAAGAATCCGACAGTGGCGACAACCCCATCCGGGGCATTTTGGTATATTTCTACCTCGTTGTGACAAAAAATCATCTGTTTTTCTCCTTTTCTTTTCGTGCACGCTCTTTGGCTTTCAATTCCTCTTTGCGTGCCTTTTCTCGTTCTTTTAATTTTTTCTTATATGCTTTCTCTTTCGCTTTCCGTTCCTTTTCTTTTTGTTTCAGACGCTCTTTGTAAGCACGTTCTTTCTCTTTCCGGAGCTCTTCACGGGCTTTGAGCTTGGCTTTTCGCTCTTGCTCGGCTTTTTTACGGGCTTCCTTCTGTGCTTTTTCCTGTTCTTTTTCGCGGTCTTTCTTCGCTTCCAGGAGGGCACGTTCCTCGGCGCGTTGTTGCTCTTCGAGCGCGGCGCGTTGGCTGGCGTTTTGTTCCAGTACTGCCTTCTCGGCCGCTTGCGAGGCTTCAAAATCCTGGCGGGCCTTTTCCTTCTCGGCCTCTGCCTGTTCTGCCTCTTTCTGACGGATTTCTTCGATGTCGTCGAGCGTCAATCCCTTGTCGCGCTCTGGTATCGGTGCGCGGAAGATGTCGGGACGCGCGGGCAGGGTATCTGCCGGTGTCGGCAAGACAGGCGCTGCAGTTCGACTGCTGTCTGCCTCTTCCAATGGCAGTCCTTCCGGCGCGACAGGCATCTCTGCAGGGATTTCCAGCTGTACGGAATCCGCCGCTAGGCTGTCTGCCTCTTCCAATGGCAGTTCTTCCGGCACGGCTGGCATCGGCGCCAGGGTGTCTGAAGGTATGGAATCCGTAGCCAGGCTGTCTGCTTCAGCGGCTGCCTCTTGCCGCATCCGCCAACGGGCTACGAACTCAGGCGCCATCTGTCCGAAATTGGCTTCAAAGAAGGCCGCATATTCATCCAGGGTTTTCCCGTGCATCAAAGTCTCATAGTTCTCTTCGGAAATAGGAACAATGGCGATATCTTTGTCTAATGCCGGTGCGTAACCATCTGCGTCGTAAATCATCTTATAATAATGGTTGACTTCGTCGAAGTTGAAGAATCCGGATAGGATAAATACACTCATGAGGCCAGATTCTTCAAAAGTCATATCCAATTGCTTCACCATAAAGTGAGCGAAATTGTAGGCTGCTACCGTAAACAGGAGCTGATTGCGATCGACGGCGCCCGTGGGATATATCATCACCATCCGATAGGGTACATTCGCGTCTGCTTTGAAAACGCGGGCGGAGTCGGCAGCAGAAAGCGAGCCGTCTTCTCCCGTACCAAATCGAAGGTTCCACGTCATGCCGCGCACACCTCCCTGCACCATCTGACGACCCCGCAGCACGCCTTTTAGCATCTCTCCCGCCAGCTCGGATACGTCGGCAGACGGATACTTATCCAAAAGTGCCCGCAAAGCCGTCTTGAATCCTTCGGCGTCTCCCGCTTGCACGTACGTAAGGGCGTCGAGGAACATAAACTTAGGCATCAACTCTGCCAACGGGTATTTCTCGCTGATGGCACGGTAATTGCGGCGTACGGCGGCTGTATCTTCGGCCAGGTACAGTTCGTACGTTTGTTCGTAGATGGAATCCTGCACGACATCCATCATCCGTATGTTTCGTTCGAAGTTCGGGTCGGAAATAGCTACCGTATAATCGCTCGACGGGAATTTCTCCGTCATTTTACGCTTATATTCTTCGGCGAGGGCTGTATCTTTCAGGCGCAACGCCATCAGATACACTTGATAATAGCTCTCCAGCAAATGCGGACTCTCCGGAAAACGCTTTTCCAAGTTGCGGAAGCCTTCGATAGCCAGCGACAAGTCCTCCAGCTTGTCTTTGTAAATTTTAGCCATATTGTATAGGCCATCTTCTATGATGACGTTCGAGGCTTCTACGTCTTCAGGTGTCATCGGCAGTTGTTGCAGATAATATTCCCGGCTCTTCGGGTCGTCTGACCCTATCGCGGCCGAATCAGCCCCGCCGGCAGCCAGCAAAGCCGAGTCTCCTGCCGCCGTAAGGTCATCGCCTTCTGCGAGCGCTTCCGAATCGTCGCTCGGTTCGTCGAACGTAGAGACACGCTTATTGCGGCGCCGCCAGTCATCCTCCAGCGGACGACGACCCCACTTGCGCTGGAATTGTGTCTTTCCCTGCGCCACCGCTTGGGGATTGTAGAAATAAAAACTACTGCCGCCCCCTGCGACAGGTAAAGTGACGACGTTTGCTTCCGTTCCGGGCCTGTTGATACCTGTCCCTTTCGCCGCCTGCTCTGCTAAGTAGGCTTCACGGGCAGCTTCTTCCTCCGCGCGCTTCTCT
The DNA here is from genome assembly GCF_002159645.1 of Parabacteroides sp. An277. Classification (GTDB taxonomy): domain Bacteria; phylum Bacteroidota; class Bacteroidia; order Bacteroidales; family Tannerellaceae; genus Parabacteroides. Next base: position 54,602 of record NZ_NFJB01000010.1, on the reverse strand, counting down.
TCTTCAATGACGCGCTCAATAATTTTGTCGATCACCGCCAGTCGCTCTTGTTCCGGCATCTTGGCGAGCGTTTGCAGACTGTCTTGCAGGTGCACAGCTTCGGCGTGAACCACCAGCTCGTCCAACACGGCCGACAATTTGGATACCCGCTCATAGTCTTTAAACTCCTTCTGTATCCCTGCCAATGCGGCGCTAAAATTAGGCTGCGCCTTCAGGTAGTCTCGCTGTTGAAAATACAAATCACCCAGTTTGATATGGCACAATGCCTTGTCCAATCCGTTTTGAGTGCTCTTGTCTACTCCCAATTGGTATTGTTTCAGCGCATTTGTCGTGTCGCCATGCGCGAGGTATATATTTCCCAGCGCGTAATATACCTGATCCAGTAAATCTTTGTTCTTTTGGCTTTTTGCCATCCGCTCCAACTTCTTGACCACTTTCTGGTAATTTGAACCCGCAAAAACTTCTGCTTGACGAATACGGGCAGCAAACTCCAGCTCGTACGGAGGGTTAGAGCGAGCCACTTCGCCAAATGTCTTGTATGCCATGGCATCTTGGCCCAGCGTGGCGTACATCTGGCCCAAAAGATATTTCATACGCTTTCGTTGCAGCCCGCTACGCTCGGCGCGAATGGCGGTGCGCATATAAGGGATGGCCTCCTCATATCGTTGTTGTTTGACGAGATAATCGGCGTAAACCGTCGCATATTGTTCCTGGCAATCGGCAGGAATTCCCTCCGTGTTCAGCTTTTGTAGGATGTCTTCGGCATCATAAAACCAGCCCAACTCCGAATAACACCGTGCTTGCCAGAGTTTCGACGCCGCTACTATCTCCGCATCCTCCTTATAGTGTCGCGCGATGTAAGAAAAGGTGGCTGCAGCCTGGAGGAAATCAGCGTTGTAAAATTGCGCCTCTCCCATCAGTCGCCAGCAATGTTTTAGGAATGGGTTATACTCCTCCTGGTTCTGCAGGCGTACTTGCTTGGGATCATTGCGCCAACCCGGTTTCTTTTTGGGTTTCGCCTGGATGGAATGCAGCCGGATGGCTTTATTTGCCTTTTCGATGGAAATATCAAAGGGTCCGCCTGGTTCGGTTTTGTCTTTCGGCTGCGCGCTAATGGGATACATCAATATCATATCCGAGTAATTTTCCTTATAACCCGTTTGCATAGCCAACAAAGCCTCGTCAAACGCCGTTTTACCGTTAAAGTATATGTTGAAACGGGAATTCAGCGCATGATAAAACCGATTCATCCGCGTGTTCTTCTTCGTGCTGCACGACCAAAGCATACTGACCAACAACACGGCTACTATATAGTAAAATCCTTTTCTCATGAATGCTTCGAAGACGGTAATATAACGCTTTTACCATCATTTTATTGTTTAATTATGACTTTATTTTTATTTTCTTTTCCGACTGCAGGGGCTGTTCCCATGACTGCCGGGGCGGAAAGGCCGTCGGCACGTGACAATGGGTGTAGTTTCGGATTTTCTTATCCCATTGTCATGTGCAAAAATAGTTGTTTTTAAATGATTCTTCCATTGTAACGTGCGTATATAAATAATCTTATTAACATTTCCTCATTGTAACGTGCAAAAAGGGTAGTTCCAGAAATCAACTGCTTCTGCACGTTACAATGGGATTTTGACTCTAAAGAAATTTAAATAAGCACGTGCAGATGACAGTTCCGTTTAAAAACAACTGCTTTTGCACGTGCAGACGGCAGAAAAATTCGGAAATAACTATCTTTGTCATCTGCCGATGATAAAAAAAGGGGAAATCAAGAGGCATTTGCATGGGATTTCCATTGTCGGATTCCCTGAATACATTTAACTGCAAGGAAGAACGACACCAGCAGGAGAATAATAAAGGCGCCCGACGGTACATTTTGGTAATACGAGAGAAATAATCCCCCGACCGACCCTGCGAATGCCAATAGTATGCTCCCCCATTGGATTTTGCGGTAGTCCGACGTGAGCAGATTGACCGTGATTTGGGGCAAGGTAAGGAGGCTCATCAAAAGCATGATGCCCACCATGCGGATGGACAATACAATCGCGATAGCAATAAAAAAAATCATCATATATTCAATGAACCGCACGGGAAGTCCTTGCGTGCGAGCAAAATTGGCATCGAAGGCGACGTATATAATTTCGCGCCCAAAGAGCGTGAACAGGAGCAACAGCACTCCCGCCAGCGCCGCACTGGCGATGATATCCGCCTGCGTAATAGTCAGGATATTTCCAAACAAATAAGCCGAGAGGTTTGGGGCATAACCGGGCGTTAAAAAGGTAAATATCACGCCCAACGCCATTCCGAGCGACCAAATGCCGGCGATGGCAGAGTCCTCGCGTATTTGTTGGGATTTACTCATCCATTCGACCCCAAACGCCGATAGTACGGCGAACGCCATAGCCGTCAGGATAGGGTTCGTCCCCAGATAAAAACCCAGTCCTAAGCCGCCGAACGACGCGTGGGTAATCCCGCCGCTGATGAACACCAGCCGGCGCGAGACGACGTACGTCCCCACCATGCCGCAAACGATAGCCGTAAAGAGACTGCCGAGGAGCGCGTTTTGAAAGAATACAAACTGAAGCAATTCCATGTAGGCGCGTTTTTGTATTAGTGTGAGCGTCGTTCGCCGACAATTAAAAAGGCCTCGTCTTTCAGCGCGTCCGGGAGGTTGACCCCACGGAGCTGCAGGCTACGCAACCAGCCCGCGACTTCGACTTCGCGGAGCGTATACAATACCTCTCGAAACTCTTCGACGGCGTTGTCTGGATAAGCTTCAGGCTCCACGCCGCGGAAACGGTCCAGTTCTTCGTCGTCATAATATTCGATCTTTTTACTTACCGCAGCCAGGAGGCTATCTCGTTCGCAGACTTCGTGCTGGCCACAACATTCCTCCGGAATCTCCCTTGGTTCCGGGATTTCGCTAATTTCGCCCCGTTCCAACATCCGTTGCAACTTTCGATTGCGAAAATAGCCTAAAATAGCGGCCACCACCCCGAGCGCCACTAAACTTAAAATGAAATACCACATAATTGTAAGAGAAAATTACGAATAGAAATTTAAGATTCCACCGAAAAGCCTGCAGCGAGGAGATGTTCCCAGAAATGCGGATAACTTTTGCTGACGACATGGGGATTTGCAATCCGGATACCCTCCTTTCGGACGAGGGCGACGGGCGCAAAAGCCAACGCCATTCGGTGATCTTCGTAGGTGTTGATAATAGGATTTGTTTCGGATTCGCATCGCTCGCCGTCCCACATAAGGACGCCCTCCGACGGATCCTTCAGCACGTATCCGAGCTTTTTCAATTCTGTTTTTAAGGCCGCAATACGGTCTGTTTCCTTAATGCGGAGCGTTTGAAGGCCATTGAAATAGAACGGCACGTTCAGCAGCGCACAGGTGACGGCAAAGGTCTGTGCCAAATCGGGTTCGTTTACGAAATTATGCACCAGCTTCCGGGTGATTTGCCCTGTCCGACGGAGCGTGACGCCCTCGACGAAATCGCACCCGACACCCAACTGCGCGAACAGCCGAGCCCCCATGGCATCCCCTTGAAAACTATGCTTGAACAATCCCTGCAAACAGATATGGGCTTGAGGCGCGAGCGCCATCATCTCAAACCAATAGGAAGCGGCGCTCCAATCAGCTTCTACAGTAAATGGCACGGGCTGATAACTTTGCGGAGCCACGCGGATAGTCGATTCCCCCAGCCATTCGGCCTCGACGCCAAATTGTTTCATCAATTGCAAAGTCAGTTGGATATAGGGCTTCGAAATGACATGCCCCGTCAGATGCAGCACCAAACCCTTTTCCATGGTAGGAGCAATCATCAATAGCGCAGAGATATATTGCGAACTGACGTCGCCCGCCAGCGAGATCTCGCCGCCTTGCAACGCACTCCCGAAGATGCGCAGCGGAGGGAATCCCTCCTTCTCTATATATTCAATACGCGCACCCAACGAATTAAGTGCATCCACCAACACACGAATAGGGCGATTCTTCATCCGCTCAGTTCCTGTGATGGTCCATTCTCCCATGATTTTCGCGAGGAAAGCCGTCAGGAAACGCATGGCCGTCCCTGCCGCTTGGATATCGAAATCCCGCTCATTGGATTCTAAAGCCCTTACAAGCACATGCGTATCGTCACAATCCGATAAATTTTGAATAGGAAAAGGACTGTAACTTAATGCATTTAGAATCAATGCCCGGTTGCTAATACTCTTCGAAGCAGGCAACATCACGTCCGCCTGCCACATTCCTTCCGGAGATTTAATGATATATTCCATAAAAGAAATCCTTATTTTCGGCCACAAAAATAAGGATTTCTGATGAAAATATCAATTGGAATAGAAATCCAGCTCGGCGATTGCGGTGGAATTCTTGCCATCCGTGCTTTCTACGGCTTCCACTTGGATGTAGCGCGTTGAAAGCGGTTGTTTGAAGAAGTGCGTACGTTTGCTGGGGTCGTTGATGAGGTTTCCGAACTCGAAGCTCTCGACCGTGCGCCAAGTTTGGCCATTTTCGCTGGCTTTGATCACGCCTCGAGCCATCATGCCTTGTGAATTGACGGTCTGTGGCGTATAGGCAAACCCTACCAATGAATGCGTTTCGCCCAAATCAATGGTAATATGATGTGGCAACGCGCCTTTTTGCACATTCCAATAGGTAGATGGGTTCGCGTCGAAAGCCGCTGTGGCAGGATGAGATTCTTCCTCTCCATCCGCTTTGATTAATTTCCAATTCTTTTTGGCGAGTCCGGCCCGTTCGCTGGCAACGCTACCTGTTTCCCCATTCAATATAGCCACAGCTTTAATTTCTCCCTTTGTCTGAGGGAAAGGCGCAGTATAGACGGGAGATTGGGCTGTAGGCTCTGTTCCGTCTGTTGTATAATGGATGGTGTAACCTGCGTTCAGGTTCTCTGCGGCATTTTGTCCATGTTGATTCCAACCGAAATCTTGGAGTTTAGGAGAAATAACGATTTGTCCCTCTTTATCTTGATCGATACTCAACTGAGGCGGACGGGCAGCATAATGATGCGCAGAAATATGACTTATAGCCGGAGCCATTCTCGATTCGAGGATGCGGACGCGTATCTTGTCGGTCGTAACGTCCGGGAAACGGAGGATTCGTTTGTAGCCTATGTTTGTCGAGGTAGCTATCTGGGTCCATTCTCCTTCGATTTGGGCATCTACGGCGAAGCTCTCCACGCGTTCGCTATGGGTAGCTACAGCCTCTTGCAATACAAGACGGTTCAATGTGATAGGCTTCGGAGTAGACAGGACAAATTCATTCTTTCCCTCCAACAGAAGGAATGTGTGGGGGTCGTTGTCTAATACCTCTTTTGGTCCTTTGGCTCCTTCCAGCAGGTTCGTGTCATAGGTCTCGTGGATACGTCGGCCCACTTCCTGCAATACTTTCACATCTTCGTCGGAGAAACGTCCGTCCCGGTTCGGCGGAATATTCAAAAGGAAGGTAGAATTACCACCGACGGCTCGTTCATAAATATCAAATACATCGTCTGCGCTCCGTACCTTCTGGTGCGTATCGTCTCGATAGAACCACCCTTCGCGTATCGAAGTGTTGGTTTCTGCCTGCTGGTAATGGAGGTATTTGGCGGTATAGAGTTTTTCACGCGAACCTAAATCAGCATCGGTCATATCGGCGAAATGGTTCATCGTATCAGGATTTGCCTGATAAGCTACCACGTTCCATTCTGTCGGGCGCGTACCTCCGGCTTCATTACCACACCAGCGCACGTCTTCTCGGCCAAAGATGACGGCTTCGGGGGCTAACGTATGTATCAACTCTTTCCAGGCTTGATAGTTGTAGGTCTGTCCGCCTTTCCGTTTCGGATGCGCGCCGTCGAACCACACTTCGTGGATGGGGCCATATTCCGTGAGTAACTCGAACAATTGATTGAGGAAATACTCATTATAATCATCTACCTTAAACTTGAAAGTGGTCTTATTGGCAAACGGACGGCCGGGCACTTCGCGGGGAATGACACGTTCCGTGTATGGACTTAAATTCCCATACAATCCATCTTTGCTTTCAATCTGGAACAAATCGGCAGGCGAAAGGTAAATACCCAACTTCAATCCATATTTTTGACACGAAGCCGAAAGGTTCTTCAAGATGTCGCCCTTTCCTCCTTCAAAGCCGGTCGACATGATGCCATGTGTCGTATAACGGCTTTGCCAGAGCACAAACCCATCGTGATGTTTTACGGTCAGTATCACCATCTTCATGCCCGCTGCTTTCATGGCTTCGCACCACTGGTCGGTATCCAGCGCCTTCAGGTCGAATATCTTAGGGTCTTCATGCCCCGTTCCCCACTCGCGTTTTGTAAACGTGTTCGGCCCGAAGTGGATGAATGCGATGAACTCGTTCTCCAACGCATGTAACTGATTAGCTGTAGGCACTACATGGGCCGCCTTTTCAATAATCATTTCGTGGCTGTCGCCCGCCTCCACAGGGATGGTGTTCTGATAGGCCATCGTATCTTTTGGAGCTTGTGCACAAGCCGAAAGCAACCAGATACCCGCCACGAAAGGCAAAATTTGCTTCATGTTTCTCATTGTCTTCTCTATTTATCGATTATGTTTCCGCAAAGGTAACGTTTACAAATGGAATATCCTTGCTGATAACTCATAAATTTCGGATTGGATTATTTGTTGGCCTGGATGTTAAACTATTTTCTCCGGTGTGGTGGGTAGTAACCCTCCACACTGGAGGAAAATGCGGATTGGATTAGCTCCGGCGGAAGCGGACGCTCACGAACTCCAGGACAGAGGGTAAGGCCGTGCGCCAATAGGTCCAGGTATGCCCTCCGTCGCGCACCCGAAGTTCATGTTTGATATTCTTTTCTTGCAAGATTTCATGTGCGATGTTGTTGCCATGCAGCAAATAATCCTCGTCGCCGCAATCCAGATAATAAGCCACGCGCCAAGGCTTTTCAGCATCCAACGTGTTTAAGAGGTCGAGTACGCTGTTTGTACGCCAATGTTCCGTCAGGTTCCCCTTCCCGAAAATCGAATCGAAGAGCGTACCTCGCGTGGTATTCAAGGCCTTTTGCATTTGCTCGTCGGTATAAATCGCCGCACTCAGCGGGGCACAGGCTGTGAACATGTCCGGATGATGAAGGGTATAGAGGAAAGAACCATAGCCCCCCATCGAAAGGCCGGCGATAGCTCGGTATTCACGGTCGGCCCGGGCCCGGTATGTCTTTTCGATGTAAGGGATCAGCTCTTCGAAAAACATATCTTCGTAAGGCACACGGCCATCATAAGAATTAACATACCATGTTTCACCGGCATCGGGCATGACGATAATCATTTCTGCTGCCCGATGGGACGCGATGGCTTCGTCGGCAATACGCTGCACCTCGCCCATTTGTACCCACGACGTTTCATTGTCCGACCAGCCATGCAGCAGATAAAGAACCGGATATTTGCGTGTAGAATGATCATATCCGTCCGGCAGGTAGATAGAATAGCGTACCTCTTTACCCAATTTGTTACTCTGGAAGCTCAACGACTCCCGCACCGTGCTTGCCGCCATCAGACATTCGCAACAGAGCAAGCAAACTAATACATACCAATACTTTACTTTCATACGTTGTTTTTATTATTTGTTAATTGTTTACCAATTCATTGTCTTTTCATCTCCGGAATTCAAGGTTACGTTTTTTAATCGGATACTTTTATCGCCTACTTGGAACTTCTTTAAAGACAAAGAACCTTTTAAGACTTGAAGTGTGGCATTCGATGCGGAGATAGTACAAAGTCCCCATGCCGAACCATTGCTCCAGAAATAGGTACCTGGTTTAGACGTAAAACCTATTTGCTTATCAATGCCCGAGTAATGGAAGTCGCTTAATGCCAATACTGCAGCCCAACTTGCCATCGAACGAGCATAATGATGCCCGCACTCTGCTTCGCTAAATGGATTTCGCTTAGCTCCATCAAAACGGTCTCGGATAGAACGGATGCACGTTAGCGCTTCGTTTTCCATGCCTTCATATAACATGCTTACAGCCGCACAATATTCAAAGCCAGTCATCACTTCGGCGAAATAAGGGAAAGGAACCTCCAGGCGTCCTTTCGGCCAAGAGGCCATCAGAAGTCCGGCCTCATCGCCTATGACGTAAGAGCGCATATTGTTGAAGTGTCGACTGAAGTTGGGTACGTAATTATACTTCATAATGCTTTCCAATGTTGTACGGATATGCGCTTCATTGGCCAAATAACCTAAGCCACAAATATGTGCCATGTATTGCCCTACCAATTGATCCACCAAGCATCCTTTACCCAGTTGAAATGCGGGGATTTCTACATGAGGGTCGTCCATGTGGAGAAACTCGAATGTCTTTGGGTTGGTGATTTTGTGTTCGTAGTATTCGCCATTAAAGAGATTCGCATCCATCCAAGTACTACCTTGTTCGAAAAGCCGACGGCACTTCTTGGCAAAAGCTTTGTCGCCCATAGCTTTCGCCATTTCTTCGGCAGCCCGTAGAGCTCCCATATACCAAAAACCCATTTGAGGATTCGGTCCGAAATAATTTACATCCATGGTATTGTGTTGCGAACCTTCCATCACGCCATCTTGATTGCCATCCCAACCCTTTTCTGTCCAGGCGTAAGAAAGGATTTTCTTGGTTTGTTCCCAATTCTTTTCCAGGAAAGCGTTGTCTCCCGATAGTTGCCATTCGCGGTACATTTTCATCACACAACCCATTTGTCCATCGGCTGCGGCCGCGTTCCCTTTCGAGGCTTCCGAAAGAGGTAAAGCGGCGCGGAAGTTCATTAATCCGTTCTCTTTGGTGGCATAATTTAGTTCCACGTCGCGCATCGTCTGAGCTAAATCGCCAAAAAGATAAGGCGTGGCCACTTCATAATTCCAAACATGCGTGCATGAACCTTGGCAAGAACCAAAACGATCCATCACGCCTTCCCAACCCATTAAATGTCCACTTGGAAGTCTGAAAACCGTTTGCGAACGTAGCGTAGCCAAATTGAACAAAGCCGCTTCTTTCACTTCTGCTGGATACGAACTTGCGAGGAACGCATTGACAAAAGTAAGGGTTTCTTTCTCTAACTGTGGAATTTGGGGGACTATTTTTTGCGCAGCATCCCAAGCGTCGGTATATTGTGTGCTATAATAATTCCCTACAATAGTTTCCGACCAAGCTTTTCGATTGGGAAAGTTCCAGGTCAGATAGAATGTGAACGTAGCTTTCCCTTTGGGATTAATCTCTTTCTTAACAGCCAACGATGCCATTGGGTCGTCTTCTGTTATCGGTTCAGTCCGCTCTTGCATCAAACCGTCGTCTGAGAAATCATCCCAGAAATTCAAGATAGCATTGTTCCAATCATCCGGTTTAGAAGATGTGCGATAAGTTACTTGTCCATCGGATTGTGTCGTTAAAGCCAAGGTTCCCCAGGCAGGGTCTTCTTTTTCTACGCCTTCCGAGTAGAAATAAATACCTTTCAATCCTTCTTGTGTGCGGTATTCATTTTTATTCTGTTTGGCACCTATAGGGATGAAGTCCCCTTTCCAATTCGACGTGAATTTGCTTCCATCTTTTCCAATAAAATTACGGAGCGAACCGCATATGGATACTTCCATTGGTTTGTCTGTCCGGTTTTCTACTTCGTATGATAATACGGCTAGCGGCATTCCGCTTGCTTCTGCATCTCCAGGGATTAACGGATTGAATCCTTTAATAGTTACTTGGATAGGCAATGCCTCATCTGATAGATGTACTTGCCCGAATGGATAAGCCGCCTCAAACGAAGCCTCGGCAAAGCGCGGCATACCGTGATGATCTACCGGACGCCCTTCGTAATGTAAATATTCTTGTGGATAAAGCGGACCTGCCAGCAATGTGGTGGAAGCCGCTTCACCTTGTGGCTTGGCATAGATGGCAAAGAAAGGCGCATTGTTGCCGGGTGTCACTGTGCTATATTTTTTCGCTGGGACATTCATAAGTTCCCAATCGCGCAATTCGCCACGTCCACCCAGCGAAACCGTACCAGTCCCGATTCCACCCAAAGGTAAAGCAATCTGATACAAATGTGCCCCGTCATATTTTTTCAATACAGGCCAATCGGATGGTGTCCATTCTTGGGCGGATAGGAAATCTAAAGATAAAAGGAACATTACACAAAAAGCTATGTACTTCATAAATGCAATTTTTATTTTACTTAAATTCGGAAGGAAGAAGTGGCCAATTTTCGTCGTATCGGTGTGCTTCCCGCATTAACGCTTTCAACTCTTCCGCCTTCTTAGGATACAAAGATACTACATTATAATATTCGGACGGATCGGATGCCAAATTATATAATTCGTATCGGGATTCTTTTTGTATATTCAGATGGATCAGTTTCCAATTCCCTTGCCGGATGGATTGTCTGCCATTGAGTTCATGAAACTCGAAATAAAGGTAATCATGTGCTTGTTGATTTCCCTTTCCAAGCAAAGTCGGGAGTATGCTAATGCCGTCTGTCTCTATCTTTTTGTTTTGTAATAGTTCATTAAAAGTAGGCATCATATCCCAAAAAGCGCACATATGGTTGTTGGTGGTAGATTCAGCGATATGGCCTGGCCACGAGGCTATGAATGGGACGCGAATACCGCCTTCATAAAGATCTCGCTTAAGTCCTCGATAAATGCCATTACTATTGAAAAATGCAGGATCTGCACCTCCTTCTTTATGCGGTCCGTTATCGCTGGTAAAAATAACAAGCGTGTTTTCATAAAGCCCCAATTCTTTTAACTTGGCTATGATTTGGCCTACATACACATCATACCGATAAACCATTGCAGCAAAGGTCGCTCTGGGGTAAACTTGAGAACAATATCCGCCTTTTCGGAACATTTTACCCGAATCCACCCCCTGGAAAGGTTGCTCCGGATACATTCCACGAAAGTGTTGAATAATACTATCTTCTGGAACTAATAGCTCGGCATGAGGTAATACGTATGGGATGAATAGAAAGAACGGTTTATCTTGATTTTGGTCGATGAATTGAAGCGCCTGCTTGTGTATCTCATCTTGAGAATAGGTACCGAATTGTCCGTTGCTATTTTCTGGATAATTGATCCGTGTATCATTATCCCATAAATGGTCCGGGTAATAATTATGAGCCAACAACTGACTATTATAACCAAAGAAATGGTCGACAGATTGCTTATTGGGGTCTCCAGAACTACCGACTTCACCTAATCCCCATTTCCCAAAAGCCCCAGTTGCATACCCGGCCTCTTTGAATAATTTGAAAATCGTATTCGTCTCTATAGGAAGAGCCACTTCGTAATCCGGATTGACGCTTCCATTGCCACGAATGCAGGCATGTCCTGTGTGCATCCCCGTCACCAAACTGCATCGCGAAGGGGCACTGACGGTTGTCCCTGAATAACATTGCGTAAAACGCATGCCATGCCGTGCCAATTCATCGATGTTAGGAGTCTGGAATTTCTCTTGCCCGTAACAACTCAAGTCGCCATATCCCAAATCATCCGCCAAGATAAATACCACGTTTACTCTCTCTTGCGAAAAAGCAGTTGGAGAAGCAGCAAAACTTCCCACCAGTAAACACAAACTATACTTTAGAAGATTCATGATGATCGCATTTAAAATCTTTGTCTATGCCTTATAAAATTAGGTATGTAGTTAGTAAATCTCTATCTTTAGGCTGCAGATATATATCTTTAGTCTAAAGATAGAGATTGGTTAGTTAGATCCCGTATTAGTGGCCGGATAGCCTGGGTTTTGTTCCAAGTTCTTATTCAATAATAATTCATTGCTTGGAAGCGGATACAAGTAATAATAATCTTGCCAACCTTTTCCGGATACGATTGGATCCGAGAAGAATACCACACGTCCTTCGTCGCCTTGGCGATCCAACTGGAGCAGGAAGTTGTTTACGTTTGCCTCTTCCCCGCGATGCCGCTCATCTTCCAGATCCGATTTCTTCAGATAAACGCCTACCTGTTGTTTATTCATATATTCTCCCTTCTTCCATCGGCGCAAATCATCATTGCGAAAACCTTCGAACATCAATTCTACCCGGCGTTCACGGCGTATTTCCCACAAAACAGGATCTACGCTTATATCGCGCTTCGGGTCAAAATCGGAGGTGATTTCTGATACTTGCATGTGAGCTACATGTGCGCGATCCCGAAGGACATTGATAGTCGCATCCGCCACGCTTTGGTTGAATTTACCTAATTCGAAAGCAGCTTCTGCATGGTTTACCATGACTTCTCCCATGCGGAATAAAGGATAATCTGTTGAATTCAAATTCCCCGCCGAATTGACAGGTGTTACCGTATTATAGTATTTCCATACATAATAGCCTCCATACGAAGTCATGAAACCTTGCCCCATGCCGTATGCATTCTCGCGGAAATGAGGAATCTCCCGCAAGATTTGCCCAGCCCATTGCAACATGGGCAAGGTCTTGGTCGAAGTTGTCCCTGCACATAATTCGGCCATTAAGTCTATATATTCCCGATCTACCGGATTCTCGGTGTCTGTAACCAATGCCATATCTGTATTTGTGGCCGAGGGGCTATTTACTTTATATGGAGGGCATACATTCCAATACAAACGGTAATCGCGGTTCCGAAACTCGGTATAGACATCTGCGTCGCCTGTTTCCTTATCTCCTTCAAACAAATCGCTCGTATAGATAGGTTTTCCATCTTGGCAAAGATAAGCAGCTATGGCCTCTGCGCAAACCTCACCATAATGAGAAGAAGTACGGACATAGCGCGTCATATTATGTCCTTTCCCATCAGATAAGAAGTTCTTGTATAATAAAATACCCTCAATGCCAGCCAAACTTTCCGAATTGAAAAGTTCGTCGTAATTAACATGAACTTGTGGATGGGCCGCTATCAATTCGTTGGATGCCTCAAAGCTTGCTTGCAAATAAGCTTCTCCATTCGAAATGCCATGATACTTTTGCCATGTTCCTTCAAATAAGCCGAAACGAGAAATCAATGCTAATACAACGTCTCGATTAATAGTATTATCTCCATCTCCGTTTATTTGGATATTATCTTTGGCGTATTCTAACATATCCAGAACTTTAGCTGCTAACTCCTCGCGTGGCATACGTGCACTATAAAGCACATCGGTATCTGTATCTTGCAAGGCATGTTCGACCCAAATCGCACTACCGAAATAAGCAATCAACCGGTAATATTCATTTGCCTTAAAGAAATAGCCTACGCTTCGCCAATGATTCTTTTCTTCATCCGTCATACTTGATGCATCAATGTTGTCCAACAGAATATTAATGGCACGGATGCGAGTATAAGGCGTATCCCAATTATTTGTGGTGCTGGGCACTGTAACGGTTTGCCATACCCAAGGGTTTTCGTTATTCGGACTACCGAAGAAACCATTATCTGAATAACAATCAAATATGCTTGTGGACGTCGGGCCTGCGTCTAAAGACGTCGGACCAGCATCTGCCTCCAAGTAAGTATAGAATTGCCATGCATACGTTTGGAAATTCTCATAAGACGAAAATGCCGTCTCTTCTGTTTGCTGGTCTAAAGGCAATCGGTCCAAATAATCATTATTCAGACAAGATGAAAATAAAAACAAAATGCTACTGATGCTTATAATTACTTTTTTCATTGCTCAATCCTCCTAATTAAAATGTAAGGTTAATACCGAATGAATATTGCCGCATCAAAGGATAAGCCCAACCGTTTGCGCTTGAATCACCTTCGATATTGGCATCTATCTTGTTACTTCCTGGAGACATGCTATACGTATCCGGATAATATCCTGTGGGTAAATGGTGTATAGTAAATAAATTCTCACCACTTAAGAATATCCTAAAACGTTGAATGTTTAGTTTCGTACAGATTGCTTTCGGAAGATTATACCCAATCGTTACATTCTTCAAACGGACATAAGAACCGTCAAATAGATATTTCGTTTGGCGTTGGTGGTTATAGCTATCATTTCCACCTTCTCCATACAAACGTGGATAAAAAGCATTTTGATTTTCTTCCGTCCAATAATCCGTTTGATATTCTTCTATTGCTGAAGGAAATTGTCCACTTGGTATCCATAATTGGCTAATCCACAAATCGCGTTTACCCACTCCGGTGAAGAAGAAAGACAAATCGAAGTCGCGATAAGAAATGCCTCCTGTAATTCCATATTGGAAGCGCGGAGTACTATTCCCTATGACACTCAAATCACCAGGGTTATTCAATGAATTATCTCCATTGCTTATTTCCCCGTCGCCATCTAAGTCTTTATATAAGATGTCTCCAGGTTGTACATTATCCCTATTTTGGCCACGGAAAGCAGGAATATTCTCTTTCAATTTACCGTCTACAAAATCATTTACCGTATAGAAACGGTCCGTTTGATAGCCCCATATCTCTCCAAACTCCATACCTTCCCGATAATAAGTTTTCTCGACGTTATCTTCCGTATCGGTGTAGGTCAGTAACTGCTCGTCATTACTATATTTTGTTATTTTAGACCTTGAATCATATAGATTGAGACCCACATTGTATTTTACTTTCCCTATTTGGTCATTCCATGTCAATGACAATTCCCAACCTTTACTCGTCATGTTTGCCGCATTGACTTTTGGGGCAGATGCACCTAGGACAGAAGGCAGAGGTTGGGCTGCAGTCAACATATCTTTGGTATCTCGTTTATACCAATCGAAAATAATGCCTAATCGATTGAACATATTCAAATCTATACCCACGTCCAATGTGTTTACAGTTTCCCAAGTAAATGAAGAACTTACTAATCCAGGAGGATCGAGTGTTGTAACGTATTTGTCGGAACCTGGAAGGATCCAATTCAAGCTACTGTTAGCTGCCATCGTTGCCAAGTAGGCATAATAATCTACGTTTTGATTGCCAATGCTTCCCCATGAAGCTCTTAACTTTAGGTTATTAAGATAATCCTTCGTACTTTCCATAAAAGCTTCTTCGGATATACGCCATCCTGCTGAGAAAGACGGGAAAAATCCGAAACGATCATCTTTTGGAAAACGAGAAGATCCATCATATCTACCATTAGCTTCAAATAGATATTTCCCTTTATAAGAATAGTTCACGCGATAAAATAAGCTTCGTATCGCATATTCATAGAAATGATCTTCGGATTCTATCGTTCCGGTCGATTGAGAAATGGATGGCAATTTCTGATTAATAGGGTCTTGTCTGGACGCTTGTAATGATTCGCTATACCAATTCTCTTGGTTATAACCCACCATCGCCGAAAAGGAGTGATCGTCTATTTCTTTGCTATAGGTTGCATACGCGTTGATGGCATTGGTCGTCTCGAAGGATTGGAGCATGGTATAGGTGGAAGTATTATAGGATGTTTTCCTTTCACCTGTTATGGTCTCTATGAAATCGAACTGGTCGTTGAATGTCCTTTCGGATGCCCAATAACGGTTAAAGCTGTATTCACCTATAATTTCTAAGTCTTGAATAGGCTTTGCGATCAATCGCCCTAATAGACGGATATTATTGTTCCTATTTATTTTAGGAGTGGAAAGTTCCAAGAAGTTACGTGGTGTGCCGTATGGCAATAATTCTGTACCATCTTCCGTCGTATATCCAGAACCTAATGGCGTATTGGATGGACGATTTTGTGCAAAAGCCCATATCCCGGCAGAACCCCATTCGGATGTTCCGCCAACGGCTGTAGAAGTATTAGAATCTGAATAACGGATATCGGTTTGTACGGTTAGGTACTTATTCGCATCCATACTTACAAAAGCTGATGCGTTATATCTTTTATAAGTATCTTTATCTCCTACTAATACACCGTTCTCATCAATCATACCAAATGCCACACGATAAGTTGCTTTTTTACTTCCTCCTGAAACAGAAATATTATGTTGTTGTTGGAATCCGACTTTGGCCATCATGTCGTCGATCACATCGGATGCCGCCAGGTTATATCGAACGCCATCCGACCACAGATAACCTTCGGGATGTTGTCCTTGGTCGTATTCGTTTATAAATTGGAGCCATTGCCCTGTATCTTGCCCTCCGTAATAGCGTTGTAATCCCATGTCGGCATACGTTTGTACAGTCCGATAAGGATTTACTTTATCCAACAAAGAGGCTGGTTGGGAAAAAGAAAAGTTATTATTGTAAGTTACCCGCATCGGAGCATCTTTCTTCCCTTGCTTAGTTGTAATAAGAATCACACCAAAAGCCGCACGTGCTCCATAGATAGCCGATGCGGCAGCATCTTTCAAAGTCGTTACACTTTCTATGTCATTTGGATCCAATAAGTCTATATCCATCGGGACGTTGTCTACCAAGACCAGAGGCGCCCCATTTGTATTGTCGTTGATCGAAGTCGCTCCTCGTACGTTCATATTGATAGTCGTACCTGGTTTGCCATTATTGCGGCTTACTTGCAAACCCGGAATAGCACCTTCTAATGCTTGCGCCGTATTGCCTACAGGTCGATTTCCTATTACGTCATCCATTTTCACTGTTGATATGGCTCCTGTCAGATTCACTTTCTTTTGCGTACCATAACCAACCACCACCACTTCTTCCAATGCTTTGGAATCTTCTTTCAGGGTGATGTGAAAAGTGTTTTGATGGCCTACTTTTATCGTTTGGGCCGTATAGCCGATATACGAGATTTCCAGTGTCGAGCTGGTACTTGCTTCTAAAGAGAAACGACCGTCCATATCGGTTATCGTACCGTTGGTTGTCCCTTTCTCATAGACATTTGCCCCAATCACAGGCACACCGGAAGCATCTACTACCGTACCGCTCACCATCTTTCGTTGTTGTGTCCCTTGTGTGGCTGGGTTTTCTACCTGATGGTTTGCCCTTCTGCTTAAGATGATTTGGTTATTTTTGATGGTATAAACTACATCCGTGCCATTGAAAAGGGTATGAAGTACCGATTCGATGTCTTTCGCATCCACATCGATAGAGACCCTTCTATCCACATTGATTAGGGTATGATTATATAAGAAAGAATAATCGGACTTCGCCTCGATTTCGTCCAATACTTTTTCTACCGTTGTATTTTTCATCTCCAACGAGATACGCGTTTCTTGCGAATAGAGCGAGGCGGCTTGTGTCTGCACCAGAAAACCGGCTAACAATAATGATGTAATCCGCATACGCATGGGTATTTTAGGTAATAAATCATAAGATGATTTAAAATGCTGAAGTGTTATAATTTTCTTCATATTTTTACGCTGTAAATCATTTAGGTAAATACTTGTTTATCTCTTAAGGCTGCCTTTCGAAAGGTAGGATGTTCGGGCAAGGCAGCGGGGTTTACGCGCGGAGGCGAGCCAACGTCTCCGCTTTTCTTTTCTTATCCGGTGTCTGTTTCTTTCTTCATGATATTACTTTTTTACTGTGTTATTATTAAAATGTCTTTGCTATATTGACGAAACCAGTCGGGAAATACCCTATGGGAAATTCTTACTTTTTTTGATTTATGTCGAATTTATTTTCGGAAAGCCTTGGGCTATATTTCAAAAGCCCTTTTCAAAAGTTCAAAACATCCGAAGAATTTTCTATCTTTAGATTAAAGATATATATCTTCAGTCTGAAGATACGTATCTGCAACTTAAAGATATGTATCTTTAGCCTAAAGATAGAGATTTCCTCGTATCTTTTTCATTTTTTGTCAAGCCCTTCGGCATTTTCGTTCAAGGTAAGGAATGAATCCATACTTTCTTTTTCGAGAAGGCATAATCGGCGGTTGGTTCCGGGTGGATGATTTCACACCGGATAGGGGCTGTTTTTTCTAATAAATCAAGGATTTCCGTGAGGGTTTCGGTCGTAAACGTGGCCGAATAGGTATATTCGTAGAGTTCTTTTCCTTGCAATTGGATGTCGACGTTGAAGTGGCGCGACAATTGACGGACTACCTCTTGCATGGGAGTTCGGCGGAAAACGATTTTACCCTCTCGCCAAGCGGTTTCAGCCAAGAGGCTGGCTTCTTTTGTCTGCATTTTACCCTCTTTTTTCGTGTAAATAAGTTGTTCGCCGGGTTGTAAGTCTTCGCGTTGGCGGGTATTCGTTTGTTCAACTTCGATGTTCCCGTTTGCTAATGTGGCAATAATGTCGGTTTCATCGTCGTAGGCTTGAACATTGAACTCTGTCCCGTAAGCGCTTACCACCAATCCATGCCCGGTTTGCACTTCAAAACGATGTGTGCGGTCGGACATGACATGGAAATAGGCTTCGCCAGATAAGAATACCGTCCGTTTTTCTCCTTCAAATCGCGAAGGATAAATTAATTTCGAACCAGAATTTAACCATACCTCCGAGCCATCGGATAGTTTAACCTTGGATACAACCCCGTAGGCCGTAGTTAACTCGACTTGCGCTATCGGTTGGGATTCTAATTGGTTGAGTTGCTGATATAGATAGCCGGAAAGGAGCAAGGCAGGCAATAACAAAACGGCTGCCATCCGGTATGCGATGCGAAGTAAGCGTCGTTTTGTCTCGTCTCGATGAATGCGCTGGTGCAATTGCTTCCAGTTTTTGTCTACATCTATTTTGCGTTGCATCTGCAACCGCTCTAACCAATCTTCTATTTTCTTGTCTTCTTCGTTCATCATATTCCTTTGTTCTGTTTCATTGACGAAGCCTATGCCTGCTTACCCTATCTAATTATCCTAAAAATCCTACGAAAAAAGGCAAATAATCCTTCAATTCCTTTCGGAGAAGACGCAAGGCTTTCGAGATATAAGCTTCGATGGTTTTTATGGAAAGCCCTTTTTCATCAGCGATTTCCGCATAGGTCTTTCCTTCAAAGCGGTTCAGCCGGAAAGTCTCAGCAATGGGTTCGGGCAACTTTCCTAAAGCGGTTCGGAGGAGTTCTTCCAATTCGTGCGTTGTATAGAAGTCGGAAGTGTCTGTTTCTTCTTTTTTATGTTCCTGTAAATGGACAATCCAGTTTTCCTCGGCCATCTGGCGTCGTAATGTATCTAAACAGGCATTCCGGACGCTGGTTAAAAGGAAGTTGCGGACGGATGATTCGATGTGTAATTGCGTCCGATTCTTCCAGAGGCGATAGAATACTTCTTGCACGACATCCTCGCAATCATCTATTGATTCGAGATAACGTCGTGCAAAGACACATAAAGGAGAAAAGAAATCATAGAACAAGGTGCGAAAAGCGTCCTCGTCATTCCAGAGTGCCATTCGACGGATTAATTCGGCTTCCTTTTCTCCCTCGCTGTTCATTTTACTATCAACTCATGGATTCCTGCATCAGTTATGGCAAAACTTCCTGTTTCTCCTGTCAGGGCATTCATCCAGTGTAATGTATCCTTTCCGGTCGTTTGCACGCAGACTTTCCAACCTTCGTTGTCCTTTTCGATGGTAAGCACATCGCTTGTATTGGCTTCGGGCCGTAAGGCTAAGCCTTGTGCGCAATGAATGGTTTCGATGTGGTAACGACGTACAGGAATGGTAAATTGCTTTGTTCCATAGACAAAAGAGGCATTGCGTAGTTCCTTGTCGCTTTGCCAGTCTGTATTGAGTAGATAAAGGGTGCGCCGCCCTGCATCGTCCCATACCGTAAAGCCGATTTCAGGAGAAGGAGTTATCCATCCTTTCGCTGGTTCATGGTTAATGGCCTCTTGGGCTATCTTTTCCATTTCCGTGCAATAAGCTTCCCGTAAACTCTCTTCTGCCGGATAGGCTTTCTGGGGGAAATAAATGATTTTGCCTAAACCATACGAGATTTCGGTCTTTTGTGTTAAAGAGGCATAATTATTACCTAAAAGTTCGCGAATTAGGGAGTCCTCCTTCGGGAAACAGGGAGGCATGTCGGGTTGCAACTCGGCATTCAAATGCGCAGCAGAGAGTAAAAGTGTCCCGCCTTTGAATACATAATTCCGGATGCGCTCGAAATAATCTGCATCATACGTATTCCAGCCTAAAAAGATAAGGGCGCGATAACGATTCATTACATCTTGCGGCGCTTCTATGGGTAATAAATCGATGGTGCCGTAGGGCGTTGTCGTAAACCATCCTTCCGGGCCGCATCCATCAATGATATTATCGGGATAAAAGACCTTGAGAAGGTCAAAGCTCTCGCAAGCAGCATTGAATTTCCATTTCTTTCCATCTTGTGACCAAAGTGGTCCGCGTCCGAATGACTTCCAAGCATCGTTTTTTCCTTGCAAAACGGCGACGCGGCTCGTGAGTGTTCCTCGGCGGCTATGCGTTTCAATGAAATCCAGCATTTGATGTTGTGCATGGAGATGTTCCTTTCCAGACTTCGTATATCGGTCGTTCGCGTATTCATCCGTCCAAAGAGCTTCTTCGGTATTGAGATGAGAGGAACCATGCATATAAGCTACAGCCAGTGAAAGGTAAAGACGCAAGGCATGACATGGATCGGTGAAAGGTCCAGATCCCCATTGCATGGCGTGGAGCGTCCCATATTGTGTCTTGCTGTAAGCGTACGAAGCTCCGCGTAATGCAGAAAGGATAACTTCTTCCGGTCCATACATTTGTTCGGCGCCCAACCATTCATATCCGGCTTGATATAAATAACGGAAGAGCGTTGAGGGGCCTGTATGGCGTGTACTTTCTCCTTTGGATGAACGAATATTGGCAACGAACGTCCGAGCTCCGTCGGCCATATCCTGCACGCCCTGCGTATCGTAATGGATAAATGTACCATGGTTGGTATAGATTGGACGATGTTTGGCAAAAATACCTCCAAAAGGACGTGCCCGGGCTGCCATATCTGAGAATAACCCTTGATAATGAAAGTGTTGCCAATAATAATAACCGCCATCATTCTCGTGTGCTTGTTTCCCGTGGAACATCGGAGTTTGTAATGTCTCCAAGGATGGATTTATACGCGTGCTGGCCAATGTGCGGCCTTCTACTTGCCAAGCATAGGGCATTTTCAGTTGGTCGAGCAGGAGAACGTAGTGCCGAATGATTTCCGGATTAGCCATGCGGAATCCGCTCCATTGATAGGAGGGGCGGAATTGGTACCAGTTCCCGATGCGTTGTGAAATATACCATTTAAAAAAATAGTCGTAAATGCCGTATTGCTTATCCATGTATATTTCATCTCCGGATGAGAGGTAAATGGGTTCGCCACTCTGCGCGATGACTTGGCAAACAGTATCTTGTTGGATTTGTCCGGACGATTCAATTTGGATAGGAATAGATTCTCCCGCCTTGCCCGCTCGTAATTGTACGACGTGTAGGCCTTTGTCGACACATTGTTTTATTTGTTCGCTCGGCTCGCTTCCTTTTGCAGAGATTTTTAAACGCACGTTGGGTTGATTGGTTTCAATCAATATGCCAAAATCACTTTGTTGGCGCACGAAACGAGGAACACTGATGATTTCAAAAGGACGTGCGGTTTCTTCGATGATTTCAATAGAACGGAGCTCGTAAGGGAAAGCAGCGCGGTGTGCCTCTTTTCGGAGAGAGAGCTCAATCTGGTCTCCTGATTTCGTATCGGGAGGCAATGGAATATAAAAGTCGGCTATGTTGGAAGCCCTATCGAAAATGTAATCTTCAAAGATAACTTGACCGTTCCGTTTTAAGCGCCAACGCGGCCAACTGCGGGTAGAGAGATTCACGCCTACCCAATAATTTTTCTTGTCTGTCTGTTGTGCCTGTTTGATAAATGGTATCTGGCCTATGTTTTTTCCGTTCAGGTATAAGCGTGGTGCTTCCAACCAGCATTCGCCTGAAAACAAATGACCGCCAGCACGCAATAAGATGCAAGCGACATGCGAGGGTAAACGGAAACTTTGCTTGATTTCCCGGTAGCCGGAAGTGCCGGCTGAAATTGGTACAAACAGAATAGAATCTGGGGTGTCGTAAATATCTTCGGCTGCCCGTCCTGGTTGGTCGTAATAGATTTCCAGTTCGAGGCCAAATTCCCCTTGAGGCGATACCTGTAGATTCTGTTGACGGACTACTGGTACTCGGATTTCCAATTCTCCTGCTCCGAGTAGTTCCTTTTCAAGGCGGTAATAGGCATATCGCTCGAATGCTTCTCCATTTCCTTTGAAATAAAGCGAATAAGTGTCATTATGCCGCACGAGGGAATCCAGATTGTCGTCGATGAGATATTCTACCCGCCGAAACATTTCTTCTCCTCTTTTTTCGAAAGGAATAGGCATTCGGACATTCCCCACGACTCGTAGATATTTGTGCGTAGGGACTTCCGTTTGAGTTAGTTCGATGGTAGCAGCGACGGACTCGTCGGGTTGAAGCATTTGTATTTTTGCAGCATTGCTGGGTTGGAAAATCACGTGGCGTGTCTCTTTCCATCCATTTCCGGCCCAAAGGCTTGTTCCGAAGCAAAGCGTTGCCAGCAGTAATCCGATTTTTTTCATGGCCTGTTTGTGTTTATTTTGATTAATATGGACGCAAAGATAGAAAAAGATGGCGAAAAGGGAAAGGAAGCGATGGAAAAAGGAAGAAACGTGACATGTAGAGGAGTGTCACAACTTGAACCGGAGAGATTGAGTTTTGAAGCCCTTCAATGTTCATTTACGCCGGTGTGTTTCGATTTTACTTCTTGTAAAATGTGTGATAGGTTGATTTTATGAATATTTTGAAAGTTTCTCACATGGATTTTTCCCCCATTTCCTGTTTACCCTTGCCATGTGCAAAAAATATTGTAGTTTTGTGCCTACAATCAAATTAGAAATGAGACAATGGTAAACGAAGAAATAGCTGCCATATTAGCGCAAGAGGCAGATGCGGTGCGCAACATCCCGTTGACTTCAGACTACGAAGGGGCAACGGATTTAATCATCGAATATGTACATCATCGTGGTGGAAAATTGATTACCAGCGGTATGGGTAAGGCAGGACAGATTGCCATGAACATGGCGACGACCTTCAGTTCAACGGGCACGCCGGCATCGTTTCTCCATCCCAGCGAAGCGCAACATGGCGATTTGGGTATCGTGCGGGAGAATGATCTCATGTTATTGGTTTCCAATTCCGGACGGACAAGGGAGCTGGTCGAACTGGTTAGTCTCACACGTGGATTAGTACCAGCGATGAAATTTATCGTCATTACCGGTAATCCGGGGAGCGAGTTGGCGCGCGAAGCGGCCATTTGTTTGCCTACAGGTGCGCCGGCCGAAGTTTGTCCTTTGGGACTGACGCCCACTACTTCGACTACGGTCATGACCGTCATCGGCGATATCCTTGTCGTACGGACCATGAAGAAAATCGGTTTCACCAATCGAGAATATGCCAAACGACATCATGGTGGTTATCTGGGTTCAAAAAGCCGCGCGCAGAGCCAGGAAGAAAAATAAGTAAGAAGAAAGGAGACGCAATATGAGGAAAATCATCGGCATCGGCGAAACTATTTTGGATATTATCTTTCAGAACAACCAGCCCTATGCGGCTGTTCCGGGCGGGTCGGTATTCAATGGCCTGGTTTCTTTAGGAAGGTTGGGTAATGAAGTGTTATTTATTAGCGAATTGGGTAAAGACCAAGTGGGGGGGCTTATTCAGTCTTTCATGGAAGAGAATCATATTTCGACTCAATACATCGATTTTTTCCCAGATGGGAAAAGTCCGATTTCGTTGGCTTTTCTCGATGAAGAACAGAATGCCCATTACACATTTTATAAGAGTTTCCCTAATCGACGGTTGGATGTACCTTTCCCTCCCATAGACGAAGATGATATTTTTATCATGGGTTCCTATTTCTGTGTAGATCCTGTTTTGAGGAAACGAGTACGTGAGTTTGTAGAATATGCTACCGAGCGGAGGGCTATCATTTACTATGATCCGAATTTCCGGAAAGCGCATGTCCATGAGGCTATCCATTTGTTGCCGACCGTTCTCGAGAATTTTGAATTTGCCGATATCATCCGAGGTTCTGATGAAGATTTTGAGAATCTGTTTCAAGAAAACCAAGTAGATAAAGTTTATCAGGAGCATGTCCAATTTTATTGTAAAAATTTTCTGATGACGCATGGAGGCCAAGGGGTAGATCTTCGCACGGAACGCGTGAAAGCTCATTATGATGCTCCTGAAATTCCGTTGGTTAGTACAATAGGCGCGGGTGATAATTTCAATGCAGGTGTTCTTTATGGACTTTTGAAATATAACATTAGGAAAAAAGATTTGAATACATTGACCGAGATACAATGGCAAAAGATAATCCGTTGTGGTTTGGATTTATCCAGCGAAGTATGTCAGCACATGGATAATTATATTTCGCGGGATTTCGCCAAGAATTACCAACTCTAAAAAGGAGGTTAAATTAGTATAATGTAGAAATAGGTAGTCGTGTATTCGTTTATCTTTGTGCAAAATGAAGGTAAGAGGTTCATCGTATGAATAGGAAATGGTGCGCATTAGGCTTGATAGGTTGGATGTGGATATGGCTTGTAGGATGTACGCCAAAAGCCGGTAATATCCGCGTGGTTTGCGTGCGGGATGAAGTGGGTAATTATATTCTCAAGTGGGAAACAGATCCTAAATTGAAAGGACAGGTGCAAGTATATGCCTCCGCGACACCCGAAAATTTCGATATGTCCGTTCCGGCATTATCGGCAAAAATAGAAGACGGTGTAACTACATTCATTACCAATGATAACTTAAAACGATTGTATTTTCGCCTTATTTTTGATGGAGAATATCAATATGATGTAAGTGCACGTTATTCCTTTATGGATAATATACAGAATTTCCGCGATTTAGGTGGTTATTATACTTCCAAAGGAAAGCAAATGAAATGGGGTATGATTTATCGCTCGGGTTCTATCGAACGCTTTGATGTGCGAGATTCTGTACGCCTGAGTAGTATAGGTATTCGTACGATTTTGGATCTTCGTTCAAAAAAGGAAGTAGAAGCAGCTCCTATTTCTTTTGCAAAAGCTAACGTGGTTCGTGTATCGATTTCAGATGGTGATAGGGATGCGCTTATGGAGCGTTTGCAGGCAAATACGCTTCGGAAGCAAGATGGCATTTTATATATGGAGGATAAATACCTTCAATTTGTCACTCAAGATTATGATGTGTTTGGCGAAGCATTGCATCTGTTTTTAGATGAGGCGAACTATCCGATCTTGATACAAGATGATTTGGGGAAGGACCGGACAGGTTTTCTTTCTTCTTTGTTGCTTACTTTGCTGGACGTCCCGCGTGAAAGCGTGATGCAAGATTATTTAGCGTCGAACCGTTATATTGACGTAGGTTTTTTTGCGAAAGATGCTTGTTCGATGAGTCTAGATGCGCAGGAGACTATCACGGTGCTTCTCTCTGCCAAAGAGAGTTTCTTAGATATTGCTTACCAAGAAATTGATCGGAAATATGATTCGTTTCAAGAATATACTGAGAAAGAGCTGCATTTTTCTTCTCAAGATCAAGCACAATTGCGAGAGATATTGTTAAAGTAGAAAGGATTGCGTATCTTTGTGCCCGCTTAAGCATTTTATATATTTACAAATACACATAATTTGAAGACATTTGAAGAATTGAGGATTGCAGAACCTATTTTGCGCGCAATCCAAGAGTTAGGTTATGAGGTTCCTATGCCGGTGCAAGAAGAGGTAATTCCTATTTTGCTGGAAGGAAATGATGATGTAATCGCGTTGGCTCAGACAGGTACGGGAAAAACGGCGGCGTATGGTTTGCCTTTATTGCAACGGGTCGTGGTTGAAAATACTTATCCACAAGTATTGATTTTGTGTCCGACGCGCGAATTGTGCTTGCAGATAGCAGACGATTTAAAGGATTATTCGAAATATATTACTCGTCTCAAAGTGTTGCCCGTTTATGGTGGCTCAAGTATTGAAAGCCAAATTAATATGCTTCAGAAAGGAGTACATATTTTGGTGGCAACTCCGGGACGTTTGATGGATTTGATGCGTCGTAAGAAAGTGGATTTAAGTGGTGTGGGAAATGTCGTTTTAGATGAGGCGGACGAGATGT
Organism: Parabacteroides sp. An277; assembly: GCF_002159645.1. Taxonomy (GTDB): domain Bacteria; phylum Bacteroidota; class Bacteroidia; order Bacteroidales; family Tannerellaceae; genus Parabacteroides. Next base: position 28,640 of record NZ_NFJB01000010.1, on the reverse strand, counting down.
TGGATATGGGATTCTCGGAAAGTATTAATGCGATATTCGAGGCTCTTCCTGCAGAACGTCATACGTTGCTCTTCTCAGCTACGATGCCGAAGGGTATTGCTGCTATTGCCAAGCAATATATGTATGAACCGAAAGAAATTGTCATCGGACGTAAAAACGAGGGAAATCAAAATATCCGTGATATCTATTATATGGTACGTGCACAAGATAAATATGTGGCTTTAAAACGTATTGTCGATTATTATCCTAATATTTATGGCATTGTCTTTTGTCGTACGCGTAAAGAAACGCAAGAAATTGCGGATAAGTTGATTCGGGATGGATATAATGCAGATGCGTTGCATGGTGAGTTGAGTCAATCGCAACGAGATTATGTGATGCAAAAGTTCCGGATTCGCCATTTGCAATTATTGGTGGCTACGGATGTGGCGGCTCGTGGTTTGGATGTAGATGATTTGACGCATGTAATTAATTATGGGCTCCCGGATGATGTAGAATCGTATACACATCGACGTGGACGAACTGGGCGTGCGGGAAAAACAGGTATTTCTATCTGTATTTGTCATGTGCGCGAGAAACGTAAAATCCGGGATATTGAATCGGTTATCAATAAGAAGTTTGAGGCAGGAAAGGTCCCGACTGGCAAAGAGGTTTGTACGAAGCAGCTTTTCAACTTTATGGATGAAATCGAACGGGTAAAGGTGGACGAAGAGGAAATTGCTGATTTGATGCCTCAAATTTTCCGCAAACTAGATTGGCTTGATAAGGAGGATATAATTAAGCGTATCGTCTCGCTCGAATTTAATCGCATGATTGAATATTATAAGAATAATGGCGATATTAAAGTACTGAGCGATGAGCCTAAGTCTAAGAAGGTAAAAACTGAGGTTCCTGCAAAGAAAGCGAAAGCTAAGAAAGAAACGGATAGTAATAATGGATATACGCATTTGCGGATAAATTTAGGCGGTATCGATGGTTTGGGACAAGATTCGCTGATTAAGTTGGTGTATCAACAAGTGGGCGGTGGCATTCGGATGCGTCGTATCGAGGTGAAGAAACTGTATTCTACCTTTGATGTGCAAAATGCAGAAGTTGAACGTATTATTAATAGTTTTCGGGTATTGCAAGTGGGTAATCGGAAGGTTTCGGTTGAGGCTGTTCCCAGTGGCCAAAAACGAAAAGGACGCCGTTTTGAACATTCAAAAGGAAAAGGGCGAAAGAAAAAATATTAATCTGCTTATTTATTCATACGCTTGTAATAAGTGTTGAATGAAAAAGATATATCTTTGCGTTGTCAAAGAAGAACGCATTATTGACAATTAGTATATTTTTGCACTGTGGTTTTTCATAATAATTATTGAAAGATAAACTGAAAGGTAGGGGGCTGTCGCGAGATAGCCTCTTATTGTTTTCGGCCTGTTCAGGATTCAGGCGGGTTATTGCGACTATTCATTTTGTTTTTTCTGCACGCTCTTTGTTTCGCTCGGCACATTACAATTAAAGCGTACGCTGCAAACTCTTTGCATCGTACGCTTTAAAACGTGTTATCCTATTAGCTAATAACGTGTTCCGATTACTTCACCAGCTTTAGCTCTTCTATCAGGCGCGGGCATTGGCCCCACTTATCTATCATGAAGAGGACATAGCGGATGTCAACGCCGATGCAACGTTGTAATTCCGGTTCGAATGCGATATCGCCGCTCATGGCTTCCCAGTTGCCGTCGAAGGCGAGGCCGATGAGGCGGGCGTTCTTATCGAATATCGGGCTACCGGAATTACCGCCGGTGATGTCGTTGTTCGTCAGGAAGCAAAGCTGGAGGTCGCCGTCCGCGTTGGCGTAAGGTCCGAAGTCTCGTTCTTTGATTAGGTCGAGAATTTCAGGTTGTACAGCAAACTCGTCGCTCGTCGGATCTTGCTTTTCAAGGATACCTTTCTCAGTCGTGAAGTAAGTGTACCACGCCGCGTCGTAAGGACGATAGCCGCCAATGCTACCATAACTCATGCGCATGGTGAAGTTCGCGTCTGAATAGAAAGTCTTTTCCGGATACATTTCCATCAAACCGGCCAGGTAAAGACGTTCGCCCTGGATGATTTTATCGGAAGCGTCGTTCATCTCTTGCCGCAGATTCAGCATAGCCACAAGCGAAGAGAAGCTGAGTTCGAACGCAGGATCTTTCTTCAACTTGGCATTCTTCTTCGGATTGGCAATCAGCTCTACAATATTCTCGTATGAAAGGAGTTTGGTCTTCTTGAAGACGTCGGCTGCGTATTTCTGGTAATTGCCTTTATATTTCTTGTCAATCTTCGTAAATACATCTGGCAGATATTTGGCCGGGATGCGCTGTTTAGCGATTTGCATCATGGCGGCGAGTACCTCTTGGTCGAGCGTAGGTTCGTAATCCTTGAAGAACGGTTGGATACGGTCTTCGAGGAAGATGCGGCGTTCTTCGAGAGTCGAGCCAACCGGGTCGAAACTATTGACCATGCGTGCCAGACCTACAATTTCCGTGCCGCGCTCTAAAGATTCCATCAAGTAGGTCAAAGCGCGCTGGCATTCGTCCGACGACGTATACCCCTCTTCCAGCATCTTCAGTACTTCGCCATATTTAGCTTTCCGTTGTGCATCTTGCGCCACCCATGCGGCAAACGCTTTCTCTTGTTCTTGCTTGCGGGCGATGACGCCAAGGCGTGCCAAACCCTTATTCATGCCGATAGAGTTCTTCCAGTAATTGGAACTACCTGCGTATTTCGACGCATATTTGATACGAACTGCATCGCTGGCCGACATGGCACGTTTCCAAATATCCTGCTTGATGCCGCGTACTTCAATACGCGGTACGTTTTCGCTCTCAATACGTTGTTGTACGCCCCACGAACAGAGGTAACGGCTCGTGCTGCCGGGGAAGCCGATTGTCATGGCATAATCCTTGTCTGTATAGCCTTGCAGGGATACTTCTGCCACATATTTGGGTTGATACGGTTTGTTCTCTTTTGCGTATTCCGCCGGCTCGTTCTTGGCATTTGCATAGACGCGGAAAACAGAGAAATCGCCCGTATGTCGTGGCCACATCCAGTTATCCGTATCGCCGCCAAATTTACCGACTGACGAAGGCGGGGCAAACACCATGCGCACGTCGCGGAATACATTATACACGACTAAATAGTATTTATTGTCCGAATAGAACGGTACTACTTGTGCTGCCTTGAACTCGTCTGTACCAATCGAGTCGCATAACACTTGGCCAATCGAATCGGCCGCCATCACGCGTTTATATTCCTCGCCGATGCCTTCGATTTCAGATACGATGCGGTTCGTCACATCGATCGTCTCGCGCAAATAGCGGACGGTCAATCCCGGCACGGGCAATTCTTCCTCTTTGCTTTGCGAAACGAATCCATCTTTCAGGTAATCATGCTCTACGCTGCTCAATTGCTGGATCGAACCATACCCGCAATGGTGGTTCGTGAAGATTAGACCTTCGTTTGAAACCGTAATACCCGTACAGCCTCCGCCAAAGATGACTACCGCATTGGCCACGCACGGGTCGGTCTCGCTATACAATTGCTCATACGAGGGATTGAATCCCAGTTCTTTCATGCGGGCCAGATTCTGTTTGTTCAGTTCTTTCAATACCCACATGCCTTCGTCGGCATACGCAGGCATTAAAGCCATGAATCCTAACAGTATGCTCCCAATTAATCTTTTTACGTTCATTTGATGTTGTCTTGTCTGTTAATTAATATTCGTTCAATTGGCTGCAAATGTACGAATTTCTGTTCTTTTCTCTTGAAAGAAAAGAACCAAAAGTTCAAGGCTTACACTCCAGAGGCTACAAATTCGCTTCGCTCCGCTAAAATCTCGGAAAACTCGCTTCGCTCAAACAGCCGAGATTTTTTCACGCTCCGCTTGGAATTTGCTTTACGTCTCTTCCGTTAGACCGGTTTGTCCCTGTCTTCTCCTTCCTTCTTCTGCTGCCTCAAGCTGGAAGCATTGCATCTGGCTTCACACTGTATTGCATAGTTCTAGAATCAATGATTCTAGCTTCGCGCAGCGTTGTATGTTCTTAGAATCAACGATTCTAGTCTCTCGCAGCGTTGCATGTTCTTAGAATCAATGATTCTAGTCTCTCGCAGCGTTGTATATTCTTAGAATCAATGATTCTAGTCTCTCGCAGCGTTGTATGTTCTTAGAATCAATGATTCTAGTCTCTCGCAGCGTTGTATGTTCTTAGAATCAATGATTCTAGCTTCGCGCAGCATTGCATGTTCCTAGAATCAATGATTCTAGTCTCTCGCAGCGTTGCATGTTCTTAGAATCAATGATTCTAGCTTCATGCAATGTTGCATAGCTTTAGAAACAATGTTTCTAGCCTTGTACAAATGAAAATGCAGCCAAACCGGCCTAACGAAAGAGGCGTAAAGCAAATTCCAAGCGGAGCGTGAAAAAATCTCGGCTGTTTGAGCGAAGCGAGTTTTCCGAGATTTTAGCGGAGCGAAGCGAATTTGTAGCCTCTGGAGTGTAAGCCTGATTTTTTGGTTCTTTTGCATCAAGGCAAAAGAACAAACGTTTCATTTGAAATATTTCCCGACATAAGGCAATTCGCGAAGTGGCAAGTCGCGGCGTATCATCAAGAGAACATACACGCCTAAAAGCAGAGAGCGGAATCCCAGCCGGAACAGCGTCGACTCGATGGGCGCGTACATGCCGACGACATAAAGACCTGCAGTCACACCGGTGTAGAGGGCAGCCGACTTCAAATCGTAGGGTATCGGATATTTCTTTTGTCCGATAAAGTAGGAGAGGAGCATCATGAGCAAGTTGCAAAAGAAAGACGCCCAAGCACATGCCATGTAACCATAGGCAGGCGTAAAGAGGATGATAATCGCCACCGTCGCTACGCAGCCGATAATCGAAAAGTAGGCGCCCCACTGCGTCTGGTCGGTTAATTTATACCAGAACGAGAGATTGAAGTAGATGCCAAAGAAGAACTCGCCCAACATCACAATCGGCACGACCTGCAAACCTTCGTAATAATGACTGCCGACGAAATGTTTGATAATATCCATATAAAACATCACGCCCAGGAAGATAACGAGCGAGAAAATAATGAAATACTTCATCGCTTCGCTGTATGCTTTCGTATTTCCTTCGCTCTTATTCTTGGCGAAGATGAAAGGTTCGTAAGCATAGCGGAACGCCTGGATGAACATCACCATCACCACCGCCACCTTGAAGCACGCACCATAGATACCCAGTTGCCGCATCGCTTCGACCTTATCCTCGAACAGCAACGGAAAGAGGATTTTGTCTGCCGTCTGATTGAAAATGCCGGCAATACCTAAGATAAGTATTGGGAAAGAGTAGCGCACGATCTCTTTTTGCAGCTTCCAATCGGGGCGGGCTTGGAATCCCGGACGCATCGAAGGTATCAAGCAAAGGAAGGTAACGCCGGTCGTAATGACATTGGTCAGAAAGACGTAGCCTACACCATAATCCGGCCGGTAGAACCAGTTCATCGCTTCCGGTATCCGTGCGTAAAGGTAAGGACATATCACAAGGAAGAAGATGTTCAAGAAAATGTTCAAAAAGATATTCAGCAACTTGAGGCCGGCAAAGCGGTAAGCTTGTCCGGCATAACGCAGATAGGCAAACGGAATGCAGCAAAAGGCATCGATGGCAGTAACGACGAGCATCATCCCCAAGAACTCCAACGGAGCATGATATTCCAAAGCCGAAGCGATTGGGTGCAGGAAAAGTAGGACGAGTATGATGAATGCGGCCGCTAATCCGCCAACCCATGTCATGACCGACGCATACACCCGCATCGGTTCCTTCTCCTCCTTTTTATTGATGAACCGGAAGAATCCTGTTTCCATGCCGCACGTCAGCAATACCAGCAGAAGTGCCACCCAACCGTAGAGGTTCGTTACGATTCCGAAATCACCCGTGTCGGTAAAGACGCGGGTGTACATCGGTACCAGCATCCAATTGAGGAATCGCCCAATAATGCTACTTAATCCATAAACTGCGGTCTCTTTCGCCAACCGCTTCATCCCGTTTGCCATATTATTTAAAACAATGTCCCTTGTCCATCGCCTAAATCGTGCATCCGTCCAAGATGCGTGTAGGCCAGTTCGGTAACTTCCCGTCCGCGGGGTGTCCGCTTCAGGAAACCCTCTTTGATGAGGAAAGGTTCATATACCTCCTCGATGGTTCCGGCATCCTCGCCCAATGCGGTGGCGATAGTTGTCAGTCCGACAGGGCCTCCCTTGAACTTATCAATGATGGTCGTTAATAATTTATTGTCTATTTGGTCTAATCCGTAACGGTCGATGTTCAATGCCTCCAGCGCATAGCAAGCAATCGCCTTGTCTATCTTGCCACTTCCTTTCACCTGAGCGAAATCCCGTACCCGGCGAAGCAGGGCATTGGCAATACGGGGCGTCCCTCGACTTCGGGAAGCAATCTCCTTAGCGGCTTCCAGTTCGCAATGTACATTTAATATATCCGCACTTCGGAGAACAATCTTCGTCAATGTCGAAGCATCGTAATATTCCAAATGTAGGTTGATGCCGAAACGTGCACGTAGCGGACTGGTCAGCAATCCGCTTCGTGTCGTAGCTCCTACCAATGTAAAAGGCGCCAAATCAATCTGGATCGAACGTGCGCTGGGGCCTTTGTCGATCATGATGTCAATGCGGTAATCCTCCATGGCGGAGTATAAATATTCCTCTACGACGGGACTCAAGCGATGAATCTCGTCGATAAACAACACGTCGTTCTTTTCGAGCGAAGTCAAGACGCCCGCCAAATCGCCCGGCTTATCCAATACCGGACCCGATGTGACCTTAAAGCCCACACCCAGTTCATTCGCGATGATATTCGACAGGGTCGTCTTTCCCAAACCGGGAGGTCCATGAAGCAATACATGGTCTAATGCCTCCTTGCGCATCCTTGCAGCCATGACGAACACCTTCAAGTTCTCGACCACTTTCGCTTGTCCGCTAAAATCGCGAAACGAAAGCGGACGGAGCGCATTCTCGTATTCACGCTCGCTTTCCGGCATCCGTGCATCTCGTATATCAAATTCGTCTTCCATTTCCTTTTTGTGTAATCGACTTGCAAATGTACATAAAATTCCCCGTATCCCCATCCAAAAATCATTTACCCCTATAGAAAACTTCCGGTGAGTATGGAAGAAAAGTGGTTTACCCGTGAAGTTTTCTTCAAATATCGTCGGTGTTTGTACAAATATCGACGATATTTATTTATCTTTAGTTTAAAGATATACAAATATCGACGATACGTAGAGAAAATATCTTTGTGCAGGCAAGTTTTCTTCGGTATAAAAAGAAGTTTTCTTGCTTGGCTTTTGCTTTTTTCGTATCTTTGCAGATAGATTTAAATTAGGAAAATGGATTTGCTTCCGAAGAAAAACACGTGGCGGAAAACGATTCTCTTTTACCGTTTCTTGCGCTATCGCAAAGGGTTTGGCGTACATTCCCCGTTTGCCTTCGCATTGATTACGCGCGTAATCGGAGAGCGGGGGGGCTTTTATTGTTATTATGATATCGAACTGATTCGGCGGCAGTTGGTGCATAAGGGATTTCCGGGTGTGCGCCGCGAAATCAAGCGCTCACACGGGCAGTTGCTGTTCCGCCTGGCCAATTATTTTAAGCCGAAGAGGCTTTTGCAAATCGGTTCGCCAGCCGGCATTGCGACGCTTTATCTCACTTCGTATGCTTCCGATATCCAGTGCATCACGCTCGAGGCGGATAGCGAATCTGCGCAGAAGACGGATTGGTGTGTGCGGAAATATCAACATGCGCCTGTTCAAGTCCTTGCTGGAGATTACCATCAAACCTTGCCTCAAGCTTTGCAGCAACTTAAGACGCTCGATTTCGTATTCTTTCAGACCGCTTCGCGCAAGGGCGAGAATCGCGCGTGGGTTGAAGAGGCGCTGAAACATATCCATCCTGATTCGGTATTTTTCTTCGAAGGAATCCGTGCGAATGCCGAGATGCGCCAACTTTGGAAAGAACTGTGTTTGCGTCCGGAGGTCGTTTTGAGTTTCGATCTTTACAACGTCGGTCTGCTCTTTTTTAATCCTCGTTTTCACAAGCAGAATTATATTGTTTATTTCTAAAACGATTTGCTTTTGTTTTATTTAACAGTATTCTTTATCTTTGAATTACGAAAATATCGTAGATTTGCGACAGAATCGTAAATGAGGTAAATGATATGGAAAAGTTAACAACACAAGAGGAAGTGGCGATGCGTTTGATTTGGAAAATCGGCCCATGCGTTGTCCGTACGCTTCAAGCGCAGTATCCAGAGCCGAAGCCGCCCTATACAACGTTGGCATCGGTCGTGAAGAATTTGGAAAGGAAAAAGTATGTGCGGAGCCGGCGGTGTGGAAATGTATACGAATATTTCCCCCTGGTCGAACAGGAAGAATACAAGAAAGCGTTCATGAAGGAGACCGTCTCGAATCTCTTTTCGAATTCTTACAAAGAGTTAGTCTCTTTTTTTGCGAAAGAGGAGAAAATCTCGGCAAAAGATTTGCGGGAAATTATTGATATGATTGAATCTAAGAAGTAAAAACCTTCACATATTATTTATATTTATAAGATGGAAGCGACCTTATTCTATTTCCTGAAAGTGAACATAGCCTTGGCGTTTTTCTACGTTTTCTACCGGTTGTTGTTCATTCGCGACACGTTTTTTCGTGTACGGCGGACGTTGTTGAACCTGTTTTGGCTTTTGGCATTTGGTTATCCTTTTGTGGATCATATTGCTTGGATGGCTAACGAGCCGCTTCCTGTGGTCGAGGCGGCAGTGCAAAGTTATGCGACTTGGCTTCCGGAGGTGATGATTCAGTCCGGTGGACATCATGTCTACTGGACATGGCCTGTCTGGATGCTGTTGTACGGAGGCGTGGCCTGTTTGCTCTTTTGTCGTTTGCTTTTCCAATTGGTAGGTATTTTTCGGTTAGTATCCCAGTCTAAGCTCAGTTGGATAAAGGGAATACGGGTTCGTCTTCTTCCTGCTCCTTCCGGACCGTTTTCTTTCTTTGGTTGGATATTTGTATATCCGGAAGCGCATTCCGAAAAAGAATTATCAGAGATATTGATTCACGAAACAGCGCATGTACGGGAAGGACATTCGCTGGATATTTTAGTATCGGAACTTGTCGCTTGCCTTTGTTGGGCGAATCCGTTTGTTTGGCTTTTGAAGCGCGAAGTGCGGTATAATTTGGAATACTTGGCGGATGCGTCGGTCCTTCGTGCGGGATGTGACGGGAAAACGTACCAATACCATCTTTTAGAATTGGCTTATCACAAGGCTGCAGCTATTTTATATACTCATTTCAATGTTGTACCATTAAAAAACAGAATTCGTATGATGAACAAACAACCTTCTCAAAAAGTAGGGATGGTAAAACTCCTTTTGCTTTTCCCTTTGTTGGCTTGCTTGCTTTTATTGAGCCATTGTAAGCCAAGTGATAAACAAGCGGCAGATGCGGATGGGCGGGTCACAGTTTCCGCTTTCGTGGTAGACGGGCAGGGCCCCATCGCAGGAGCCAATGTGATTATCCAAGGAACTACTGAGGGCACGATTACGGACCTTGACGGACATTTTGTGCTTTCGGTTCCGCAGGATGGTAAAGTACTTATTGCTTTTCCGGATTATCAATCAAAAGAGATTGCCGTAGAAAATATTCGGAAAGATATGAAACTTACTTTAGAGCCGGTACAAATGCCTTCAGTGGGTGTTTCGTCTGATGGCCAAGTATCCATAGAAGAGCAGGTCTTTACGGTTGTAGAGGAGATGCCATCGTTTCCAGGCGGTACGCAAGCGTTGCTCGATTTCATTTCCAAGAACGTGAAATATCCAGTGGCTGCCCAAGAGAATGGCATCCAGGGGCGTGTCGTGGTGGGCTTCATTGTCCGTAAGGATGGATCGATTTCCGACATCCAAGTGATGCGTGGTGTCGACCCAGCATTGGACAAGGAGGCAGTCCGTGTTGTGGGGTCGATGCCGAAATGGCAACCTGGCAAACAACGGGGTGTAGCCGTATCCGTGAAGTATATCCTTCCTGTCTCGTTTAAGCTCCAGAGAAACTTGTTCTGAACACTTAGTTACAATTGCCTGCCTTTTTTCGTCTTTCTTGCTTATTGCGTAGCGAAAAAGGTGGGCTTTCTTTTTTTATTCTCCATATTTGTTTACTTTTGTGGTATATTTTAAATACAAAATAAACATCTCATGGAAGAAAAGAAGAAACTCACCCGTTCGAACAATAAGATGGTGGGAGGCGTATGCGCCGGGATTGGCGAATATTTGGGTATCGACCCGACGATTATTCGCATTGTATATGTATTAATGATATTTTTTGCGGGATTTGGTATCCTTTTATATCTAATTTTGTGGCTTATCATGCCCGCAAAGCCTATCCAATGAACGTAAATAAAGAAATCTTGCAATTCTTACGTGAATTGCGGCAACATAATGACCGGGCTTGGTTTCAAGCCCAAAAAGCGCGTTACGACCATTTGCGCGAAGCTTTTATGGAGGAAGTACAGCAATTGATTGAGCACATAGCGCAGTTTGAGCCGGCTCTTATCGGGTTGCAGGCTCCGGATTGTCTTTATCGCATTTATCGCGATTTGCGTTGGTCGGCAGACCGTACGCCTTATAAAACTCATTTTGCGGCTTATATGGCGCCTGGTGGACGGCGTAGTGAATATGGTGGTTATTATATCCATCTCGAACCGGACAATTGTTTGCTGGCGGGTGGCGTCTGGTGTCCTCCTGTACCGATTCTCAAGAAAATACGGCAAGATATTGCCGTGAATGGCGAAGAATTGGGCGAGATATTGGCTTCGAAACCGTTTCACGAGGCATTTGGTACGTTTTACGGGGAAAAACTCACGCGCGTACCGGCCGGATTCCTTTCCGATGCTCCTTATGCGGAATGGTTGAAGTATAAGGATTATTCGGTGATGAGCCACAAAGATGAGTCCTTTTTTACGTCGTCTGATTGGATGCAGAAAACGCTGGCTGATTTTCATCTGCTTCAGCCATTGAACCGTTTTTTGAATGCGTCTGTCGATGAATATTATGGAAAATAATACTAACTAATAAATTAAGATAAAATGAAACAATTCTTTAAGACCATGTTCGCATCGATTTTTGGTGTATTGATTGCGATGGGTGTCTTGTTGATGGGTGGCATTGCTTTTGTGGCAGGTATCGTAGCGTCGAACAGTTCTTCGTCGACTTATAAGCCTGCGAAAAATACCGTATTTAAGCTTTCGTTGAAAGGAACGTTGACGGAGCATTCGAGTGATAATCCGTTCGCAGGTTTATGGAGTTCGTCGGACGAACAAGTGGTGCTTCCGGATCTTATTCGTGCCATCCAAAAGGCGAAACAGAATCCAGACATCCAAGGTATCTATTTGGAGGGTTCCGAATTGTCGGGTGGTTTTGCTTCTTTTGCCGCGTTGCGTCGTGCGCTGGAGGATTTTAAGTCGGAGGGGAAATTTATCGTTTCGTATGCCGATGCTTATTCGCAAGGGGGCTATTACTTGGCTAGCGTGGCCGATTCGCTTTTTGTCAATCCGCAAGGTATGGTAGGTTTGGTCGGGTTGGCGTCGCAAGGCATTTTCTTTAAGAATGCCATGGCGAAGTTGGGCGTTGAATATTATATCTTCAAGGTGGGTACCTATAAAAGCGCCGTTGAACCTTATATGAACGAGAAGTTCAGTGAGGCCAATCGCGAACAGACCGCCTCTTTCTTGAATAGCATTTGGAAGAACATGACGGATGCTATTTGCACGTCGCGTAGTATCGATGCGGCTGAGATGGAACGTTTCTTGAACACCGGTGTGGCTTTGGGCGCTCCGGAAGAGTTGCTGACGTATAAATTGGTAGATAAGTTGGCGTATCGTCCCGAAGCGGAGGCTTGCGTAAAACGGATGGCGGGACAGAAAGTGGCGGATAAGATGGTATCGGCTGATTATTCCCAGCTCTTGTCTATCCCGGAAACAAAGCGCGAAGCTGCCGACAAGATTGCGATTTTGTATGCCGAAGGGACCATCGTGCCGGAAGATGATTCTCCGATGAGTACCGGAACGGCTTTAATTACCGAAGAGACGGCCCGCGAACTGTATAAATTGGCGCAAGACGAGGCGGTAAAGGCGGTCGTGTTCCGCGTCAATTCGGGGGGCGGAAGCGCGTATATCTCCGAGCAGATTTGGAAGGCGGTCATGGAAGTGAAAGCGCAAAAGCCGGTGGTGGTGTCGATGGGCGATTATGCCGCGTCGGGCGGATATTATATCGCCTGTGCCGCGAATAAGATTGTGGCCGAACCGACCACGTTGACTGGCTCTATCGGCGTCTTTGGCATCGTGCGCAATTTCGCAGGAACGGCTAAGTTGCTGGATATTACGACGGATATTGTCAAGACCAACACGTATGCGGATTTGGGCGACATCAGCCGTCCGATGCGCGCGGACGAGCAGGCGTTGATTCAGCAGAGCGTGGAACGTACTTACGACCTCTTCCTCACTCGTTGCGCCGACGGACGCGGCATGGCCAAGGATTCTATCGACCATATCGGGCAGGGGCGCGTCTGGACGGGCGAGCAGGCATTGGAACGCGGATTGGTCGACCGCCTCGGTGGTTTGGAAGTCGCTATTGCCGAAGCTGCTTCGTTGGCGGGCATTACCGATTATACGACCTATAAAGCCAACGAGGACAAGGATTTCTTTACGAAATACATGGAAAAGGCATGGGGCGAGGCAAAAATTTCCCTCCTCCAATCTCTCTTGGGCAAGGATGAGTTTGCACTTTATGCTACTTGGCAAGAGATGAAACAGACGACAGGCATCCAAGCGCGTATGCCTTATACGGTGCAAGGATTGTAAACCGATAATTGAACAGGGCGGCGCGGGGCTTTTCAGAGTTCCGCGCCGCTTTTTTTTCTGAAAAAGGGTCAGTGCATCGAAATAAGAAATAGGACGCAGAAAAATATCCATTACGGCATACCCTCCTGCCGGTTAAATGAAAGAGCCGCGCTTTTTCTACAAAAAATTTCCGCCAAACATTTGCACAGTTCAAATTATCGCCTAATTTTGCGACTGGAAATCCGGGTCGTCAGGCTTGCAGAGTGCTCCGATTTCTTCCCCACGTCGTGGGGGCGTTTACAGAGTGCTCCGATTTCTTCCCCACGCCGTGGGGACGTTTGCAGAGTGCTCTGATTTCTTCCCCACGCCGTGGGGGCGTTTGCAGAGTACTCCGATTTCTTCCCCACGTCGTGGGGACGTTTACAGAAAAGTTTGTTCATTCTAATTTTAAAAAGATACCAATATGCTGAAAATCGTAAATGCTTCTAAATCGAAAGCTAAAAACGCGCAACATGCGCAGTTCGTAACGGATATCCTGGCTGCTATCCCCAAGGCGATAGCCGAGCAGTATGGGTTTCATTTGCAATACTCAGCTTTTGCCTTGGCGGGCAATAACGAGTTGCTTTGTTTCCAGCCCGATCGGGCCTATTTAGACACGCCGGACGTAGCGGAAGCCGATGATTTCCGCGATGATTTGTTCTATTTCTATAAAAAGTTGGCGCAAATTTATGTCGATTTTTATCCTGATGAAGAAAAGAAAAAGGCGGCGCGTACAGTTGCGTTTGCTTTTGACGGAGCGCAAGTGGCCGCTGAAGCTGATTACAGTAGCGAAACATCCCTTTTGACGGACTTGGTGGAAAAGCTTCGGACAGAGCCTTATGCATCGGCTTTAACGACGTTGGGAATCGAAGAAGCTCCGGATGAAATCGAGGCGGCCAACCAGGCGTTCCATGAAATTTTCAAAAAGCGTTCGACGGAAGTGCGCGAGCGGGCCTTGTCGATGAACATGCGTTCGCTGCGGCCCAAGACCGACGAAGCGTTTAATGCGCTCATCGAAGCCATCAACGTGCTTTATGCAGCTAACGAGATGGTGGCCAAAGATGAACAGACACGGACGGACCTGACGAAAGTGATAAATGATGTAAACGATGTGATGATCAGTTTCCGACGTTCGATCGGTTCCGGCAGCTCATCGTCGGGTGGCGACGAACCCACTCCTGAACCTACGCCCGTCACTCCCGAAATCACCGCCGTCTACCAGAAAGAGGGAGGCGACCCGGAAAATCCGCACCGCATCGAGCGAGGCAAACAAACCGGCGTGGAATATCAAGGATTTACGCTGAAGGGACAAGACGGCACGCTGGAGCACGTCATCGGACTCGTCAATGACCAGGATTACATTGAATGGATTAACCCGGAGACCATCACTAACGTTACAGAGACCAGTTGCGAATTTACGATGGTCCCGGATTTAACAGAAGGACAGTATAAAGTCCGCATCGAGACCTACGACGGCGGCAGCCCATTAGTGATAGAATATCCGGAGCCGATTACGTTGTGGTAATGGACAATGGATAAAGGAAAACAAAATTATAGATAGTATGGAACTTTCATTTCAAATACATTATCGGACGAACTGGGGGGAAGAGGTTCGGGTGACTTTGTCGGACGGACAATTGTTCCCGCTCCGTTCGTACGACGGCTATACGTGGCAGGGCGATTTGATGCTCGACCCGAAGCATTCTTCGCAGGAGATTGTATATCGATACCTGATTTATCGCGATGGGTTCTGTGTCCGCAAAGAATGGGACGGCGTGAAGCGCCGGTTGGCGTTGAATCCCGCCTACCACCGTCTGATATTGGCAGATGCGTGGCGAGACCGTCCGGCCGATTCTTTTTGCTACAGCGCAGCCTTTACGAAAACAGAAGTGGCCTATCTTACCGGAACAGAAGCCACATACGAGCGGGCGATTCTCTTGAAAGTACGTTGCCCGCGCTTGCGGAAAGGCAACTGGCGATTGGCCGTCAGTGGCAATCAAGCGCAGGTAGGCCATTGGGATATCCAGCAGGCCAAGCTGATGCAGCCTTGCGGGCCGAACGAGTGGTATATCCTTTTGGACGCAGCGCGGATTACGTTGCCTTTTGAATATAAATTTTTGGCGTGGAACGTGCGGGAAAACAAATTGGGAGAATGGATAGAAGGAAACAATCGGCGATTGGATGCGCTTCCGCCCCAAACGGGCGATTTGCTGGTACTGGCAGACGATGAAGTCCATTTCCCGCTTCCGCTTTGGAAAGCAGCCGGAGTGGCGATTCCGGTCTTTTCGCTTCGTTCGGAATCCAGTTGGGGCGTGGGCGATTTCGGGGATTTGAAGAAGATGGTCGATTGGGCAGTCCTCACGGGACAGCGAATCATCCAAATCCTGCCCATCAACGATACGACGATGACGCACACCTGGATGGATTCGTATCCCTATAACAGCATCTCGATTTATGCTTTCCATCCGATGTATATCGATTTGAATCAATTGCCTCGTTTGCAAAACGCGGAATTACAAGCTCATTTCGAATGGGAACGGATGCGGCTCAATGCGCTTCCGGCTGTCGATTATGAGGCGGTCAACCGGTTGAAATTGGATTATTTGCAAGCCCTTTTCGAACAAGACAGAGATGAAACGCAGGCTTCGAAAGAGTTCCAACAATTTACCGAAGAGAACGAGGACTGGCTGATGCCCTACGCGGCATTCTGCTATTTGCGCGATTTGTACGGGACGGCCGATTTCCGCACCTGGCCAGAACTTTCGGTTTACGACCGCGACATTGTACGAGCCAAACGAGACGAGGATGAAACTTTCTGCCACGCGATGAATTTCCATTATTTCTTGCAATATATCCTGCATGTCCAGTTGTTGAGCGCCAGCAATTATGCTCGTCAACGCGGCGTATTGCTGAAAGGCGATATTCCCATTGGCATCAGCCGGAATAGTGTAGAAGCATGGTCCGAACCAAACTATTTCAACATGAACGGACAAGCCGGCGCGCCGCCCGATCCTTTCTCTGCGAAGGGGCAGAATTGGGGATTTCCTACTTATCGGTGGGATGTGATGCAGCAGGATGGATATCGGTGGTGGAAACGCCGGCTCCGGAAGATGGCGGAATATTTTGATGCCTATCGCATAGACCACTTGTTGGGCTTTTTCCGCATTTGGGAGATTCCCTCGCACTCAGTGGAAGGACTATTAGGACAATTTGTTCCCTCTTTGCCCTTGTCGCCAAAGGAAATAGAAGGATTCGGATTGCCTTTCCGTAAAGAGGCATTTACGAAACCTTATATCACGGATGAAATCCTTAAACACACGTTTGGGAAACTGGCAGATGAGGTAAAACGGACGTTCCTTTGCCAAGTCTCGCATCGGGAATATGCTTTGCTGCCTCAGTTTAATACGCAAAGGAAAGTGGAATCCTATTTCCAGGAAAAGAAGGATGCTGAAAGCCGTGTGCTCCGCGAAGGATTGTTTAGCTTGATTAATAATGTATTGTTTATAGCAGATGCGAAGTTCCCGGATCTTTATCATCCGCGGATAGCCATCCAATCAGATTCGGCCTATAAACGCCTGTCGCCGGCCGAGCAGCAAGCTTTCGACACGCTTTATACGAATTATTATTACCATCGGCACGAAGATTTTTGGCGAAATGAAGCCATGCGAAAACTGCCCGAACTGATTGATTCAACCCGGATGCTTGTTTGTGGCGAAGATTTGGGAATGATTCCTAATTGCGTCCCCGGCGTTATGGAAGAATTGCGTATTTTGAGCCTCGAAATCCAGCGTATGCCTAAACATCTGGGCGAAACCTTTGGGAATCCGCAGACTTATCCTTATCGTTCGGTTTGTTCTATTTCTACACATGATATGTCGACCTTCCGCGGATGGTGGAAAGAAAACAAGGAGCAGACGCATCGTTACTACGAACAGATGCTTGGCGGATGGGGCGAGGCTCCAGAAGAGGCCCCAGGATGGCTTTGCGATAGCGTGGTGCAGCAACATCTGATGGGAAATTCGATGCTTTGCATTCTTTCGTGGCAAGATTGGATGTCGATAGACGAAGAGGTACGCAATCCAGATGCCGACGCCGAACGCATCAACGTCCCCTCAAATCCACGCCATTATTGGCGTTACCGGATGCACATGACTATCGAGCAGCTCTTACGCTGTAACCGGTTGAACAACCGCATTCGCGATTTAATTAGGCAATCCGGGCGGGAAGCATAAGAGAAAAGCGAGAAGTTTCCACAAATATTCGGAAGCTTTACGGCCAGAGAAGGAGGAGGAAAGAAAAAGGCACGGAAACGTGGAGCCATTAAAAAACTCCGCTTTTCCGTGCCGTTGTATTTAAAAACGGATGGACTGTTATTTCGCGATAATCAAGTAATAATTCTTCTTACCGCGCTGAATAAGTAGATATTTGCCATCCAATAAATTGTCGGCCGTGATGGTCATGTCGACATCCGTGACTTTCTCTTTATTCACGCTCACACCGCCGCTCTGGATGAGTTTGCGCATCTCGCCTTTCGAAGGAAACACATTTGCTTTTTCGGTACAAAGTTCCAAGAGCTTGATGCCTCCAGATACCGTATCCTGTGCGACTTCAAATTGAGGCACGCCGTTGAAGACGTCGAGGAGCGTCGCTTCGTCCAGTTTTTTCAGCGCGTCGGATGTGGCGTTTCCAAACAAGATGTTCGAAGCCTCTACCGCTGCGTTGTAGTCTTCTTCGGAATGAACCATGATGGTCACCTCTTTGGCCAACCTCTTTTGGAGCGGGCGGAGATGTGGTGCCGCTTCCTGTTCGGCAATCAGGGCTTCGATTTCCTCTTTTGGCAGAGCGGTGAATATCTTAATATATTTGGCCGCATCCGCATCCGATACATTCAACCAGAATTGGTAGAACTTGTAAGGCGACGTATAACGACGGTCGAGCCAGATGTTTCCGCTTTCGGTCTTGCCGAATTTGCCTCCGTCGGCCTTCGTGATGAGCGGGCAAGTGAGTGCAAACACTTCGCCGCCGTTCGTACGACGAATCAACTCGGCGCCCGTCGTGATATTGCCCCATTGGTCTGAACCGCCCATCTGAAGTTTACAGTTCTTTGTCTCATACAAATGCAGGAAGTCGTAACCTTGCAACAATTGGTAAGTAAATTCCGTGAAAGACAATCCATCGCGTGCCTCCCCGTTCAGACGTTTCTGCACGGAATCCTTTGCCATCATATAGTTCACCGTAATATGCTTACCGACGGTGCGGGCAAAATCGAGGAACGTGAAGTCTTTCATCCAGTCGTAGTTGTTGACCAGCTCCGCGCGGTTCGGCGCATCCGATTCGAAATCCAAGAATTTGCTCAATTGTTTCTTGATGCACTCTTGATTGTGGCGCAAGGTTTCTTCGTCGAGGAGATTCCGTTCTTGCGATTTTCCCGACGGGTCGCCAATCATGCCGGTGGCGCCACCTACCAATGCCAATGGTTTATGGCCACACCGCTGGAAATGCTTCAGAATCATTACGCCGCACAAGTGTCCGATGTGCAACGAATCTGCCGTAGGGTCGATTCCCAAATAACCAGTTACCATTTCTTTTTCCAGCAATTCTTCTGTTCCCGGCATCATGGTATGCACCATGCCGCGCCATGTTAACTCTTCTACAAAATTCATCGTATTATTACATTATAATATATTTTCATTTAGTTTGGGGGCAAAGATACGACTATTCGGTGAAGATTCTTGCATAATGGTTTGTATTTTCCTGATTTTTTCCTAACTTCGGCGGCAGAATTCTAAACAATAAGTAAAATGAAACACGTTTTTGGTATGATGTTGTTCCTTGCGGGATGTCTGTTGGCCAGTTGTCAGCCGCAACAGGAGCAACCGAAGAAGATTGTAGCGGCGTATGTCACGTCGCAGGGCGAGTCTTTACCCGACCCGTCTGTGCTCACCCACATCAACTATGCTTTTGGGCATGTGGACTCTACGTTCGACCGCGTGCGTATTGCTCGCGAGGAACGCTTGCGTGAAATTGCTGCCTTGAAGAATCAGTATCCGGATTTAAAGGTCTCTCTTTCGATTGGCGGTTGGGGTAGTGGAAACTTCAGTGAAATGGCGGCCGACGAACAGAAACGGCTTTCGTTCGCAAAGGATTGCAAACGTATTGTCGACGAGTATAATCTCGATGGTATCGACATCGACTGGGAATACCCGACCAGCGACGCTGCCGGCATCTCTTGCTCGCCAGACGACAAGGCGAATTATACGCTCTTGATGCGCGATATCCGCGAGGCTATTGGTCCGAACAAACTTCTGACGCTCGCCTCTTCCTACACGGCGCGTTACATTGACTTCCGCGCTATAGACCCCTACATTGATTTCGTTAACATCATGGCCTACGACATGGGCAAGCCGCCCTATCATAATGCCGCGCTTTATCCTTCGGAGATGACCCGCAAGGGTGCTTCGTGCGAAGAATCATTGGCAGCGCATGTGGCAGCTGGCGTCCCGACCGAGAAAATCGTGCTGGGTATTCCGTTCTATGGGCATGGGGCCGATTCTATCCTTCCTTATTATGTGGATTATAAGAACATCGATATGATAAAAGACTACACCGCTTGCTGGGATTCCATCGCGCAAGTACCGTATGCTACGGATTCGACAGGCCAGATGGTTTGTACTTACGAAGACGCGCGTTCGATTGCCCTGAAGTGTGATTTTATCCACGAGAAAGGTCTCCTTGGCGTGATGTATTGGGAATATAATACGGATAATGCCGAAGGAACGCTTCGTAAAGCTACATTTGATGGAATGATGAAGACGAAGTAAGCCTGCCCCCACAAGGCATTTTGAACACAGAGGCACAGAGCCACGGAGCATTTATTTTTAACTCCGAGTTTCTGTGCCTTTGCGTTTTTATGCCCTATTAAATACAACACGTCAATGAGGAATGAGGAAAAATTTTTTCTGCCTTCTCCACGGCGTGGCGAACGAGGAAAAAATTTTTCTGCCTTCTCCACGGCGTGGCGAACGAGGAAAAAAATTTTCTGCCTTCCCCACGGCGTGGCGAACGAGGAAAAAAATTTTCAGCCTTCCCCACGGTGTGGCGGACGAGGAAAAAAATTTTTCGCCTTCTCCACGGCGTGGCGGACGAGGAAAAAAATTTTTCGCCTTCCCCACGGTGTGGCGAACGAGGAAAAAAATTTTTCGCCTTCCCAGTCCTAAAGTTGGGAAACCTCCAGCACAAAAATCCTCTTTTTGAAAACCTGCTGTAAAACATCAAAAATGAGGGGGCATGAAGGAGACGGGAGATGTAAGGACGAAATAGGAGAGGAGGATGAAAAGGTCCGTAGGTTTCCAAGTTTGGCAAGGCAACACGAACTTATCACTAAGATATTTGGCAAAACCGATGAAATAATATACTTTTGGGCAGGAAAACAAGATAGCAAGTAATTAGTTATGGGAATGAACTCTCCACTCATCCAACAGGCAATGGAAAATGAATTGCCTAAGATTGATTTGCCAGAAGATTTAATCACAGGTAGATTGACAGACACTACGATTCTGAATTTGTATGCACATTTCCCTTGTCGCATTAAGGCGGAGATATTCGTTTTGTGTAGAAAAGGGGAAGTCGATGCCTCTATTAATTTGAAGCATTATCATGTGAGCGATAGTTGCTTCTTGACTTTATTGCCGGGAACGGTTTTTCAAATCAACCGGATAGAAGGAGATGTGGATATTTATTTTGGGGGAGTTTCTTCTGATTTCCTTCGCAGCGTGCAGCCCATCAAATCGGTTATTGATGTGAGTTATGCCATTAAGCGAAACCCGTGTGTAGTGCTCCGGCCTGAAGCGATTGAGATGGCCCAAGACTATTTTGAAATTATCCACAAGAGCAAAGAGGTGTTTGGCATGAAAAACCGAGATTTGCTGAAACATCTTTATTACAGCTTGATGTATACACTCAACGCGTTATACAAGAATCGCAAAGTAGAAAAGGAGAATTTAACGCAAAACGAACGGACGGCGCAAGACTTTGGCCAGCTTGTTTTAGATAACTATTCGAGGGAAAAGAACGTAGCTTTTTATGCCTCCAAATTGGGCATTACGCCGGCTTACCTGAGTAGCGTGGTAAAACAAGTGACAGGCCGCACCTGCCTTGATATCATTGCTGATATGATTATCATGGATGCCAAAGCGCAGCTTAAATCAACCAATCTGCCCATCTATTTGATTGCCGATTCGCTCAATTTCGAGAATGTCTCTTTTTTTGGCAAGTATTTCAAGCGGCATGTAGGTATTAGCCCGCAGGAATATCGGAACCAAAAGGACGATGAGTGCTTGGCTTGATGTCTTGCCGCTGGCTCTTTAACGGTTTCCCAAGTCGTCATAAAGGATTTGGAGGATGGTTTTGCCTTTCTCCAAGCGGGTATCGTTTCCGTTTTCGGGCTGTTGGTAGAGTGTTTGTTGCCCTACATTGTCGTAAACAGATACGCCTGTGCTGTCTATGACCGCAAAGCCATTGTTGAAGGTATAAAACGCAAATGGCTCGCGATAGTTGGGATTAAATATATCTCGGCTGAAACGATAGGTCTCATGTGGAAGTTGCATTTGTCCTAACAATGTGGCGACCATATCGGTTTGGGAAACAATCGCATCGACTCGACGAGGTCTTTTGACGGCGCCACCTATCCACAACATTGGAATATGATAACGCGCTGGTTCATATTCTTTGAATGTGTCCGGATAACGATAACCATGGTCGGCTATGAGTACAATTAACGTATGTTCCCAAATCGGTTCTTGTTTTAGGCAATCTACAAAATGACCCAGGCAGCTATCGGCGTATGCCATCGTATTGAGGTAGGGCTGCGTCCATTTATGGTAAGGGACTTCGAATGGTTCATGGGTGCTCAACGTAAGATACATCGTGTGCCACGGGCGAGGTTCTCCGTTTCGTTCCTTTAGCATCTTGAATAGATAAGAGAACGTTACGTCGTCTTGTGCGCCCCATTTACTCAGACGGTCTGAAACGGGAAAGTCTACATCAGAAGTGAGCTGTTCGTAACCTGTACCGAGAAAATAGCTTCGCATGTTTGTAAAGTCGATGTCTCCGCCATATAGTACGTCTGTCGTATAACCAGCTTTCCGCAAACTGCCAGCCAAAGATGGGAGCGTTCGGCTTTTGGCGGGGATTTTCATAATGGAAGTCGTAGGTTGTCCCGGATAACCGCTCAGCGTAGCTACTAATCCGCGGTCGGTCCGGAAACTGCTGGCATAACATTGTGTGAAAAGAATGCCTTCTTGGCTCAATTGGTTGAAACAGGGCGTCACATCTGGCTCACCGCCCAACGCGCCTATCACATTAGCCGAAAAGCTTTCCAAAATAATCACCAATACATGGGGGCGTGTCTCTTTCAGAAGTTGAAGTGTATCGGCTTGCGCAGGAGCTGGAAACCATTTGTCAAAACGATCGGTTGCTTCTTCATCGGGATACGCATTAAACTGAGAGGCGAAGTCTTCCGATTTGGAAAGGGATGCCAACAAACTGAAGCAGGGATTGATAGCAGCATGGTTCAAGAATTGGTTCGTACTGAAATAAACCCGGCCGACATTGGCTGTCGAAGTCGTTACACCTCCACGAATGCTGATGAAAAGTAATCCGGCGGCGACTATCCATGCGCCACTCCCCGTGCATCTTCCTTCTAGCGAACCGGCGTTCTCTTGCGGATAAAAAGGTAAGACTATACGTCGTAAATAAAGGTACATCAATGCGGCATATACTATCATAATTGCCATTTGACGGACAAACAATCCTATCGGCACGCTCGCCATCGCATCTTGGGGGGATTGCGCGTAGAAAAGGGCCGTGGCATCGAGGCGGAATTGCCAATAACGATACAATTCAATGTCTACTCCCAAAATAATGGCCACCAGCGCTACTGCCAATAGGAAATAGATATGTAGTGCTTTCCGGAGCCATCTAGTATTATGCCACATGCCGATAAGTGCCACCAAAGCAGGTACTGCTGTCAAATAACCACTCACCGCCGTATCCAACCGCAATCCATGAATCATCGTTTCCACATACTCCGCCGCGTGGATATTGCCCGAAAAGCCTTGATGATATAAGATAAATAGAGGTTTCTGTATTATGAAAAACAGAATCCACGTGACGTACACCCACGCCACAAAACCAATAAACTTCGTCCACTTCATTTTTCTGCTACTTTCGAACTGCAAAGGAAGCAAAAGAAATGTATATGCCCAAATCTTATTTGCTTCTTTTCGGTTCTTTTCGGAGGAAATGTTTGCTTTTCTGTGCAGGCTGGAACCCTCGGAAAGTTCCCTTTCGTCGGGAGCACGTTTTCCGAGGGTTCTAAAGTTTTCTCCTATCGGGAGCTAATGGTGAGAAAAATTGGTTAAGCCTTCTTGCGGGTCGCCCGTCTCTTAGGCGCCGGCTTTTCGGAAGCGGCTTGGATGACCGCCAAGCAATCGTCGCGCGTCATGTCGGCCGGCGTATAGTCATTTTTCGGAATTTTGTAATTTTTCCCTTGGAAGGCGATGTAAGGTCCGAAACGGCCATTACGGATTTCCATTTCCGGTTCTTCTTCGAAACGCTTGATGAAACTTTGGACGTCTTTCTCGCGTTTGGCTTGGATGAGGCCGATGGCTTCGTCGAGCGTGATGTTGATTGGGTTCAGCTGTTTCGGAATGGAAATGAATTTCCCGTCATGACGGAGGAACGGACCGAAACGCCCTACCGCCGCGGTGACGGTTTTCCCTTCAAATTCGCCTACCGTACGGGGTAATTCGAATAGTTTTAAAGCCTCGTCGAGGGTAATGGTCTCGATGGATTGCCCCTTCATCAGCGTGGCGAAATGTGGCTTTTCGTCGTCCTTTTCCGCTTTCGATTCGCCGATTTGCACCATGGGACCGAAACGCCCGATTTTGACGAACACCGGTTTACCACTCTTCGGGTCGATGCCCAATTGTCGTTCGCCTACCCGGTGCTCGGAGCGAATGGCAGCCGCTTGCTCTACAATCGGATGGAACATTTGGTAGAAATGGTCGATGACTTTTGTCCATTCGGCTTCCCCTTCGGCGATAGCGTCGAACTCTTTCTCGACGTTTGCGGTAAAGTTATAATCCATGACGAGCTGGAAATATTGCATGAGGAAATCGTTGACTACGATGCCAATATCGGTCGGGATAAGTTTGCCTCGGTCAGCTCCGACCAATTCCTTCTTTTCCTCCTCTTTGATTCCCTTCTTGGTCAGCGTCAAGATTGTGTAGGAACGTTCTTTCCCTTCCTTGTCACCCTTCACGACATACTCGCGGTTCTGGATGGTTTGGATGGTAGGCGCGTAAGTCGAAGGACGGCCGATGCCCAATTCTTCGAGACGGCGTACCAGACTGGCTTCCGTATAACGAGGCGGGCGTTGCGAGAAACGCTCGGTGGCGGTGATATCTTTCCACCCTAACACTTCGCCTACTTGGACACGCGGCAAGAGTTTGCTTTCCGCTTCGTTTTCGGGTTCCTCGTCGTCGCTTTCGTGGTAGACTTGCAAGAAGCCATCGAAGGTCACGACTTCGCCCACGGCTACAAACTTTCCTTCCGCATGACCGAAGTCGATGGAGATCGTCGTGCGTTCCAATTCTGCATCGGCCATCTGGCAGGCGATAGTACGTTTGCGGATGAGGTCGTATAATTTCTTTTCTTGCGCCGATCCGTTGATTTCTGCGTGGGCGATGTAGGTTGGACGGATGGCTTCGTGCGCTTCTTGTGCTCCTTTGCTTTTGGTATGGTATTGGCGGAATTTGTAGTATTTTTCGCCATACGTATGTAAAATGGTCTCTTTAGCCGTACCCAATGCCAGGTCGCTCAGGTTGACAGAGTCGGTACGCATGTAGGTAATCAATCCGGATTCATAGAGGCGTTGCGCAATCATCATGGTTTGCGAAACGGAATATCCCAACTTCCGCGCGGCTTCTTGCTGAAGCGTGGAGGTGGTGAAAGGCGGAGCAGGCGATTTGCGGACGGGTTTCGTGCTGATGTCGTCGATGGTGAACGTCGCATGTTGGCAGTATGCGAGGAAATCGAGCACCTCTTGCTGCGTCTTGAACCGTCGGTTCAGTTCGGCCTTGAGTCTGGTTTTTCCATCGGGCAGGAGGAATTGGGCTATCACGCGATAGGCTGATTCGCTGACGAAGTCGTTAATTTCACGTTCCCGCTCGACAATCAACCGTACGGCCACTGATTGTACGCGTCCGGCCGAGAGCGCCGGTTTCACCTTCTTCCAGAGCACCGGGGAGAGCTGGAAACCCACGATGCGATCCAATACACGCCTCGCCTGCTGAGCGTTCACCAGATTCATGTCGATGTGGCGCGGCGTCTCGATGGCATGCAGGATGGCCGTTTTGGTAATTTCATGGAAAACAATGCGGCGCGTCGAGTCTGGTTTCAGGCCCAATACTTCGTAAAGGTGCCACGAGATGGCTTCTCCCTCGCGGTCTTCATCGGATGCGAGCCAGATGACTTGGGCGTTTTTCGCTTCTGCCTTTAATTCGGCAACCAATTTCCGCTTGTCAGCCGGAATCTCGTATTCAGGTGCATAGTTGTGTTCGATATCAATGCTGAACTCTTTCGTTTTCAGGTCGCGGATATGTCCGTAACTCGACAATACCTTATACTCTTTTCCGAGGAACTTCTCGATTGTTTTGGCCTTAGCCGGAGACTCTACTATTACCAAATTCTTTTGCATATTCGTTCGTTTCTGATTGAAAATCGGGTGCAAAGGTATACAAAAAATTGATTCTTTGCGCCCCGCGCGTAAGAAAAGCAAGGTGATAGCACGTATCGCGCCTTTCTTTCCTTTTGTAGACGCTATGTTCACGAACATCGAGCTGTCCGCGCCCGCGGAAGAAGCTACGTTCGCGAACATAGGGGGCTCCGTGCCCGCGGAAGGAGCTACGTTTGCGAACATAGGGGGTTCCGCGCCCGCGGAAGGGCTATGTTTGCGAACATCGGTCTTTTTACCCTCCCGGAAGGGCGGAAGTTTACGCGAAAAGCGTATATTTGTGGGAAAATTGGATAAAAGGGCGGGTCTCCTCGTTCATTCGTATCCTACATATTATATAATAGGAAATGGAAAAGATAAGAGAATTAATTTATGAAGGCCAAGTGGACGAGGCAATCCGCCTGTTGGACGCGCATCTCGAAGCAAACCCCGACGACGATGAGGCCTATTATCTGCGGGGCAATGCCTGGCGTAAAAAGGGGAATAACCGCTTGGCCTTGAACAATTATTTGGAAGCTATGGAGCGGAATCCGGAAAGTCCGGCGCGAAAGGCCCATGACATGTTGATGAATATCTTGGATTTTTACCATAAAGATTTGTATAATCCCTAAATAATAGGAGGACAAAGCGATGAGAAAACAACTAAGGTGCGCAGGATGGTTCTTGGTGTGTATCTCTCTAGGAGGCATCTTGCATGCGCAAGACATCCGGATGGTGGATATCCCGGCTGGTACGTTTTATATGGGTGGCGAAGGGACAGGCGAGGACTACGACGAGTTGCCGATTCATAAAGTTCGCATTACGCATCCCTTCCGGATGAGTGCGACTGAGATTACGAATGCCCAATACGAAGCGTTTCGTCCGGAACATCGGGCGTTGCGCGGGAAGGATGGCATATCGAAGGAGGACGACGAGGCGGTTGTGTATGTGGATTATGCCGACGTGGTGGCATTTTGTGAATGGTTAAGTGCGAAGGAGGAGAAATCGTATCGTCTTCCGACCGAAGCTGAGTGGGAATATGCTTGCCGGGCCGGCACCTATTATTTATATAATGTAGGAGATGGTCTGACAGAAAAAATGCGTAAAAACCAACAAACGGTGCGAGATCTGGCGCCCGTCTCTCTCCGAGTGGGACAGTCTGAGCCGAATGCTTTCGGATTGTACGACATGCACGGGAATGTAGAAGAATGGTGCCTCGATTGGTATGGTCCTTATCTGCCGGGCGAACAAATAAATCCAGCCGGACGTGCGGAGGGCGAATACCGGGTGACGCGTGGAGGAAGTCATAATACGCCAGACAAATACCTGCGTTCGGCTAACCGGATGGCGATGATTCCGGAAGACAAGCACGCCTTTACTGGATTCCGGATTGTGGAATCTTCATTTACACCACAGGCGCTTACTCCGCCAGCGGCTCCAGCTTATAACCAACAAGAGGTGAGCCAAACGAAATGGGAATGGATAGTAGTAGACAAGCCTGTATTCCGTGCTCCCGTTCCGTATGTATTGAAACCGGATGTTGAGAGCGGCGAACCTTTTTTCGCCCATAATCACCAGCCGGCGATTACTTGGTGTGATAATGGCGATTTATTAGCGATTTGGTTTTCGGCCAATGAAGAGAATGGACGAGGTATGGTTGTGTTGGCTTCCCGAATGCGTGCCGGAACGGGTGTTTGGGATAAAGCCTCGCTTTTCTTTAAGGTACCTGATCGAAACATGACAGGTTCTGCACTTTTGAATGATGGGCAGGGTACGTTGTACCATATTAATGGAGTAGAAGCGGCAGGTGATTGGCAGAATCTGGCTATGGTGATGCGTACCAGTCAAGATAATGGGCAAACGTGGAGCCGCCCGCGTCTGATAGCTCCTGAACATACGAAGCGTCATCAAGTGATTGCTGGTACGATTCGGACGCGTGAAGGCTATCTGATACAAGCCTGCGATGCCGGGCCGGGAAGTCACGACGGAGCGGCGATACATATCAGCCGAGATGGAGGCCAGACGTGGAGTGACCCGTGGGATGGCACCCCGCTTCCAACTTTCGAGGTAGGTGCGACGGGCTCCACGATTGCAGGCATTCATGCAGGAATCGTGCAATTAAAAGATGGAAGTTTGATGGCATTGGGACGAGGAAATAGCTTGCAGGATGCGTCGGGGCGTTTGTGTATGCCTATGAGTCTTTCGCGAGATTGGGGCAAGACGTGGACTTATGTCGCTTCGGAGTTCCCTCCTATTGATGGGGGCCAACGCTTGGTTCTTCTACGTTTAAACGAAGGTCCTCTGCTTTTAATTTCTTTTACCGACCATCCACTCCGTACGCCGGAGGCCGAACGAGGTATGCTTTTTACAGATAAAAACGGGAATGAATATAGAGGGTATGGTTTGTATGCCGCTGTTTCGTACGATGAAGGAAAAACATGGCCGGTAAAACGACTCCTTACGGATGGAACAGAGCGTTTTCTGGATGGAGGTGCTTGGACAAAGCATTTCATGATGGATGCCAATCATGCGGAACCGCGTGGATACATGGCTGCTACGCAAACGCCCGATAATCTAATTCACCTCGTAAGTAGCCGCCTTTATTATTGTTTTAATTTGAAATGGCTGGAAGAATTAAGTGAAGATAGAAATTAAAATAAACGAACATCGAAAAGGAATTCCGTTATAAACGGAATCGAATCCAGTTATAAACGGGAGGGAATATAGTTATAAAAAAGTGGATTTGTAACTATCTTAAAATGAGGGGTAATTAAAATTTCTCACAAAAAAGTTGGCAAAATATTTGGCGGGTAATATAAAAGTGTCTACCTTTGCACCCGCAATCGAGAGAGATGCGGCAATAAAAGATAATGAAAGCAAAAACTTCCGAATAAATTTGGAAGTAATAGGAAAAGTC
>NZ_NFJB01000001.1 GCF_002159645.1 Parabacteroides sp. An277 | reverse complement strand
TATGAGAGATTTAACCCCTCAGTCTCAGCTATCGCTTCGCCAGCTCCCCTACGAGCAGGGGAGCTTTTCAGATAGCATTTGACACAGCTCCTTTCAGTTACTTTCAGATCACATTTTCTTATTTATGACACACCCTCCCATTATCCATTGTCCATTATTAATTGGATTGGCCTAACGGAAGCGGCGTAAAGCAAATTCCGGGGTGGAGCGTTAAAAAATCTCGGCTGTTTGAGCGAAGCGAGTTTTCCGAGATTTTAGCTCCGCGCCGTGAATTTGTAGCCGCTGGAGTGTAAGCCTTGACCTTTTGGTTCTTTTGGGTCAAGCCAAAAGAACGAAGAAAACATGGGTTCTTTTCATCAAAGAAAAAAGAATGAAGATTTTAACAGAATTTCACTCCTTAACACCCCTCAAAATTTG
The DNA here is from genome assembly GCF_002159645.1 of Parabacteroides sp. An277. Taxonomy (GTDB): domain Bacteria; phylum Bacteroidota; class Bacteroidia; order Bacteroidales; family Tannerellaceae; genus Parabacteroides. The sequence continues at coordinate 210,410 of NZ_NFJB01000001.1, read as the reverse complement.
AGGGAGGAGCGAACGATGCGTACCTTTGCAACATGGAAATAAGCCTATATCCGCGCGCAAATACAGGCTTGTTTGGCAGATGGTATAACGATAAATGGATATGGCAGGAATACAGGAAAAAACAAACGGGCTCCCGTTGTACGACCTCAAGGTGGCAGAGCGGGACGGACGGCGGTGGGTATTCGACGCGATACGTCGGAAATATGTTGCCCTTACGCCCGAAGAGTGGGTACGCCAGCAATTCGTCCGGTACCTGACGGATGGGATGGGGTACCCCCGCGGGGCTATTGCGAACGAAGTCACCCTCCGGCTCTACCGTACCACGAAGCGGTGCGACACGGTCGTCTTCGACCCCTATTCACGTCCTTGGATGGTAATCGAATACAAGGCGCCTACGGTCGAACTGGGCGAAGAGGTATTTCGCCAAATCATGCGCTACAACGAAGCGCTCCATGCTACCTATCTCGTGGTGAGCAACGGGCGGCGGCTCCTTTGTTGCCAGATGGATTATGAAACAGGCTCCTGCCGGTTCCTACCCGGGCTTCCGCGCTTCTGGTCTGAGACAAAAAAAACAGAGAACGATGGGCTCTGAAGAATGAAAATCCCATTCTTCCTCCTTTCAAATCTTCTTACTGGAAGAGATAAAGTAAACAGAGGTATCGGCCGGCGTAGGAAGGGCGGAAGTATGCGGCTCGTAAGCCGGTTGCACCTTGCCTAATCCAAACTCATACTCCGTGCCTTTCGAACCCTCTTGCTGATCGAAGCATAAGGAATACACCAGCAATCCTGCAAAAAATGATATAATCAATGGTTTCATATAAGATGCTACTTTTAGTTATTATATCAAGGTTGATGTAAATACAACGCAAAATGCTGCATGAATATTACATTTTCTCCAAAAAAAAAGAAGGCCGATGCTCACGCACAGACCTCCCCTATAATCATAAAAAAATAAATGACGTTCCTAATCATCAACCTCCGAAGTTGTCGTAGTGGAGCATCTCCATCGGGACGCCCAAGCTATCCAACATGCCTTCGACGGCCTTCGACATCGGGCCCGGACCACACATGTAGTATTCGATGTCTTCCGGAGCCTCGTGATCCTTCAGGTAGGTATTGTAAATAACCTGATGGACGAATCCCGGCGTATACTTCACGCCCGCTGCATCAGCCGCAGGGTCGGGGCGGTCAAGCGCAAGGTGGAACGAGAAGTTCGGGAACTCCTTCTCCAACTCGAGGAAGTCGTTCAGGTAGAATACCTCGTTCAATGCGCGCGCACCGTAGAAGTAAGACATCTTGCGGTCTGTCGTGTGGAGTGTCTTTGTCATGTGCATGATTTGCGCACGGAGCGGAGCCATACCGGCACCACCACCAATCCACATCATCTCGCGCTTCGAATCGAATATCGGGTGGAAATCTCCGTAAGGGCCGCTCATCAGCACCTTGTCGCCCGGTTTGAGCGTAAAGATGTAGGAAGAAGCGATACCCGGCATCACGTCCATGAAACCTACTTGGGGTTTCGGCTTGAACGGAGGTGTCGCGATACGTACCGTCAGCATGAAGCGGTCTCCCTCGGCCGGATAGTTGGCCATAGAATAAGCACGGATGGTCGGTTCAGTGTTCTTACACTTCAACCCGAAGAGGCCGAACTTCTCCCACGCCGGGAGGTATTCCTTGCCAATCATATCCTTGTCGATGTCCTTGTCATAATCCATTTCGAATGTCGGAATCTTAATCTGGGCATACGAACCCGGGATAAAGTCCATGTGTGCACCCTTCGGGAGCTGCACGATGAACTCCTTGATGAACGTAGCCACGTTCTTATTCGAAATCACCTCGCATTCGTATTCTTTCACGCCCAGAACCTCTTCCGGAACCTTTACTTGCATGTCCTCTTTCACTTTCGTTTGACAAGCCAAGCGCCAATGCTCTTTTTGTTGCTTACGCGAGAAGAAGACCTTTTCCGTCGGGAGGATTTCACCTCCACCTTCCAATACTTGTGCACGGCATTGGCCACATTTACCACCGCCTCCACAAGCCGAAGACAAGAATACGCCACCCGCTTGCAGCGAGCCCAACAACGTCCCGCCAATGGGGACATCGATTTCTTTCTCTCCATTTACCGTCAGCTTGACATTGCCCGACGGAACCAATTTTGCTTTGGCATACAACAACGCACCTACCAGTATCATAGTCACCACCAAGAAAACAATGGTGCCACTGATAATCGTGAGTGTGCCAGACATTAATAAAATCATATCTTTGCTAATCTTTTAATGCGTTAAACTTAAATCTTCAAACCCGAGAAGCACATAAAGGCAATACCCATCAAACTCGTGATGATAAACGTAATACCCAGGCCCTTCAAAGGTTTAGGCACATTAGAATAGGCCAATTTCTCGCGAATAGCCGCCATGCCCACGATGGCCAACATCCAACCGATACCCGACCCTAAGCCGTAAACCGTAGCCACACCTACGTTCGGGAACGCTCTTTGCTGCATGAACAACGAACCGCCCAAGATGGCGCAATTCACCGCAATCAAAGGCAAGAAGATACCCAACGAAGCATAAAGCGAAGGAGAGAACTTCTCTACCACCATTTCCACCAATTGCGTGAAAGCCGCAATGATAGCGATGAAGATAAGGAGTGCCAAGAAACTCAAATTGACCTCGGCATATTCCGGACCAAGCCATTGCAAGGCGCCTTCTTTCAATACGTAATTTTCAAGCATATAATTGATAGGGAGCGTACACGTCAAAATGAACGTAACCGCGATACCCAATCCAAGGGCTGTCTTTACATTCTTTGATACAGCCAGGAAAGAACACATACCCAAATAGTATGTGAATATCATATTATCGGAGAAAATCGAGCGGACAAATGTACTAAATAACTCTTCCATTCTGATACATGTTTAAATGATTAATTTTCCTGGAGTTCTTTATTCCGAGAACGATGATACCATACTATCAACGCAATGATAATCAATGCCATTGGAGGCAAGATAACCAAACCGTTGTTTACATAACCCATATCATAGAACGCTTGCGGGATAACCTGGAAACCTAACAAAGTTCCTGAACCGAACAACTCGCGTACGAAACCTACGATAATCAAAATGATAGCATATCCCAAGCCATTGCCCACACCATCTAAGAATGATTCCCACGGGCCGTTACCCAAAGCAAATGCTTCCAAACGTCCCATCAAGATACAGTTCGTAATAATCAAACCGACATAAACGGAGAGCTGCTTGTTCACATCGTATGCGAAGGCTTTCAATACCTCGCTCACAATCGTCACCAACGCGGCGCAAACCACCAGCTGGACGATGATACGGATACGATTCGGAATCGTATTACGCAAGAGCGAAATAATCACGTTGGCAAAGGCAACTACGACCGTTACCGATATGCCCATCACGATAGCAGGTTCCAATTTCGACGTAACCGCCAGCGCGGAACAAATACCCAACATCTGCACGATGACCGGGTTGTTGATGCTTAACGGGCCTGCTAAAACTTCTTTATTCTTATTAGACAATAATCCCATTTTCGATTAATTTTGCGACGTTAAAAATTTAACATAACTATTCAAGCTATCGAATAGCATACGGCTAACCCCTTGGCTGGTAATTGTTCCTCCGGAAATGCCGTCTACGTAATCTTGGCCTTCCGCGCTCTTACCCGGCTTCACTACGGCGATAGACTTGAACTCCCCATCCTGGAAGAGCTTCTTCCCCTTGAATTTAGCACTAAACCCAGGCGTAGCGATTTCTGCTCCTAAACCCGGAGTTTCACCCGCATGGCTGAAGTCCGCTCCAAACACGGTGTTTTTATCATCATTTACGGAGATATATCCCCAAAGGGCTCCCCATAAACCAGACCCATGCAACGCCATGATGTACTTCGTTCCTTCGGGGGTGGTAGCTACGAATACAGGGAAACCCTCCTTCTCACCAGCGAAGGCATCGGAAGCATCCCCTACCTTCTCTCCATTTTCATTGATTAAGAAGGCATCTGTAATCAATTCATTATACTTCGCTTCCGCTTCATTGGCCGTTACGGTTACATTAATCGAGCGAAGAATCTGCAAACGCTTGTCGTTATCTTCGTTGGCCTTCTGGAATGGGCGCAAGGATTGGGACGTAACCGCCAAACCTACTGCTACCAATATCACCATAACGGCTGAATAGATAATTGTATAGGCGTTACTATTGCGATCCATTCCCTTCTTGGCCGGAGCGCCCCCTTCGGTGATTTCCTCAAACTCGGAAGCTGGGGCTTGGCATACGGGGCACTTTTCAGGAGCCTTATCACCTTCGTGGACATAGCCACATACTTTACATCTAAATTTCTTTGTAGCCATATTCCTTTCTTATTTTACTTTTACACGGTTTAAACGACGTTTGATGTTTGACTCTACCACATAATAGTCAATCAACGGAGCAAATACGTTCATCAACAAGATAGCCAACATCATTCCTTCTGGATAACCTGGGTTCAATACGCGGATGATAATCGCCATCGCGCCAACCAAGAAACCATAAATATATTTACCGGTCTCCGTACGAGCCGATGTAACAGGGTCTGTAGCCATGAAGACCGCACCAAAAGCGAATCCTCCCAATGCCAAATGCATATACCAAGGCATGTGTGCCGTAGCCGTATCAGGACCCGCCACATTGAAGATAATGGCCATCAAGGCGCCACCAATGAATACGGAGAACATCGTCTTCCAGCTTGCGATATTCGTGAACAACAAAATAACCGCACCGATTGCAATCGCGATGACGCTTGTTTCTCCAATCGAACCCGGTATAAATCCCATCACCATATCGTTGAAACTCCACGGATAATCAGGCGTAGCCGTAGTAGCTACCTTAGCGATACCCAGCGGGGTAGCGGCCGAGAACCCATCTACCACCTGTCCTGCGCCGAGCCCGAACGTATCAGCCGTACGCACCCATACTTGGTCACCAGACATGGCCGTAGGATAAGCAAAGAACAAGAAGGCACGCGTTACTAACGCCACATTAAATATATTATATCCCGTTCCACCAAAAACCTCTTTGGCAAAAATAACCGCAAAAGCCGTAGCTACCGCTATCATCCACAAGGGAGTATCTACCGGTACAATCATCGGAATCAAGATACCAGATACCAAGAAACCTTCTTGGATTTCTTCTTTCTTCCATTGGGCTACCGTAAATTCAATACCCAAACCTACGACATACGATACGATAATCTTAGGCAATACCGCTAAGAATCCATAAATAAACGTCATCCAGAAACCCGGATTAGCATTAATCGCCAGGTTATGCTGGTAACCGACATTATACATACCAAAAAGCAAAGCCGGCAAAAGGGCTATAATCACGATGGTCATCGTACGCTTCGAATCGATGCTATCGTGGATATGTACACCCGTCTTTGAAGTGGCATTCGGAACGAACAAGAACGATTCGAATCCTTCAAATACAGAACGGAACATCGCCAGCTTTCCGCCTTCCTCAAAGTTAGGCTTAATCTTGTCGAGATAATTCCTTAACGCTTTCAATGTTTTATGATTTTAATGTTATTAATTCATTTCCTTATACAACAAGTTCAAACCGTTGCGTACGATATCTTGCAATTCAATCTTCGACGTATCCACAAACTCGCACAAGGCGAAATCTTCTGGAGCTACCTCGTAGATGCCCAAGTTTTCCATCTTGTCAATATCGAAGGCAATGATGGCCTTCAGCAAATATTCTGGCATGATGTCCATGGGGAATACCTTGTCATATTCATTCGACATGATCATGGCACGTTTTCCACCCTTGATACGGGCATCCAACGTATATTCCTTACTACGCCCCGTGAGCCACATCGGATAGGAATGGCTTACGCTATATTTGCCAAAACCGGGAAGCCCCCATCCAAGGAACTCATTCACATCGTCCCCCTCTGGGATAACCGTTACTTGGCAATCGTATGCTCCCAAGTAATCTTCCATGCTTACCTTACGTCCTGTCAATACATTCCCGCTAATCAGGCGGAGATGTTCGCCTGCCTTGACTTTTCCGCCAAGCAAGCTTTCGATGGTACACCCGGCTAACGTCTTCACATATCCTTGTTCAGTTGTTTCTGAACCGGTAATAGCCACCAGACGTGTAAAATCGGCCACACCTTTGTTGAATACGCGTCCCATCAGGATTACATCCGTCGCATGAACCGTCCATACGGTTTCACCCTTGTTTACCGGCTTGATGTGGTTGATTTGTACGCCTACGTTTCCAGCTGGATGAGGCCCTTCAAATTCGACCATTTCCATACCGTTCACCTTGACGGACGAACCTTTCTTTACACCCATATACACTTTACCATTAGTTAGTTTTGCTAAAGCGTCTAATCCGGCTTGCAAATCAGCTTCTTGACCCTTTACCAGGAAATCGAAGTTCGGTGCCAACGGAGCGGAATCGAATGCCGTAACGAAGATATCGCGCGGGGTATCCGCTGGGGATGCCACGATATCGTACGGGCGTTGTTTGATAAACGGCCACATACCTGCATCCAACAATGCACTCTTCACCTCCTCGGCGCTTAACGAGGATACATTCTTCTTGCCGAAATCTTCGTATTCGATTTGCGCGTCGGGCTTCACCACAATGCTCAAGACCTTGCGCTTTTCTCCACGATTAACGGCAATGACTTCACCACTTACGGGTGAAACGAACTTGATTTCGGGGCGGTTCTTGTCTATCATCAATGCAGAACCGGCTTTGACTTTATCCCCCGGACGAACAACTACCTTAGGAGTAATGCCATCAAAATAGTCCGGAACAATCGCGTATGTCGCGCTTTTTCCGCCATTTAGCATCACTTCGGGAGCCTTCCCCTTCAGATTAATGTCTAAACCCTTTTTAATCGTAATCACATTTGCCATGATATCACTAAAATTGTTTAATGTAATTTTCCGCAAAAGTAAGGATTTTTTCATGTTTTCGGGCAGATTTCCCTCAAATAATTACTGAAAAAATTCTTTAATTCTTTTCGTTCGGCTTTTTTATGCCTATGTTTAGTTTCGTTTATGCTTATATTTGTCGATGAATATGACCCTATTTACGCATATCCATCGGTATTTATTCAATATTTGGTGAAGGTGTACGTCTTTCCCTCTGAACGGAGGACCATCCGTTTTCCACCTACCTCTTCCACGATGAAATCGCGCGTATCGGCCTCCCAATCGGTCCGTCCGAGGAAATCCGGATTCGAATCGTCGATGAACAAACGGAGCGAGAGTCTTTCCCCTTCATACGTATTATAGCCATACGCCATCGCCCAGGTATCCGTTTGTGGAGCATATATCTGATATCGAAAGAGGGAAGTCTGGAAGTTATACCAAACCGTGTCAACTTGCTGGACCTCCCCTTCCGCCTCAATCGTGTTCAATTGCCATTGACCTTCGAGGTCGGTCGTCATCTTATCGCATCCTCCCAAAAGGGACACGCACGCCCACACGCCTATGCCTATTATCGTTTTCTTTTTCATGCTCTTTTACTTTTCATTTTCATACGTACGCTCTCGATAACGGCCGGTAATATGGATATCACGATGATTGCCACGAGGAGTAATTTCAAATTCTTTTGTACAAAAGGTAGGTCTCCAAAGAAATATCCCATATAACAGAACAAAGCCACCCAAAGCGCTCCACCTACCACGTTATACATGAAAAAGTAATAATAATGCATCTTTCCCATGCCCGCCACAAAAGGCGCAAATGTCCGCACAATGGGTACGAAGCGGGCGATGATAATGGTTTTCCCTCCGTACTTCTTGTAAAATTCGTGCGTCTTGTCGATATAGCTTTGCTTGAAGATTTTCGAATTCGGATTACTAAATAGCTTTTTTCCAAAGAAGTGCCCTATCTCGTAATTACTTGAATCCCCCGCTACGGCCGCTATGAACACCACCAAGGCCAAGAGGTGCACGTTGAGTGGGATGCCAGGTAAAGCAGATATCGCACCTGCTACGAAGAGAAGCGAATCGCCCGGCAAGAAGGGGGTAACCACCAATCCCGTCTCGCAAAAAATGATAAGGAACAAGATTGCATACGTCCAAGTATGGTAATTCTGGACGATTTCGATCATGTGCTGGTCGATATGCAAGATAAAATCTATCAAAAATTGCACTATTTCCATTGTTATTTCTCCTTCTTTTGTTTTTTAAATGATTCCTTTCGTACTGGGAAGATTATAATGATATATATCGCGCCGGATAGCCATCCGCACCGAGCGGGCGAATGCCTTGAAGATACCCTCGATTTTATGATGTTCATTTTCCCCTTCTGCTTTGATGTTCAGGTTCATCCGAGCCGAATCACTCAGGCTCTTAAAGAAATGGGGGAACATCTCGGTCGGCATGTCTCCTATCTTCTCCCGGCGAAAGTCGGCATCCCACACAAGCCAAGGACGGCCTCCGAAGTCCAGCGCCACGCCACATAAGCAATCGTCCATCGGGAGCGTATAGCCATATCGCTCAATGCCCCGTTTGTCGCCCAATGCACGAGCCAAGGCTTCGCCGAGTGCCAGACCGGTGTCCTCTATTGTATGGTGCTCATCTACTTCAAGGTCTCCCTTCGCCTTTATAATCAAGTCAATACCTGCATGTTTTCCGATTTGCTCCAACATGTGGTTGAAAAATCCAAGTCCCGTGTCGATTTGCGTCCGTCCGCTTCCGTCGAGATTCAAGGAAACATAAATATCCGTCTCTTTTGTCGTACGTTGTACTTCGGCATGTCGTTCTCCTGCAAAGAGATACTCCGCGATACGATCCCAATCGGGCGATACAAACACGGGCGGATAGGATAAATCCCATGCATTTCCTTCCTCTGCCTCATGAAGCCAAATGCCCTTTGCACCTAGATTGCAGGCAAGCTCCATGTCCGTCTCCCTATCTCCTATCACATAGCTATTGGCCAAGTCGTACTCGTCCGAGAAGTACCGTCCCAACATGCCTGTCCGCGGCTTGCGGTTCGGGGAATTATCTTCGGGAAAAGAGGAATCAATGTGGATGGCATCAAACGTAATCCCCTCTCCTTCCAAGGTCTTCAACATTTTCTCGTGCGCCGGCCAGAAGGTTTCTTCCGGGAAGGAAGGCGTTCCCAGTCCATCTTGGTTCGAGACCATCACGAATTCGAAATCCAAATGCTTCCGGATGAAATAGAGGCTCCGGATGACCTTCGGATAGAATTCCAGCTTCTCCAAGCTATCTACCTGGTAATCTACAGGAGGCTCTTGGATAAGCGTCCCGTCTCGGTCGATAAATAACACGCGTTTCTTCATCTCAAATCGTTTTTAAGGCATTCAACAAGGCATCATTCTCCTCCTTCGTCCCGACCGTAATCCGTAAACATCCCACACAAAGCGTCACCCGGTTTCGGTTTCGAACGATAATACCCCGTTCCACCAGCTTTTGGTAGATGTAATCTGCATCACCCACATCGACTAAGATGAAGTTTGCATCCGTCGGATATATTTTTCGCACTAAAGGCAAGGAGGTTAACTCCTTTTGCAAACGTGCCCTCTCGAAGAGGATTTGTGCCAATTGAGCTTGCATTTGCGCCTGGTTTTCCAATAGCTCGAATGCCTTCTCTTGCGTCAATTGGTTAACGTTGTACGGATATTTTATCTTATTGAGCAAGGCAATTATTTCGGGCGAGGCAAAAGCCATTCCCAGGCGAATCCCAGCCGCTCCCCACGCCTTCGACAATGTCTGGAGTACCACCAAGTTCGGGTACTTGCCCAACACTTGGGTAAATGATGACCGGGTGGAGAAATCGATATAGGCTTCGTCTATTACAACTATACCCTCGTAATGTTCCAGTACATAATCCATGGATTCCCGATCCAAGCTATTTCCCGTCGGATTGTTGGGTGAACAGAGGTAAATCGCCCTGACCGTCCCATCAATAGCGTTCATCAAAGCGGGTAGGTCGATTTGAAAATCAGGTGTCAAACGGACCTTCCGGCACGCCACCTGGTTGATGGAAGCCGCCACCTCGTACATGCCATACGTAGGATCGAGCGTCAAAATCGAATCCCGCCCCGGTTCGCAAAAGGCTCGCATAATCAAATCAATCGGTTCGTCGCTCCCATTTCCCAATAAAATGCACTCTTTGGAGACGCCCTTCACCTCGGCTACCTTCTCTTTCAAGCGCCATTGCATGGGGTCGGGATAGCGATTGTAGGGCGCGTTATAAGGATTCTCGTTGGCATCCAAGAATACTGATGCGCTTCCATGAAACTCATCCCGTGCAGACGAATAGGGTTTCATCTCCCGGATATTCGGCCTCGCCCACGCACTTATGTCAAATTTCTTTTCTATATTCATACGTTTTTTATTTCTAAATATCTATCTATTTTCCTTCCGAAATCCCTTTTAGGACAAGAACACCTATCCGGTTATCCTAAAACCCATTGGGAGACGGGAATACCTATCTATCCCCCCTGGTTTTATCCAGCGACTCCAGACGGACGCTCACAGCATTCCGGTGCGCCTCCAAATGTTCGTGGGCAGCCATCGTGCGGATGGTATCCCCCAAATGGGCGATTCCATCGGGCGTAATCTCTTGGAAAGTCATCTTCTTGATAAAGCTATCGAGGTTCACACCACTATATGCATGGGCATATCCGTTTGTCGGGAGCGTATGGTTCGTCCCAGAGGCATAATCCCCTGCGCTCTCCGGCGTATAAGGGCCCATAAATACGCTCCCTGCGTTTTGCACCTGTTCGGCCAGATAGGAATAATTATCGGTTTGGATAATCAAATGTTCCGGAGCATAGAGGTTGGTGAAGTCGACGATCTCCTCCCAATCTTTCAAAACGATAATACGGCTATGTTCCAATGCCTTCGCGGTAATTTCCCGTCGGGGGAGCACTTCGAGTTGTTTTTGGATGGCCTCTACGACGGGAGATACCAAATGCTCGTCCGTAGTAAGGAGCAAAGCTTGGCTATCCACCCCATGCTCAGCTTGCGAAAGAAAATCAGCGGCTATAAATTCCGGACGAGCGTTTCCATCGGCAATGACCTCCACCTCCGAGGGACCAGCCGGCATATCAATAGCCGCTTCCCGGAGGCTTACCCATTGCTTGGCGGCGGTCACATATTGATTCCCAGGGCCAAATATCTTATACACCTTCGGGATGGATTCCGTCCCGTAGGCCATAGCCGCTATCGCTTGGCTTCCCCCCACCTTGCCTATGCAACTGACTCCCGCCACATCAGCCGCATAAAGGATGGCGGGATGGATTTTCCCTTCCGCATTCGGGGGTGTACAGAGGACTATCTCCCGGCATCCCGCAATCCGTGCCGGCACTGCCAGCATGAGAACGGTAGAGAATAACGGGGCCGTTCCCCCAGGGACATACAACCCTACTTTTTCGATGGGTACCGCCTTTTGCCAACACATAACGCCCGGAGCGGTTTGTACCTTCTGCCCCTCGAAACGTTGGGCGGCATGGAATGTCTCGATATGTTGCTTGGCTTGGAGAATGGCATGCTTTAACTCGTCCGGAACCAAGGCATGCGCCTCTTGGATTTCTTCCGGATAGACGCGCAAGTCCTTTAAATCCACCTTGTCGAATTGCTTCTCGTATCGACGAAGAGCCACATCACCCTCCGTACGGACATCGTCCAGTACGCGCCGAACGGTATCAAAGAGGGCCGTCACGTCTAATGTTGCGCGTTTCGTCAACGCTTTCCAATCTTTCCTTTCCGGATATTTTACAATTTCCATACGTTCTGTTTTTTAAAGAATCATTTTTTCAATAGGCAATACCAAAATGCCTTCCGCCCCGAGGGATTTCAACTTCCCGATAATCTCCCAGAAATGCTTTTCAGCAATGACCGATTGTACCGATACCCATTTTCCATTGGCTAAGGGCGTAATGGTCGGACTCTTCATGCCGGGTAACACTTCAATGATTTCATTTAATTTGTCTTCCGGAGCATTCAAGAGGACGTACTTTTTCCCTTCGGCCATCTGAATGGCTTCGAAGCGGAAAAGGAGTTCCTGAAGGATAGCCTTCTTTTCTTCAGGTAATCCTGGGTGGGCTATCAACAATGCCTCGCTTTGCATCACAATTTCCACCTCCTTCAACTGATTGCTCACTAGAGTGCTCCCAGAGCTTACAATGTCGAATATCGCATCGGCCAACCCGATACCCGGTGCAATCTCTACAGAACCCGTAATGACGTGCAAATCGGCTTTTACGCCTTTCTCCGCCAAGTATTTCTTCAATATCTCCGGATAAGAGGTGGCAATCGTTTTACCTTCAAACCAACGGACATCTTCGTACGCTTCTTCTTTAGGTATTGCCAACGAAAGGCGGCATTTACTAAATCCTAAACGCTTCACTAACAAAGCCTCTTCCCCCTTCTCCACGTATTCGTTTTCACCCACGATACCTACGTCCGCCACACCATTCGCCACGGATTGCGGAATATCGTCATCACGCAAGAACAAGACTTCTACTGGGAAATCTTTCGCGGAAAGTAGCAGGATGCGTTTTCCCCGATTCAACTTGATACCTGCCTCTTCCAGCAATTGCATCGTCTCGTCATACAGACGTCCTTTTGATTGTACTGCTATTCGTAACATATTGTTTTTATTTATTTTGATTCGCTTTAAAATGACGGAAGCCTGTCGGAATCTATCCGGCAAGCTTCTATCCTATTTTTCTTTTCATCCTTTTGCATAACATGCAAGCTCACCGAACTATCGCCCGTTGTGATGATGATGGCTATGTAAAAGGAACTGCTGCATTTCAAATATTTCATTTTTACCGTGGCAAAGTTACAATAAATATCCTATTTGCAAACTATTTCTTACATTTTATTTTTCCTATCGTTTTATCGCCCTTTTCATAAAGGGAAAATAAGGCATAAACCCTCTCGGTTATAACTATAATTTCCAGAGGTTATGCCTTTATTTTTCATTTAAATTCCCGGTAAAATTCCGCTACAGCCTCGATACCTCGATAAAAATAATCCAGCCGACAACTTTCGTTCGGAGAATGGATGGCGTTCTGCTCTAAGCCAAATCCCATGAGGATAGTCTTGATACCCAGCACCTGCTCGAAGGTAGAGACGATAGGAATACTCCCTCCCCGGCGTACGGCTAAGGGCTTCCGTCCGAAAGCGATGCCTACCGCCCGTTCGGCGGCCCGGTAAGCGGGGTGATTAATAGGGCATACATATCCCTCGCCTCCGTGCATAGGAGTCACCTCAACATGAACATATTCGGGCGCTACCTTAGTTATATAATCGATGAAAAGACGCGAAATCTCCTCGTGTTTTTGATGGGGCACCAAACGGCACGATACTTTGGCGTATGCCTTCGAGGGAAGTACCGTCTTACTTCCTTCGCCCGTATAGCCACCCCAAATACCACACACATCGAACGAAGGTCGGCAACTATTACGCTCCAACGTCGCATAGCCCTTTTCTCCAAACAAAGCTTTCACACCGATGGCCTCTTTGTATTTCGTTTCATCAAAGGGAACTTGGGCAATCATTTCACGCTCCTCATCGGATAGTTCCTCTACATCGTCGTAAAAATGGGGAATCGTAATACGCCCATCGGCATTGGTTATATCGGCTATAAGCTTACACAACACGTTGATAGGATTGGCTACCGCTCCTCCGAAGTGTCCCGAATGGAGGTCACGGTTCGGTCCCGTCACTTCTATCTCCCAATATGCCAAACCACGTAATCCGGTGGTAAGCGAAGGAGTTTCGGCACTCACCATGCTCGTATCCGACACCAAGATAACATCCGCCTTTAACAAATCCCTATGTTCCTTACAAAAGGTCTCCAAGCTGGGCGAACCGATTTCTTCTTCTCCCTCGAAGATAAACTTGACATTGCAATGCAAAAATCCCTCACGAAGGGCGGTTTCGAAGCCTTTCACCTGCATCATGCTCTGTCCTTTGTCATCATCTGCACCACGGGCATAGATACGTCCCTCGCGTATTTCCGGCTCGAAGGGCTGGCTCTTCCATAATTCGAGTGGTTCGGCCGGCATTACATCATAGTGGGCATATACCAAAACCGTCGGATAATTCGTATTGATCATTTTCTCAGCATATACCACCGGATTACCTTCGGTAGGGATTACTTCGGCTTTATCCGCCCCGGAAGAACGCAAAAGTTCCGTCCAACGCTCGGCACATGCCCTCATATCCGACTTATGCTCTCCCTTCGCACTAATAGAAGGGATGCGTATCAAGGAGAAAAGTTCGTCCAAGAAGCGCTCCTTGTTCGCTTCAATATACTCTTTTATTTCCATGTCATGCCATTTGCCATTCGTTCGATACCTGTGTTGAAATCGGATATAAGTTCGCGCATCACCTCTTCGACGGATTGCTCTTCGCAGAAGAGAGAGGCAATTTGCCCTATTTCCAATTCACCTTCTTCCAAGTTTCCTTCAAAGATACCCTTTTTCGCCCGTCCTTTGCCTAAAAGCATGCGAAGCTCTTCGACGGAAGCTCCCCGGGCTTCGGCTTCTTCCACCTCGGAGGCAAATACCCCTTTTACCAAACGCGTGGGAGAGAGTTTCTTCAAAAGCAATTTCGTATCGCCCTCACTCAACGAGAGACACCATTGCTTGAAGGCTTCATGAGCGGAACTTTCCTTCGTCAAGGCAAAGCGAGTACCGATTTGGACACCCTCTGCTCCTAAGGCAAAGGCCGCCAATATACCAGCGCCCGTACCGATGCCTCCCGCTGCTATCAAGGGCAAAGAGGTAACCCGGCGGACATGGGGAACGAGGCACATTGTGGTAGTCTCCTCCCTTCCATTATGACCTCCCGCCTCGAATCCTTCAGCCACGATGGCATCTACACCCGCTTCTTCACATTTCTGGGCGAACTTCGAACTACTCACCACATGTACAACCCTCATGCCCTGCTCTTTCAACCGAGGAGTCCATGTTTTCGGATTCCCAGCAGAGGTGAAGACTATCTTCACCTCTTCTTCCATCAGGATATCCATCACCTTTTCTATCTCCGGATACATGAGCGGGACGTTCACTCCAAAAGGTTTATCGGTAAACGATTTGCATTTCCGAATATGCTCACGAAGGACGTCCGGATGCATCGAACCAGCTCCTATCAATCCCAATCCGCCGGCATGGCTCACGGCTGAAGCCAATCGCCATCCGCTGCACCACACCATGCCTCCAGCTATGATAGGATATTGAATGCCCAATAATTGGCAAATTCGATTCTTCATCTTTTTAGAAGATTTTAATTTCATCCACAAAAATATAAGCCGGATTACCCGCCCCTCCATGCCATGCAGGAAGATTGGCATTTTTGATAACGACCTGCACGTAGCGTGCTTTCGTTGGGGCAAATTCTACTTCATGCGAATAGATACCATCTTTGTCATCCTTTCCAAGGGCAGGTATCTTCTTTGATGCAATCTCTTTATAGGTCGAACCATCGCTCGATACGCGCACCGTGACACCATTCACGCCCATAATCCAATCAGCTTTTACCACATTGCTATTGAACGAAACTTTACTTATTTCCATAATCTCGCCCAGATCGATCGTGGCATCAATGTCTTTCCCTTGGAATCCTAACCAACGGCCCGTCTTATAATTGTCATTTCCACAAAGACCATCAGCTAATACTTTCGCTCCTTCATATTCATACCCTTTACTGGGTTGTTCCTTCAGGGTAATGGGTTTGGCAGTAGATTTGCTAAAATCGATTTTTTCGGTGAGAACTCGACTTTGCCCTGTCGGACGGAATGCGGTGGCCTTCAACGTAACGTTTTCTTTGATTTGAAGCGGACTTGTATAAGCTGTACTCTGTGGAGTCGGTTCGCTCCCGTCCAGCGTATAGCGGATATCGCCATCACCCAGCGTAGAAAGGTTTACCACAACACATCCTTGTTCGTTATCCGGCGTAAAAGTGGCTTTTACATCAAAAATATGCTTTGCATAATTATAATGTTTGCGGTCATAAAGCTTCGTCAGACGTACCAAACGAGAAAGGAATTGCTCGTAATTCTTGTTCGCAGGTTCCGTCCATTGCACTTCGGCGAGAGCGGCAATACGAGGCATTTCCATATATTCCACTTGGGCGAAGGTTGGAATATATTCCGTCCAAAGGTTGGCTTGAACGCCGATGATATATTTCTGAAACTCTTGTGGAATGTCGTTCGTCGGTTCAAACGAATAAACACGCTCAATGGGCACATAACCTCCGATGGCAAGCGGGTCATGCTCAGTATCGGTCGATTGATAATAATCGAAATAGAGATGCGAATTAGGCGTCATAATGACGTTGTGATGTTGTTTAGCTGCCTCAATGCCTCCAGCCACACCTCGCCAGCTCATCACGGTCGCATTCGGTGCCAATCCTCCTTCCAGGATTTCATCCCATCCGATGATGTGTCGCCCTTTACTCTCTACAAACTTTTCCATACGCGAAATGACGTAACTCTGTAGATACTCTTCAGCGGAGTGCTTCTGGTCACCTTTGATACCCTCTTTTTGGATGCGGGCTTGGCATTTCGGGCACGTTTTCCAGCGTACTTTCGGACATTCATCACCTCCGATGTGGATATATTCCGAGGGGAAGAGGTCGATTACTTCGGCCAATACATCTTCCAGGAACTGCATCGCATGGTCGTTTCCCGCACAAATCACGTCGTCGGAAATACCCCATTGCGTCCATACTTCATAGGGTCCGCCCGTACACCCCAATTCGGGATAAGCAGCTAGGGCTGCTTGTTGATGTCCCGGAAGGTCGATTTCGGGAACAATCGTTACGAACCGCTTCTTGGCATATTCTATCACCTCCTTAATTTGCTCTTGTGTATAATATCCTCCATAGGGCGTCCCGTCGTATTGACCTGAATTACGACCAATAACGGTCTCTTTTCGTTGTGAACCTATCTCAGTCAGTTTGGGGTATTTCTTAATTTCAATACGCCATCCTTGGTCATCTGTCAGGTGCCAATGCAGAGTATTCATGTTGTGGAGTACCTGCATGTCGATGAATTTCTTGACTGAATCAATCGGGAAGAAATGGCGCGAGACGTCGAAGTGCAATCCACGGTACCCAAAACGGGGTGCATCATTTATCGTCACGGCAGGAAGTTCTACCTCCATGCCTTCAGCTTCAGCGGGTATAGCTTTGCGCAAGGCTTGCACACCGTAAAAGATACCAGCCTCTGAACCTCCAGCAATTTCCACTCCCCCGGCAGTTACCACCAAACGATATCCTTCCGGATTAGTAATTGATTCATCCACAGAAAGGTGAATTCCTTTCTTCTCTTTTGTAGACACCCGCAGTGCATAACCTGTCAATTCCTCAATATAAGAGGAAAGCAACTGGGCCGTCTGAGCCATCACCGAGTCCCCCTCTTGGTACACAATAGGCGTTTTGGCCGTCAGAAGGAAAGGGTTGGCGTTTTGCAAACTCACTTCTTGTGGAAGCGGGATAATCTCGTAACTGCCCTCTACTTTCGGGGCTTCTGCGCAACTCCATGCGAAAGTCGCACAAGCGCACACGCACGCATACTTTACGAATCTGTTCATCTGTCTTTGTATTAAGTGTGAATACTTTGCTTTTACTAAGATGTCACAAATATACGACAGATATTTCCCGTTTGCAACTTATTTCCCTATTTTTTAGCATTCCGGGACAAAATCGCCCGTTTTGCTATCAGACAACACACCAAAAGCACAGCATCCTCTTTTGAATCTCCGCTATAAAAATACGCATAATCTTTCGAATAAGCAAAAGCCTTCATCCCACACGCCGTCTGTTTACACTCGTCTTCAACTTATTTTTTAAATCCCTCATAGAAGTATTATACTCAAGAGTATAGGATACCCTCTTGGAGCACTTTTACGGTCATATTTTTCATTCTCATATCCAGTGAGAGAACAAGGGTAAATTGAAAATCATTTTGTCCGGACGGTCATGTCCATTTCCAACTATTAATTTAATAGAATTTCACACTCCAGTCCTATCGAAAATTTGGAAGACCCGAAAAAGAGCTTTACCTTTGCATCATATGGAAGAGAACGACCTATGAATTTCCTCGAAAACAAAGGAATGAATTCCCCGATTTATAGGTATATCTTCTGACGATTATAGGTATAAAAAGAATGAAATACATTTGGTTATTACTGGGAATGACCTTTATGGGATGCGCTTGGCAACCTAAAGAGGCGAATGAGGAGGCGGTACAGGTATCCGTACTTCGCGGACCGTCAGCCATCGCTTTTGCTCAATGGATGCAGGAAAAACCGCGTCTGGAAGGAAAAGAAATCCGCGTAAAAATACTCGATTCGCCTGAACAGATACAGGCGCAACTCATTCAACATAAAACAGATATAGCTGTATTACCGATGATTACGGCGGCCAACCTGTATAACAAAGGTGTGCATTACTCCCTCTTGGGATGCCCCATTTGGGGAACGCTTTACCTCGTAGGACGGGATAGCATCTCGTCGCCTGTTTACCTTTTTGGAGCAGGTACGACGCCAGACATCTTGACGCGCTACTATCTTCAGCCACAAGGACACTACACCTACAATTACACGTTCGCCACGCCACGCGAAATCCTTTCAGCACTCAGTTCGGCTAAGGTACATACAGCGGTGTTGAGCGAGCCCTTCCTTTCGGTAGCGTTGCATCGTGATACGACGCTTCAGATTTTAGCTGATTTAAACCGTCCAAACGGCCTGAACGTTCCCCAAACAGCTATCCTATGCCGCCAAGAGATGCTCCCCTTGCAAGCTGTCTTAGATAGCCTTTTACATCGTACATGCCAATATGCCAACGAGTTCCCGATGCAGACCATCCGCATATTGGAAAACCGGAAAGTGTTTGGCCGCGAGATGTTGACACCCGAATCGCTCCGCCGATGCCGTATCCAATATATCCCCGCACGTGAAAACCCTGAAGACATTCGTCGCTTCCTCTTGTTGATTCGCGATTTCGATTCACGTGCGCTGGATAGCCGTTTGCCTGATGCTCATTTTATTGCGCAACCCTTATGAAGCGAATGCTCCTTACGCTCCTATCTATCGGACTATTAGGACTCGTCTGGGAGGGAATTGCTTGGTGGGTGAACGAACCTACATGGATGCCTCCACTTGAAAAGTTGCTCCATGCGTTAGGTAAACTTGCGATAGAAAGGGATTTTTATCTATCAATAGGAGTAACTTGCTTTCGCACTTGTCTTGGATTGCTTCTTTCATGCGTAGCTTCGTTTCTGACGGCAGCGACATTGCATCGCTCAGAGACAGGACAAATACTCTTAGCACCCTGGTTAGCCCTGATGCGCTCCGTACCAGTTATTTCCTTTATCTTGCTGGCACTTATCTTTTTGAATGCTGATTTGATTCCGCTTCTCATTGCATTCCTCACGATGTATCCGCTCCTGACGGAAAATTTGCTAAAAGGATTCACCCAACTACGTCCCGAGCGGATGCAGCTGGCTGTTCATTTTCGCCTCAGCCTCTGGAATCGATTGACACAAATCCTTTACCCTCAAATCCGTCCGGCACTCTTTAGCGGGCTCACGTCGGCTATGGGATTCGGATGGCGCGCTATCATTATGGGCGAAGTCCTCTCCCAATGTACGCATGGCATCGGGAGCGAAATGAAGCTCGCACAAGTATTCCTCGATGTACCCAGCGTGATGGCTTGGACATGCGTGGCCATCTTGCTCAGCTGGTTATCCGACAAGTTCATGGCCCGCCTCTCCTCATGCCAACCACCTATACATTATACCACTCATTCCTCAACACCACACCGTCCAGAAAACGAGCAACCAATAATATTCGAAGCAAGCCATCTCTCCTATCGTTTCGGTGTAAAAGATTTTAGTTTCCAATTTCATCCAGGAAAGATTTACGCTCTCTCGGCTCCTTCCGGAGCGGGAAAGACGACGCTTCTCCGCCTCTTGAACGGTACTTATCGCCCCACAGGCGGTACGCTCTTCCCACTTCCCGCATCTATACTTATCTCCAACCTTTACCAAGAACCCACGCTCTTACCCCACCTTACCGCTTCAGAGAATATCTCGTTAGCAAGTGCTTCTCTTTACTCGAAATCTACATGGAAAACGGGTATAGCGACTCTTTTTTCTACCCTCGAACTCACTGGTTTGGAAGACTCATACCCCGAAGCATTAAGCTATGGCCAACAACAACGCGTAGCCTTAGCACGCGCCCTACTCTTCCCTGCCCCTCTTCTTTTAATGGACGAACCTTTCAAAGGATTGGACGTAGCTTTGCGCAGACGTGTCATCAATTTTCTCCTAGCTTGGCAAAAACAAACCAATACCACCATCCTCTTCACCTCGCATAGTGAAGACGAGATACGCGAAATGAAAGCCGAACGCATCCCTTGGCCATCCGCATCAGACTAAATCAGCCTTTTCCGCTTGTGCTTCACGAAGCAAATCAGAGGGAGCCAGGCGAATCTGCAATCCACGTTGGCCAGCACTTACATATATCTGTTCAAACTCCAGCGCACTCGCGTGTACATACGTCGGGAAATGCTTTTTCATACCGATGGGCGAACACCCTCCGCGGATATACCCCGTGAGCGGAAGCAACTCCTTTACATGAATCATCTCGCAACTCTTATTACCCGACACTTTAGCTGCCTTCTTGAGGTCGACCTCCTCTCCTCCCGGAACTACGCACACAAAATACCCTGTCCGGTCGCCCCGCAAAACAAGCGTCTTGAATACTTGCCGGATATCCTCCCCCAATTGCTCCGCTACATGCGTAGCACTCAAGTCGTTTTCATCTACCTCGTAAGGCACCAACGTATACTTCACTTTCGCTTTATCTAAGAGACGAGCGACATTCGTCTTATTGATTTTCTCCTTCATCACTATATCTTTTTCTTTTTATAGTTATTTTTCTTCTGACTTATACCTATAAATCCGTACAAAGATAAGGAGAAAATATCAAAATTCTTTCGTATATTTACGACCTGAAACAAAGAAAAAGATATGATTATTTATTTTTCAGCTACAGGCAATTCGTTTTGGGTGGCGCGCGAATTAAGTATGCGCCTCTCCTTGCCTTATTTCTCTATCCAAGAGGCAAAGAAAATAGCTACTTATGAAATGAAAGCAGACGAGACGTGCATACTCGTGATGCCTATCCACGCATGGGGACCTGCCCTACCGATGCTACGCTTCATCGAAGATTTGGAGATGGATTTCTTCGCGGGGCATCCGCTTTATGCTGTTTGTACATGCGGAGATGATTGCGGATGGGCACATCGCGTCCTCAGGAAAGCATTACATCAGAAAGGGGCAGAACTCCGAGCTACCTTCTCCATCCAGATGCCCAATACGTATATCCTCTTGCCAGGATTCAATGTGGATACGCCTTCCATAGAAAGAGCTAAGCTCGAAGCAGCTCCCACTCGGGTTCGAAGAATCACCGAAATGATACGGAAAGGCGGAAACGACATGCATACGCTTTATCATCCAGGTACTTTTGCTTCGCTCAAGACGAACTTCCTTTACTCTCTCTTTCGACGCCATATATCAGGGAAAACCTCTTTCCAAGCTACCGATGCATGCAATTCCTGTGGATTGTGTGTGCGGATTT
Source organism: Parabacteroides sp. An277 (assembly GCF_002159645.1). Classification (GTDB taxonomy): domain Bacteria; phylum Bacteroidota; class Bacteroidia; order Bacteroidales; family Tannerellaceae; genus Parabacteroides. The sequence goes on along the minus strand of NZ_NFJB01000001.1, from coordinate 188,755 downwards.
GCCCTACCCGAAACATACGGATGAAACCCAAAAACCTCCCGACGTGGGGCAAAGCGTGCGTTCAATGCCTTGCTTGCATCCATCGTTGTCCACGCCGAGCTATCGAATGTGGACATATTACGCAAAAGAAAGGACGATACGTGAATCCATATATCTACAAATCACGCACGTAGATTTCTTTATGAAAACATCTTTACGACACATATTTACGCTACTTTTCGTATGCTTAATCTCCGGGAAGGGATTTGCCCAAGAAGAGGGACTTGCTTCTTATTACCACCATCGATTCCACGGAAAAGTATCAGCAAGCGGTTATGTGCATGATAAATATGACTATGTAGCCGCCCATCGTACCTTACCTTTCGGAACGTATGTTCGTGTGACGAATCTACGGAATCTAAAAAGTGTCATTGTCCAAATCACCGACCGAGGACCGCATCGCCGGAAGCGCATCATCGATGTATCCAAATCAGCGGCCGAAGCCCTTGGATTTGTCCGTCATGGCTTGGCTCATGTACGCATCGAAGTGGTACCTGGTCCGATAGATTTACGTTATCTCGATTTAATGTATCCACGCATGCCTTTTCTTCCGATTGAAAATTATCGGATAAAACCTCCGTTAGCTTTTCCCGAAAGATAAGAGGCTATTTGCGAACCACAGGCATATCCTTCCTCATAAAGCGCTTGTAGTTTAACGACATCTCGCTCTGTCCGCCCTACTTGGATAGGTTTTATCGGGCGAATGGCCAATACCCTTCCTTGCTCTTCCAGGCAATCAATCTCGTCCACCAATCGATTATATGCCCGATAACGCAAACGGAGTCGCTCGCGGATAGCGGGATATTGCCTATAAATAAAAGAAGGAAAATAGAAATCCTTCTCTGGTTTCCGATATCCTTTGTTGCGTGTCAAGACCACGACATTTCGTGTATAGCCCTCTTTCATCGCATGAAATACCGGAACCGAATCGCACACCCCTCCATCTACCATCGGAATTCCATCCACATACGACAATGGGCACATCACGGGCAAAGAGCAAGATGCCTTACACGCATCGAGCAACCTCCGGAAGTCGTGTTTTTCTTCGATATATTCCGCTTTTCCCGTCAAGCAATTGCTCGCCACCATGACGAACCGACCTGGATAAGCTGCGTATGCCTCATAATCGAATGGATAATAACGATCCGGATATTCGTAAAAAAGGAAATCAAGGTCGATATAGCCACGCCCTCGAAACCAATTCTTCCATCCGATATAATTATGCTTCTGAAGTAACTCGATATTGCTGAAATAAGAACGCCCACGTTGGCGGGAAACATACGAAATGCCATTGCTCGCTCCGGCAGAGACTCCTATTACATAAGGGAACCATATCCCTTTATCCATTAAATAATCTAATACCCCGACCGTAAAGATACCTCGCATCCCGCCCCCTTCCAAAACCAATCCTATTTTAGATACCATCTCCATCCTTATATAAAATAATGAGGTACAAAGAGGCTCTGATTGTCTGTGATGCGCGAACGAGTCTCGCGAATGCCAATGCCCGATGCTTCTCCTCCGACAATCCAACTCCCAATGACCGGATAATATCCTTCGAAAGAACGCATATCGACCCTCGCTTGGTAAACGTATTCTCCTTCGCCATAGATGCCCGTGGTCGACTCCAACACCTTCCCATCACGTACCAATGTCACATTTCCTCCTTCACGGGAGAAAACAGGCTTCTGGCAATAATTGCCTCCCAACCGAGTCGGGAAACGATAAGCCGGGAGCAAATAGGGACTCTCCGGAAAAAGACGATAAAGCACCGGAAGCATTGCCTTGTTGCTCATGAGGCTTTTCCACAAAGGCTCCAGAAAAAAACAATTGCTTCGGCATGCTTCCGCATTTTCTTCAAACATCCATTCCCACGGATAGAGTTTGAAGAGGCAATCGATTTCTTCGCCAGCCGGATCAAGCAGGAAATTATGCGTGGCATCGAAATCCACATTGCGGATACTTACTTCGGCAGTCGGGAGTCCTGCTTCTTGTGCGGTCGAAAGCAAATAGCGTAAGGTCGAGGCATCTTCTGCCACTGAAGGATCTCCGGCAAAATAATAACGTCCGCATCCATACGTCGCATGGATATCTCGCCAGCTCTGTACCAAATTCTCGTGAATCAAGTTATATTGGTCTTTGCCTGGGTGTACCTCTTGCATCCATTGCCATTGGATGATAGCGGCTTCCAACAAAGACGTGGGCGTATCGGCATTGAATTCCAACAATTTGGGTGCACCTCCGTCGGATGGAATCGCAAAATCAAAACGTCCATAAAGCGAAAGTTCATCCTCTTCCCACGAAGCTCGGATAGCCTCTTCCATCTCCTCCGGAATCAAAAGCTCGGCAAAGCTTCGGTTTGAAATAATATATTCGGCTGCCTCGCAATACATTTCATAGCACGCACGGGTTGCTTTCTCCAGCTCCTCTACCTCGGAAGCCGTCAAGACATAGGCCGCTTCCTCCGTCCAATAAGCATCGTGGAAATCAAACCCCAATGCCTCTATCCGCGCCTTATAGTCCGGGCGGGGTGTTTCTCGTATTCGTTCCATTTTCTTATGAGCCAAATGAATAAGAACCGCTTCGTTTGCCAAATACACTCTTCTGTACTCCTTTTTGAGCGGAAGTTGGAGTCGCAGAGCGTACCGTTTGTTTTAAATCGGCCGGTGCCGCCACAGGTTGGTTCGCACTATTGAACCACGTACCCTGTTGCGGATAGTAAAAATGCGTCATGCCCATGGGCGACATAATCATCCACCGCATCAACATGGCGTCCCAAATCCAACGATTCTGATGTTCGTCCACATACTCCTCCTTATCTTTCGGATTCTCTGGCAATTGCTTTTGTTCACAAGCAAATAACGCCAGCAACGAAGCTGCGGCAATAAACCATTTTGCATTCATCTTTTTCTCTGTTTCGTCTATTTTTGTTTCTGCAAAGATAACAGATAAATAGGAATGTCCCAAACAAATACCCGCTAATCCCGGCAGGAAAAACTTTGAGCTTCCTTTCATCGTATAAAAAGCGACTCCTTCTTTCCTATTGAAATCCGTATATATTGAATAATAAGTGCTTGATAATTTATATTCTTTTTAATGCATCAGCCCTGAATCAGCCTACCTATTAACCATGCGCCATATCGCGCTCATATTTGCGCTACCTGTCGCAGACTATTGCGCCATATCGCGCATATACTTGCACCAATTGGCGCAAACCTAATAGATAGGCAGTTCTGAGATAAAAAGCAAAGTCTATCCCTCTATCTATAACTATCATGAACTCTATCCATAACGAACAACAGAGTCCATGATAGTTATAAAGAATCTACTTATCGGCATGAAAAGGGAGGATATGTAGCTATTCTTCGCTCAACTTGAATTTCAGGATAGAAACCGAAACAGGAGGAAAAGAATACACTTTCGGGGTACCCATCGGGAAGGTGTACAGACGGCGGACGGGACGAACGCGAGCGGGTTGTTCGAAGCTGTTTTGAGATTCCATATCGCCAGCCAACTCGATGACCTCCACCTCGTTCGACACAGAAAAGCCACGGAAATCCAATTCCGTTTTTTCTTCATGTTGCGTCGTATTCACCACCTTTACATAAAGTACTCGATGCTTGTGGTCGAAGGTAGTAACCGAAGCCAACGAAGGATAAGGGCGCATGAAGGCAGTTTGCACCCTCACGCCATCTACATCGCACAAGATGCTATCGGCACGGCACGTAATGCGGATGTCATACCACCGATTGTTCGAGAAAGGGAAAGGACGTGTGGAAGCCAACGTATCCACCACATTCCCACTTTGATGAAACAAAGAGGCTTGCCCATTCCCCAGCGCGAAGCAGATATAATCCTGTTCCTCGTTCAAACGACCATTATTCCGGACACGGAACTGGACATACTCGCTTCCTTTCGTTCGCCGGATACGAGTAGAAAAGACATAATCTGAAACCGTCGAATCGCCCACCAGGACATAATTCCACCGGTTCGGTATCGGTTCCAACACACCCGGCGAGATATGCCATCCGCCACTCCGGATGCGCCCCTCCACCACCGGTTTGCCATCTATTTCGACCTCTGTCAGTTCATAACAATTATCAAACATATAAACCGACGCCGAACCCCGCGTGATATTAGGGCGCATATAGGTCTGCACCTCCGAAGGAACCACCTCCTCACCCCGGTATTTCCCAAACATTTGCATCACATAATAAGAGGGAGAAGGCACGACGCGATGATTATCAAAGAGAAGCATCGGCCAGCGTGAAGAGGTATAATCCACATGCCCTAACAATGGTGAATAGGCCACACGGCTCATCAAATCCGGATATTGCTCGATGCCGACCAGGAAACAAGCCTCACCAATGGCGGCCGCCATGCTCCGCGCTTCCGAGGATTGCATGTTTCCAAACTCGCCCACAAAAGTATTCTCCCAATCGTGCCGCGTGCGGGCCGTCCCGAATCGTCCGGGATTAGAAAGGAAAAAAGAGTTGCGGGCGTTAAAATGGACATCCCTCCATTCGGAGCGCATCTGCCTTCCTACCAATTTATTGGAAATTACCGTTACCTCCGGGAAATGTTTCCGGATGGCCTCGCGAAAGAGGGCGAAACGCTTGGTGTATTCATGTCCGTAATTCTCGCTCCCTATCTCAACGTATTTCAAATGGAAAGGTTGCGGATGCCCATTCCGTGCACGCAAGGCACCCAATAGGGAATCTGTCGGGTAATTGGCATACCCGATGGCATCGAGCGCATCCTGCACCAAATGATCCATCTCAGTAATCGATTCATAACGAGGGCGGCGCGTCATACTGGTAATACCACTATTCAGAACATAGATAGGCTCGGCACCCAAATCTTCGCAGAGTTGCAAGTATTCATGATACCCCATACCGTTTGTCGTCCCATATCCCCATACGCTCCAAAAATGCTTACGCTGGGCTATATTCCCAACCGTCTCTTTCCAAACAGGATACGTACCCGCCGTATATCCTTCTGCAAAAGCGCCCCCAGGGAAACGAACGAAACGGGGATGGAGGCCGGCAATCGCCTCCATCAAATCGCGCCGCTGGCCATTACTCCGTCCTTTCCAGGTTTCCGGAAAGAGCGAAACCACATCCAACCAAAACACCTGGCTGCTATCGGAAGTTATCGTCAGCATCGCGTGGTCATTATCTTCTGTAGCGGTAAAAGTATGACGGAAGTGCGTCCATTCGTTGCGCGTATGCAATGTGTACACATCGCTCAGGGTTCGTTTTCCCGTCGAATCCATCAAAGCTACTTGCAGGGGTTTAGGCGAAAAGGAAGCCCCTTTGACATAACAAGAGAAATGATAAGGTTCACCTTGCCGAACCGACATCCCTCCTTGGTACCCCTCTGAGGCAACTCCTCCCCGTTCGCTCGAAGAAGAAGCCGAAATAGCTACCCAAAGCGAACGGCGATTTTTTTCATTCAATAACTCTTTCGTGTCGGGGGCCATCCACGTCTGGGGCGAAAGGACACGCCAACCTGGGATGGAATCAGGACGGATAAAGGGCATATCGAACCCATTGGGGGTAGTCAACACATTCCGCCGGCGGTCATACGGGCAATTCAAAGGCGGCACGCCATCCTCGAAACTCCGGTTTTGCACCATTTCGGCATATAATCCTCCATCGATAGCATGATTTATCTCTTCCAGGGTGATGCCATACAAATCAGGGTTCACACGCCGGGTGGAACTTTCGCCATCGATTCGGATGACAGACGTGATGGGCGTTTCTTGTTGGCAAGCCACACACAAGGCTGCCCACAAAACCAACCCGTATTTCGCATATTCTCTTCTCTTGCTCATTCCTCTTCGCTTATTCGGAGTGCAAACTTATACAAATATTCTCATACATCTATGCGCCGAATCATGAAATCAACGTATCTTTGCGCGGAAAATTCAACGAAAGCATGTATACGGTTATTAAAAGATTAGAAATATCGGCATCCCACCGCTTGTGCCTCTCGTACGAAAGCAAATGCACGAACTTGCACGGGCACAACTGGATTATCACCATTTATTGCCGGGCAAAAGAACTCAACGAAGACGGTATGGTGACCGACTTCAGCCATATCAAACGGTCGATAACAGAGGCATTAGACCATAAAAACCTAAACGATGTCTTGCCTTTTAACCCGACGGCCGAGAACATCGCCCGCTGGGTGTGCGACCGAGTCCCGCATTGCTTCAAAGTAGAAGTGCAGGAATCCGAAGGGAATATAGCTATATTTGAGAAAGAATAAAGTTATATTTATGCGTAAAATCAACGAGATTTTCTATAGCCTGCAGGGTGAAGGATTCCATACGGGTACGCCGGCGCTCTTTATTCGCTTTTCGGGTTGTAATCTGAAATGCGCCTTTTGCGATACACCGCACGAGACAGGTGCCTGGATGAGCGACAAAGAAATCATGCAACAAGTAGCCGAATGCCCAGCGCGGACCGTCATCCTCACAGGTGGCGAACCCTCCCTCTGGATTGATGACGCGTTTATCGACCAACTGCACCAACTGGGTAAATACGTTTGCATCGAGACGAACGGTACGCATCGGGTACCGGCATCCATCGATTGGATTACCTGCTCTCCGAAAGGGGTACCCGTCGTATTGGAGCGCATCGACGAGGTGAAGGTCGTTTTTACCGGCGAAGAGGATGTCGAGCCCTATGCCTCTCTTCCTGCTACATACCATTACCTCCAGCCCTGTTCTTGCCGGAACACACAGGAGGTGGTCGATTACATCCTCCGGCATCCTTTCTGGAGACTTAGTTTGCAAACGCACAAGTATATACAAATACAATAATCCATAAAAAGGAGAGGCACGGAGACACAGAGTTTATTTATCTCTCTGCAGCCCCGTGCCTTCATTTAGGAACTATAAGCTCAATTCCGAGGATTATTTCTTCGGTGTCTCGCCCAGTGTATATTCCAACGTACCGGCATTGACCAAATCCTGGTGGGAAATGGTATAGCCCTTCTGTTTTTTACCCCCAACTTTGATTTCCTGGATATAGATGGATTCCGGCGAGGTGTGCTTCGAAGTAATGATCAGGTCGCCCTTCGGGTAATACTTCTTGTCGAGATGAAGTGTCACTTTATCGAATACGGGTGACGTCAACACGTAGTCCGGACTCCCCGGGCACGCCGGATAGAACCCTAACATCGAGAAGATAGCCCACGTAGACATCGTACCGGTATCTTCATTGCCAGGGACACCATTCGGGGCGTTGTGATAACCCGTCTTCAAGATATTGTGTACCTCTTTCTGCGTACGCCAAGCTTCATCCTCATAGTAACTGAATAGATAAGGATAAGCAATATCCGGTTCATTGGCCGGGTCATAGTATTTCTTGTCGAATACCATCTGGAGCTTGTTGACGAACTTCTTCTTGCCACCCATCAACTTGGCCAATCCTTTGACATCATGCGGTACGAAGAAGGTATAATTCCAGGCGTTGCCTTCGTGGAATCCTGGGTTCGGCTCGAAGTTGGCACCCTGCAACGGGTCGAAAGGCGAATAGAACGTACCGTCGGGCAAGATAGGACGGAACGTGCCATAATCTTTGCAATAATAATGTTTGTAACCCATCGAACGTTCGTAAAAGAGCTTCGCGTCTTCCTTCTTCCCAAGTGCCTCGGCAAACTTCGAGAGGTTCCAATCGGCTATGTAATATTCCAGTGCATGGGAAACCGAATTGTCATATTGTTCGCGAAGAGGCACGTAACCCAACGAGTAGTAATCGTTGGCGTCGGGGCGGAGGAGGTTATATTCGCCCGGCGTAGTAGCGCCTTTGCGCATGGCCTCGTAAGCCAATTCCGTATCGAAGTCGCGCAGGCCTTTCATCCAGGCATCGACGATATAGGGTATTGCCGGGTCTCCCTCCATCGTGAAGGTCTCGCGGCTGTAGAGTTCCCACTTCGGGAGCCATCCGTTCTCTTTATACATGTCGAGCATCGTCTGGATGATATCCAACTGGCAGTCCGGATAGAGGAGCGTCATGAGCGAGCTGACGTTGCGGTACGTATCCCAGAGGGAAAAGACCGTGTAGCGGTCTCTGTCCGTGTGTCCCGTTTCGAGCGATTCCATCTTCGGGTATTCGCCGTTCACATCCTGCAAGGCGTTCGGGTGGATAAGAAGATGGTAAAGGCCGGTGTAGAAGATGGACTTCTCGTCGTTCGTCCCGCCTTCTACTTCGATAACCGAGAGGGCATCGTTCCACATCGAGCGGGCGGATTGTTCCACCGCGTCGAACGCAAAACCGGAGATTTCCTGCTCCATGTTCTCGCGGGCATTTTCGATGCTGACATACGAGATACCCATCTTGACGGTGATTTGCTCGTTCGCTTCGGTGTCGTATTTGAACCAAACGCCGATGTCGTCGCCGCTCATCTCGCGGTTGTATTTCGTGTAGAGTTTATACTTGCCGGAGTAGATGTCCCATTCCGCCTCGACGCCTTTCATCTCGCGCTGCTTCTTCCAGTAGCCGCATTCCTTCGGGGCTTTGCTCAACTTCATGACGAAATAGACCGGGAAAACGGCCTGCGGGTTGTAGCAGAAGGTACCGAGGAGTTTGGTGCCCTCGATTTCGGTATCGCTCACGAAACGTACCGTCGCACCGGTCTCGTTCGTCAGCCCTTCGCCTAAGTTCAGGAGGATATTACCCTGTCCGGCGGGGAAGGTGAAACGGCTCAATCCTGTGCGACGCATGGCGGTCGCCTCCGTTTTGATATTATACTTGGTCAGGACATTGCTGTAATAACCGGGACGTGCCACTTCGTCTTTGTATTCGCTGCCGTAAGCCTTGTAGTCGACGTTCAGTTCGCCGGAGGTTGGCATTAGGAGCAGACTGCCCATTTCCGGACATCCGACGCCACTCAAACTTCCATGCGCGAAGCCGGTGAAGAAATGGTTGTCCGACGAGTAGGGCGTAGACCACCACTGGGCGTCCTTGTCGAATTTATTCACATCCGAACCCATTACGTTAAAGGGAACCACGCTCATCATGCCTTGCGGGCAAACGGCGCCAGGATTGGTCGTCCCGAAATTGCTCGTGCCGATAAACGGGTTCACGTAATCGACCGGTTCTTGTGCCCATGCAGCAAGGCTGCCGCATAGCAAAAGTGTCATTAGTTGCTTTCTCATTTGTTATTTGTGTTTAGTATTATTTAATGTAGGGACAAAGATAGTTAAACTCCGGGTTCCACACCAATAGTTTGGGAAGAAATTTTCGTACGACTCTTTTATTTAAATGGGATACCGCAGGCCTCGCTCCGCTTCGACCTATGGCTACCTGAAATTACGCCTCTTCGAGGCATGATATAGGGAATAAAACAGTCCTCAAAGAGGACTTCTGTGCATAGCTGCGGGTCGAAGCGGAGCGAGGCCTGCAGTAGCAAGCGTTCCGAACCGGTTCCCTTAGGACCTACCAGGTGTCCGTTTTTTTAAATGAAAAAACCATGAATTATTCGTAAAATAATAAATGATTCTTTTGGTCGTCTCAAACTATTTGTCTATTTTTGGCCGCGAAACAATGTTTATCATGATGTCTACGTTTTTTAAACATATCGACGTACGGAAGAGCCTGCCTGCAAAGGAAGGGCGAATAGGCTATTTTACCCCCCCCGGTTTTAAGATTCATTAATCTTTTTACAGGGGTATTACCACTCTCCCTCCTTCTCTTTGCCTCGGCTTGCGCCGAAGATCCGGTCATTCCCGAACCTGTTCCTACACCGGAACCTACTCCCGACCCGGAACCGGAACCAGAGCCCGAACCTACACCGGCAGATACGGCAAAGGTCAAGATACTTGCCATACAGCCGGATTGGTCGGAGGCTCTCGCGGAAGCACATATCCCCTCGACATACAACTTGTTCATAGGCGATACCGCTATCATAGCGGATGCGCATCTATTATATATGTATAAGGATTCCACCTCTACGGAACCCTATCCTCTCCTCGCCTACAATTCGCCGGAAGGCATTACGATAGAAAATAACATAGCGGTTATCCACGAAATGCAGGATGGGCTGCGGGCCTCCCTGCCCGATTACCTCTTCGCGGCGGATACCACCGTCGAGGTTTCGGCGGGCGATACGCTCCTTGTCTCGTTGGGGATGCGTCGTTTGGTTGCGCCCATTACCCTCACACTGAACTTTACCGATACGGCTGAGGTGACGAGTGCGGAGGCGACGCTCAGCGGATTAATCCCGGCTCGCCATCTGCCCGATGGCGAGCCGGTAGCGGAAAGTACCCTGCGCTCGGATAGGGGAAGTAGGGCTTGGTTCGATATCGAAGTGCGGCCGGACGGAATGGGCATCGTGATGCGCTTGCGTACCTTTGGCATCCTGCCGGAACTTCACCAGCTACTGCATGTAACCATCACTTTAGCGGATGGGCGTACGCTTGCGTTCGAATCCGACTTGACCGGCAAACTGGACGACTTGGCGCATCTGTCTCCTATCGCCCTGGAGAATACCCTCGACACGGCGAAACCGGAAGAGCCCGAGGAACCAGACGAACCGGAAGAACCGGACGAGCCTGACCCCGAACCAGAGCCGGAGCCGGAACCTACTCCCGACCCGGACCCCGACTGGCCGCCTTACCGTCCGCCACACGACCCGGACATCCCGGCCGACGCCACAGGGTCTATCCACGACTGGACGGTCGTTGCAGGGAATGACGTAGAAGCAAAATAACCCACAAAATAAAATTCACCATATGTATAGATATGTATTTATCGCAGCCACGGCGCTCTCGTTCGCCGCCTGCACAAGCGAAGAAATAAATACCTCGTCCCAGGGCGAAGTGGCCCTTGAAGTAAATACCGACATCAGCGGCACGCAGACCCGTGCCAGCGGTACCCAATGGGGTACAAACGACGAGATAGGCATCTCCACCGTAACAGGCACAGCGACCGATTACACCAATAGGGCCTATCGCTGGAATGGCAGTAGCTTCGAGGCTGTCGCGGAAAACATCTATTTCCAAAGCGCGGAAGAAGTGACCTTCAACGCCTACTATCCTTATACAGCAGATGCCACCTATACCGATGTGAGCACTTCGGCAGAAAACCAAAAAGCGGATACCCAACCGAAGATAGACTTTCTCTATGCCACCGGAGCTACGGCCAGCAAGGCAGACCCGACAGTGAGTTTCACGGGCGAAAACGCTTTCCAGCATTGCATGAGCCAGATTACCCTGAACTTCTTCGAAGGGAACAATGTGGACTTGAGCAGCTCGTTCAGCTACACCCTTAGCGGGCTGAAGCTGCAAGGTTCGTTCGATACTGCAACGGGTACGGCTACTGCGGATGAGGTAACTCCTGCGGAGTTGACCCTATCCCTTTCGGAAAACAACAGCCACGTCATCCTTTTCCCGCAAGCGGCATCGACGATAGGACTTACCGTCACGGTCAATGCACAAAGCTATAGTGCCAACCTTACCCCTTCGAGCGGGAAACTGGAGGCCGGCTACAATTATACGTGGAACGTCACCGTCAGCAACACCGGTTTGGATATAAGCGAAGCCACTATCCAGGACTGGGAAGATGGAGGAACTACGAACATAATCATTAACTAATGGGGCCTGAAATACCCAACCGTTGGTCGTCATCCTACCCAACCGTTGGTCATGGCAACACCCAACGGTTGGTCGTCACAGTCCCCAACGGTTGGTCGTTACAGTTACTTGCAACAGCACATGATTAACATCTACAAACACATTAAAATAAGGAGGTTATATGTTAGAATTTGAAATTAAATCGAAGACCCTGACATTGGGTGAACGGAAGGGACAAATCGCGTATTTCGCACATCCCAAGTCGCAACAGAAGATATCGACTGAAACAGTCGTGGATCGCATTGTACGGGAGACTTCGCTCTCGGAAGGCGATGTAAAGAATGCCCTTATCAGCTTTAGTAACATTATCTGCGATGCCATGCGTGCAGGGTCGAGCGTGGACCTGGCCGAACTGGGTTCGTTCCGCCTCGCGGTCTCGTCCAAGATGATGGACAAGCCGGAGGATGTGACCGTGGCCAAGGCGTTGAATACCCCCAAGATTGTATTTACACCCAAACAGAAGATGCGCGACGCCGCCAACGCGGTGGAACTGAGCATCGACCAAGGGACGGCAGACCGTTCGCCCCGCATCGAGGAGGTGTACGACCTGACCTCGCGCGAGAAGAACCGCATCAGCCGCAGCAGCTTTGCCGAGGTGAACGGACGGCGTATCCAGCTGGTAGGAGCCGGGGGCGTAGGCGAAGGCGAGATCACCCTCACCAGCGTAGACTCGGAGTACCCGACTACGGTCGAAGCCGGCTCTATCAAAATGCTATCTGAAAAGCTCCCCTAAGGACAGGGGAGCTTTTCAGTTACTTTCAGATCACATTTTCTTATTTATGACACACCCTCCCTCTATTAAGAAACATGGGAAGGTAGCCACTGCCGGACACCGTGCGTAATGTCCAGGAGTAACACCCAACAGGTGTAGCGGGTGGTATCGCAACCGCCTGTGGCACAAAGACAGAACATAAAAACATACATGTAATATGAACCGACTATCAGACTTGAAACGGATGATTCTCCTTTTGCTGGCAGGCATTCTATCCGCCTGTTCGCATGACGACCTTACCGAAACACGCCCTTCGGGAAACGGCGAGCCGTTGGTGCTGACTGCTACTATGGCGGATGCGACAACCGACACGCGGGCGACTCCCGATAACAGTTGGGAAGGTACGGAAACCGTCATTGTAGAGGTGATAGACAATTATGACGATACGACAACTCCCGACTGGACGCAAGCCAAGAGAGGAATTTACACAGCCGGTACCGATGGCAAACTGACCTTTACGAGCGGCGAGCAATCTTCTTGGCTAAGCGACAACGAGACTAAATTTGTCCGTGCCTGGCATTATGGTAACAACAGCGAAGAGCGTTCCGACTCATGGTCTGTACAAACCAACCAAACTGGCGACAATTATGCGAAAAGCGACTTGCTCTTTGCGCAGGGAAGGGTAAGCGGAGGGCAGGAAATTGCCCTTAAATTCTACCATCAAGTGGCAAAAGTGGTGGTGCATGTCCGCAATGTAGGTCCTGTGTACGAAAGTGATGACGTCAGTGTGACGATAGGAGATATAAACAATATTGTTATGAACGGCACGGTGAGTACGGACGACATGGACGGGAATTATTTCAACTGGACGCAGGGAAACACAATGGGGACTATCACGGCCTACAGCCTCGGTCCACAGCCCCTTGCATCCGACGGAAACGAAACTTCCCTCGCCAGTTTCGCCGCACTTGTCATTCCGCAAACAGTGAAGGAGAATGAATACTATCTTGTCATTAATAATAGGAGGGAATATTCGTGTTATGCATCAAAGGACATTGTTTGGAATGCAGGCCATTCCTATACCTATGAGGTAACTATCACAAAAGAGAGCGGAGTGTGGGTTAATAGTGTCATCGTTTCGCCTTGGACGGAACAAGATGGCGGCAGCTTGGAAACTGAATAAAGAGCCTCCCCCAACCCCTCCCGTGGAGGGGAGAAGAAAATATAAAGCGTTCTTTGACAGGTTGGAAAACGAGAGACTTCTTCGAAAATATCCACTTTTATAGTGGAATGTCGGGAATAAGCGTTATCTTTGCGAAGTGAATCAGAAATAGCAAATCATGGAAATACACTTCGATAAAGAATACTTGCGCCAGCTATATGAGGACGGAAAGACGACAGACAAGAAATATCGCTTTCAGCCTCATATCATCGCACGCTATCAGCTGCGTGTCAAGGTGCTGGAACAAGCCGCAGGCGTAGAAGAACTCTACCCTCTCCATTCATTGCACTACGAAGTGCTGAAAGGAGACAAAGCGGGTATTTCCTCCATCCGGGTAAACGACCAGTACCGCATCGAGTTCACGGTGAAGCAAGTTGCGGCTGAAACAGTCGTGACGATTTGCAACATATTGGAATTGTCGAACCATTATAAATAGGAGATATGAACATGGGAAAATATACTTGCCAGCGCCCCGTACATCCGGGTGAACTGCTCAAGGAAGAAATCGAGAGCCGGGGCTTGCCGCAGACACGCCTCGCCGCACAAACGGGCATATCCTATAAGATCCTGAACGACATCCTCAACTGCCGCCGCCCGCTCACCACCTCTACAGCGATGCTGTTCGAGGCAGCGTTGGGCATCAGTGCAGGACTGTTGATGCGGATGCAACTTGACTACAACATGCAGCAGGCCACTCGCGACACGTCTTTCATGGAACGGCTTGCCCAAGTGAGGAAATTCGCAGCCATGCTTTGACGCTTATTGTCAAGAAAGTTTCTCGTTCCGCCCCTCTCCCCCGTAGGAGAAGGGCGGGACGCTTGTTTTCCAGCTTGCCGAAGAGCAGAAAGTGAAGTATATAGGTTGAAACTAAGATAAAAGAGTAAGAATATGACAAGGAACAATACTTTGATAAAAGGCTTTGCATTAGCGGCTTTCATGCCCCTTTTTGCGGCGTGCAACAGCGAGGAAGATGCTACCGTGCCGGGCGGAGAACCGCAAGAGGTGCAGGTGAGCATCAGCACACGTGCCACCGCTGACGGAGATGAATGGATATGGCAGAGTGGTGACGTGACAGGCTTGCAGGTCACTGGTTACGATAACACCACCAGTTCCTATACACTGAGCTACACTGGTAGTGCATGGTATGGCAATAGAGGTATCTCCACCATACTTCCCGGCACTACCACGGTATGGTATCCAGGAGGAGATGGCACATCCGCGACCTCATTCACCATTCCCGTAAATCAAACCACCAACGTAAACTTATGCAAAGCGGATTTCATGACATACAGCGGCGATTTAATCAGCACTACGCCCAGCGTGACATTGGAGCACCGCCTAAGCAAAGTCATCGTCACCATTACCGATTGGAGTGACTACGGTAGCGCTATGCCAACCGTAACGGACTTTCACATCCAAACAAAGGAAAGCATTACCGTAAACGGCAGTACCGTAACAGGCGATGGGAACACGATAGATATCTTTCCGCTGCAAGATGAAGCGGCTCATTCTTACACCGCCATTGTCGCCCCTAATGCCGGCTTCAACATTACGCTGGTTGTGGCCGGCAAGGATAAGACCGCCAGCTATACAGGCTCGTTGGCGAGCGGCAATGCTTATTCATTCAACCTTACTTTGAAAGATACCAATGCCCTCGACACCCGTTCCGCCGGTACATCGGACTGCGAGCTGGAACTGGTGGAGGTGAAGGATATGAATGAGGAATAATTGTAAATGATTTAATAACCTCTTATAATTATGTTTAGAATGAAAAGAAGTAATAATGTAGGAATGTGTGATGCTCTGTTGCATGTGTGTAAATCAGTGATGTGTGCCCTCTTTCTCTTCGGCGCAGCATCATGCGACGATGATGACCCCGTAGAGCCGGAACCCGATCCGGAGCCGACCTCGACCTTCAAGATACACATCGGCGAGGGAAACATCGTGCGGTGGGAGGAGCTTCCGGACGATTACCCGCCCGTGTACACGGCCAATCTCGTTATGGAGGACCTGCCCGCCGACGAGAAGATCCTCTATATGGGTGGCTGCTACTCAATCGGGGATACGGTGCCCGACATCAGCGACTGCACCCTCATCTACGACATCTCGGATTTCGACACGTTCCAGAACTGGGACTGGGAGGCGGAGCCGCTCATCTGGTGGTGCATGTATTTCTTCCATCCGCTGCCCGGCACGACCTACTACCTGCGGGGCTACGTGCAGACGGACAAAGGGGAATACTACTCCAACACGGTGGCGATCCGCTCCAGCTTCACCGAGCCGCTGGCGGAGAATCCCGACGCCTATGAGATCCCCGTCGTTTTCCACCTCTTCCCAGATGCCGAGGGCAACTATCCGGTCAAGGATTGGCTGATCCAGGAACAACTGGACTATGCTAACCACGTGTATGGCAACTATTACAACGTCCCCGGGCAGGCGGAGACCGGCGTGCGTTTCGTCGCCGCCACCCACACGCCCGACGGGACGCCGCTCGAAACACCGGGTATCGTCCATGAGAAGGAGGCGGTGGAGATAAACGACCCGGCCGGTCAGATGTTTGATAGCATCAATGATATTATTGACGATGCCTATCTCTGGGACATGGAGTACGCGCTGAACGTGTGGGTTTGCCCGATCAAGAATGCGGAGGACTTAGCTGGAAGAACGCTTTCCCCCTTCTTCGATGCCGACGAGCGGCTGGAGGGCTGCAATACCTATGAGCCCGGTGCTTTCGCAGGCATATTCCTGAACTCAAACGTCCAATCGCAAGCCAATAACGTGCAGACCTTCGCGCACGAGGCGGGCCACTTCCTGGGATTGGAACATGTTTTTGAACCGGGCGGTGACTACTGCGATGACACGCGATGGTACGACCGCGAGGTCCACTTGGAATACACGCAGGGCGCCATCGATTTCATTCGTATGGATGGCACTACAGGGGAAACCTTTTGGTCCGACAACGTCATGGACTACGATTATAGCTTCATGACCGGCTTCACGCCCGACCAGGTGGAGCGCATCCAATATACCTTGCGGCACGCCTATTTCATCCCGGGCGAGGCGGGGAAGGAGGAGGCGCCAGCCTTACGCTCTGCCCCGCAGACGCGGAAGTTCGGGAAGAATCCCGTCCGATAGAAGCACTTAATTAACTTATCATATAAAAGATCTATTTATGAATATATTTGGAAAGAAAATCAAGGATTATTTGGAAGAATGCGACTTCCTGTCGCACGGGTATAAACTTTTGGCGGCGGTCTTGCTGGCCTTCGGCATGGCGGCTTGCGGCGATGACGACCCAGTGGAGCCGGAACCCGAACCGGAGCCGGCCTCTACCTTTAAGCTGCACATCGGCGAGGGAAACGTCGTGCGGTGGGAGGATTTTCCGGACTATTACCCGCCCCAGTACACGGCCTATCTCGTTATGGAGGACCTGCCCGCCGACGAGAAGATCCTCTACCAGGGTGGCTGCTACTCAATCGGGGATACGGTGCCCGACATCAGCGACTGCACCCTCATCTACGACTTATCGGATAACGACACGTTCCAGAACTGGGACTGGGAGGCGGAGCCGCTTATTTGGGAGTGCATAAATTTCCTCCATCCGCTGCCCGGCACGACCTACTATCTGCGGGGCTACGTGCGGACGGACAAGGGGGAATACTACTCCAACACGGTGGCGGTCCGCTCCAGTTTCACCGAGCCACTGGCGGAGAATCCCGACGCCTACGAGATCCCCGTGGTCTTCCACCTCTTCCCGGATGCCGAGGGCAACTATCCGGTCAAGGACTGGATGATCGAGGAACAGCTGGACTATGCCAACCACGTGTATGGCAACTATTACAACCTCCCCGAGCAGACGGAGACCGGCGTGCGTTTCGTAGCCGCCACCCACACGCCCGATGGGACGCCGCTCGAAACGCCGGGTATTGTCCATGAGAAGGAGGCGGTGGAGGTGGACTTTCTGAACCTCCAGATAGACGACCAATACATCTGGGACATGGAGTATGCGCTGAACGTGTGGGTCTGCCCGATTCTCAACGCCTATGTGGATGAGTACACCCCAGTCGTTGGTTTCGTCACCGATTTTCCCTACTTCGATGCCGACGAGTTGCTGGAGGGCTGCGCTACCTATAAGCCCGGTATTGAAACAGGTATATTTCTGAATTCAAACGTCATCCCGCAAGCCAATTACGTGCAGACCTTCGCTCACGAGGCGGGTCACTTTCTGGGATTGAGGCACGTGTTCGAGGAACAAGGCGACTACTGCGCCGACACGCGATGGTACGACCGCGATGCCTACGTGGAATACACGGATGGCGGTAACACTATCGACTTCGGGCGCACGGATGGCGAGACCGGGGAATTCTTCTGGTCCGACAACGTCATGGACTACGACTATAGCTTCTTGACCGGCTTCACGCCCGACCAGGTGGAGCGCATCCAATACACCTTGGAGCATGCCTATTTCATCCCGGGCGAGGCGGGGAAGGAGGAGTCGCCAGCCTTACGCTCTGCCCGGCAAACGCGCCGCTTCGGGAACAAGCCGGTACGGTAAACTGAAAAACATCCAACCCGGCATTAGCGGAAGAGCCGCAATTCCAAGCTACTGCCGGACACCGTGCGTAATGTCCGGAAGTAACACCCAACAGGTGTAGCGGATGGTATTGCAACCGCCGGTAGTATATGTAAAAACAAGAGCGTTCTTTGACAGATTGGATTGTAGATTAGAGAAAAAGACGTAACTTTGCGGAAATTAAAAAAGCAAAGGTATGGAAGCGATAGAATTGAAGCAGTCTCTGTTATCGACGATTGACAACATCGACGAAAGAAATACGGACTTACTGCAAAAGTTAGTGGCTGCGGTAAAAAGTATCATCCGGCAGAATGCGAAAGAGCGTACAGACGAGATAACCCCTTTTGTGCAGAGCATGAAAGTAGGTGTCAAGCTGCCTGCCGATTTGGAAGTAAAGGCTTTGCGTGATGAACATCTCAAAGAGAAATACTCATGAACAAAGTCTTTATCGATACCAATATCCTGATTGATTTCTTGGGTGAGCGGGAGCCATTCTATGAAGCGGCAGCGCGTATTGTGAGCCGGGCGGATAGGAAAGAAATCGAATTGCTGGTTTCTTCCCTTTCTTATGCTACGGCAAGTTATATATTGATGCGCTATAACCCCAAGGCAATAATCTTGGAAAAGATGAGGAAGTTTAATACACTGTGCCGCATTACCAACGTAGATGCCGCAGTGGTGAACGAAGCATTGCAATCTTCTTTTTCGGATTTTGAGGATGCACTTCAATACCATTCGGCAGTAAATGCGGGAGCAACGATGATTATCACCCGCAATAAAAAAGACTATCAACTATCTGCCTTGCCTATATTTACACCGGACGAATATCTGAATCTCTAACCCAATTTCCTCTCTCAAAGTGCGCTCATAAAGAATCGATTTAGATTTATGAGCGATATGAAACATACATTATCTTTGTTGGCAGCTGCGGTCTTGCTCACCGCCTGCACGCAGGAAGAAAGCTCCCCCTCGGGGAGAATTGAGGGGGCTGTACTGACTTTCACCGCCACGAAGAACGACAACAGCTACGGTCCATTCTATTACATGCTACAGAAAGACACCGAATGGAAAGCCGGCTATAAGTACACCTACAATGTTACCATTACCCTCTACGGCCTTCAGGTATCGGTCGATACCGGTAGCATGACATGGGGCGACGGCGTAGATGGAGAAGGCTCGGTAGAACACCCTATTTAATGAAGAAAGAAGGCATGTTTGAGCGGATAAGAATATACTTGAGATACGAAAATCCGGAATTGATAGACAAGTTTTTCATCGGGTTATGTTTTTCGCTGATTATTGTCTGTATCGTGGTTGGAGGTATCCTCTACTTCCACTTGCAGAAGGAAGAACAGGCAAGGGAAAGGATGATGGAGACAGACTCATGGCTGAAGGAACTGCAACAAAAGCAGGATACGATGCGAATGCCTTAGGGTATCACCGCCGGGCAGGAGCGTAAGCCCGGCATGGGGAGACGTCGCAGTCTCCGGTGGACCAGTAAAACAAGAGCGTTTTTTGACAGACTGGGAAACAACGAAATGATGGGATGAAACATACTGGGTAACCCTTTTTTATATACCTTTGCGGTATTATCACTTAAAGAAAGGAAACAGTATGGAAACAAAAGAAGAAAAGCTGAGAGAGAAAGAACCGGAAGCAAAGAAAAGCCTGATGGAAGAAATGGATGAAGAAGCCAAGAAGCAAGGCAAGAAAGTAAGTAAAACATGGGAAGCCATGATGAGATTGAAAGGCAGCTTGATAGTAAACGATCCTAAATTCTTGTTGTAGTTATTCGCTATCTTATAGATACGAATATTTTTGTTTATTTGGCTCTCGACACCGGATTGTTGAGTAAAGACGTATCAGCCCTTATAGAAAAGCCGGATGCCGTGCTCTATATGAGTGCAGAATCCGTACGCGAACTGATTGTGGGCTACCGCAACAAGGGCTTGTGCTCTAAACGCTGGAAGACAGCGGAAGAAATGGTGGCAGCCATCGAAGATGAGTTCTACATCCAGATTCTTCCGCTGAAGAAAGAACACATGACCACCTACGCCCGCATGGAAATCAACGAAAAGTAACACTTACAAGATATGTCCCCATTATTTCGTCCTGCCCCTCTCCCCGCAGGAGAAGGGCGGAACGCTTGTTTTCCGGCCTGCCAGGGAATAATTGGAAGTGTTCTTTGACAGACTGGGAAACAAAAGAGATGAAATGATGAGGAATAATTCGATTAATTCCTTATTTTACAATGTGTTATATTCAATAATAAGGAGGAATATCGGTATAAAATCAACGATTTCATTAGAAGGACTGTTGGCACTTATCCATGGACTTTCACTCAGTGCAAGCAATAAGCGGTGGCTGGGCGAAAAGCTGATAGAAGAAGCACGGAAGGAAACCCAATCTGCCCCTATATCGGCAAGCCGATTTTATGGCGTATGGAAAGACGAGGATTTTCCGGAGGTAAGTGCGGACGAGATGGTTAAGGAAATAAGGGAAAGTCGGAAGTTTAAGAAGAAATCGATAACATGATGAGTATGAAGCAATATTTACTTGATACGAATATATGTGTCTTTCTGCTACGCGGACAATATGACATAGACAAAAAGTTGGATAAAGTAGGGCTTGAACATTGTTATATCTCGGAAATCACGGCAGCAGAATTGAAATATGGCGCGGAACTTGGTCGCAGAAAAGGCCTGATGCAACGGATAGGACAATGTGGGAAGTATTTCCATTCTGTATCCAGAGCTTTGTTCCGTTAATGAAGGAATAGTAACATCTGGCGGACTTTCGAACTATCTTGATTCATATAAAACCCATTATGAAGACATAGATACCTGTTGGGAAATCAACCTGCCACCGAGTGCTAATAATCAGATAGAGGATTTCATAGTTACCACTTCAGGCATGCCGTCTAACTATTGGGGTAAAATTACATCTCCCATAACCTTGATAGCCGGAGCGCTGCACACCATCACCTGGACGGTGAACAACGAGGGCGCACAGTCTCGGCTGACAGCATCGGCGGCAACGGGACGGAACAGTTACGGTGACCCATGATAAAGGGTATTCGTAACCCCTCAAGATACCCCACTCGTGGGGTATGGGAGGACCCCACGAGTGACCCCTTGAGGTACCCCACGAGTGGGGGTGCAAAACCCCTCTCAGGAGGGGCTGTAGAAGGGCTTCATTAACCAACAAAAAATAAATGTTATGTTTGAACAAGAAGTTAAATCGAAAGTACTGAACATCGGTACACGCAAGGGGCAGACCGTTTACTATGCTGCCCCCAAATCGCAGTTGAAAATGGACAACGACACGCTCATCGAACGCATCGTGCGTGAAACCTCGCTGTCGGAAGGTGACGTGAATGCCGAAATGTAATAAACAAGAACGTTCTTTGAAAGATTGAAATAAAAAGAGAAAAGATTCTTGGAGAAAAGCATTATCTTTGCGCGCATGAAAGTTGGTTTATGTGCTATAATGATGGAAGCATACAGAAATACGATGCATCATCGACCACGGACGACTACATGCTATATGTGTCATTGTACCTACATCGGGATAATTCCGATACACGAAAGCTTGTAGCTGCTTTCTACGATTGGGTGAAGAACAATCTTTATCCGTTGGAATAATCTTTTCCCTTTATGCCTTTCTTCCGAAGCACTCCCATAAAACGAATATTATTTATGAGCGATATGAAACATACAGCATTGCTATTTATGGCGGCACTCCTGCTCGCCTCGTGCAGCCAAAATGACAAAGGTGCCGGCACGGATGCCGCCACCTACATCCCCGAGGCGCCCGACTATGCCGACGACACCATGTGGTACACCCGCGAGAACAGTACGGCGGACAGGAGTGCGGACGTGTTCTACCTCGTCTCCACCTGGGAGACCGACTGGACTACGGAGGACGGGCGCACCTGCCACTATGCCGACGTGCATAACGCCACGCACCGCGCCAACATGGACAAGGAGATTTCCCGCATCGCCGGTTATATGGGTGAGGCAGGCGACTTCTATTCGCCCTACTACCGCCACATCACCATCGAGGGTTGGGCGACGCAGAACGAGGATACCATCAACAACCGCTTCCGCACCGCCTTCAGCGATGTACAGGCGGCCTTCGAAACCTTCCTTGAGCAACGCCCCGACCGTCCCTTCGTATTGGCGGGCTTCAGTCAGGGCGGCAAGGCGGTGGTGGAGCTGCTGAAGACGATGCCAGCCGACGTGGCGCGCCGTCTGGTGGCGGCCTACGTGCTGGGCTATAAGGTGACACCCGCCGACACGCTCGCCACGGAGAACATCCGTCCGGCGCGGGGAGCCACGGACACGGGGGTGACCATCTGCTACAACTCCGTGTCCGACGTGCGCTACATCCAGCCCGTGGTGGCAGCCCCCTGCGCGATGTGCATCAACCCCGTGAACTGGCGCACCGATGCCACGCCCGCCACGCTGCACGACACCATCACCGTCAGCGTCTCGCCCGAGCACCACGTACTGGTAGTGAAAGGCTACAGCGGCTCGGAATACCAGCCCATCCTGGGCTTCCTCAATGTGGGCGACTTCCACAGCGCCGAGCCGTGGCTCTACGAGGAATGCCTGCGCGAGAACATCCGGGCACGGGTGGAGGCCTATTACGATAAGGAGGGCCGTTAAGGCTTACTATATTATTATCGGACTCTACAAGTATTCGGATTGCGCGTTTTTTGACAGGTGGAAACAAACGAAATAACTTCGCGAACCATGAAACGAAAGCTAAAAGGAACGAAGATATAATTCACGTATTTTTCATGCTACCCCAGATACACTGTATGTAATAATTTATTACTTTTGCGGGGGGAATTAGAAACACTATATCCTACAAGTATTGATTTAACTGCTAATCAGAAATAATTTATATATGGCAAAGATAACAAAAGAAGATGCCCTTCGGTATCATGCCGAAGGCAAACCTGGAAAGATTGAGGTTATCCCTACGAAGCCCTACAGTACGCAAACCGACCTCTCGCTCGCTTATTCTCCGGGTGTGGCAGAGCCTTGTTTGGAAATCCAAAAAAAACCATTGGATGTTTATAAATACACAGATAAAGGGAATCTGGTAGCTGTGATTTCGAACGGTACCGCTGTCCTTGGATTAGGTGATATTGGCGCCATGGCAGGCAAGCCCGTCATGGAAGGTAAAGGATTACTCTTTAAGATATTCGCGGGTATTGATGTGTTCGACATTGAAGTGAACGAAAAAGACCCGCAGAAGTTTATCGATACGGTAAAGGCTATTGCGCCTACATTTGGAGGTATCAACCTCGAAGATATCAAGGCACCACAATGCTTCGAAATCGAGACACGCCTGAAAGAAGAGCTGGATATCCCGGTCATGCACGACGACCAGCACGGAACAGCTATCATCTCGGCTGCCGGCCTCTTGAATGCGCTTGAAATCGCAGGCAAGAAGATTGAGGAGGTGAAAATAGTGGTGAACGGTGCTGGCGCGGCTTCCATCTCCTGCACTCGCTTATATGTCATGTTGGGGGCACGCAAAGAGAACATCATCATGTGCGATAGCAAGGGTGTCATCTCAACTCGCCGGGCAAACCTCACCGAACAAAAGAAAGAGTTTGCAACCGATGCTCCCGTTGATACGCTCGAAGAGGCCGTACGCGGAGCCGACGTGTTCTTGGGCTTGTCGGTGGCAGACGTATTAACGAAAGAGATGGTACGCACGATGAACGAGAACCCGATCGTATTCGCCTTAGCTAATCCGAATCCGGAGATTTCGTATGCCGACGCAATGGAGTCTCGTCCGGATATCATCTTCGCTACAGGACGTTCCGACTACCCAAACCAGATTAATAATGTATTGGGATTCCCTTACATCTTCCGGGGTGCGCTTGATACTCACGCCAAGGCCATCAACGAAGAAATGAAGCTGGCGGCCGTATATGCTATTGCCGGACTGGCAAAAGAGCCTGTGCCCGACGTGGTCAATGCAGCCTATAAACTGAAACGGACTACATTCGGACGTGAATACATCCTCCCGAAGGCTCTCGACCCACGTCTCCTGACGCGTGTATCTTGTGCCGTAGCGAAAGCTGCTATCGAATCGGGCGTTTCACGGAAGACAATCACTGACTGGGACGGATACGCAAATCACTTGCGTGAAATGATGGGATATGATAGCAAACTCCTGCGCTCCTTCACGGATATGGCCAAGGCTAATCCGAAACGTGTGGTATTTGCCGAAGCCAACCACATCAATATGCTGAAGGCTGCTGCCGAAGCTAAAGCGGAAGGTATCTGCTATCCTATCCTCTTGGGGAACGAGGAGCGGCTAGCCAAGATTGCGGCAGAAGAGAACATCAGCCTCGAGGGGATTGAAATTGTCAACCTCCGCCACGACCGGGAGACAGAGCGTCGGCATCGATACGCCCGCATCCTGGCCGAGAAGAAAGCACGAGAGGGCGTCACCTATGCCGAGGCCTGTGAGAAAATGGTCGACCGTAACGCCTTTGGTATGATGATGGTCGCGACGGGAGATGCCGATGCCTTCGTGACGGGCGTCTATAGTCGCTACTCGGAAGTAACGAAGCTCGCGGAGCAGATCATCGGCATCCGTGCTCCTTACTCTCACTTTGGAACGTTGAATATCCTCACGTGTAAGAAGGGAACCTTCTTCATCGCCGACACACTCATTAACCGTCATCCTTCGACGGAAGTACTGATTGATATCGCCCGCCTGACCCACGACGCCGTGAAGTTCTTCGCTCACGAGCCGGTTATGGCCATGCTCTCCTACTCCAACTTCGGCTCGGACAAGCAAGGGAGCCCGCAGAAAGTCCACGATGCTATCGAGTATCTCCACAAGAACTGCCCTGAGATGATGATCGACGGTGAGATGCAAGTCAACTTTGCCCTCGACCGCAAGCTCCGCGACGAGATGTACCCGTTCAACAAACTCAAGGGGATGGATGTAAATACACTGGTATTCCCGAACCTGAGCTCGGCCAACAGCGCGTACAAACTCCTCGATACGCTGGGCTTTACGGAGACAATCGGTCCGATTCAGATGGGCTTGAACAAGCCGATACACTTTACCGATGTCGAAAGCACGACGCGGGATATCCTGAACCTGACGACCGTCGCGGTGGTAGATGCTATCGTTCAAGAACAAATTGACCGGAAGAAAACTTCCAAATAATATATAGCCCAGTTGCTTTCATCAACGCGGAGATTCGGAGCCGCCTCATCGGGAGAGATGGGCGCTCTGCGCCTCCGCTTTTTCGTATCAAGTCATGGAGAAAGAAATGCATTACCGGTATCTGACGGTGCTCAGCATAGCCGGTTCGGATTGTAGCGGCGGGGCGGGTATCCAGGCCGACCTGAAGACCTTTGCCTCACTGGGAAGATATGGGGCGTCGGTCGTCACGGCCGTCACCGCCCAGAATACGTGCGGCGTGCGGGCCATACAGGCTATCGAGCCGCGCATCGTCCGGGAGCAGCTCGAGGCTGTCTTAGCGGATTTGACTATTGACGCGGTCAAGGTCGGGATGTTGCATAGCGAGGCGAACGTACATGCGGTTGCGGAACTCTTGGGACGGTATCGTCCGCGCTGGGTGGTAGTCGACCCGGTGCTGCTCTCTACCAGTGGGAGTCGTCTGCTGGAGGCGGAGGCGGTCGGTTGTCTGGTAGAGGAGTTGTTTCCACAGGCGGACCTCGTCACGCCCAACCTCCCGGAGGCGACATACCTGACCCATCTGCCGGTCGACACAGAGGCGGAGGCGGTCCGCGCGGGCGAACGGCTTCTCGAGATGGGCAGCCGGGCGGTCTTACTCAAGGGCGGGCATCGGACCGGGCCGGATATGGTGGATATGCTCTTCCGCCCGGGCCAGCAACCTGAAACTTACACGGAACCGCGTGTCGATACCCGCAATACCCACGGGACGGGCTGCACCCTCTCGTCGGCCATTGCCTGCTATCTGGCAGAGACCCAAGACCTCAGCACCTCCGTCCGGCTGGCTAAGCGCTACTTGCACGATGCGCTGGAGCGGGGAGCCGGCATCGCGGTGGGGCACGGGCACGGACCCGTCTGCCACGATTTCCATCCTTATCTAATCGCGCAAGAGGAGGCCAAGGCATGAAACTACTCGTGGCCATTACCCGTCCGGACTGCTTCTCCGGAGAGGCCTCCCTGATTACCCGTCTCTTTTCCGAGGGCTTGATGCGCCTTCACCTCCGCAAACCCGACGCCCCGCGCGAAACCCTCGAATCGCTCCTACGCGCCATTCCTCCTGTATTTTACCCTCGTATCGCCCTCCACGACCACTTCGAGCTGGCCGAGGCGTATGCCTTGGGAGGTGTCCATCTAAACGGGCGTAATCCCACGCCCCCGCCCGGGTGGTGCGGACGGGTCAGCCGCTCGTGCCACACGCTCGAGGAGCTTTCCCGCTTCGCCTCGCTGGATTATCTCTTCCTCAGCCCCATCTTTCCCAGCCTCTCCAAGCAGGGGTATGCGCCTATTTTATCGGATAGCCAGCTAAAAACAGCCACGGAATTGGGCATAATTACCGAAAAAGTCGTAGCTTTGGGCGGAATTTCCGAAGACACCCTACCCTGTTTGCGACACTGGGGATTCGGCGGAGCTGCTGTCCTCGGTGCACTATGGGGAACGGAAGGGGTGCCTACGTGGGAACAAGTGAGGAAGAATTTTCAGACATTAAGTAGGATATTAAACGATATCGCATGAAGTACGAAGGAACGAACCGCCTGATGCTCATCACGCACCAGACGGATAAATGGGACGAAGCGAGCGAGGCGCGCCTCTTCCTCGAGGGAGGAGGCTCGTGGGTGCAACTGCGTAAAAAAGAGGGGCTGACCGAATCTGTGGCCCTCGCATTAGTAGAGATTTGCCAGGCGAAGGGGGCGTGCCTCACGGTAGACGATAACCTGGAGATAGCCCTCCGCGTGGGTGCCTCCGGCGTGCATCTGGGGCAGAAGGACATGCCCGTGGACGAAGCCTGGCGGCGAGTGCGGTCCGCGCGGGCAGAGACAGGCTTCCTCGTGGGGGCGACCGCTAATACGTTCGAGGACATCCGGCGGGCGGCCTCGCTCGGCGCCTCCTATATCGGCCTCGGCCCCTTCCGCTTTACGGAGACGAAGCAGCGCCTAAGTCCCACCTTGGGGCTGGAGGGCTACCGGCGCATCCTGGCGCAATGCCGCGAAGCCGGTATCACGCTTCCGGTTTATGCCATAGGCGGCATCGAGCTGGCGGACGTCCCCGCGCTGATGCATACGGGTATCACCGGCATAGCCATATCGGGCGCGATTGTCCGCGCAACCGACCCCGCCGAGGCGACCCGTGCCTTTCTGGAAGCTATCCAATCCTCCCTCTGATATTACACAACTGTGTAGTCAAAACTACACAACTGGGTAGCGATTACTACACAACTGGGTAGCGACGACTACACAACTGGGTAGCGATGGCTACCCAACTGGGTAGTAAAAATTACCCAACTGGGTAGTAAAAATTGTCCGCGCGGGTAGCGAATATTACCCGCGCGGGTAGTGACGGCTATCCGCGCGGATAGTAAATGCTACCCGCGCGGGCAGTAAAAATTGCCTGCCCGGGGAATTTGAACTGCCTGCCCAGGGAATTTAAATTGCCTGCCCAGGGAGTTTGGATTGCCTGACCGGGTAGCAAATGCTACCTGACCGGGTAGTAAAAATTACCTGACCGGGTAGCAAACGCTACCTGACCAGGCAATTTGGAACGATTGATTATATAATATTAAAAACACGGATATGAAGACAAACGAAGAATTGATTCTGCTGACCATTAATGGAGCAGATCGTCCGGGCGTCACCGCTGCCCTGACGGAGATACTGGCGCAGCACAACGCCATTATCCTGGATATTGGCCAGGCCGACATACACAACAACCTGTCGCTCGGTATCCTGTTCCAAAG
This sequence comes from Parabacteroides sp. An277, assembly GCF_002159645.1. Lineage (GTDB taxonomy): Bacteria > Bacteroidota > Bacteroidia > Bacteroidales > Tannerellaceae > Parabacteroides. The sequence goes on along the minus strand of NZ_NFJB01000001.1, from coordinate 160,592 downwards.
CGACGCCTCGACTTCGGGGAACATCCTGAAGGAGGTGCTGTTCCGAAGTTATGAGCTGGGCGTGAACGTCCGCTTCAAGCCCATCGCGGAGACGGAGTATAGTGAGTGGGTGAATATGCAGGGACGCAATCGCTACATCGTGACTATCCTGAGCCGGAAGCTCACGGCCAGACAGATAGCCGGAGTGAGCCGCATCATCGCCGAGCAAGGGATGAACATAGACGCCATCAAGCGGCTCACCGGACGTATCCCCCTAGAAGAGCGCGAACGCACCCCGAAGGCAAGTGTAGAATTCTCGGTTCGCGGCACGCCCCGAGACAAGGAGCTGATGAAGGCGAGCTTCCTCAAGCTCTCCTCGGAACTGCAGGTAGACATCTCATTCCAAGAGGATAGCATGTACCGGAGGATGCGCCGCCTGATATGCTTCGATATGGACTCGACGCTTATTGAGACAGAGGTCATCGACGAGCTGGCGATGCGGGCCGGCGTGGGCGATGAGGTGAAAGCCATTACCGAGTCGGCCATGCGGGGCGAGATAGACTTCCGCACGAGCTTCACCCGGCGGTGCGCGATGCTGAAAGGACTGGATGTCTCCGTCATGCAGGACATCGCCGAGCACCTACCCATTACCGAAGGTGCCGACAGACTCATGCGTATCTTGAAAAAGGTAGGGTTCAAGATAGCCATCCTCTCGGGTGGATTTACCTACTTTGGCAACTATCTGAAGCAGAAGTACGGCATCGACTACGTCTATGCCAACGAGCTGGAAGTAGAAGATGGGAAGCTTACGGGACGCTACGTGGGTGAAATCGTGGACGGGAAGCGTAAGGCAGAGCTGCTCAGACTCATAGCCCAGGTGGAAAATGTAGATATCCGGCAAACCGTAGCCGTGGGCGACGGTGCCAACGACCTCCCGATGATTAGCCTTGCAGGCCTGGGTATTGCCTTCCACGCGAAGCCTAAGGTGAAAGCCACCGCCGAGCAGTCCATCTCGACCATAGGTCTGGACGGAATTCTCTACTTCTTGGGTTACAAAGACTCCTACTTGCAAGAAAACTTATATCACTATTAAATAGATTATATATGGTAAGACACATCGTTATGTTCAAGCTGAAGGAGTTCGACACTCCCGCAGCCAAGGAGGCCAAGATGGTGGAGATCAAGACCCGCCTCGAGGCTCTAAAAGAGAAAATCAGCGTGCTCCGTCGCATAGAGGTGCACTTCAACATGAACCCGGACGAGACTTGGGACCTCCTCCTCCTCACGGAGCTGGACACCCTGGCCGATGTCAACACGTATGCCAATCACCCGGAACATGTAGCCGTAGCCAAGGGTATTATCGGCCCGGTGAAGGCAGACCGCGCATGCGTTGATTATGAATACTAATACAGACGCGTATGATGAAGGACTTTGACATAGAGGAACGGGTGAAAATAGCCGTGGGTAACTTCGAATCCGGCTATAACTGCGCGCAGTCGGTATTCCTGGCGTTTGCTGATATTGTCGGGTTGGATTTCGAATTGGCGAAGAAGATGTCCGTCTCCTTCGGGGGAGGCATGGGACGTATGCGCGAGACCTGCGGCACGGTAAGTGCGATGGTCATGCTCGCGGGCTTCTATTGCCCGGTAGAAGATCCGGCAGACCAAGAGGCCCGCACCCGCAATTATGCCATGGTGCAACGGGTAGGAGGCGCGTTCCGAGAGCAGTATGGGACCCTCGTCTGCCGGGAACTGTTACCCGCGGCCGAGGCAGCCAAGACAGACCCCTCGCCCTCCCTCCGCACCGCCGCATATTATGCCAAGCGACCCTGTAGCCGGTACGTCGCGACCGCTGCCCGTATCGCTGGGAAGATGTTGAAAGGGGAACTCTAACGGGTTCCCTTTTTCGTAGCGGATAACCAGCTATGACTACTCGCTTTCTTGCTGGAGCGTTCCCTCCTTTCCGGTATTTCTTTTCCCATTAGCTAAGTTTTTAGGTGAATCCGGGTGGGTATTACCCAATTATAACGTACCTTTGCAAACATAAATAATGAATGAATATGAAGAAAACGATTGCATGTATGCTGGTGGCAACCCTCATGGGAGGATGCAACCAGTCCGCGAAGGAGGCACAGCTACACTTAGACAAAGCCCGTGCCCACTACGAACGGAATGAGTTCTTTGCAGCCCGTACGGAGATAGACAGTCTGCGGGCGAAGTACCCCAAAGAGTATAGTATACTGAGAGATGCGCTTACCCTGATGCGCGAAGTCGACCTCAAAGAAGCCACTCGAAACATAGCCTTTTGCGACAGCCTAATGCCTATTCGTCTCCACGAGGCGGACTCCTTGAAGGCGGGTTTCACCTTTGAAAAGGATACCCTCTATGAGGAGATAGGACACTATATCTGGAAGGGACAAACGATTGAGCGTAATGTCCAACGTTGCTATGTGAGGAGTGGCGTAGATGAGAATGGGGAGATGTACATAGCCAGTGTCTATTATGGGTCACGCCCTATTGATCATACATCTATTAAACTGAGTACATCGGAGGGCCTCTTCGCCGAGACTGCCTCTATACCGTATGACGGAGGCGTCAACTACCATTTCCAGGACATGGGAGCTACTACGGAGGTGGTCACATATAAAGGTGATCACGGACGGGAAGCCATTAAGTTCGTCTACGACCATGCAAAGGAACGTATCAAGGTAGAATATAAAGGAGGCAAACCCTACATCATTTATATGGCCGACGCCGATAAGAAAGCACTCGTGGCTACCTATCATTTAGCCTCTGCCCTTACGGATATTCATCAGATGGTAGAGATGAAGCGTAAGGCCCTTAAGCGCATAGCTTATCTAAACGAGAAGATGAATCCTAATCAAGAATAATCATGAAGTATAGCAGACTTATCTTATTGGCCGCCGCGATGGGCTTCGCGGGGCTAACAGCACTTGCCCAAAAGAGTCATGAACCGGTAGATAGCTTGGAGATGAAGGCCAAGCAGCATTATACAAAGCGGGAAGTGATGATTCCTATGCGGGATGGCGTCAAGCTCTATACCGCTATCTACGAGCCGAAGGATAATGGGGAGCGGCATCCGATCCTCATGATGCGTACTCCTTACTCATGCGCGCCTTATGGGGATGGGTTTAATAGGAGCGTGAAGGACTTCGATGGTAGCATGAAACAGTACCTCATGCATAACTATATCTTGGTGTTCCAGGATATCCGCGGTCGCCATCATAGCGAGGGTGAGTTCGTACAGGTTCGTCCCTTGCACCCGGACCGCATGAAGGGTAAGGCTATCGATGAATCTACAGATACCTATGATACGATTGAATGGCTCATCCACAACACCCATAGTAACCAGCGGGTGGGGACATGGGGTATCAGCTACGATGGGTTTCAGGCAACCATGACGGCGGCCTCTAATCACCCTGCCCTCAAGGCCGTGTCGCCTCAGGGTCCTGTGACAGATTGGTTCTTGGGTGACGATCGCCATCACAATGGGGCTTTTACCTTCTTGCAAACCACTAACTTCTTACCGTGGCTCGAAGGGCGACATCAAGGTGAGGGTGTGATGGACTCTATCGTGAAGCATGACGTCTATACCGATTTCCTCGCCCTGGGCACCTTTCGTGATGCGGACCTCTTGGTCAACGATACTACCGAGACACTCTGGAATAGCATCCGGGAGCATCCTCATTATGACTCCTTCTGGCAAGCACGCGATGCCCGCAAGGCTTGTTATAATATACGTCCGGCTGTCCTCGTAACGGGGGGACTCTTCGACTCCGAGGACTGTTATGGTGCCTGGCATACATACAAGGCTATTAAGACTCAATCTCCGGAGACCGAACTCTATTTAGCATTTGGCCCTTGGTGGCATGGTGCCTGGACACGGCGTTCCTTCGAGGGTTTCGGCAACATCTATTTTGGGGAGAGTACCTCGGCCTATTACAAGGACCACATCGAGTACCCTTTCTTCCGGTATTACCTCGAGGGGAAGGGCGAGAAGCCCTCACATAGGGTCAGTGTCTTCCATACGGGTGCGAACCGGTGGGAGTTCATGGACGAGTGGCCTGCTCCCTCTATATCCCCTACTCCGTTCTATCTTCATGAAGGAGGGAAGGTCTCCACGATGGCCCCGACCGAGACCTCTTCATACAGTGAATATATTTCCGATATGGAGCATCCGGTGCCCTTCACGGCGAATCCCGTTACCTATCGTACATTGGAGTTCATGGTGGATGATCAACGCTTTGCGTCGTCCCGACCTGATGTCTTGACCTTCGTCTCACCTATACTGGAAGACACGCTCACATTGGCCGGTCCTATTGAGGTACAATTGCAGACAGCCATCAGTAGTACGGATGCAGACTTTATGGTCAAAGTGATTGATGTGTTCCCGGCTAACTACAAGTATCCTGAAGAGGCTACGTCCTATTTGAAGAACAGCCACTATCCCATGGGGGGATACCAACTCATGGTCCGTGGTGAACTCTTTAGGGGACGTTATAGGGAGAGCTTTGAATACCCGAAGGCATTCGTCCCGAACGAACGGACCGAGGTGTCCTATACACTTCCGGACGTGGCCCATGTATTCCTACCGGGGCACCGCTTAATGATTCAGGTTCAAAGTTCATGGTTCCCCATCATCGACCGCAACCCACAGCGTTTCATCGATACATATACCTGCACGACCGAGGACTTCGAGATGCAGCAACGCATCCGCATTTACCATCAGGCCGATGCGCCATCGCGGGTCATCCTGCCGGTCGTTAAACAGTGATTCAATGGACAATGGATAATTGACAATTGACAATTAAAGTGACCCCCATTGTCAATTGTTCATTGTCCATTGTCAATTAGTATATAGCGCTTGCTATCCTCCTCACGCTATCCGATGCCATCATGGTATAGAAGTGGAGACTGGGTACCTCGTGTGCCATGAGGTCCTTACATTGCATGATGCTCCACTCTACCCCTACTTCCTTCGCCTCTTCATCTGTTTTACATTTACGAAGCTCCTTCTCTAAGGGTTCCGGTATATCGGAACGAAAGACCCTGGGCAAGACTGTTAATTGATTGCGGAAGACAATCGGTTTGATACCGGGTATGATGGGTACTTGGATGCCTTCTGCCCTGCATCGTGAGACGAAGTCGTAATACTTCGTGTTGTCGAAGAACATCTGCGTTACCAGGTAACTGGCCCCATTCATGACCTTCATCTTGGCATAATGAAGGTCCGACTCCATGTTTGGTGCTTCCTCATGCTTCTCAGGGTAACAGGCCATGCCATACGAGAACGGAGTATCAATCCCTTCTATTGGTGAACCATCTAATAGCACACCCATGTTGAACTGGTTTACCTGTCCTTGTAGGTCGGTGGCATGCGCATGGTATAGTTCCGGTTGCTGCTCTACTTCGAGTGTCTTGATATCTCCGCTCAGGAGCAACAGATTGTGTACGCCCAGGAAGTTCAAATCTATTAATGCATATTCGGTCTCCTCCTTCGTGAATCCCTTGCAGATGATATGAGGGACGGCAGGTATACCATATTTATTCTGTATGGCAGCTGCAATGGCGACCGACCCCGGCCGCTTACGAATATTTACCTTGCGCAGGCTACCGTCGGGTTGTGGCTTGTAGATATATTCACTATGGTGGGAGGTGATGTTGATATACTTAGGTTCAAACTCGCGGAGCTTGTCGATGACATTATATACCTTCTGGATGCTGTTCCCCTTGAGTGGCGGCAATATCTCAAAAGTAAATGCCGTCTGGGTACTATTTGTAATAGAATCAATGACGTTCATAGCTTTTCATTTTATGTTATCAGGACAAAGGTAGGAAAATATTTATAGATGCGTATGATTTTCCACGAAAAGTTTCCAGTCTGATGCGAAAATACCTATCTTTGTTATACATTAATATATATAGGAGATTGTCATGATTAAGATTTATGGAATGGGTACGTGCCCCGACTGCACGTATGTAGAGGAACAAGTAAAGGGGAACACGATGTATGAGGTAATCGATATAGGTACACATGTGAAGTACCTCAAAGAGTTCCTACGGTTGCGAGACAAGAACAGTTGCTTTGATACCTGTAAGCGCATAGGTGCTGTGGGTATTCCTTGCTTCGTGTTGGAAGACGGAAGGGTCACCCTGAAGCCTGAAGATGCCGGATTGAAGTCCCGCACGATGGAGGAAGAGGGCCCTGCATGTAACTTGGATGGCACAGGATGTTAAATATCCATAAAATACCTCCCTTGTGGATTGATTTTGTAGATATTATAGTACCTTTGTAGTAATCCTTAAGCGATGATAAAAAGATATCATGAAGGATGATGAAAAGACCCCACGCGTGGGGTGTTATAAATACCCACGCGTGGATATGCATTGGACCCCACGCGTGGGTCATAACAGTACCCCACGCGTGCATCTTATTTAGGGATACTCACGCGTGAGTATTAGCCTTACGAAGGAAGTAATATATGATTTTATAAACAATTTAAATGTGGTAAGCTATGATAAAATTTGAAATCAAAAGTAAGATTTTAAATGTAGGTGAACGTAAGGGACAACAAGTGTATTATGCGCAGCCTATTGCACAATCCAAAGTAAGTGTGGAAACACTTAAAAAACGTATTGAGAGGGAAACCTCTTTGACCGCTGGTGATGTTCAAAATGCACTTACCAGTATGACTAATATTATCTGTGAGGCATTGTCCGAGGGGAGGAATGTAGACTTGGGTGAGTTGGGTTCACTTCGTCTTGTTGTACCCTCGAAGATGATGGATAAGAAGGATGATGTAACTGCTTCTAAAGCGCTCAAGACACCGAAGATTCTATTCACGCCGAAGCAAGCCATGAAGGATGCTGCTAATTCCGTACAGTTGGTCGTAAACAAGGATGGCACAGGGGAAGGACCCGCCATCACGGCAGTATGCGACCTGTACTCTAAAACACCTAACCAGGTGAACCGCAGTAGCTATGCGGAAGTAGATGGTAGGGGTATCAAGCTCGTGGGTGCAGGAGGTGTAGGTAAGGGCACGATAGAGTTGGAACCTGACTCCGGTATACCTGAAGTAGTCGATGACGCAAGCATCACATTGAATGAGCCTAATAAGGTATTGTTTAAGATGGTAGAGGACCTGACAGAAGGGTCATATACCCTCCGCTTCAAGACCTATTATGACGAAGAGGAAGGCATCCTCGAGGAGGAAAGAGTCATCGAATATCCAGAGAAGATTACCCTGATATAGGGAGAGACCCCTATCTCTTAATAACCCATAATCAAGGGTCATTATAAGGGCGGATTCACATCCGCCTTTTTTTGTAACCGCCGCCCATCGTGACCGGCGACCAAAAAATAAGGGCGGACACTGTCCGCCCCCACTGCAATCCGTTTATTCTATCCATGAACACCTTTAAGCTGAAAGGCTCGTGCTAATCAGAATGGTGACAAGAAGACCTAAGATGGCATATAATTCAGGGAATACGGCCATGACCATCGTGGATCCGAAGGCATTGTGACCAGCACCTATCGCTGCGATACCGTTAGCGCAGACCTGTCCCTGACGAATAGCTGAGATGAGACCTGAAAATCCCAGAACTAAGCCAGCCGCGAAGATGGCGATCGCATTGAGTAAAGAGATGTCAGCCGTGACAAACGGTTGCATCATGAAATACCCCACGAAGCCATACAACCCTTGTGACGAAGGGAGTGCACTTAAGCCTATATATGACCCAAGAGCATCCGGGTTCTTTTTCATGGCCCCCACCACAGCATTACCTGTGATAGTGACTCCATAACTACTGCCAATGAAGGTTAAACCTGTCATAAATGCAATTCCTAAGTAAGCTAATAAAATAGGTTCCATAATGATGAATGTTTATGTTATTATTATTTGTTATTGTTCCTGTTTGTGGGTTTCCCCTTTATGCCTTCTTGAAGGGCTGGTAATCCTTACCGCCACCTTCGAACTCGGCATTCTTATAGTATTCAACGAAGATCAAACGTAGCGGATGTACCAATGAGCTTATGGTGCAAAGACCAAAGTTAATGGCATGTCCCAACAAGAGTATAAGGAGCATCACGATGATGCGCAAGAAGACGTTCATGCCCTCCGTCATGTCTATGGCCAACGAGTTAAATACACCTCCCAGGATAGACCCGGTAAGTCCGATAGCAAACAGACGAATATAGGAAAGAGTATCCCCTAATAGACCAGAGGCCATGTTGTACGTGTTCCAGAGTCCTGTCCCCAGATTGAGGAAGACATTCTTCCCTGGTGAGTTGTAGAGGAAGGCCACGATGAGCCCCAACCCTGCGATACCAAAGCATACGTTCACAACCATAGAAGGAAGCTGGACGTGGAGCATGGGGAGCCCTAATGCACAGAGTAACGCAATGATGACAAAGACCCATGCCATAGGAGCGATGCCATACTTCGTGCCCTTTTGTTGCATGGTCTTAAGAGCTGCCACTGTCTTCCCGAATACAATCTGTACCAACCCTATAATGATAGAGAAAGTCATGAGATTATCACTGCTGACGAAGTAGTCCTTAACGGCTGCCAACGCAGGTACTGTAGCCAACGCCACACCGAATATAGACCCTGTACACGTACCCACGATGAGTGCTGCCAATCCGAAATATTGGAAGAGGGAAAGATAGTCCTTGACCTGCTGGCTCGCCTTCCTTTTGAAGTAAGCACAGACCAATATGACCAACAACCCATATCCACCATCACCAAAACAAAGCCCAAAGAAGAGCATGAAGAAGGGAGCGAAGAAAGGTGTCGGGTCGAACTCTGTATAATTCGGAAGGGAGAACATACGTGTGATCGGTTCGAAGAGACGCGAGAAGGCATTGTTACGTAGCTTAATGGGGACAGGTTCCTCCTCGTTGATTTCCAACGGTTGGTAATAATACCCCTTAGCCGCGAGTGCTTGTTCGAGCGACTGAGCCTCCTCAGACGGGACGAACCCCTCCAAGATGAGCAAGCGGTCTGCTGCTTCGTGGTCCGTCTGTGCCCATGCGTTTTGGTAGTTAAACTCGTCTTGAATGAGCTTGTCCGCCTCTACGAAGTCATTGTAATGCTGGGCCGCGAAGACATCCATCTCTTCCTCTAAATCCTTCGTCGCAGCAATCAATTGTGAGTAGTCGGCCTGAAGCTCTTTGAGTCCTTTAGCCGGCATCTTAGCACGTTCGGCATCGACCTCGATAGGAGTACCGACCTTGGTCACAGTGACGAAGTAGGTTACTGATTGTACATTGTTCACCAAGAAAGCATTATACTCTTCGCCCCACTTAGGTTCGTAGTGCGACGTAGGGCAACTATAGAAGTCCACCGCATATCCTGCATCCCGGAGAAGACGAATATTCGTGAAGTCGAAATCACCCCATATATCCATATAAGCCATATCCTTTTCGAGGGCGGCCTTCTGGGTCATGAGCTTGAGTTTCTTTTCCTGTAGAGCCTCCAACTCTTCAGCCAGCCGTAAGCCCTGTTCCTTGTCTGCATGCCCCAGAGCCAACACCCTTTTAGACTGCTTGTTTAGACCCGCGCAGAAGCGCAACGCCGAAGCAAGGCGTCTCCGCATTGCCAGTAACGTTTGTAGGTCGGCATTGTCCTTAATCGAGTTAATCTCTTTGACATGTAAGACGCCCAATTCCCGCAATTCCTTCAGGAACGCATCGTACTCTTTATGATATACCATGAAGGCATATTTACTCATTTTTACTATCATACGCTTGCCTCCTCTGTCTTAGCTTTACGTTTCTCTTGGTTCGCCCTCATAATCTTCTGCGAAGACTTCGAAAGGCTCTCCTCATCTTCCATAAAGCGTTTCACTTTACGGATTGCATCCTTGTATCCCGGAATCTGTACCTTCTCGAAGAGGTTCACCTTCTGAGTAGTCTTCTTCCGGGCATGTTCCAACAACTCCAGCTTCATGGTAGAGAATTCAGCCTCGATACCCGTACGTGCTAGTTTCTTCAGCAAGTCGATGCCATCGGTAAACCACGAAGGGGAGCTAAAGAGGCTGTAACGTCCTATCTCAAACTGTATCTCGTCTAAGACCGGGACAATCACCCCTGCAATCTTTTTGGTAGCCAAAGTAACGTCTTTCACCCGGATTAAGGCAGGATCGAACTCGTTCCATAAAGCCACCATGTGCTCATAGCTCTGAATCTCTTGTTCCAGCTGAAGTTCCAACTTATTCACTTCGTCTTTGGTACGCTTTACCTCGATACGCAGCGCACTCTCCTTGCTTTTAATCGTAGGGAGCGACCGTTCACGCATCTTCAGCTGCTTTTCCAATTGCTGAAGTGATGTTTTGTTATATTGAAACTTTATAGCCATAATATTTATCTTGCTAATGATTAACAGGTTTGCTATACCAGACAATTTCCTTCCTTTAGTAATCTCAATACCAACCTATGGGAGTCTCATTACCACGCTTTGGGAGCATCACTTCCATACTTTGGTAATATCAGTACCAATATTTGGTAATCTCGATTCCAAACTTTGGAAATTTCCGTATTCCATAAGCCTATTATTTCTTCCAATACTTATCGACCAGATTCTGCTTGATGTTCACCTCGGCCGGGCTAAAGTACTTACCAAACAAGCCCCACGTTACATCGAGCATCTCGGTCGTATCCAAATTCACGTCAATAGCCAAAAGTTTCGAAGAGTAATCCTTCGCAAAGGCCAACGCACGGTTATCGTAGTCGGTCAGGTCAAAACCATTCTCCATCTTCGTCTTGGCATTTGCCGCATCAGCATACAGACGAACGGCAGCATTCATCACTTGCGGATGATCTTCGCGCGTCTTCTTTCCAGTCACCAATTGTTTCAGACGAGACAAACTGCGGAACGGGTCGACGATGACCTTACCCACATCGCTATCGCGGCGCAAGTAGAGCTGGCCTTCCGTGATGTATCCCGTGTTATCCGGCACAGCGTGCGTAATATCGCCACCCGAAAGCGTAGTTACCGCGATAATCGTGATAGAACCGCCATCCGGGAACTGTACCGCCTTCTCGTAAATCTTTGCCAAATCGGAATACAACGAACCCGGCATCGAGTCTTTCGAAGGAATCTGATCCATACGGTTTGAAACGATGGCCAAAGCGTCAGCGTAGTTCGTCATATCCGTCAACAACACTAATACCTTCTCATGTTTCTCGACTGCAAAATATTCGGCGGCGCAAAGTGCCATGTCTGGAATCAAGATACGCTCTACAGACGGATCCTCGGTGGTATTGATGAAACTCACGATACGGTCCAATGCCCCGGCATTACTAAATGTATTCTTGAAAAAAAGATAATCATCATTCGTCATACCCATGCCGCCCAAGATGATTTTATCCGACTGCGCACGCATGGCCACCAATGCCATAACTTGGTTGAAAGGCTGGTCTGGATCAGCAAAGAACGGAATCTTCTGTCCCGTTACCAACGTATTGTTCAGGTCAATGCCCGCAATACCAGTCGCAATCAATTCAGAAGGTTGTTTACGACGCACCGGATTCACCGAAGGTCCGCCAATTTCCACTTCACGTCCTTCCGGAATAGGACCACCATCAATCGGCTCGCCATATGCATTAAAGAAACGGCCTGCCAACTGATCGCCCACCTTAAGCGAAGGAGCCTTTCCCATGAACACGACCTCGGCATTCGTGCGAATACCCTCCGTTCCTGAGAATACTTGTAGCGTTACTTCATCGCCGATAATCTTTACCACCTGAGCCAACTTGCCATCTACCGAAGCCAACTCGTCATACCCAACACCCGTCGCTTTCAACGAACAGGTCGCCTTCGTAATCTGGGTAATCTTTGTATATATCTTTTGAAATGCTTTTGTTGCCATACTGATTATCTATTTATTTCATTCTTTCTTTTAACAAAGCATCCAACTCTTCGTTGAATTTCTTGAACTGTTCGCTTTCATATTCCGAATAGTTCATCTGCTTGAAGATATTGATGACTTTCTTGAAATAATCCATTACCTCAAGGAAAGTCTCAAATTGAAAGTCGGCGCGGCAAATAGCGATGACTTTATCCAACATGAACTCCTGACGAACCAATGGCGTTACGGCATCAATCGGGTCGAACGCATCCTGCTGCAAGATAACAAAGTCAATAAGTTCAGACTTCCAGAACGTAACATGGTAATCTACCGGCACGCCATCATCACCCAAAATATTGATTTGCTCCGAAATCTCCTTACCGCGAAGCATACGTGTCTTGATTTCATTTACCTTATCAATCCAAGTCGGAGAGATATGCTTAGCTATGTATTCCTGGAATTCCGGATATTCCAAATATTTCGAATAACTATCGATCGGGTTGACTGCCGGATAGCGTTTCCTATCCGCACGTTCCTGTTCCAAGGCATAGAAACAACGAGCCACCTTCTTGGTGTTCTCCGTCACCGGCTCCTTCAAGTTACCACCAGCCGGAGATACGGTACCGATAAACGTAACAGAACCTGTCTTACCATTATTTAATACAACATATCCGGCACGTGCATAGAAATTCGCGATGATAGCCGACAAATCCATTGGGAAAGCATCTGGTCCAGGAAGCTCTTCCAAGCGATTGGACATCTCACGCAAAGCCTGTGCCCAACGGGATGTTGAGTCTGCCATCAACAATACCTTCAACCCCATACTCCGGTAGTATTCCGCAATAGTCATAGCCGTATATACCGAAGCTTCACGCGCAGCCACCGGCATGTTCGAAGTATTGGCAATGATAATGGTACGTTCCATCAACTTACGTCCGGTATGCGGGTCGACTAATTCGGGGAACTCTGTAAAGATTTCTACCACCTCGTTTGCACGCTCACCACACGCTGCGATGATCACAATATCAGCCTCCGCCTGTTTAGAGATCGCATGTTGGAGCACCGTCTTACCCGTTCCAAACGGGCCAGGAATAAATCCCGTACCACCTTCTACAATAGGATTCACAGTATCAATCGTACGGACACCTGTCTCCAAGAGCTTGAAAGGACGCGGCTTCTCTTTATAGCACGTAATGGCTTTCTTTACCGGCCATTTCTGTACCATGGTGACCTTTACCTCCTCACCCTTCGCATCCGAAAGTACGGCCATCGTATCATGAATGGTATATTCACCTTCTGGGGCAACGCTCTTGATGGTATAAGTTCCTTCGAAGGTAAAAGGCACCATAATCTTATGGGGTTGAGAGTTCTCGTCTACCTCACCTAACCAAGAGCCGGCTTCTACCGTGTCTCCCACTTGAGCCAACGGTTTAAAAGGCCATTTCTTATTCTCGTCCAAAGGATAAGTATATTCGCCACGCTTCAAGAACACGCCTTGCATTTTATCCAAATCGTTTTGCAAACCGTCGTAATTACGTGACAACATACCTGGACCCAACGTTACTTCCAACATATGTCCCTGAAACTCGGCTGTATCTCCTACACGCATACCACGTGTACTCTCGAATACCTGCACATAGGCATTCTTTCCTATTACTTTGATGACCTCCGACATCAACCGGACGCCCCCCACAGAAATGTAACAGATTTCATTCTGGGAAACCGGTCCATCAACCTCTACTGTTACCAGATTGGATACAATTCCTCTTACAATTCCTTTTGTAGCCATATTATTTATCTTTCATTATTTCTTTTAAATTCATCCAGGGCATTCTCGCTCCCCTTCTTCATGGCGCCCACTATTTCGCGGAAAGTTTTTTCGCCAGTCGTCTTGTCCAAAGTTACCCAGCGTTCAATCATCTCCAGTTTGAGTATATAGGCAAAGACACTCTCAATATCGAATGTCTTAAAGAACGTATTTTCTTCAAGCCATCCCCATTTCAAGAGATCTATTTTCTTCTCTCGAGCCATCAGGTCGGTTTCTTCTGCCACTCGTTGCAAGTCTGGAAGATATTCCACCGTATCGCCCAATCCGAAATCGCGCGCATTGGATGTCCGCAACGCATTAGCCACTTCATTCGTGCCCACGATATAACCCGCCTTATCCAATCCATGCTTCCGGCAAGTAATAGCCGCCAACATATTATTAATGTTTAAATTCAATTCGAACCAATCGCCCACAAATTGATTTCCGCACTTCATGGCATACGCATAATAAAGGGCAGCCAAACGATCATACCACGAAACGCTTTCCATGGCTTCACCTTTTTCTTCACTCTGTAGGTAAAGTCTCAAGAAATCCACCACATAAGCGGGCAAACGTTTTTCCGTTGCCTTCGGTATCGCCTCTTCATCCCGCAAAGCCCTGAGTGCAGCGCGATAATCCCCTAAGGATATCACTCCTCGCCCATCAGGTTCCGCCTCCGGATTCTTCAGGAATTGAATCAAGTTGGCATTATCAAATTTAAGGAAAAAGAGGTCGATGAACCGCTTATCCTTCCTGGTCAATATGCCATCCAATTCTTCCCTAAATCCAGATACCGTATAGGCAAGCTTGCTATCGTCGAGGGCTATGTTGGGAAGTCCTGCTATCAAGCAATAATACTTACTCATAGCGCGTCTCGTTTAGAAAAGAGCCTCTACCAATTGCGGGCGCAAGAACTCTTTAAAGAATTCAACAAATTCCTCTTCTCCAAACGAAACCTTGTACGAACCGTCGGCCGGGAGAATAGCAAACGAGGTCTTTTTGCCATTCACCTGTTCAATCTTCAATCCTTTGTCCAAATAGCTTTTTGCATTCGAGAGGAAATACGAACGGAGTGCTTCGGCATCAGCCGTTTGAATAATCAACCCACCAGCTTCTTGCCAGCCTTTCACTAACGCCAAAATAACCTTTTGCATAAACGCTGCATCGGTAAGAACCGCCTTCACATTGTCTGAAACGACTTTTCCCGTAATGAGGTTTGCCACTTCGCTCTTGAGCGCTTCCACCGATTGAGCCGCAAAAAGTCGCAACTCAGCTTCCGTGTTTTTCTTCAGTTCTGCCGCCTTCTTCTCAGCCGCTGCTACGATTTCTTGGGCTTTCGCTTCTGCTTCCGCCAACAGTGCCTTCTGGCGCGATTCCGCGTCCGCGATGATGCGAGCAGCTTCTTCGTTACCTTTTTCTACGCCTTCCTTATAAATCTTGTCGGTCAGCTCTTGAATTTTTGTGTCCATAATATATAATGTATATAATTATTTCCATGGTTTGAATGCCCCAAAGTTAATGCTTTTTTTGAATAGCGCTAAGCATATTTGAAAGAATATTCAAAAAAAATTTTATATCGCCCTTTCTTTCCGCTCCAGTCCCGGTCCATACGGCAGAAAACCCTTTGAAAAATCTCCGCATAAAGCAAGAAAACTTCCGATTATGCCTACCTATTCTTCACGTATCGTCGATATTTTTGCATCTTTAAGCTAAAGATATATAAATATCGTCGATATTTACACAAATATCGACGATATTTATAGAATCGACAAGCAGTTTACGAATTATTCTCCGGCATCCTTTCGATTTTATCAGGCAGGGAAAAGCCTGATTCTCCCTACCCATAACACACTATTATACAGCGGATAGAAGAAATATAGATAATTAAACAGGCCGGAAGGGGTATGTTTTCCAAAGATTTTTACTACCTTTGGCAGATTCGAAACGAATCATTGGAAGCAAACATGGAAAAGAAAAGTGTTACATTAAATAGAAAGATATGGCAAAATTTAGAGGCGCCGTTGTAGTGAATACAGAGCGTTGCAAAGGTTGTAACCTGTGTGTGGTGGCTTGCCCCTCAGATGTATTGGAATTGCACCCGAGGGAGGTCAACAACAAAGGGTATCATTACGTGTATATGAAGTCTCCGGACGCATGCATTGGTTGTGCAAGCTGCGGATTAGTTTGTCCGGATGGATGTTTAACAGTTTATAAAATGAAAATAGAGTGATATGGCAGAAGAAGTAAAGCTAATGAAAGGTAACGAAGCGATTGCCCACGCAGCCATTCGTTACGGTGTGGATGGATACTTCGGTTACCCAATCACACCACAATCAGAAGTATTGGAAACATTCATGGCCGAGAAGCCATGGGAAACAACCGGTATGGTAGTACTTCAAGCAGAAAGCGAAGTGGCTGCTATCAATATGATATACGGAGGAGCTGGTACAGGCAAACGCGTCATGACTTCTTCGTCGAGTCCGGGCGTGAGTTTGATGCAAGAGGGCATCTCATATATGGCAGGTGCCGAACTGCCCTGTGTAGTAGTGAATGTTATGCGGGGTGGTCCTGGATTAGGTACTATTCAGCCCAGCCAGGCGGATTACTTCCAAACGGTGAAAGGAGGAGGCCATGGCGACTACCGTTTGATTACCTTAGCGCCTGCTTCGGTGCAAGAGATGGCGGACTTCGTGGGTTTAGGATTTGAATTGGCTTTCAAATACCGGAATCCGGCTGTTATTTTAGCAGATGGTATCATCGGACAGATGATGGAAAAGGTGATTCTTCCGCCTTTCCACCCACGCCGTACGGATGCCGAAGTAGATGCGGAATGCCCATGGGCTGCCCGCGGAAAGAAAGCAGGACGGAAACGCAACGTCATTACCTCGCTCGAACTTGACCCAGCAGCTATGGAGGTAAACAACGAACGCTTCCAAGCCAAATACAAAGATATCGAAGCTCAAGAGGTACGCTACGAAGAATATCATTGTGAAGACGCGGAATATATGTTGGTGGCGTTTGGTTCATCTGCCCGCATTTGCCAGAAAGTCGTCGAGATAGCTCGTGCGGAAGGTATCATGCTGGGATTGTTGCGTCCTATTACGCTTTGGCCTTTCCCTTCCGAGATTCTTTCTCAATACGCATACCAAGTAAAAGGAATGCTCGTAGTCGAATTAAATGCGGGACAAATGGTAGAGGATGTACAATTGGCCGTCGAAGGACGCGTGAAGGTAGAACACTTCGGACGTTTAGGCGGAATTGTCTTTACTCCCGATGAGGTATTGGATGCGTTAAAGAGATTAATCATCAATCCGACAAAATAATCAAGCATAGAGAATGAGACGCGGAAGTAAAGCAGACGAAATCATGACGTTGGTATTTATGCTATTAGCATTAGCTACTGTGGTATGCTTTTGCATTAGTTCAGTAGACCGTAGCATAACGCTTACCCTCGGAGGAATTGCGGTTGTGATTCGTCTTATCCAATATGTACTCAGGTATTTTAATTAAAAGCATTCGAAAATGGAAAATGAAATTATAAAACCAGAGAACTTGGTGTATGAAAAGCCCAAGTTGATGAACGATAATGCCATGCACTATTGTCCAGGATGTAGCCATGGTGTTATCCATAAATTAATTGCCGAAGTAATTGCCGATATGGGTATGGAAGAAGAGACTATCGGCGTTTCACCTGTAGGTTGTGCCGTCTTTGCCTATAATTATATAGATATTGATTGGGAAGAAGCAGCTCATGGACGTGCTCCTGCTTTGGCTACAGCCATCAAACGATTGAATCCAAACAAAATGGTATTTACTTATCAAGGTGATGGAGACTTAGCCGCTATCGGAACAGCCGAAACCATCCATGCTGCCAACCGAGGCGAAAATATCGTCATCATATTCGTCAACAATGCGATTTATGGAATGACAGGTGGACAAATGGCACCTACGACCTTAATTGGCATGAAGACTTCAACCTGCCCTTACGGAAGAGACGTAGCCCTGAACGGTTTCCCGCTTAAGATTGGAAATATTTTGGCTCAGCTCGACGGAACATGTTATGTGACCCGCCAAAGCGTACAAAACGCAGCTGCCGTACGAAAAGCGAAGAAAGCATTGCGGAAGGCTTTTGAAAACTCGATGGCACAAAAAGGCACATCAGTGGTAGAGTTTGTATCAACTTGCTCTTCGGGATGGAAAATGTCGCCCGAACAGGCCAACCAATGGATGGAAGAAAATATGTTCCCTTTCTATCCATTAGGCGATTTAAAGAATGTGGAATCTTAAAAACAACGTAGAAGTAATGAAACATGAAATAATTATTGCCGGATTTGGAGGTCAAGGTGTACTTTCGATGGGTAAAATATTGGCTTACTCCGGATTAATGGAAGGTAAAGAAGTTACTTGGATGCCCTCCTATGGACCAGAGCAACGCGGGGGAACAGCTAATGTGACGGTCATCCTAAGTGATGATCCTATTAGTTCGCCTATTTTGAATGAATATGACATTGCCGTCATATTGAATCAACCCTCGTTAGACAAGTTCGAAAGTAAAATAAAACCAGGCGGCATTTTGATTTACGATGGATATGGCATTCACTCCGAAATCAAACGAAACGATATTCAAGTTTATCGAGTAGATGCGATGGATACAGCTGCCGAAATGCAAAACGCGAAATCATTCAACATGCTAATTCTGGGTGGTTTATTGAAAGTAGCTCCCATGGTAAAGATGGAAAACGTATTATTAGGATTAAAGAAATCTTTACCTGCACGCCATCATAATTTGATTCCAATGAATGAAGCAGCCATTCAAAAAGGTATGGAAATTATCCAGAAAGTATGATTTCTCCACAAAAAATGATAAAGATAAGGCGTTTCGTTCCGTAAGAAACGCCTTTTTGTTATCTTTGCAGCCAATGAAATATACGCTTTATATATTAATGTTATTAATGATATCCACTCACCTCTTTGCGCAGACCCGACGAGGAGGCAGAAGTGGATTCTCTCTATCCAATCTTTCAGGAAGCAATACCAAACTTCCCGATAGCCTGCTGGTAGTAGATAGCGCTGAATTAAAAAGCAAAAAGATTATAGCATACCAACTAACCCCTCTGTTAGGAGATGCTTATATAGCTCCAATGGATACCAGTATATATAATACATCTAACCGTACATTGACAGAAGGAAAGGGATTGGCTATTGGGTATTTGGCAAATCTGGGTTCTCCAGCCCAAACTCGCATTTTCTCGGAAAGAAAAGAAGCGCGGGATTTTATCTTTGCTGATGCTTTCGACTATTATATCACTACCCCTGAAAATGCTAAATTTTATGACGCTAAAACACCCTTTACAAATGTGATGTACACCACTGCCGGAGGAAGCGTCAGCAAGGAAGAACAATTAACCGGCACGATAGGCATTAACTTCGGAAAGAAGATTAACATTGGTGGAGATTTTGACTATATCTATGGGCGAGGTTTCTACTCCTCTAATGGCAACAAATTGATTAGCTATCGAATATTCGGAAGTTATCGTTCTGACCGCTATGAACTTAACGCGTATGCAAGCAATTATAACTTTGTCCTTCACGAAAATGGAGGATTAGCTGACGATAATGTATTGACTCATCCGGAAGATTATTCTGAAGGCCGAAGAAATATGGTATCAACAGATTACCCCGTCTTGTATACCAACGTATTCAATAGAGTAAAAGGTAAGCAGTACTTTTTGACTCATCGGTACAATCTAGGATTCACTCGAACATTAGAAGAGACAGACAAAGATGGTTACGCCAAAGAGGTGTTTATCCCTGTATCAAGTATTATCCATACATTTCAATACGAAGATAATCAAAGACGTTTCACCACTTCCGAAAGTTCAAGCGTGGCTACAGACACGCTCTTTAACCAAGGACTACCTTTTAATTATGACGATAAACTCAACGACGTCATGTCGTATTGGAGCATGAAAAATATTATCGCTCTCTCACTGCGAGAGGGTTTCCAAAATTGGGTCAAGTTCGGATTAACGGCTTTTATTGATATAGAAAAGCGGCGCTATCGCATGCAAGACGGTAAACGAGATGCCTCTACGGAGATAGTGATTCCTGACCCTGATTATTCGTTCATTCCTCCTACCTTTCAGAGTTCCACCATACGTACATATGATGAATTGTCGACATACGTTGGGGCAGAGTTATCTAAACGGACAGGAAAGTTATTCACATATAACGCTCGTGGAGAACTTTGTATTTTAGGAGACGATGTGGGTGAGTTTCGTGCGTCGGGAGAGCTTCGTACGACTTTCAACCTTTTCCAGAAAGAAGCGTATGTTAAAGCGAACGCCTATATCAAAAACATGACCCCGGCTTTTTTCCAACGTCACTATCATTCGCGTTACTTCTGGTGGGATAACGACTTCAACATGATTCAACAGTTTTATGTGGGTGGTGAAGTAAATGTAGAATCAACTCAAACCACACTCTCTGCCGGTGTTGAAAGCATCCAGAACTATGTCTATTTTGGAAAAGACGGGATGCCTGTTCAACACGAAAATAACCTGCAGGTCGTCACCGCACGGCTAAAGCAAAATTTTTATTACCGGGCTTTGGGCTGGGAAAATGAATTGGCCTATCAAATTAGTAGCAATCAAAACGTCTTGCCGCTTCCTGATTTAAGTGTCTATTCAAACCTGTACCTAAAGTTCAAATTGGCCAAAGTATTAAATATCCAAATTGGAGCTGACCTCCACTATAATACCGCTTATTATGCTCCCTACTACGAAGCGGCGACACAACAATTTCAGGTGCAAGACGAAGTCAAGGTGGGTAATTATCCTCTTATCAATGCCTATGCCAACTTCAACCTCAAACAAGCACGGTTCTTTGTGATGGTATACAATCTTAGTAGCCAATTCGTACGTCCCAACTACTTTTCGCTGGCGCACTATCCTCTGAATCCAATGATGATAAAGATGGGGGTTGCCGTCCGATTTAATAATTGACGATGATGAAGAAGCATAAGAAGTTATTATTCCTATATATAGTGCTCTTAGGCATCGTACTTGCCTGGATGGTCTCTTTGTGGTCGTACCGGAGAGATCACAAAGTTCTACCCGTACGGGATTACCCTGAAATCCAACAAGAGGGTATATTACGGATCATCACAGAGTATAGTCCGACTGGGTATTTTATCAATGGAGACACTATCTGCGGATTTCAATATGAACTTTCACAAGCCATTGCCGAAATTTCCGGTTTAGAAGTGCAACTATTGTTAGAGATGAATTTAGAAAAGAGCTTCGCCTCGTTAGCCAATCAAGAGGCAGATGTAATCGCAAGAAATATCCCTATCACAGCTGAAAATAAGACAGATTTTCTTTTTACTGAGCCGATTCTCCTAAACAAACAGGTTCTTGTCCAACGTACGGAAAAGGCCAACGAGGGGCTAAAACCTATCCGTAATCAATTGCTTTTAGGTGGAATGACACTTTATGTACCCAAAGACTCTCCTGCCCTTCTCCGTATCCGGAATCTGGAGCATGAGATAGGTGATACCATATATGTAATAGAAAATGATTTATACTCGGATGAACAGCTGATTGCCATGGTGGCGAACCGTGACATTGACTTCGCCGTATGCGATCAGCAAAACGCCGAGCAAATGCAGAAACAATACCCAGAGATAGACATCCAGACGGATATCAGTTTTACACAACTACAGTCGTGGGCTACGCGCCGAAACACGCCCGTTCTCTGCGACAGCCTCAACATGTGGTTTAATAAGTTGAAGGAAAAAGGTATTTATGCGGATATCTATCGCCGTTATTACAAGAAGAGATTATGAGATTCGATGAATTACAATTAGAAGATGCGATTCTGGATGGTTTGGATGCCATGAATTTTGTAGAGGCTACCCCGGTACAGGAAAAGACCATCCCAGTCATATTGGAAGGTAAAGATGTGATTGCCTGTGCGCAAACAGGCACGGGCAAAACGGCAGCATACGTATTGCCTATCATTAATGAACTAAGCAAGGGGGGCTATCCTGAGAATGCTGTCAATGCGGTTATCATGGCACCTACACGCGAATTGGCTCAGCAAATCGACCAGCAAATTGAGGGTTTCTCTTACTTTGTGTCTATCTCTGCTGTAGCCATCTATGGAGGAACAGACGGTACCGCTTGGGAACAACAACGCCGAGGTTTGGAAATGGGTGCGGATTTGGTCATCGCAACGCCAGGCCGATTATTATCTTATATTAAGCTCGACGCCGTAGACCTCTCGAAGGTCTCTTTTTTCGTACTCGACGAGGCAGACCGCATGCTCGACATGGGTTTTTACGACGACATCATGCAAATATACAAACAGCTGCCTGCCACCTGCCAAACCATCATGTTTTCAGCCACTATGCCACCTAAAATCCGTACATTGGCCAGCAATATCTTGAAGAATCCAGTGGAAGTTGAAATTGCCATCTCCCGACCACCAGAATCCATCATGCAAACAGCTTATATTTGTTATGACGAACAGAAACTGAAGATTCTTGAAGATTTATTTGCCGCCAGCCGGCCCCAGCGCGTCATTATCTTCTCTTCCTCCAAACAAAAAGTGAAGGAACTAGCGAAAACGCTCTTGCGCCTCAAGTTCAACGTAGCGGCGATGCACTCCGACTTAGAACAGAGCCAACGGGAGGAGGTCATGCGAGACTTTAAGAATGGGAAAGTGGACATTCTGGTGGCTACCGATGTCGTCGCACGAGGCATTGACATCAATGATATTCGCTTAGTGGTGAACTTCGATATTCCTCACGACCCGGAAGATTATGTACACCGCATCGGCCGTACCGCACGCGGAACAAACGGTGAAGGACTGGCCATTACCTTTGTCGGACCGGAAGAACAACCCGCTTTCAGCCGTATCGAAAAATTCCTGGGAAAGCAGGTATATAAGATTCCTATCGACCCGCAATATGGACAAATTCCGACTTACGACCCGGCCAGCCACAAGAAGAACTCCGGAAGAGGACGTAAGTCCTCCGGTAAATCCATAAGCACCAACCGAAGTCGGAAAAAGAAGTAAAAACCGGCACATCTGGTGTGGAAAGAGAAAAATAGTTTTTGACCCGTCCGACGCGTAAAAAGCCGCATAAGATACGGTTGTTTGAAGCTAAATGATTACCTTTGTCGGCATAAACAGAAAGAAAATGATGCAATTCAAAACGTATATAGTGGCTTGTCTCGTTGGATTGGCAAGCGTGAGTCTTTCAGCTCAAAACGAGCAGACGTTCCGCCATACCATCGAGGCGGGCGAAACGGTATATGCCATCGCAACGATGTATGGTATTTCGACGGAAGCAATCTACCGCCTCAATCCGGGTAGCCAGGAGGGGATCCGAGCCGGCGAGGTGTTACTCATTCCACAAGGGAAAGCCTCCTTCCAAGAAGGCGTAGAGACAGAAACCTACACCTTTCATACGATCGAGCCCAAAGAGACGTTGTATGCGGTATCGATGAAGTACAAAGTACCTGCACAACATATCGTCGAGGCCAATCCGGGTTTATCCACGAAGACCTTCCGAGCGGGACGAACTATCCGCATTCCCGTCGAGACGGACGACTCGATAAACAAACAGACCACTATACCGGGCGAAAAGACCACGAAAGAAATTACTTACGAAGTACAGCGCAAAGAGACCATGTATAGCCTTTGCCGAAAGTTCAAAGTGTCGAGTTACGAACTGATTCGCCTAAACCCGGCCCTGAAAAAAGGAGTGAAGGCGGGAATGGTCATTCGCGTTCCAGTATCTTCTGCCTCGATGGCTTCATCCTCTGCAAAGCCGGCAGAAATGATTATTGAATCGGAAACAGCCGTGAATGCCCTATTGGACGTCCCGAAAACGGTCGAGCGGTTAGATGGGTTGAAGGTAGCGTTGTTGCTTCCATTCAATCCAAGCCAGGGGGGAGCCGCATCGTCTCGATTCATCGAATATTACGAAGGAATGCTATTAGCGATTGATAGCCTTCGGAACCAAGGATATTCGTTGGATTTGTCCGTATATGATACGGGAAACGGAACGAAACGTATCCAAGAAATCCTGACAGGCGAAACGCTCCCGAATGTCAATTTGATTATCGGAGCCGTGCAGAACGACCAAATCAAATTGGTAGCGGACTTCGCCAAAGCACACGACATCAAATACGTCATCCCATTCACCTCGAAAAACGACGACGTGCTTTCGAATGCTTGCGTCTTCCAAGTCAATACGCCCCACTCCTATCTTTATTCGAAAGCGGCAGAACGAGGGCGTAAACTTTTTGCCGGAGATAACATTATCTTCGTCCACACGCCGGATAAGGAAGAAAAGAAAGAGTTTATCCAAACCTTTCAAGCCGAGTTGAAGGAGCATAAAATACCCTATAAAGAGATGGGTTATAACCGCGAAACCTTCGCCATTGACATTGATTCGCTCTATATGGAAGATGGACGAAGGAATGTAATTATCCCGACCTCTTCTTCTTTGGAAGCGTTGCAACAGATTAAAACACCGCTCAGGATGCTGGCTGAAACGCAAACAGACTATATGGTAGCGATGTTCGGATATCCAGAATGGCAAACCTACGTCCGCGAAGCCTTAGAGGACTTCTACGTACTCGACACTTATATTTACAGTAATTTCTACGCAGACAACTTGGGACAACCCATGCACGACTTTTATAATAAGTTTAAGACCTGGTATAGCAAGGATTTGATTAATACTTATCCGAAATATGGCATCTTAGGGTTCGATACGGGCATGTTCTTCTTTAGCGCGATGAACCGTTATGGAGCTAACTTCGAGGAGCGGCTGGATGATATCCGCTACCAACCCATCCAAACCGGTTTCGACTTCCACCGGGTGAACAATTGGGGTGGTTTCATCAATACAAACATCTTTATCGTCCACTACCAAAAAGATTATACCGTAACGCGTGAATAAGATGAAACGAAACATACAGATAGTACTGTTGGGATTGTGTAGCTTGACGTGCGTGGCGAATGCGTGGGGGCAGAAAAAAAACTTCACACAAGAGGTTGCGGTAGGTGGTTCGTTCGGTATGACCTTTTCGAGCGTTTCTTTCTCACCCAGCGTATCGAAAGGTATGAAACAAGGCTATACAGGAGGAGTCATAGCTCGTTGGATTACCGAAAAAAACCTCGGCCTGCAAGCGGAATTAAACTATGTACAGCAGGGGTGGAAGGAGAAATTCGAGGAACAGCCTCAATTCGAATATAGCCGTACCATTAATTATATAGAGTTGCCTTTTATGACGCATATCTATTTTGGAAGCGACCGTGTACGTTTTTTCTTTAACCTCGGCCCCAAAATAGGATATGCCCTAAATGAAAGTACACATAGTAACCTCGGTCCGGATGATGCACCCAACCGCCATAACGAACAGCACGATATTCCTGTGCAAAAACGGTTCGATTGGGGATTATGTGGTGGACCAGGACTGGAAGTACGTACAGGCATTGGTTCTTTCCTCCTCGAAGGGCGATATTATTATGCCTTGGGAGACATCTTCAATAGCCGGAGGGAAAACCCTTTCTCACGGTCGGCGTCGCAAGTCATCAGCGCGAAGTTGACCTATCTTTTTACCGTTAAGAAATTTACATTTTAAATAGATACAACCCATGAAAAAGGTACATTTACTTACCGCCGCAGCTCTCCCTTTGGCAGGTGGAGCTATCTTTACGGCTTGCCAACCCAAGCAGCAGAAACAAGAACAGCAAAAGCCGTTTAACATCGTTTACATCATGACGGACGACCACACCGCCCAAATGATGAGTTGCTACGACCAGCGTTATGCGCATACGCCCAATCTCGACCGCATCGCGCAAGAGGGCGTATTGTTCACGAATAGTTTCGTAGCCAATTCCCTGAGTGGTCCCAGCCGGGCTTGTATGATTACAGGCAAACATAGCCACAAGAACGGTTTTTATGACAACACCCATTGCAAATTTGATGGCACACAACAGACCTTCCCTAAGCTCCTTCAACAAGCTGGATACGAAACTGCCCTCATTGGCAAATGGCATCTTGAAACCCTTCCTACCGGTTTCGACCATTGGGAAATCCTGCCAGGACAAGGTAGTTATTACAATCCTGACTTCATTACGCAGGAGAATGATACCGTACAGGTACATGGGTATCTGACAAACATTATTACAGACAAGAGTATTGAATGGATGGAGAACCAACGCGATAAAAACAAACCGTTCTGCCTTCTTATCCATCATAAAGCACAACATCGCAACTGGATGGCTGATACCTGCAATCTACGGCTCTATGAAGATAAGACGTTCCCCTTACCTGATACCTTCTACGATGATTATGAAGGTCGACCTGCTGCTGCAGCCCAAGAGATGAGTATCCTGAAAGATATGGATTTGGTCTACGACTTGAAAATGACGGGCGCGGAAGGTAACAAAGGATTAGCCCAAGGCTACGAAGGCATGTTGAACCGCATGGATGCTGAACAGCGGGCTGCCTGGGATGCATTCTATAATCCTATCATCGAGGACTTCAAGAAGCAGCACCTGACAGGCAAAGCCCTTTACGAATGGAAATTCCAACGCTACATGCGTGACTATTTGAAAACGTTGAAGTCGCTCGACGATAACGTAGGTCGTGTGTTGGATTACCTCGACAAAGCAGGTTTGGCCGAGAATACACTCGTTATATACACATCCGACCAAGGTTTCTATATGGGTGAACATGGGTGGTTTGACAAACGTTTCATGTACGAAGAGAGTTTCCATACGCCGCTCCTCATGCGATTGCCTGGCGGTAAAAAAGGTACTATCGACCAGATGGTGCAAAACATCGACTATGCCCCCACTTTCCTCGAATTGGCAGGCGCGCCTATTCCGGAAGACATCCAGGGCGTATCTCTCCTGCCCCTCCTGAAAGGCGAAAATCCGGCGGATTGGCGTACTTCCTTATATTATCATTTCTACGAATATCCTGCAGAACACATGGTAAAACGGCATTATGGCGTCCGTAACGACCGCTATAAGCTCATCCATTTCTATAACGATATCGATGAATGGGAGTTGTATGATTTAAAAGAAGATCCACATGAACTTCATAATGTTTATTCTGACCCTGCCTATGCAGAGGTAAAGAAACAAATGCATCACGAACTGGATAGTTTGCAAATCATGTATGATGACCCGATACGGGAATTGAATTAAATATACAATAACAAATTTTGCGGAGTTTGCAGGGGGCTTGCTAAACCCCTTGGAAAACTCCGCGCACGTTTGCAGGAGCGTTGCAAACCCCTTGGAAAGCTCCGCACATATTGCAGGAGCATTGCAAACCCCTTGGAAAACTCCGCGCACGTTTGCAGGAGCATTGCAAACCCCTTGGAAAGCTCCGCGCACGTTTGCAGGAGCGTTGCAAACCCCTTGGAAAGCTCCGCACACGTTTGCAGGAGCGTTGCAAACCCCTTGGAAAACTCCGCGCACGTTTGCAGGAGCATTGCAAACCCCTTGGAAAGCTCCGGCAAATCAAATCAGAACAAAATCTGAAACGAAGAACCTGCCACAAGTGTATTCATCCATTCGGCATGTCTCCTGCTGTGCGACGGCATCAGGTTGTAATCCAGAAACAGCTTCATTCCGTAATGCCCCGTAGCCCGAAAGGTCAGGGACAGACCACTGCCAAAGCTGAAACCGTTGCGCTGCGGGACGGTGATGTCATGAAACTGTAGCTTGGGATAATGGACGAACCCGCCCAACAGCTTGCTTCCTACCAGGAAACGCGAAGACAGGGGATAGGAGAAATAGCAGCCGCCGCTCAAGGAAACGGCATCGAAGGTATTCGCCTCAGCCTCCGTCCCGTTGACAATGATGGCTGTATTGGACACGGTAAAGCGTCCGCCCAGCCCGATGTAAGGACTGAAGAACCACGCCCCCTCCACACCTGCCGTACTGCCGGAGGAGGTACTGAACTCGTGTTGCTCGTCGATGTCATATCCGCTCAGAGGAATGTTCATCCCGATGTAGAGGCCGAAGAAAGACGGCTTGTCCCAACGGTCGAACGCTTCATTATCCGTAAAGCTGCGGATGCCCTTCTCCTTAAAGATAAGGTCTGCCAGGCAATAGCCCAGCTCCGTAGAAAGGATGCCGATGCCTGCTCCCGTCAGCACATCACTCAGCCAATGTTTGTTGTTCGCCATACGCATCAGTCCCGTGGCAGTGGCTACAGAATAGGCACCAATACCTATCCACGGGCTTTTGTGCCCGTATTCCTTGGTCAGCATGGTGGCGGTCATAAAGGCTGTGGCGGTATGTCCCAAAGGAAAGGAATGGTCGTTGGAGCCATCGGGACGCATCACGTGGGTGGACTGTTTCAGGGAATAGACCACGCTTCCCATCAGCAGGGCCGAGAAAGCATCCGATGCCAGCATTCGCCCCCACGAGCTTCGTCCTTCCACGCCGCCCAGCTTCATCCCCAGCATGACGGCAGCCGGAAGGTATTGCAGGTAATCGTCCGCGTGACGGTTGAAATGAGGAAGGTAATCGTTGCGGAGATGGCGGAAATGGTCATCCTCGCTTTTAATAAGGAGTCCTCCTGCCACCAGGGCAAGCCGACGTAGGTCGTACGGAAGGCTCGCGAATCGGCCAACCGGTCGATGAACTTCCCGTCCCTCTGCCAAAGATGAAGGGTGTCTGTTTGTGCTCTCACAGATAGAAACAAGCATAAAAGGCACGACAAAACCAATATGTTCAATCCTTTCATTTCACTTTTGCTTTAAGGTATTAAAATTCCATGCGATTCCAATATAGAATACACGTGTATTCATTTTTTGCTCCAAGCGTTGCTGAAGTTGAGGAGTGTCTATGGTATATACTTTCTTGAACGTATTGAATACATCCGACAGCGTTGCTGTAAACGAAAGGTGCAGGCGAGGTATCTCATATTTGGCACCAATGTCCGTAGTGAATGTGCCTTCGCGCTTGCCTTGCGCCAACAGCGAAGGAGACAGATAACGGCTGTTCAGTTGAATCAAGGCATTTTTGAAAGGTGTGAAATCAGCATTCAGCGAGGCACTCCATGCCACAGCATCTTTCCGGCTGCCATATCCAAGGCGGGTTGCGTCTATCTGGTCGTAAAACAAGTTACCGTTCATATTGAGCGTAAGCCATTTGCCGACGGCTGTGTTCAAGATAAATTCCGCGCCGGCCGATGAACCATTGTTCAGATTTTCCTTGGTAGTGAGCAGCACACCCGTAGGCAGATAGCGGGTCACGGCTGTCAGTTTGTGGGTCACATAACGGTAATAGAGTGTCCCAAGCACCGTTGTGCCGCCTTTCCGCCATTGGTAACCAGCCTCAACGGAATGTACCTTTTCCGGCTTCAAGTAAGGATTTCCGGCTTTTAGTGTCAGAGGGTTCTGGTATTCGGGGAAGGGATTTAGGTCGTCCGCTTCAGGACGGTTCACGCGAAGGCTGTAATTCAGTTGCAGTTCGTTCTGCTCGTCTATGGCATACGAAACATGCAGCGTCGGGTACACCATCCAATAATCATTTGTTACGATGCTGTCCAGGCTGTGAAGATGTGACTTTATCCGCATCAGTTCCGGGCTGATACCGAACAACAAGCCCCATGCCCCTTGCTTATATTCCATCGTAGCGTACAGGGCGTGGTTCGTTTCGTTATTGGTGAAGTCATTCGTGCGGTTTCTGTCAGGTACGAAGACATCCCCTTCCAAGTTCTGTACGTGGAAATTCAGGTCGGTCTGCAAGGCATCCAGTTCATAACCGATGTCCAGCTTCAGGTGCTCATTGAACTGACGGTGATAAATCAGATGAAACAGATGCTGGTAATACGCCTGCCAGATTTGAGTATTGTCCTTTGTCGTGCTGTCGGTGGAATACGTGGCATATTGGTTGTCCTCCAAACCTTCGAGCGAGGAATAGCTGTAGTCTGCCGTCAGCTCGTGGTCTTTGCCGAAGGTGTGCGTATAACTGCTACCAACTTCCCAACCTTTCACATTCTCGTTGTCGTAGCGGTAACGGACGCCCTGATAGGTAATGTCCTGCCGGGCGTTCAGGTCTGTGGTATAGATATTCTCGGTACGGATGAAGTGTGTACGGGTATAGTTCCCGTTCACTTGCAGGCGGTCGTTGCGGTCCATTTTCCAATCCACCCCGGCACGGACGATGTGCGAAACCGGATGTGCCCTGCCCGTAGTCAGTTGGGAAGTATAGGCCAACGTGCTGTCATCCCTCGTACGGTTATCCGAGATATGGGGTTCGTACAAATCGCGCCGTATGCCATAGCTGGCAGACAAAGTGACGTTTCCCGCATTGTAGGCAGTAGAGAGCGTGGCATTCCTCCGGCCTCCCGTTCCTACATTGGCAGACACATTTCCGCTCCATCCTTTTTGTTTTTCCTTTCTCAGGATGAGGTTGATGATGCCGCTCACCCCGTCGGGCTTGTAGGCGGCCGAGGGATTGGTGATGACTTCAATCCGCTCTATCTCGCTTGCGGGAATCTGGCGGAGCGCATCGGCACGGGTGCGGGCATTCATCAGCGTGGAGGGCTTGCCGTCTATCAGGATATTGACATTCTCGCTGCCCCGCAGGCTGACGTGCCCTTCCACATCCACCTGCACGGAGGGAAT
Source organism: Parabacteroides sp. An277 (assembly GCF_002159645.1). Taxonomy (GTDB): domain Bacteria; phylum Bacteroidota; class Bacteroidia; order Bacteroidales; family Tannerellaceae; genus Parabacteroides. The sequence goes on along the minus strand of NZ_NFJB01000001.1, from coordinate 130,257 downwards.
GTTGCGCATCAGGTCGCTGACCGAGCCGGATGTGCTCATCAGATCGCTGCCCACGTTGAACACCCGTCTGTCGATGTGTTGCTCATAGGTGGAGCGGCGGCCCCGGACCACCACCTCGCCCAACTCTTCTAAAGATGGGTGTAGGTAGAACGTGCCTACATCCAGCGTCCGCTGTTCCTCCACCTTGAAGGAAGGCGAACGGTGCGTCTCATATCCTACAAAGCTGTATTCCACGTAATACGTCCCTGCCTCTACCGCGGCAAAAGCAAATCGGCCGTCCGCGTCGGTGACGTTTCCGCGGACAAACACGCTGTCTGCCGCCCGGTAGAAAGCGACATCGGCAAACTCCAGCGGCTGGCCGGAAATACCATCGACGATCAATCCTACTACACTATGCTTGCTATCTACGCCATACAAGAACTGCCGACATAAGCAACAGGCTATGATAATCCATATTCTTTTTGCCATAACTTTCATTGTTTAAGCTGAGGCAAAAATAGTCTACGAATTTGGGGATATTTTGAAGTTACGAGACAAGAATGCCTCCCATTCATTAAGGAATGATTATGCAAATAGTAATATAATTCCGATTGTCACAGCCAACATCGCACTTACCAGGACTGCACCTGCAGCTAAGTCTTTTACTTCTTTTATTACTTGATTATATTCTGGCTTAACAAAGTCACATAAATGTTCAAGAGCAGTATTGAATAACTCTGCAATAAACACAATGGCGATGACTATCAATATAACAATCCACTCCATACTACCAAGTTTCAGAAAAAAACCTCCAAGTATAGCTATGACTGTTGCAAGTACATGTATTCGTGCATTATGTTCTCGAAACACCAATAGTTTTAATCCATTTACAGCATATCTAAAACTTTTGAGTCTATCTCTGATAGAAAATTTTCTTTTCCCTTTCATTTCTGAAATTTGTTTTTCAGAAGTTCACTATGAAACAGTGCCTGTTATCTCTATACTGATACTCCACTTTCCACCCATGATATTCGCAGATGGCACGGACGATGGCGAGCCCCAGCCCGTTGCCCTTCACCTTTTCAGACGGACGGTAGAAGCGGTTGAATATCAGCCGGGCATCCAGCGCAGGCTCATCAGAGGTGTTCGATACCGTAAGTTCCCGATCCGACACGGTAAGGTATATTTCACCTCCCGGGCGGTTGTATCGGACGGCGTTGACCACAAGGTTGTTCACGAGGCTTTCTAATAGCGTGCGGTTGGCACGGACGGTCAGGCCGCTGTTCGTAAACTCTTCATAAAAGAAGATGTCGCCCGTGATGCTTTGCAGATAGGAAGCCTGCTCCTCGAGAAAACGGGTCAGGTTGATGTCTTCCATCTGTCCGTATTGGCGGTTGTCTATCTTGGCAAGCAACAGCAGGTTACGGTTCAGCCGGGAGAGGCGGTTGGAAGTCTCGTACAGGATCTGCATCAGTTCCGCCTGCTGCCGGGTCAGGTCGGGCTGCTGAAGCAGGAGGTCGAGTTTGCTTTGGAAGACGGCGAGCGGAGTCTGCAACTCGTGCGAGGCGTTTTCGGTGAACTCTTTCTGCGTACGATAGCTGGCGAGGCTGCCTTCCATCAAGGCCGTCAGCGTGCGGTTCAGCCGGGCAAACTCTTCTACATCGCTTTCGGGCAAGGCGGGCAGTTTGCCGTCCTCCAGCCGGAAGCCTTCTATCCGGAGAAGCATCTCGTCGAAAGGTTTCCACAGCCGACGGGAGATGAAACGCACGGTCAGCACAATAGCGACTGCCAAGACCACGGTGATGACACCGAACTGTATCATGATGCCGTGCATGATGTCCTCCTCCAAGTCGAGCGCGGGGATGGGCTGTCCTTGTCCCACCGCCTCGATGATGTCTATCATGTCTTCGGCATAATAATGTTTCGTCAGGAAATAAAACAGCGGCGTGGCAAGCAGCAAACTGCGTCAGCATCTTACGGGAAAGACTTTTCATAACTCTATCCATTTATACCCCGTCCCATACACATTCTTGACGCAGTCCCTCACGCCCGCCTCCGCCAGCTTTGCCTTCAGGTTCTTGATGTGGGTATAAACGAAGTCGTGGCTATCCAGCATGTCCGCCATGTCGCCGCTGAGGTGCTCTGCCATCGCTGCCTTCGACACCACCTTGCCCGCATTGCCGATGAAGAAGAGCAGCAGTTCGTATTCCGTGCGTGTCAGTACGACGGGGCGACCCTTCACGCTGACCAACTTGGCAGGCAGGTTGATTTCGATGCCGTTGCTGTGCAGTAGGTTTCCTCCGGCAAACTCACGGCGGCGGATGATGGCGTAGATACGCATCGAGAGTTCGGGCAGGTGGAAAGGCTTGGCAAGGTAGTCGTCCGCCCCGATTTCCAGTCCCCGCACCTTGTCGTCCAGCGAGTCTTTGGCAGATACGATGATAACCCCGACCGGATTCTGCCGCTTCCGTATCTCGCGCAGGATGTCCAGCCCGTTGCCGCCGGGCAGCATCAGGTCGAGCAGCACACAGTCGTAGTCGTAGAGCCCGACCTTCTCCAGCGCTTCAGCGTAGGTGAAAGCCTGCTCGCACACATAGTTTTCGGAACTGAGATAGGTCACGATGCTGGCCGACAGCTCCCTTTCGTCTTCGATTATCAGCAGTTTCATTGCGTTTGATGAATAAACATGGAAGCAAAGGTAATAGGGAAATTTGAAGATATATTGAAGAAGGATAGGATTTTTCACTATATTTACCCACAAAACTACTTATACTGAAAAAGATATGGATACTCAGACATTCATCAGCAAATACCGCCAGGCTTTTGGTGAAACGGCGGAACTTCCGCTTCTGTTCTATTATGATAACGAACCGGTGGCAGATACAGATAAGATAAACGGTTGTCTCTTTAAGGGAATGGATGCCGCGAGAAAAGGGAAAGGGCTTAGCCTGAATGCCGAGACCATCGGTTGTGGCGGTGGCAAGCTCTATACCGCCTTTGCGCCGATGCCTGAGCATGTGCCCGGCTTTGTGTCACATAAAGAACGCTACAAGGCTTCTCCGGAAGATGTGATAACGTGCATTGAACGGCTTGATATACGGCCGGCTGCTAAAAAGTATCTTAATTTCATACGGATTGACCGCGTAGAGAGTTTTGAACCCATGGAAGGGATTTTGTTTTTTGCTACTCCCGACATGCTGTCAGGACTGGCAACTTGGGCATTCTTCGACAATAACGCCGATGATGCTGTCTCCTGCATTTTCGGCTCAGGCTGTTCATCAGTTGTAGCCCAAGCCGTAAAAGAAAACAGAACAGGCGGCCGTCGTACGTTTATAGGTCTGCTTGACCCTTCCGTGCGCCCTTATGTAGAAAGCAATGTGCTGAGTTTTGTGATTCCGGCAAGCCGTTTTAAAGAGATGTATCAGACAATGGACCGTTGTTGTCTCTTCAATACAAATGCATGGAGTAAGGTAAAAGAACAGATAACCAACAGCATCTGACCTGCGCTTACTTGATTAACATGATGATGCTTCCGCCCGTAATCAGCAGCGTGCCCGCCACCACCCGCAGGCTGACCGGTTCCTTCAGAAACAGGAACGACAGGCAGATGGTGATGACGACGCTCAGCTTGTCTATCGGCGCCACGCGCGACACGTCGCCTGTCTGCAGTGCCTTGAAATAGAACAGCCACGACAGTCCCGTCGCCACGCCGCTCAGCACGAGGAAGAGCTAGGCATGACGCGGTATCTCCCTTATCTCGCCCACGTGCTGTCCGAAGAGCACGATGCCCCACGTCAGCAGCAGGATGACGGTGGTGCGGATAGCCGTAGCCAAATCTGAATTAATGTCCTTCACGCCCACCTTGGCGAAGATGGCGGTCAGCGCGGCAAAGAGGGCGGACAGCAGTGCATAGTATTTCCACATAATCGCTTTCCTGTTTTTAAGTCGGTTGCAAAGTTATTGTATCTGCGCAAAGGTAGGAGCGGATTTTGTAGGAATTTTGAAGAGACCCCATAATTCATCGGTATCACAAGCTGCTCTTCTAAAATACAATTAGAAAACTGTTTCCGTTTCATTTCTTTTGTGTATTTTTGTGCACAGAACACGAAATCAGCATGTAGCATGGATAAAGAAATTCACAATAAAGTAGAATACGTCGTTGCCATTATTTCGGAATTTGCTAAAGCCAAACACCTGACGCAAAGCCAGGCGTTCCGTTATTTACGACGGTTTAAAGGCATCAGCCTCATCAACTTACATTATAATATTATGCACACGCTGCGAATGGAAGACGTGCTGGATGACCTTACAGCCTATTGCCGCCGCCAGGGAGGGGCCATCGCATGAAGCTCTTGTACCATGGCTCCACAATGGAGATAACGGAAATCGACTTGTCCCGTTCGAAGCCTAACAAGGACTTCGGCAAAGGCTTCTACCTTTCGGAAGACAGGCAGCAGGCATTCGAGATGGCTTCCTATAAAGCCATACAATTGGACATGGAACCGGTGGTGAATGTCTTTGAGTTTGACGAACAAGCCTCCGCCTCACTCCGGACCAAGTACTTTGCGGCATATAATGAAGAATGGGCTGAGTTTATATTCGCCAACCGTAACAATCCTAATCCCAATACGCCTGTACACGATTATGACATTGTATATGGTCCCATCGCCAATGACCGTGTGGGATTGCAAATACGAAATTATATAGAACATAACATCGACCTACCCACGTTTCTCGAACGTTTGAAATACATGCGGGGGATAACCTTCCAATATTTCTTCGGGACAGAACGTGCCATCAAATTATTAAGAAAGCTATGACTGGGACAGAATATATGAAAGAGTGCCTGACGAAAGACTTGGTACTTTTGTTGATGGAGCGCCGCCACATGGATATGGAAACGGCGCTCGACACCTTGTACACTTCGGATACATTCGCTAAATTGAACGACAGCCGCACGGGGCTTTATTTCCAAAGCCCGCTCTACGTCTATGATTTTCTGGAGCATGAAATAGAGACCGGCATTTTCTCATAGACCTTGTGGCTTTTAGAACTTTCAGTTCATCGTCCGTCATGAAAGTTCGCCCGGCTTCTCGTCCTCCTTCTTCTTCGCATGGTTGGTCGCCCGCGTCTTTATCACTTGCTTCTGTCGGTCTATCATCGCGTTCACGTGGTCGATGAAGTCGGCATAATCCGCATCGCCGTTCAGCAGGGCGAGGGCGTTCACCGTGTCCACCAGCGTGCGGTAGGCGGTCTCGGCGGCGGTGCGGGTCTCCTTCACCTGACCGATGCGGGCGGCGCGGGAGGCTTCGCTGCGGTTGCGCGCGGCGACGGCTTCGAGGAAGGCTTCCTCTTTGGCATTGAGGTCGTTCAGCCAAGCATCCAGGTAGATAGGCTCCGTCAGGTGCGAGGCATAGGAACGGGTGTCTTGCAGGAGATTGTGCAGCACGCCGCTCTCCTCGGTCTGCGACAGGTTGGTGGGGTCGCCGTACTTGTCGAACTCGTCCTTGAACATGCGGGCGAGCGTCCGTTTCTCCTCGTCGGGATGCGCCAACATGGCGGTGAGATAGTTGTTCACACCGCGCCAGGCCTGGTCTCGGGCGGTGTCGGCAGCGGCAGCGGTGGCCACATCGGGGTTGGCAGCCGCACTTTCGAGGGCGATGTCGAACTGGTTGTAAGCCGTTTCGAGGGCGGCGACGGCGTTGGTGAGACCGACGGGCGTCGTTTCCTCGGAGGGCAGAGATGCCGAAGGATTTAATCTTTTTCATAATCTGTTAGTTTTGGGTTGTACGTAGCGCAAAGATAGGCTTTTGGCGTTAAAAATCAAGCAGAAACGCCGGAAATATCTTCCACGCCGTCGCTTTTGCCCAAGAACCGCTGTCTACGCCTTCCACGCCGCTTCTTGACGAAAAGAAGCACCGTCTACGCCTTCCACACCGCTTCTTGAGGAAAAGAAGCGCTTTCCATGCCTTCCACACGGCTTCTTTTGCAGAAGAAGCACCGCTGGACATGCCGACAGTGCTTCTTGATGTTTCTAAAGGAATCTTCCTCTAAAGATGAGGCTCATACTATGTCCAGCGGCGACCGCTTCATCACCAGCGGGTAACGCTCCGGATGTTTCAGGCTCTCAATCTCCAGGTCGATGTCCAGTTCCGGCCATTCGATGGCATTCGGGCCTGCCATGCGGACGTTGAGCGCACTGCTGACGCGGGCATCGCGCAGCCACGGCACCCGGTTGTACGACACGAAATAATCCTGCCCCAACACGGACAGCATCATGCCCTGCGCATTAATCATCAGCACGCTTACCGATTCTTCTTGTCTGAACTTAGGACTCATGGCGCTTTTAGAACTTTCAGATTATCGTCCGTCATCAAAGTTCGCCCGGCTTCTCGTCCTCCTTCTTCGCACGAGTGGCACGCGCTTTCGAGATGGCTTTCTGACGCTCAATCATCGCGTTCACATGGTCGATAAACGTAGCGTATTCCGCATCACCGTTTATCATTGCCAGGGCGTTCACCGTATCAACCAGCGAGCGGTAGGCAGCTTCGGCGGCGGTGCGGGTCTCCTTCACGATGCCCACCTGACGGGCTGCATCGGCTTCCGTGCGCTCGGCGGCTGCGGCAAGGAATTGTTCTTCTTTATATTTCAGGTCTTCCACCCAGACAGAAAAGTTGATTTCGGCGATGGGCAATGCCTCAAGGTCTTGCAGGAGGTTGTGCAGCACGCCGCTTTCCTCGGTTTGCGCCAGCTTCGTGGGATCGCCGTATTTGTCGAACACCGCCTTGCATTGTTCCGCGATGGCACGGAGGTCGGCATCGGGATAGGCGCACATGGCTGCCGCGTAGTTATTCGCGCCACGCCACGCGGCATCGCGAGCATCGTCTGCTACGGTCGCCGTGGCGGTGGCAGGATTGGTGGCAGATGCTTTCAGCGCATCATCGAAAGCGTCTACATTGGTTGTAAAGGTGGTTATTGCAGCGGTAAGGGCGGCAGCCGGTTCCTCGCCCGGCAGGTTCGCCGTTTCCGTTTCAACTTGTTTCAGATAACCGAACGATTCTTCGGTGCGGAGTTGCTTGATGTTCAATGTGAGAATTTTTTTCATATCCGTAATATTTTAGAATTTCTGTAACAAATGTAGCTAAATCTTTCCGGCGATCCAAGCTCGCAGCGGGGAAAGTGGCAATCCGTCCCGATTTTGCCTGTTCCCAGCGGGGAAAGTGCTTATCCTGCAGGATTGGCATCGTCCCCGCAGGGGAAAGCGGTTATCCTGTAGGATTGATGCTGTCCCCGCTGAGAATAGTGCTTCTCCGGCAGGATTTGTGTTGTCCCCGCTGGGGATGGCGGTTATCGAGACGGATTACTTAGCATAAGGCTTGTATTCTTCAGGGATAGGAATATGGAAATGATAACACAAGGCAAGCACATCTTTAATATCGTTTTCATCAAAAACATATCCTGTGTGGAAAGCGACCTGTACCTGGGGAGGAATACACGACACTTTCTTTCTGCCGATACAGCCTTCTCCATTGAACGTGTCCGCCGGATAAATTGCTCCTTCAAAAACAATCTTCCTTTCCGAAGTATATGTAAACAAATGCAAGTCCACCGTCCGCCCATCCGCATCTGCGAAAACGATGTGCTGCGGAGTGGAATATGTTTCTGTCTGTTCCTTGAATCCCTGTTGATGTAAAGCATGAATGAAACGCACTGCCTGCCTTTCTTCCACAAACAAATCAATGTCTTGATGTTCTCTCGTTTGTTCGCCTAACAATGCATCTACACCCCAGCCGCCGTCAATGAAAACATTTATCTCCAATTCTTCGGCAAGCATGATTAAATCAATAGCATCTTTTTCGGTAATCATATCTAAATTTTGGAGTTTGTTTGCGAAGGTATAAAAAATCAGCAAGCTTGGCAAACACCAAGCTCACCATTCACCGGTAAATCCTCCGCCTCAGCGCCGGAAGCACCACCAGCAGCAGGGGCAGCAAGCCCACGAAGAGGATGGGCTTGGCGTAGAGTTGATGAATCGAAAGAGTTGCTTTCATATCCAAGTTGTGTTTAGTGGTTCCAGTAATTGTAGGCGGCAATGACAAGCTGCCGGTTCGTGCGCATCAGCAGGGCATCCCGTTCCGTCTGTATCTTGTTGCGGAGCACGGTCAGGTAATCCAACACGGACACCTGCCCGGCCTCCACCTCCCGCGCGTAATCGGACAGGACACGCTCGTATCCGGCGAGTTGCTCCGTCAGAGCCTTCTCCCTCCGGTCATATTTCTCCAACTCCGACAGGCATTGGCAGAGCCTCATGCTGCGTTGGTATTCGGCATGGTCCCGGTAGATGCGTATGCTTTGCTGCTACAGTTCCGCCTGACGCTCCTTCCAACGCTTTTGCCTGCCGTCGAAGAGCGTCCACGTAAATGTCAGTCCTGCGCTCCAGCCGAAATGCCTGTACCATTGCGAGAAGCTGCCCGTCTGTATGCCTCCGTCCACAAACAGGTCCAGCCGCGGCTTGTACTGCAAGTTGAAAGAACGCAGCGATGCCGCCGTGTTCAGGCTGTCCAACCGGTACTGTTCCGTCACCGCGCGTTCCAGTTGGTTCTCTTCCAAGCGGATGTGGTTGCGAACCATATCCATATTGATGCGGGATTGTTCCTGTGCCACTTTGTAAGACGAATGTCCCAAGAGCGGCTGTGTCCACGTGGCTCCGGTATGCAGGTGCCCGCTGCTCTCGCCCAAGTCGTAGCCGTAATAATCCGTGGCATCCTGTGCGTTCCATCGGAAAGAGGTTTGTCCCCCGTCTTTGGTCAGGACGGGTACGAACAGGTAATCCCCGTTCAGCTCCAGCCGTGAACGGGTGTACAGCGCCTTTAGCCGCCTGAGTTCCGCCTGCTCTATTTGCAGTTGGTTGCGGTAATCGTGGAGCAAGGGGCTGTACTGCTTGGCTGCTTCCACATAATCGGGCAGCGATCTGTCTGTCTTTTGCCCATACGTGCATAAGCACAGAAGAGATAGCAAGATAGATAACTTTATTCGCATCATAGTCTATTTCCTTTTTGTTCGGCAAAGGTAGACTATGAGTTTGTAGAGAATTTGAAGAAGGGTGTGAGATAGACAAATTCAAAGGTTCTCTCATCGGCTCTCTCCTCTTGGCTGGGATATTTCCCAAATCCTTTCCAAAGGACCATACGTGAACTTCGACATTCAGCCTACACTCAAGACTAACAGAACAAGGTAAACAATAAATGCCATCAGCTCTACCTGTAGCAGTCCTATAGGAATATCTTTACCTAAACCTATAGTATAAAATAGGAGTATACCTAAAATAGACTGTCCTATATAGTTGGTCAAGACCATACGTCCCATCATGGAAAGCCACTTCCAACCACGTCCTTCCTTAGTTTTCAAGTAAACGAGCGTCACCCCAGCCGCATAGGCTACACTAAGTAGATAGGTTCCCATCAGGTAGAAAGCACTCTGCATAGTAAGACCAACTGGCTGTTTTTCTAGCACACTCCAGGCATAAAGGAGGGAATAAGGCAATCCAACTGCCAAACTATATCGAAACACTTTAGTCAGCATCTTCTGTCTCTTTTCTAAGTGGATGTAGAATTTATTACGTTCTATCCAAATGCCTATTAGGAATAAGCCTAATATCCTCCAGAAATGATTCCCCTCCACTATCTCTCTCATCCACATGAAAACCCTATATATCCTAAACTGGAATAGGCTCCCCTCCCCATCTATATTGGGTATCCAATAGGCTGGGTATCTATATGTAATCTCACAGGTGCAGTCTATCATTAGGGGCAGTAGTAGGAAGAACCCAGCCCAGCGTAGCAGCCATTTACCTGATAGGTTACGAAACAGTGGGAACATCCCGCCTGCCAATGTATAAAGTATTAGGATATCGCCATGCCAGATAAGTAACAGATTGAGAAATCCTACGTAAAGCAGCATCGTCATCTGTCGGTAGAAGCGAGGGTAAGGATGTGCTCCTCTCTGCTCCATATTACGGATGAGCCTGCAAAAGCCTATGCCAAAAAGAAGAGAGAATAGCGTATAGAACTTCCCTTCTATAAATATAGATAGCATCCACTGAGTAATAGCATCTTGTATGGTTGTACGTATCCCCTGGTTCATCTCCTGAGAAAGGTTAGCATGGACATACATCTCCTGGAAATTATCCATACAGATACCCATCAAGGTAATGCCACAAAGCATATCCAGTATCGAAACCCGCCCTGGTTCCTTCACGGAGGGAACTTCATTTGCTGTATTCATCATCCTGATTTATTTACTAATAAAGCATAGTCTTGCCGCACTAAATCTGATAATAGTATCGACAGTTTCCCTGCATACTATCCTGATTTAATGACAAAGGTAGTCACTAAGTTCCTTACTCCGTATACCCATATAACGGATAAAGTTACCCATTTTACAGCTTTTTGTAAATAAGTAGACTACCTTCCAACAGACAATGCCCCTACCGAGATGACGCTATCTCTCTTCCTCAGTCCCTACTTCACCGTATCCATCTCTATCCATTCGATGTCTTTAGGCACAAGGGTCTTCTTGGTCACTTGCCGGTTGTGCGACCTACGGTACTCCGGGATAAAGGCCACTGTTACCTTCTTAAATTGTTCCGGACTGACCTCTTCTGGCGTATCTACTCCCTGCCCATTGGCTTTACCTACGAGGTAGAATGTCCCCAATCCGTCAAGCTTTACTGAATTACCCGTCTCCATCATATCGCCCAATACATCTCCAAGGGCAAGCAGTACGGCATACGTATCTGCCTTGCTTACCGTCGATATCTGAGACAACCGCCTAGCCACATCCTCCGTACAGAATGTACCTGCCGTAAAAGACCGGGGAAACCACTTATCCCCCTGCTTCTGTTTCTTATAAAACATAACTACAAATAATATAAAGTTACACACTAAATCCCAATGAATTACACAAACAACCCCATTGATTCCCCTACAAAACCAAAAATCAAGGTACATCATTCATGAAATCATCACCCATGATTCCAACAATCATCCCACATGATTCCCACAACCATCCCACAAGATATAATACCAATATGCAAATATAAGGACTCTAAATCACATATACAACCCTACTCAAATGGCATGATTATGTTCATTATGGGACATATCAAGCATTTACATATTGGAATACAATGCCTTATTCACACTGAAAGAGAAGAATCTATAACTTTCGATATTACATCCGAGAACCTAAAAGCAGCAAACAAAACCGTTGTAAACAAAAAAACTACAAGTTTCAATACCTTTAAGGTATCAAACTTGTAGAGTCTCCATGAATTTACGGAGGCCTAAAATAGCCATCCGTAAATAAAGTCGTTTCAAAAGGGGCTATCCGTTACTTACTGTAGCCCCACTTCATCAATTCAGATTTACCGATAATCGATAAATACACTGAATAGCGTCTCATCAAATTCAAAAACAACTTTTTCATACTTCTCTAATTTAATTAAAACCAGACTCCGAAAAGAAAATCTCAGCCAAACAAACCTAAACTAAACACACATGTAACCAAACAAACCCTAAACAATCCTTATTCTAACTTTCTTTTCTTCGTCAACTCATTTCATAACCTAAACACTTTGCCTTTCGGCTTACAAACGTACTCCCAGCATTTCGAAGTACAATCTAAACAATCTTTTCACCATAATCATGTCCTCGAATTATGTTTTACAGCACAAAAGTACTGTCTTTTTCTTTACTGGAATACTTTTGGATAAGAAAAATAGCTTGAATCACCCTTTTCTTGATGAATGGCAAAAATAGCTGAGAAAAAGGGGATTCCTTCTTGATAAAAATCGTATATTTGGACGTTTTTATACCGATAAACGACAAAGATTATAACTATAAATAATAAGAAGGATAACTATAAAAAATAGAAGACATGGAAGAAAATCGTATAACGAGCAATCGTATTGAGGAATTAAAACCGGGCGAAATTTTCGTATTTGGTAGCAATTTGGAAGGGGCTCATGGCGGAGGTGCTGCATGGCTTGCACATCGAAAATGGGGTGCTATATGGGGACAAGGCGTTGGATTACAAGGACAGACGTATGGAATCCCTACGATGCATGGCGGACCGGAAGAAATTCGTCCTTATGTAGATGAGTTCATCCGTTTTGCCATTGAGCACCCGGAATTGACATTTTTAGTGACGGAAATCGGATGTGGCATTGCAGGATTCGAACCAAAAGATATCGCTCCGCTCTTCGAAAAAGCTATCCCCGTGTTAAATATCCATTTACCCGCCCGTTTTTGGCAAGTATTGGAGAAATAATGCGTACCTTTGCCTATGTGGACATTTAAATGAGAAAACAGATGAAAAAGTTATGGATTAGCGCCTTAGTAGGCACTTCGCTTTGGGCATTCAATGCATTTGCCGCGAACGAAAGCGAACCGAAAGATGAGAAAGCACGTTGTTGCTGTGTGGAATGCACATGCGAAACATGCGAATGCGAAAGAGGATGCCAACATTGTGACGATTGTGGAGAGCGTGCCTATTGTGAATTTTGCGAAGTACGGCATTGCGACGTGGAAGAAAATGTGGGATGTTGCCACGAAAACGACCGCAGACGAGACACACATCATTACCGACATCACACCCAACGGGACTACCGACACGGAGGTTGCTGTCGGCATCGATGCGATTAAAGAGTATTTAACAAAATAATGCCACCTTCTTTTATCACAATTAAACAAAAATATAATATATTTGTAGGCGTGATAACTCTCTAAAAAGGTGGCATTATGGAGAATCGTTTTTTAGGACTCATCGAAAAAAGCGTGAAAACGCATTGGAACTTGCCCGCCTTCTCAGACATAGGCGGCAAGACCTATTCTTATGCAGAGGTAGCTCGGAAAATAGAAGAAATTCATCTCTTGCTGGAAAAAGCAGAAATACGTCCGGAAGACAAGATTGCTATCGTAGGCGGAAACTCTTCCAATTGGGCGATTTGCTTCTTTGGTATCATGACGTATGGCGCGGTGGCTGTACCGATTTTGCATGAATTTCAGGCGGATAATATCCACCATATCATTCGGCACTGCGAAGCGAAAGGATTGTTTGTCTCAGCTTCCGTGTGGGAGCGGTTGGATGAGGCAATGATTCCGGCTATCCGCTTGACGGTTCGCCTCGACGATTGGGCACTCCTCAGATCTCATTCGCAAGAGGCACAAGCAACCGCTCCACAATTAGCTGAACTTATGACACAAAAGTACCCTGCTTTCTCTCCGGAAGATATACATTATTACATAGAAGAACCTGAGAAGTTAGCGGTACTCAACTACACATCGGGGACGACCAGCTCTTCGAAAGGCGTCATGCTCCCCTACCGAAGCTTATGGAGCAACACGCAATTTGCAGCAGACCATTTACCCTTTATCCATGCAGGTGATAATATCGTGTGTCTCTTGCCCATGGCGCACATGTATGGATTGGCCTTCGAGGTACTGAACTCGGTCAACAAAGGTTGCCATGTGCATTTCATCACGCGCCGCCCAGCACCGCAACTCTGCCAGGATGCTTTCGCCCAATATCGTCCGCGCCTCATCCTGGCTGTACCGCTTATCTTGGAAAGGGCCGTAAAGAACAAAATATTCCCGCATTTCTTAAAGCCTTTGGCGCGCCTCCTCTTATGGATCCCTGGCATCAACCAGCTCATCTTCCGTAAAGCTGCCGAGGGGTTGACGCAAGGCTTCGGGGGGAATTTCGAGGAGATTATCGTGGGAGGTGCTGCCCTCAACAAGGACATCGAACGCTTCTTGCGGCGTATTGGGTTCCGCTTCACCGTGGGCTATGGCATGACGGAATGTGGTCCGCTCGTCGCCTTCGCACATTGGAATGAGTCGAGGGCTGGCTCCGTCGGGAAGGCGGTAGATCGCATGGAAATCAAAATCGACTCGAACGACCCGCAACATACAGTGGGCGAAATACTCGTCCGTGGTGCGAACAATATGCTAGGATACTTCAAGAACCCGGAGGCTACGGCCGAAGTGATGCTCCCCGACGGCTGGATGCGCACCGGCGATTTAGGCACGCTCGACGCAGAGGGTTATCTCTATATCCGGGGGAGAAACAAAACGATGATACTCGGCCCGAATGGACAGAACATTTACCCGGAGGAAATCGAGAATAAGCTAAACAACCTCCCGCTCATCGTCGAGTCGTTGGTCGTGTCGGACGGGAAGAAGCTGACGGCTTTGATTTACCCCGATTGGGAGCATATCCGCGAGGCGCATCTCTCGCACAAGCAGGTGGAGGAAATCATGGGTCAATACCTAAAGGCGGTCAACCGCGTCGTCCCGCGGTATTGCAAACTCTCCCTCTTCCAGTTGCGTGAAGAGCCTTTCGAGAAGACGCCCAAGCGGAGTATTAAGCGGTTCCTCTACCAACCTACGCTTGCCTAAGGGCAACGCTTCGTCGCATGAGGGTGTGTCATAAATAAGAAAATGTTATCTGAAAGTAACTGAAAAGCTCCCCTGCCTTAGGGGAGCTCCCCGCAGGGGTGAGGGGTTGTTTCTTGTTATGAGAGATTTAACCCCTCAGTCTCGCTACGCGAGCCAGCTCCCCTAAGGGCAGGGGAGCTTTTTAGATAGCATTTTGACACAGCCCCATTTCTGTGTTAATTCAGATACTTCAACTCCCGCCCGCGGAGTGCATCATTCACTTGGCCCCGTTGGTAGGCGATTTCCCCGTTCACGAAGGTCGTGTCTACGGCGTGGTGGAAGGTATAGCCTTCGAAGGGGGACCATCCGCACTTCGAGAGGATATTCTCGCGCGATACGGTCCATGCGTGTTGTGGGTCTACCAGCACTAAATCGGCATAGTATCTGGGGCGGATATAGCCTCGCCGGTCGATGTGGAACAGCGTCGCGGGGGCATGGGCCATCTTCTCGACTACCTTTTCGTAGGTGAAATGTCCTTCGCCGGCCAACTCCAGCATGGCTACCAGCGAATGCTGTACGAGCGGTCCGCCGGATGCCGCCTTCAGGCAGCTTCCCTCCTTCTCGGCGGGTAGATGTGGGGCGTGGTCGGTCGCGACGATATCTATTTTGTTTTCGTTGACAGCCTGGCGCAGGGCATTGCGGTCTGCCAGCGTCTTGATAGAGGGATTCCATTTGATGCGATTGCCGAACTGGGCGTAATCCCCATCGTGGAACCAAAGGTGATGCACGCACACTTCGCCTGTGATTTGCTTTTCGGATAGGGGGAGCGTATTATCGAGGAGGGTCGTCTCGCGGGCTGTCGAGAGGTGCAGGATGTGTAGTCGTGCGCCCAGCCGCGTAGCGAGTTCGACGGCCTCGGCGGAGGAGGCATAGCAGGCCTCTTCGCTTCGGATGAGACTATGGAACGAGATGTCGAGGTCCTCGCCATATAGCCCTGTATAATGGGCGATGTTCCGCTGGATAATTTCCTCCTTCTCGGCATGGATGGCGATGAGCATCCCGCATTCGGAGAAGATACGCTCCAGGGCGGCTTTGTCATTGACGAGCATGTTGCCGGTCGAGGAGCCTAAGAACAGTTTCAATCCTGGCACCCGTGTTTTGTCTACCTGCTGTATCTCTTTGAAATTATCATTGGTTCCGCCAAAGAAGAAGGAGTAATTGGCCACGGAGGTCTGTGCTGCCCGCTTGAATTTCCACTCCAAGGCTTCGAGGGTAGTCGTCTGCGGTTTCGTATTGGGCATGTCCATAAACGAGGTGACACCTCCGGCTACGGCTGCCCGGCTCTCGCTCCCAATGTCTGCCTTGTGTGTGAGTCCCGGTTCGCGAAAATGCACCTGGTCGTCGATGCAGCCCGGTAGGAGCCATTTCCCTTGGGCATCTATCTGCTCGTAAGGTGTTATATCGACTTCAGGCGGCACAGGGCCCTCATATACGGCTTCGATGGTATCTCCTGCTATCAAGACTGAGCCTTGAAAGTGGCGCCCCTCGTTGATGATAAGGGCATCTTTAATCCATTTTTTGTTCATATCTTATGTATATTTATGATTCTCCACAAAGGTAGTGAAACTATTCCATCCGTACCTTATAAATAGGGCTTCTTTTTTTGCGCAGGGGTCGTGCGACGTACGCCGCAGGGGTCGTGCACCGAGCGGTGCAGGGGTTCTCCACTGTATGGTGTAGAGGTCGTGCACCGAGCGGTGTAGGGGTCCTCCACTGTACGGTGCAGAGGTCGTGCACAAAAAAGAGGGGCATAAAAAAAGCGTACAGTGCCACTTGGACATACTGTACGCCGCATTCGTTTTTTTGTTTGTTTTAAACCGGTTTACTTCTTAGTTTATGAAATATAAATGGTAAAACTGCTTGTAATGACTCTCGCTTCCTTCAGTAAGGCGCTACCGGCAAAGTAAGTTTCTATCTGCACCCTGTACTCTCCTTCTGTAATGTCATTCGGAATCATGAAGGTGATGCGGGAAGGGGTATTGTCGGCTATTTTCTCGATTACGATCTTCGCGTCGAGCGAATTGATGATAGAGACTTCCCCGCCTTTGTTTTCGCCATTCGGACCGACGGACTTGAGTTTCGAGCCTTCGATAGCTACCATATCTGTCCGGCTCGCCACGTTCTCTTCCCCTGTATAGAGGTTGAGGACACGTGTAATAGCGGCGCCTCCCAACGTCTGGCTCTTCATGATATTCACCTTAATTTGGTTGGCTAAGATATTGCGTAGCTCGCCGATGGGAGATACGTTAATAGAGAATTTCACCTTCGTAGGGTCGATAGGCTCGCCCTTCGAATTGAAAACACCCTGTATAGCGGGTTCATACCGGAAAAACTCGCTGGCGAAGCTTTCCCCCGACAAAAGGAAGGATACCATCTTCTGCTCGAGCAGCGAAGCATTATTAATTAGAGTTTCTTCCCGATACTCCGTGCGTTCGCGGGCAATGCCGGACGCGAGGTCGTTTACAGTCTTCGTCGCATTGTTTTTTTGCAACGTTACAATACGGTCGTTCTTGTCTTCCGTTAATGGATTTTCTTGTAAGATAGCTGGCCAAGAAAATAATTCTGTCGGTTTAACGTTCAGTGGCATGTCGGTACGATTTTAGGGATTAATACATATTTATTGTCGTCTCAAAGGTAGGTAGAATAGATGAGAAAACCAAATTTTAGCGCATATATTACAAAAAAAAGGAAACAAATGCAGATTAGTAGGGATTTTTGCTTGTTATATAGGTAGAAATCCGTATTTTTGCCCTAAACAAATTAAACATAACACACATGAAAAAGCAACTGATTACTTTAGCCTTGGCGGCACTGATGGGTGCTGGGGGGCAATTGTCCGCGCAAGAAACGGCAGAACAGACAAAAGACGCAGGGTATGAAAAACGCATGGAGTGGTTCTCGGAGGCGAAGCTGGGTATCTTTATCCATTGGGGCATCTATGCAGTGAATGGCGTTTCGGAGAGTTGGTCGTTCTTCAACAACTACCTGCCTTATGAGGAATACATGAAACAGCTCGATGGCTTTACGGCTTCGAAATATGATCCGAAGCAATGGGTGAATTTGATTAAGGAGAGCGGTGCGCAATATACCGTCATTACTACGAAGCACCATGATGGCGTAGCATTGTGGGATACAAAGGTGGGCGACTTAAGCGTGGTGAAATCCACTCCGGCAAAACAAGACCTCATTGCTCCGTTCGTGAAGGAGGTGCGCGACCAAGGATTGAAGCTGGGCTTCTACTATTCGCTCCTCGACTGGTCTCATCCCGATTATCCGAATAAGACCCGCACAGAGGTTCGCTACAAAGACGACCCGGCACGTTGGGCCAAGTTCCAGAAATTCAACTTCGGGCAGCTGACAGAGTTAAACAAAACGTGGAAGCCGGACCTCTATTGGTTCGATGGAGACTGGGAGCAGAGTGCGGAGACGTGGAACGCGAAGGGGATTGTTGACCTGTTGCGTTCGGACAACCCGGATGTCATCCTCAATTCGCGTATCCAAGGCTACGGCGATTATGCCACACCGGAACAGGGCGTGCCCGTCGTGCGGCCCCAAGACAAATATTGGGAATTGTGCATGACGATGAACGACTCGTGGGGTTACCAGCAAGCCGATACCAACTATAAGACGCCGCAGATACTCCTGCGTACTTTCGTGGATTGTCTGAGTATGGGCGGAAATCTCCTGCTCGACATTGGCCCGCGTGAAGACGGCACCATCCCTGACGAGCAAGTAGCTATTCTAAAAGAGTTCGGCCGCTGGATTAAGAAGCATAAGGAAGCGGTGTACGAAACACGGGCCGGCATCCCCACGGAGCATTTCCAAGGATACACGACGCTCAACAAGGCAGGTGACATCCTATACCTCTATCTCCCCTACAAGCCAAATGGACCGATTGAAATCAAGGGATTGATGAATAAGGTGAACCGCGTATGGGTCGTAGGAAATGGGACGATGCTCCCCTACAAAATACACAACAAGAACTATTGGAGCGAAGTCCCTGGCAACCTCTACATCGACGTGCCGGAATGGGTACAGGATAAGAACATCACTGTGCTGGCGGTCCTGCTCGATGGTCCCATCAAACTTTATCGCGGCGTAGGCCAGGTGATTACCAGCAATTGATAGACGTAAAGCATCATGTATATCCTATTTATATCGCTGAATACCGCTGTCCGAAAGGATAGCGGTATTATTTTTCCCCCGACACGTCAGGACATAAAATAAGCAGAGGAATGGATTCCCCTGCTTACCTATTATATAAATCCATATAGGAAATTACCTTATTCCACTACGATGGTCTGGTCGACATTCGTCGAGAGGCGAGCAGTGCGGACTTTAAGTCGTCCCTTGCGATCGTTTGCATCGTAATACCAACCACACTTTCCGGACTTAAACTCTTCCGCAGAGATAGCCGACAGCGCTTCGCCCCCTACTTTCACCGATGCCGGCGACTTCAGATAACGCATATCTAAGAGGTAAGTGCGCTCCTGATAGCGTCCTTTGTAATCTCCTTTTGCCTTGGCAATCGTCACAGAGACCTTCCCCTGTGCCCCATCGGCTGCCGACATGGAGATGAGTGTGCGAGCCAAAGCACCCTGCTCGTAGTCGCGTGTCAGAAGGTCATCTTCATAGAGGTTGAACGAGGAGTCGCCATAAGGATAAAGGTCGAGCGTGAGCTCATCGGCGGGCTTCTCGCCTACGTAGTTCATGTCTGGATACATCGGGATAATCGCACCCTGACGAACAAATACCGGTATGATATCAAGCGCCGCCTCATACTTATCCAGCCATTGTCCCCCTTGATAAGTCTCGCCCGTCCAATAGTCGTACCATTCACCAGCAGGGAAGTAAATATCCTTGCGCGGTCCCCGACGCTCGTAGACAGGTGCCACGAGGAGCCATTCACCGCTCATGAACTGATATTGGGTCGTGGTGTCGCGCGTGACGATATCCTCTGGGAATTCCAATACCATAGCGCGTGCCATTGGGACGCCTGTCTGGTGAGCCTCATAACAGTAAGTGTATGTATAAGGGTTCAACCGCATCTTGAGCCGCAGGAACTTTCGATTGATATCCGTATAGGGATGACCGTATACCCAAGGCTGACGGTCCGCGTCTGCCCACCCGCTCATGGTCATCATAATAGGCGTGAAGACCTTCCACTGCAAGTCGCGGGTGTAAGTCTTGGGGGAACCTCCAAAGATACCGTCTATATCACTGGTAGCGGCATTGAAGGCAGAGAGCCCGGCACCCGTGACGGTCGGGATATGATAGCGGATATAATCCCAGTTGCTCACCTGGTCGCCGCTCCAGATGGTAGAGTATCGCTGTGTGCCAGCCCATCCGCAGACCGACCAGATAAATCCGCGTTCGTTTGTATTGCTCGTGATGCCTTCATAGGCAGATTTACATCCATTCAGGGCAAACTCATACCCCTCTCCTACCCAAGCTACGTCGAGCTTGCATAAGCGTGTCCCGCATGTCCCTACCTCATAGGCGATCTTATCTACGCCATTCTCGGTCCACAGGCCGGTATGGAAACCTCGCTTGCTTAGCTCCGTTACGACAGAATCCAGCTTAACGTACCCACAACCGTAGCCGTCGTTCGGAAGAATCCATCCACGCGGCATATCATATTCGATATACTTATCTGCCACCTGCGTAATGACGTCGGGTGTCGACTGTGGCCATCCCGTGCGTTGCTCTGGCTTATTGTAGCAATCTGCGTCGCCCATCGTGAGCATCCACATGGCGGGCATGAAGGGTTTCCCGGTGATATCCGTGTAGCTGTTTAATATCTCTTTCAGGGAAGGACCGTAGAAGTAAAAGGCATCGAAACGGTTCTCGTCGTGCGTAAGGGTACTGGTGAAACCCTGCATCTTGTAGCCGTCATCATAGACCTTATCCGGCATGTAGGTTCCGTTGAACGCATAGTGTCCGGGTGCGAACGTATTGCGGAACACACCGTATCCCTTGGTAGACATGAAGAAGGGCGCGGGGTTCGAGGCTTGGTCCTCGTCCCATCCGGTGACCGCTATGTCGATTTCCTTACCTCGGTGAGAGAAGTTTCCCTGTTGCATCCCGCCGCCATAGAAGTCCTCGTCGGCACTGCGTCGTAAGGTCTGGCTGGTCTTTAGGCCAAAGCTCAGGGGCTCAGCTTCTTCAAACAGGGCTTTCCTGTTGGTTTTATCATACAGGGCTAGGCGTATGGGGTCTTTATAGACGCGGACCACACACTTAGGCGTAGTGAACTTGTAGTAGTCCCCGGCGTTACTCATCGATACTTTTGGGTTCTTAATGCCGTAATCCACTACGATTTCGTCTCCTGCCGGATTGGTATACTCGCCGTCGGGCGCTAACCATACTCGGAATATGTCATCCTGGTAGAATATCAGCTTCATCTTTGAATAGCCAGAGACGAACTCATATTCATGCCCGCTCAACTTATTGACCTTCGTCACGCTGCCTAAACTCATCTTAGCGGCATAGAGGTTGGCTTTCCATGTATTGTTCTCTTGCCGCTCATCTTCAGCATAATCTACCGTAAAGGAGAGCTTATAGGAACCCATACCCGTTAGGTCGGTCTTAGGGAAGGCTACGTCGTAGGTTTGCTGCTTCTCGATAGGCGATGTGGAAGCCTTTACGTCTGCGGTCAACGTTACGCCGTTGTTCAACGTAGCTGTCACGGTAAAGTCTTTACCTACAGGTTGCGAACCGACGTTCTTCAGCTTGAGCTTGATGACGTCCTCTTGGGTGAACGTATTGCCTGTTTCCTGGTGGGAAGTAATGCCCTCAATAGCCAAGTCGTGAGCATAAGGCTCAGTCAGTTCGATATCGTCTATCATCCAGTACCACGAGAAGATATGACGCCAGAAGAAGCGCAGGTAGACGGTTTTCTGTCTGGCGGCCACTTCGCTTATGTTGATTTCCTCTTTGATCGGCGTATGCAGCTGGGTCGCTGCCGGGATGCGGTCTCGCACGTTGTATTCCGTCCAATGCGTTCCGTCGGAACTTACGCCTACCCATAAGCCAGCGCGTGGCCCTGTAAACCAGTCGTTCCAGCGGAAGAGGTGCTCGAACTTGAGGATGACATCACTATGCGCCGAGCAATCGATAGCCGACGTCTGAAAGTAACCGTTGGGGTATTCCTGCCGTTGGTTCCACTTCGTAATCTCCTCGCCCGTCACTACGCCTGGCTGATACTGCATGTGATAGCCGCGGCTGGTCGAGGCAATCGGAGGTGCCTGTTGCTCGAATTGGAATGAACCCGGATAGGGCTGGTCGGTCACTATCCATTCACATTTAGCCGACTCCGTCGAGTCGACTACCGCCCATCCGGACGGCAATTTACCCGAGGTAAAATCCTCTTTCTAAAAACTTTGCTGCGCTTGTGCCATACCGACGGCACACATCAGGGCAGCTGCTATTCCTATTTTCATGTCTTGTAAATTTAATGAAGGCACAAAGGTACAGATTTTGCCCTGAATCTCCTATGGAAGCCGAAGTGAATCTTACGCTTTCACTTCAAAAAGGACGGAGCGGCGGTGACCCTGTTCGTCGACGAGCGTCAGGAGGTGCTGACCGGGTGTAAGGGTGCAGGCTAACTGGTGCTCGTGGTGCGTCTCGCCCAGGTAGACTTCGTCCAAGTGCCAATAGAGGGTAGCGTCTGGACGGACGTGGGTCGCTCGCATTACGACCTGCTCCGGCTCGCCGGATAGACCGCGAGGGATGTACAAGATAGCCCCTTGTTCGGGATACAGGATGGCGATTTGCGTGGCGGGTTCTTCCTCGCATCCTGGCTTAAGGGGTGGCAAAGGCTGGTAGTCTACATGGTATTGGCGGTAATAGTAGGCTTGGGCAGGTGGCAGTACGAACCAGGAGCTGCGTACCATCTCTGCCCGGGTTGCACAGGAACTGTTTACCCGGTACTGTCTGTCTGCCGAGAGATGGACCCAACGGTGATACGGGCATACCTCCGACTGCATGCCGGCACGAGGGACATAGAGCGTGTCGACCAGCGTACAAGCAGCCGTAGCCTTGTGTCCACTGGTCCGGCAGATGGGCAGACGTACCATATCGTCGAGTGGCTCGTCGAACCAGGGTGAGTCTGGGAGCAAGGAGAAGATATCGAATAAGATAGGAGCTGCGTTCCCGACACCGGTCAGTCCGGGGCGTCCCTCCCCGTTGGCATTCCCTACCCAGACGCCGACGGCCATCCGCGGCGTGACGCCAATCGCCCAGGCATCCCGTCCGCCATAGCTCGTACCGGTCTTCCAGGCTACTCGCTTCATCGATGAGAATTGTTGCCAATCGGCCTCCTCTTCGGGGCGATTCACGCCGGCCATAGCTTCGAACATGAACCAAAGCGCGCCGTACGACGGGTTACTGGCAAGCGTAAGCCTCTTCTCTTCTGCTTCCTCCGCTGGCGTGAGGCGGAGCGGATGCACGTCGGCCTCGTCGTAACGCCCATTATAACGGGAATAGTGTGCCAACTGGCGGGCCATCGACGCATACATGCCGGTCAAGTCCCACAAGGTTCCCTCCGCTCCGCCTAAAATCAGGGATGCCCCGTAATGCGACTCGGGGAAACGGAGGGTCGTCATGCCCAATTGTTTGAGCAAAGCCATGAATCGCCCTGTCTTATAATCGGATAACATCCGTACCAACGGCACGTTCAAGGAGCGGGATACGGCCTCTCGTGCCGCTACTGCGCCGCTATAGGTCTTGGAGTAGTTCTGGGGCGTAAAGCCACGTATGTTCAAAGGGATATCGGGTACCAGCATATCGGGGAGCAACGAGCCGTCGCTCAACATGCCGGCATACAGGAAAGGCTTCAGGATGCTACCGGTACTGCGGGGTGAGGCGATGATGTCTACTTGTTCCCCTTGCCCGGTAGAGCCGCCGTCCGTCGCATTCCCGACGTAGGCCCATACTTCTCCTGTCTCGACATCCGCCACCAGCGCGGCCGCATTGTAGATGTAGTTCGAGCGATACTCGGCGACATAGCTATTGACGATAGATTGCACCTGCTGTTGCAAGGCTGGGCGAAGGGTCGTATGATGTATATGAACATCTCTATTACCCAGTGATATACGGTCTAAGAGATGAGGTGCCTGATGGGGTAAAGGATGGGGTTTCTGGGGTAAGGGTTCGAGGCAGGAAAGCTCATAGGTTTCCTGGTCCAGATAGCCCTCTTCGTAGAGGGAAAGCAAGAGGTGGTCGCGCTTCTGCCGTAAGGCGTCCCGGTTTCGTCCGGGATGAATCAAGGCGGGGGCGTTCGGCAAGACGGCCAAAGTGGCTTGCTCAGCCCAGGAAAGTTCGGAAGCGCTGCGCCCAAAGTAACGCCAGGCTGCGGCCTCGATGCCAACTACATTCCCTCCGAAAGGTGCATTCGAGGCATAAAGATCCAGAATCTCCTCCTTGCTGTAGCGAGACTCGATGCCGAATGCCCAGAGGATTTCCATCGCCTTCTGCCAGAGGGTGCGCCGTTGGTTCCCGCGGGCCATGCGGGCCAGTTGCATGGTCAGTGTACTTCCGCCGCTCACTACGCGCTGATGCTTAATATTCAACATCATGGCTCGTGCCAAAGCCAGCACGTCGACCCCCGGATGATACTGGAAACGCCTGTCTTCGTAGAGTTGCAAACAGGTGACGAATTTCGAGGGGGCGTGGCTATCTGTAGGGAAACGCCATTGCCCGTCGTCGGCAATGCGTGCCCCTAAAAGCGTATGGTCGTGTGCGTATAATAGGGTGGAATAGGGAGAGGAAAAGAGAGGAGATGGCACCCACAACCGGATAGCTCCCCACAGGACAATAAAAAAGGAGCCTAACAGGCTCCACCAAGCTAACTTACTCATGGACGGCATGGCTCTGTACAATCTTCGAACCGGGTGGCACGCTGTGTGTCAACCAGATATTCCCACCGATAATGGAACCGCGACCAATCGTAATCCGTCCCAACACAGACGCGTTCGAGTAGATAGTCACATCGTCCTCGATGATAGGATGCCGCGGGACGTCCATCGGCAGCCCCTCCTCGTCGAGCGTAAAGCTCTTCGCGCCCAGCGTCACTCCCTGATACAGACGGACATGGTTCCCAATGATAGCGGTCTGCCCTACCACTACGCCCGTACCGTGATCGATGCTGAAGTAAGCCCCGATCTCAGCCCCTGGATGTATATCGATACCGGTCAGCGAATGCGCCATTTCCGTCATCATCCGTGGCAGGACCGGAATCTCCAGCCGGAACAGCTCGTGCGCTACTCGCTGATGCAACAAGGCCGAGATAGCCGGGTAACAAAAGATAATCTCGCTCTCGCTCTTGGCGGCCGGGTCACCGTCCAGTATAGCCTTTACGTCGGTAGACAACAAGTACTTAATGTGAGCGATACGGTCTATGAATGCGATCGTGAGGTCGGATGCCCGCGCACGGGATACCCCCTCTCCTTCCGTGGCCTCGAAGCCCAGGCTGTGGTAAATCTGCTCTTGCAAGAGGTCATAAATCCTTTCTAAATAAACCCCTACATAATAGGGAAGGGACTCGAGGCTGTGTTCATGCACCTCGTCGAAGAAGCCGGGAAACAGGACTGCCCGCAGGAGATGCATCACCTCCCGCACCCGCTCCACCGAGGGCGTAGGCCGCCGATGCAGCGGGATG
This sequence comes from Parabacteroides sp. An277, assembly GCF_002159645.1. Lineage (GTDB taxonomy): Bacteria > Bacteroidota > Bacteroidia > Bacteroidales > Tannerellaceae > Parabacteroides. Next base: position 105,120 of record NZ_NFJB01000001.1, on the reverse strand, counting down.
TACCGGTATCGCGCGTCGCCGGCTGCCGAGAGCTGCGCCACGTTCTCCTGAATGCGTTTTAAGATTGCTGACTTATCCATTTTAGACGCCTTTCTATGTTTATATTGATTCCTTATATTGTTAAAAAAGTTAGGTCCGACAGTTAACTCAGTTAAGTCCGACACCCAGGTAGGCTGGGTCCGACAGTTAGGTAGCCTGGGTCCGACACCCAGCCTCGTTAAGTCTGACACTTGACTTCGAGGGCTCCGACGTGGGTCAATGATCCCACCCTGGGTTATAGCGGACGAAATGCTTACTACCGCTCGTCTGCCCTATATAGAGATACCCATTATAGGCAAACATAAAGATGTTCGTCAGGTTACTGCTTTGCAACGACGAGCGGATGGAGGTTGGTTGCTTTGCCCACGAATCCGTGGCCGGGTCGAAAACGTACAAATCCAAGTTCGTATCCAACACATACAGCTTGTCGCCACACGCGACACCGGCTACCACACCTTCCGCTTCAGTCGGGCACTCCTCTTCGCTGCTCCACGACGACATATCCGCCGACGACCAGAGATCTTTGCTATACGAGATACCCGACAAACCGATACTCGTACGACCCAGACCGGCATAGAAACGGTCACCTATCCGCACCAAGATGCTCTTCACTTGCTCATCAGGGAAACGAGAAGGGAGCTCCGTCCACGAACCACTGCCGCTTGGGATAAACTGCAATACCTTATCATTGATAGTATCATTGACTCCAAAACCGCCCAAAATGTAAGCCTCGTTATCCAGCGAAATGCCAGCCGCGTCGGAGAGCGAATAACCTCCACTATTTAACTCTGTCCATTCGTTGGTCATCCATGCGTACCCATAGAAACCGTTTGTAACGTGATTATTATCATCCTTTCCACCAAAGGATATAACTGTAAAGTCATTCAAGGCAAAGAAAGAGGAACTCTTTACGGCTTCCGGGATGGGATTCCGTTGCGCCCATTCATCTGTACTCATATTATACATGAACAACGAAGCAGAACGTTGTCGGCCTAAGTCTCCCCCTAAAATATAACCTATGTTATTCAACACACAATAAGAAGCCTCGGTCACTGCCTCACCTGGATAGGCCGTGAGGGAAGTGAGGATAGCCGGCGTCTCGACGGTTTGCACCGCGCCATACGAATAAACGTTCGACGCATTATAAGCAAAGGCACGAACGTAGTAGGTTGTACCGCCTCGGAGTTCGGTAATGTTTCCCACAAAAATGCTATCTCCCTGATAGGCCATGATAGAATCGCACGCCGCATCTCCTATCGTCGGTTGCTGATTAGTAGAAGACCAGACAAAGCCAGCCCCCACGATATCCGTCTCGCCCTTATCCAAGATAGACCCCTCGACGCGTAACGTCCCCGCATCCATGTCTGAAGCATCGATAGCAGAAGTCGACACTGTAGGCGCACTACTCTGAGCGTAGAAGGTATAATCCTCGCCAAAATAGACTTCACCATATTTATTGCGAGCATACGCTTTGACAAAATATTGCGTCTGTTGCTCCAAACCGTCGAGTACACCTATCATTATCGAGTCGTTCGTAATGACACACGGTACCTGTACTGCAGAGGTATCCGTCCAAGCAGGTTCTTCTCCCTTCCGATAACAAAAACCCGCTTCCTCGATATCGGCATCTCCCAATGTCGCAAAAACAGCTCGGAAAGTAATAGAAGAATAATCTCTTGCAATCGGTTCCATCGACTTGAACTCCGGCTTACCACTGGTTGTATAGAACGATTTGACAGCCGGAAGCGGGAACATACCAAAACGATTCTCTACGAAGGCTTGGACATAATAGCGCGTGGATGGCTCCAAATTCTCAACCGTGGCCGAGAAAAGAGAATCCGTCTGTGCCTCCATCTCTATCGTACGAGGCGACGGATCGTTCAATGACGTTTCATAAAGATACACGCCTCTTTTGACGATATCCCCCTCACCCAACGCCAAGAGACGCCCTCCTAAAAAAGCCGATTCGGCTTTCACATCAGCCGGATCCAAAGTCTGTACCACACCCAAACCCGTCTGAGTTGAAACAGACAGTTCTTCACCATAACTCGTCCCTTTCTCATTAGTTGCATACGGACGAATATAATATGTCGTATCTGCTTCCAAACCAACTGCTGTCGACTCATACTCACCTATGCCTGTTCCTGAAATCACCGTATCACCCGACTCTACGACCGGCGAAGGATCTAATCCCCAACAGACACCATACGCCTCTACAGGAAGTCCATTTGCACTTAAGACTTCCGCCTGAAGAGTTATTGTAGTAGCCGTAGTTCCTAATATATATTCTTCGGATGTACCTGTTAACAAACGAATGGAAGGCGGAGCTGCATTCCGCACATTTGTATCCATGTCTGGCTCATCCATACAACCATACCCCATCACAAGAGGTAAACACAAAATTATCCAACGTATATATTTCGACATAGACTTTCCTCCTTAAAAGAATACACCCACACCTGCATTCAAATCTGCATATTTAAAATTAATCGTATTACATCCTACACTGAGATAAACAGGTCCTAACTTACACATCACATCAATATCACCTGCCACACCTACATAAGATGCATCTAAATGTTTAGCCCATGATTGAGAACCAAGTGTCCCCGTTTGATGGTCAATCGTATAATACTCATATAATAATGTCCGTTCACCATAACCTACGCCCACCGATGTATAAAGCCAATTGGTACATTTAATCACCAATCCACCCGTAAACGCATAAAGACTCTTTTTCCGTTCGTTCGTAAAATAATACGCATCCTCAGAAAGTGCCTCTATCAACTCGCCTCCATTCTGGCTATTACACTCAGCTGTATAATATTTGTCGAACGACATATTCGTTTTAAAACGTACGTACCAACCTAAACGCTTTCCTACGCCTCCAACAGTCAAGCCATAAGGAGCTTCGATCGCATATTGATACCCAATGAAAAACTTCATCCGTTCTTTTTTTTCTTCAAAAGATACAACTTCATCCGAAGGTACATAAAGCATTTGGTTTCGAACTTGCTCTAATTTCTCTGTCCAATATTCGGCCAATTCATCACTTACTGGCGTACCTATACCTTTTTGATAATAAAGTATCAATTGATGAATAGCCGTCGTATCTTGCTCTGTACCTAATACATTCAAGCAATTCAGACATTTACTCATCAAACTGCGCATAGAAGAACGCGATGATTCATCTTTTAGCCAAATTTCTGTTAACTTATCTATGCTATACATATCACAATACGAGACACCCTCTTCATACCACATTTTGGCATCCCGATAATCTTGGCGTTTCATGGCCTCATCTCCCTTTCGATTATATTCTGCTCGTTGTTGAGCCCATACTCCTATTGGAAAAACCATGCAACATATTAATAACCAAATCGTTTTCATATATCAATCATCAATAACCTGTTGCCCCTTGGGTAATCAACGTACCATCGGAGGCATAAATATCAAACAATTTATCTTCTCGTTCAAAAGCCCGGCCATCTTCTGCTTTACCTACACTCAAGTATTTGCAAGGGATGCGCTCAATTCCTTCTTCGTCAATCGCCCCATAACGGTTGTTTGCTTTCTTCCGAACAATCATATAAGTCCCGAAAGGCATCTTCTCCTCATAGCCATTTTTACGTTCAACGACAGCTTCTTCCTCTATCTGTTGATCACAAAACACCAATAAGCGAATGACCTCTTCCGTTACTTCAAACTCCTTTGCCTTATTTAAATCTGCTTTAGCTGTTTGATAGTCCTTCTGATTTATTTTTTCCTTTCCCGAAGCAAGCCATTTTTCATACAAAAACAACTTATTATCCTCTTCTGCAAGAGTTTTTTTTGCTTCTACTACTTCTTCTTTGCGCGACGATTGCACTTCCGAAGAAACCTTCGGCTTCTCTTCTTTTTTTATAACCGTTTTTTCCTCATTTTTAGCCTGTGAATCCGTCCGATTATCGTTATATTTATTCGAATTTACAACTATATTTTCTTTTTGAGGTACTGAATCCATTTTCATCTCAGCCTCAGAAGGTTGCAGATTCACCATAGCAATCGAATCAATCTTCTCTATTTCCGAGATTTCCTTTACGGCACCCACATTCGTCTGAGGCAAATGATGCTCATTCTTAGTATATACATACCATCCAGCAGCACTTCCACCAAAAAGAACGATAGTCCCAATCGTTATCACCACTACCCCAACATTACGCTTTTTAGGCTTCAGATTCGAAGTATCTGTTTGTTTCGAAATCTCATCTTCTCCTTTATGATTTAAAACCGTCTCTTCTTCCTTTTCTGAAATATCTCCGGTTTTTGGAGGCAAAAGAGTTGTTTCCTCTTCTTCATTCATACCATCTTGAGGCAAAGAATTCGAAATATTTGAAGAGGGTTCTACATCCGATAAAGCCAATGCATCCAACATTTCCCGAACACTTTGATATCTATCCGCTGGAACAATCTCCATAGCTTTCAATATCACTTGCTCTATTTGAGGCGAAATATGCGGATTCAATACGCTTGGTTTCTCTAATAACCGCGTAGCTCTTAAAATAGATTCGGTCGGAATCTTTCCCGTCAGCAAATTGTACATCGTAGCCCCCAGTGAATAGATATCTGGGCAAGGAGAAAAAGTCTGTATACCTTCACTATCATATTGTTCGATAGCCGCAAATCCTTTGGATAGCGTCAACATCGTAGTACTTGTCTCCTCTTCCTGAATATCGTACCGCTTACTTACACCAAAATCAATTAGACGCGCATTATTATTCCGATCTATCAAGATATTACTTGGCTTTATATCCAAATGGAGAATATTTTTCTGATGCACAAAAGCTAATGCTTCACCAATTTGCTTAATATAACGTAACACCAAAGCCTCAGGAAGCACACCCTCTTTCGACAATCTATCCTTCAAAGAACTACCTGCAATGTATTCCATTACAATATAAGCCGTATTGTTCTCTTCAAAGACTTCCAACACATTGACTATATAAGGATGATGAACCTCTGAAAGGATCTTGGCTTCTTTAATCAACTTCTCTTTGAATTTATTGAAAAGAAGCTTTCCGGTATCTGAATGGACACGCACAATCAACGATTGAGGGTCTCGGCTACAATAATCCTTAAAGAAATATTCCTTGATGCACACGGGTATCTCCGTTCGCATAGCTCCCAAAGAACCTTTGACCTCCGTAGTCCAAAAGCCTTTATAAGTTATGCCAAAACCGCCTTGCCCAATCACTTGCGCAATCTTGTACTTTCCTCTTTGAAGTATATATCCATTAGGCAAATTCATATCGTCAATAATGATTCCCATTTAATTTGCCAAAAATACACCATTTAAATAAAAGAATAAAGAAATGTGAGGAAATTTTCCGTTAAACTCTCCTTTTTTTGCACATTCTTCACAGGTATAAGGTAAAATGAGAAATTATCACGACTATTTTCCGAGCAAACTTCCACCAATGTATCCTTTATCTTCTCCAAAGAGAATGGCTCGGCAAATAAATTTTCTAAGTCTTTTTTACGCCAACTTTCTATTACGCCATCTGTACACATAAAGAAAATATCTCCATCTTTCACATCCGTAATAAAAGAAACGTCCACCTCAGTAGGGTGATTTTTTCCTTGGATAGCCCGTAGAATAATATTTTTTTGCGGATGAATCCTTGCTTCTTCTTCCGTAATACGTCCTAACTTTACCCACGAATTAACCAACGAATGATCCTCCGTTTGAAAGATGATATGTCCTTCACGTATTTGATACACTCTACTATCACCGATATGAGCTATTACGACCGTACCTCGTTCTACATAGAGCATAGCCATCGTTGTTGCCATACCAATTGCTTCAGGATGTTCTGTTACATATTGGTCGAAACATGTCTCTACATATTGTACACTTTTTTGGATAAAACTACTATTTATCTCTCCTATTAAAAAAGTTCGAAAAAAAGCTGGAATCATTTCGCACGTTAAACAACTGGCTATCTCCCCCTTATTTTCTCCTCCTACGCCATCACATACCAAAAACAAACTATCTTCTGAAGATACAACTTCCGGCAAAGGATAAACCGCATCTTCATTATTTTTGCGTTTACCTTTTTCTGATGCAGCAAAAGGTTGTCCTAATAGGATATTCATCGCACATTTATACGTTATAAGTTAAACCGAAGAATTGTATGGCCAATAATGATCTCATCATTATCTTGCAACACTACTATTTCTCCTTCTTCTAAATATTTGTTATTATATAACGTATGATTTTTGCTATTATTGTCTGAGAGAAAGTGTTTATATCCGCCCCGTTCTTCTTTTTTTACCTCCAATCGTAAATGCTCACGACTCATAGAACGATCATTTGTTTGAATCGCCAAATCTGCTTTTGAGGCAGAAGATTGTCGACCGATGATAAATATACCTTCATGTAAAAGAAATGTTTGCGTTTCCGTATCCGGATTAGCCATTACGGTCAACTTACCTACACTTTTTTTTACAGGTTGAAGAAGCTGGGTTTCAGCTTCTTCCTCCTTTACTTTAGATGTTACTAAGGATATTGGGATAGCTTGTTTGCATTTAGGACATTTGAAAGAAGTAATGCCGAGGGGAAGTTTCCCCTCGTCTACTTTCAAACCAACCTGACAATATGGACATTTTATTGCAATCATATCATAAATGAAATATCCATTCCATCAATATCAATTGAATAATTATCCACGACGTCCCCATCCGACATAACTACCGTATCATCCGACAGGGTAATAAAGTCTGTAGTATCCGTCTCTCCATCGTCAAGCATCACAGCATCCAAGACGCTGTCTTCTCCTTCTACATCCACCACTACGACATCGCCCAAGTCTACTGCCTCCGGACCATTGTCGATCGTAACGAATGTGTAATCATTCTCATGCATAATACTATCCCTTCCTCATTGCTATTAGGTTATTATAATTATAGCGCAAAAGTAAGAAAAGGATTTGTAATATTCCCACTCTAATAACCTCCGCTAATCAAACGTTTGAGGTTTCTGTACAAAACAAGGCACTTTGTAGGACGAAATCACTCATTCGTCCATTTAGCTTGACAAGTCGAAACCGGACATTTTTTCTTTTTTCGTAACGATTCCCAAGGTATGTCACCCAAAAATGTACCGCATTTTGGACAAACATAATCAATCTTGAACTGGTTCGTCAAATCTTGTAACTGTTGGGGTATTTTAGCTGATTGGCGTGCTCCCAAATAAACTCCTACGACAGGAGCCAGGACGGCCAACAACAGACTAAACATCATCCACACCGAACTGCTTTTCCCTACGAAACCAACTACCATACCGATAATTCCCAACAAAGCAAAAGGCAGAGATTGGAACAAGCGCGTCTTGAATTGGTTCGAAGATTGTATTCTCACCTTCTCCCGCACATAATCATCATATACTTGTTTTAACGCATTAAACTCTTCACTATAGTCATTCTGGCTTTTCAACAAACTTTCCAAATCCGTTTCATACGTTGCACCGAAACGAATCTTATCCGTTGTTGACACCTTCTTTTTTAAAATCTGAACATCATTAATATAAGTACCATTCGAGGAATTCAAATCTTCCAAATACCAACAATCCTGTTCGCGTATCAATCGTGCATGATGACGACTGACGGATAAATCGTTTACGACGCAATCATTGTCAGATGATTTTCCTATTGTAATCGCCATCTGTTAACTTTCTATCGTTTTATCCATATCCTGTTCGAGAGTCTCCTTCAACACACGCAAAGGGTCTTTCGAAATATTCAATTCAATGGGTTTCCCTGTCTCTGCGAGCAAGAGCAACTTTTGCTTCGGCAAATTGATTTGCAATATATGATTTTTATTCAGGATATGACTTTTCCCTACGCGGATTAGTATTTCATTACTTCCATTCACTTGCTTCTCCAAAAGCTCTTCGATTTTCCCAATATTGATGGCAAATGTAAATTGTATACCATTCGATAAGAGTAATTTGGTATAATTTCGATCTGCTTCAAAATAAAGGATTTGACCTATTCGAATTCGAAGTAGTTCATCCCTCGTTTTAATGATTAAATATCGATCCATCGCTTCTACTTTTTTTACTTGTGTCGTTTTACAAACAAATATACAACATATTTTTTACAATCCGATGCGTTTTCTCAAAAATCCACATTAAAGTTTCATTTCAAGTAGACATTCGGCTCAGGCACAATAATCTAAGCCTCGCCCTGCAAAAGCCAAGGCTTAGATTAAAAAATTCATGCCTATAATCGATTTGGTTTCTCGTTATAATCGCCGGCATTTATAACTATAATCGTTTTTGTTTATGCCTATGTTTCCGACGAAACTGGCAACTTCCTCCTTTTAGGCATGCATAACCAAAAGGGGCGTATCCGTATGGAACAACATCTTCTTGGCGATGCTTGGATTCAATATCCGAGCTAAAATATTCCGTCGGTACGTGGTCAATGCAATCAAATCAATGTGCTGGTCACGCACGAATTTCTCGATAGCCAAAAGCAAATCGCCATCATCGAGCACCGTATAGGAAATAGATGCCTCAGGATATTGCTTTTGGAAATATTCACGGACGCCCGTCAAACGGATTTCGTTCCATTCATCCCGGCTTGTAGAGATATTAAAGAGATGAATTTGTACGTCATACCCTTTGATTACATCCATGAAACGGTCGAAAGCTATCAAATCCCGCTGACTGAAAGAGGTTGCAAACGCGATGTGCTTCGCCTCGCCCAAATCATGAAAAGGTACGTTCTCCGGAATCGCCAAGACGGGGACTTTATTCATTTCAATAACTTCGCCTGTCACGCTTCCAATCAAATCAATATCTTTCTGGTCTTTACCGCGCGTTCCCATCACAATCAGGTCGGGACGGTATTCTTTCCCATACGCAATGATTTCCTCTTCAGGCAAACCTTCACGCAAGGTATAATCATATTTCACCTTCGGAAGGATACCTTCTTCCATCCGTTTATCTATCTCAGCACATAATTGCGCCATATCACCTTGTACACGGTTTACCATGTTCCGGGTGCTTTCCTCGTTGGCTTGATATGCCATCGTATCCCCCAATGGAATAGCAGATGGGAAATAGGGGCTAAAATAAGCGTGCATAATCATGACTTCGGCTCCTTGCTTATGGGCATAATTGATAGCTATCTCGCAAGCTTTCAAAGAATAATCCGAAAAGTCGATAGGGACTAAAACACGTGTTTCCCCCGCTTCCTTGTCTTTCTTTTCCGGTTTAGGCGATTCAAACCATTTGTTATCTTCAATCAGGCGAAGCGCATGAGGCAAATCGCTTTCTTTGATGCGCACCCTGACGCCCGCCGAAACGACCGGTTGTATCTGATTGACATTATGGATATATACCTCTATTCCTTCCGCTTCCAACATCATTTTAAGCATTTGCGCCTTCTCGAAAGTCAGAATAGCTAATGTAATTAACTTGTCTTCCATATCCATTCCTCCATTTTAATGTAATTCTAAAAATGATTGTAGAAAAGAAATCCCAAGGTAAATCTCCCTTATTTGTTCAACTTACCTTAGGATTTTCTTAAGAGCAAAAGCCTTTTTACGCTTCCGGTGCCGCAGATGCCTGGCTTTCTTCCAAAATCTGCTGAGCACGTTCCAAAATTGTAGTATCATCCAAGACTACCAGCCCTCCGTCAGGACCCGGCTCGATATGAATACCGCAACTCTTGCCGTCTTGAAAGTTTTGCCCGCCAAAATAATTACGGACAGTTTCCACTGAAACACCTAATTCGTCTGCAATGCGATGCATACTGCCATCAGGCAAACTATCTTTAATTCTACGTAATTCATTAAACGTGATCGTCTTTGTCATGGTTGTTTGTTTTTTGAAGGTTAATACTCTGTTAATTGTACCGCTAACTTACACATAAAAATGAGAACCACCAAATTATTTGGGAAGAAATATTACAATAAAATTACACCGATTTCACACCCGTCTGAAAGTCAAACAAATACAGAATCAATATTTTTTAGTCTTCCAATAGTTTCAAAAACTCTTCTTCGTGCATCAGGCGGATACCGAGCTTCGCGGCTTTCTCCATTTTGGCGGGTCCCATATTCTCGCCTGCGAGGATAAAACTCGTCTTGCTGGAGATGGAACCGCTGTTTTTCCCTCCGTGTTGTTCGATGAGCACTTTGTATTCGTCGCGCGAATGATGGCTAAAGGTTCCGCTGATGACGACGGTCTGTCCTTTCAGCTTCTCGCTCTTCGTGCCGGTTTCCTCTTCCGCGCTTTCCATTCGCAAGCCATAGGAGGCGAGGCGTTGGATGAGGATCTGGTTCGTTTCATTCGCGAAATAATCGACCAAGCTTTGCGCGATGCGTTCGCCGACATCTTCGGTAGCGACCAATTGTTCGAACGTAGCCGCCCGGAGCGCCTCCATCGAATGGAATGCTTGCACCAACCGTTTCGCCACGCTCTCGCCTACATACCGGATTCCTAACGCAAAGAGTACCCGCTCGAAGGGCACTTGCTTGGAGGCTTCGAGGCTATCCAGCAAATTACGCGCGCTGCGTTCGCCGCGTCGTTCGAGACGGACGAGGTCGTGCATTTGCAGCTCGTAAAGGTCGGCGGCATTATGGAGCAGTCCCGCTTCGTAGAGGTCTTCCACGGTCTCCGGTCCCATATTGATGTTCATCGCCTTGCGGGTGACGAAATGTTCGATGCGGCCTTTTATCTGCGGCGCGCATCCGGTATCGTTCGGACAATAATAGGCAGCTTCGCCTTCAGTGCGGACGAGCGGCGTGCCGCATTCAGGACACCGGGTGATGAAGCGTACCTTCTCGCCTATCAGCATCGAGCGCGCCTCTTTGTTCACGCCTACGATTTTCGGGATGATTTCCCCGCCTTTCTCTACATATACCTGATCACCGATATGTAAATCCAATCCCTCGATGATGTCGGCATTATGGAGCGAAGCGCGTTTTACCATCGTCCCGGCCAGCAAGACCGGCTCCAGGTTGGCCACCGGCGTGACAGCTCCCGTCCTTCCCACTTGATAGGAGACCGAATTCAGGCGCGTCTCTTCGCGCTCGGCCTGGAATTTGTAAGCGATTGCCCAGCGCGGATTCTTGGCCGTATAGCCCAGGGCACGTTGCTGGCGGAGCGAATTTACCTTGAGCACGATGCCGTCGGTCGCCACGGGGAGGTTCTTCCGCGCCGTGTCCCAGGTATTAATATAGGTATAGATATCGTCGAGCGAGTGGCATACCTGAATCGCGTCGGAAACCTTCAGTCCCCAGCGTCGCGCCGCCTGCAAATTTCCGTAGTGCGTATCCGCGGGCAGCTCCTCGCCCAATACATAATATAAATAGGCGTCCAGGCGGCGGGCTGCCACAATGGCGGGGTTGAGCTGCTTGAGCGTCCCTGAGGCGGCATTGCGCGGATTGGCAAAGAGCGGCTCCTCTTGCGCGGCGCGTTCGCGGTTGATGCGGTCGAACTCGGCCCAAGGGAGGAGCACCTCGCCGCGGATTTCCACCTCCGCCGGGACGTCGTCGCCCCGGAGCCGGAGCGGGATGCTGCGGATGGTGCGCACGTTGGCCGTTACATCGTCGCCGCGTGTCCCGTCGCCGCGCGTCACGGCCCGTACCAGCACGCCCTCCTCGTAAATCAGCGAGATAGAGGTACCGTCGAACTTCAGCTCGGCCACAATCTCGAAAGGTTCACCCAAGAGGCGTGCCGTCCGTTCGTAAAAATCGCGCACTTCGTCCGCCGAATAGGTATTGCCCAGCGAAAGCATCGGGTAGCGGTGCGTCACCTGCACAAACTCCTTCGAGATGTCGCTCCCGACGCGCTGCGTGGGCGAAGCCGGGTCGGCATATTCCGGATGCGCCGCCTCCAAATCCTGCAACCGCCGCATCTTGTCGTCAAATTCTTTATCGGAAATGGTCGGAGCCGAAAGCACATAATACCGATAATTGTGCTCGTCTAATTCCGTCCTAAGTTGTTCTATTTCTTCTTTTACGGTCATCTTTTATCTTTTTTCTGGATTAAAAAACGATACAAATTTAACCTTCTCGCCGCTTTTGCGCAAGCGAAACGGGAAAGAATTGCGTCCCCGCCAACGGCAGGAGCCTTTTGAGGAAATTATAGGAGAAGAAAAATACGCCAATTTCTCTTATAATGTATGTAAGGAGAAATTTAAACCTGAAATTTATCCTTACAGGCAAGAAAGGAGAAGCTTAGAATGTAGGATTATCCTTACAGACAAGAAAGGAGAAGCCTAGAACGTAGGCTTATCCTTGCAGATAAGAAAGGAGAAGCCTAGAACGTAGGCTTATCCTTACAGACAGGAAAGGAGAAGCCTAGAACGTAGGCTTATCCTTGCAGACAAGAAAGGAGAAGCCTAGAACGTAGGCTTATCCTTGCAGACAAGAAAGGAGAAGAAAAGCCAGTTTTCTTCTCCTATAATGCTTTTTTATGCAAAAAGAATTGGCAGGGAAGGCGGGAAAAGTTATTTTTGCGAAAACAACCAAAAAACAAAGGCATGGAAAACAAGAAAATCACGGTAGACGATATTTACGTTTCGCCCCTGAAAGCGAAAATGGTGACGAATGCGGAGGGATGGATGCGCATGGAGCCGGTCAGCCCCACCCCGCCCCAGACGGATTCGCCCTTCATGAACGAGGTGGCCCGCCTCCTGGCGCGCGACTGCGGCACGACGCCCCAGCAAATTGCCCGCGAGGCGAAAATCAAACCGAAAATCGCTTATGCCCTATTCCAGTACCAAACTGGCGAGCCGATAGACCTTTTCCTCAAACAGTACCGGCTGAAAACGGCGCGCGAATGGCTCGCCTGCACCGACCTGCCAATAAGCGAAGTGGCGAAACGGAGCGGATTCACCTCTCACGGCACCTTCTCGCGTACGTTCCTCGAAGCCACGGGCGTCTCGCCCACGAAATACCGGAAAGCGCACCGGCCTGAAAACTATAAAATAATGTACAAGTGGGAATAAACGAATGGACCATGGAGAATTGACAATTGACAATGGAGAATGCCTCCCTAATTGTCAATTCTCCATTGTCCATTCAATAAACGAGCTTGAGGTTGTCGATCCAGAACGTATTACCGGGCGAACCAATATAAGCGCCGCCGTGGCTGGAGACGAACTGGAGCACCATGTGGGTAGGCGTGTCGTTCGCGTCCGCCCAACCGACCTCTTGAATCGGGACGCTCTCACCTCGGCTGTTCGTCGTGTAACGCTCTTCTACCTGGATGCGCATGTAATCGCGGTAATCCGGATGATGCGAGATGTCGCCATAAAGAATCGGATAAGTAGCCTCGTTCACCCAGCCATTGCTCGACTTGGAATAACGTTGCACCATCGTCCCGACGCGCTTCGAGAAGACATTCCCTTCCTTGTCCTCCCAGCGTTTCTGAAGCAAAAGGATTACCGCGACGGAATCTTGCCCCGCGACTGTCGTCTTCCGGCTGAACCCTGTGCTACGGACGCGCTCGTGTTGCGGCATCACTTTCACTTTATAATCGAACCGCAAAGCCTTGGGACGCTTGGTGAAAGGCACGCCGCTCATCAACATGCTCTGCGGATTCTTGGTTCCTTTAATCGGCTCGTGAATCGTCCCCAAAAAGACCGAACCGGCCGCTACCACTTCAATATCGATTAACCCGAACACCTTAACGCTCTCCATGCGCGTCTCCATACGAGCACACCAACCGCTGCCACGCCGTTCGGGAAACACGGAGACGTTCGTCTTGACAACGCCCGCCACCTTTGCCATCACGTTCGAGTTGGCCCACGGCGAACCGCCCTGGTTCGTATAAGCGATGTTCCCCACGATAGTATCACGCGGTCCCACCTCGTAGAGCAGTTTCGTCGCCCCGCCAATGATACTCGACTCATGAATCTCGCGCACGACCCATTGATCCAAATCCCCGTAGCGGAAAGGAACGACCTGCTCCTGAGAATGGACAACTGAGAATTGATAATTGACAATGAAGGCTAACGCGAAAACCAGTAGCCCTCTACCCTTCTTCCATTCGTTCATCTTCATCACCTTACTCCTCATTTAAATGATAGCCCCACGCATCGAGCGCCATACCCCAATTTTCTTCGACGGTGCGGACGGTAGCATCCTCATATTTGTAACGGTTCTTTTTATATCCTTTTTTCTTGCCCAAATAAGCCTCGATGGCGGCTTTCGACGCCTCGAAATTCGGGAGATTCAGGCGGTGGTAAATATCCTCCGTCATGCCATACGCGTCTTTCTCGAAATCTTCGAATTTAATCTCTACCAAATTTCCCTCCGGAATCAGGTGCTTCTCCTCTTCGAACTTATAGAAAAGACGCTTGTAAACCTCCACGAAGTTGCGCGTCAGCTCTTCGTTGGAAATGGGCTGGAGCATGAGTGGCTTGATAGTATTCGTGAAAAAGCTACGTGTACTCTCGAATACGGTGTAAGGGTTCCGTTTCAGATAAATGAACTTTGCATTCGGGAACATCTCGACCAACGTGCGGACGCGGCCCGTATGCGGCGGATTCTTGCTCAGATACTGACTGCCCTTCGTGTTATACAAGGAGATTTTCACCAATTTCAGGAAAGCATCCTTGAAAATCTGCCGCTCTTCTTCCGTAATATCATTAAACAACAGATACTTGTCGCAATATTCCAACATACGCTGCGGGAAATACCAGAAGTTATAATAGGTATAAGGCATCATGTTCGAGAGGGCGAATTCCTCTTCTTGCGGCAAATCTACCTTCAGTTCCATGTTGTCGGTCGGACGATGGTCCGGCATGAGGAACGACATGTTCTTCTTAAAAAAAGGTTGCCCCCAGAGCATGAGATTCGGGAAAACGGTCTGGTAAGTCGTCGTAAAACCGAAATGCTTGTCGCAAGCAAACACGTTATGCACAAAGGTCGTGCCGCTCCGCCAATGCCCCAGGATGAAAAGCGGATCCATTTCGAGCGGTTTATTCTCCAACAGCTTCTCGTAACGTTTATCCTGCAACGGCACCAAAAGACTCAGTAAACGCCCTACGGCCTTCGTCAGGCGATACTTTCCTTTATAATCCGCACCTATCACCTGCCCGGAGGTTATTTTCTTGAAAGTATCCCAATCCGCACCGACCAACGTATTAATCGGAAGTTTATCAAATTGAAGCAATCCCATATCTCGACTTATTTGATGATTCGCAATTCGACGCCGCGCCGTTCGATTTCTTTGCAGACCTTCTCGACAGCTTCATAATGCTCAGGCGAGATACCCAGCTCCGGCAAATTCAATGTAATGATGCTTTCAAACTCGGAAGCGGCCTGGTTGTCGTCCACCGGATTCAATATCATCCCGACCGCTGAAGTATTGTTCGTAATCGGGTCGATTAAGATAAAGGAACCAGTTTGCTTATTCACTGCGTACGGGTCGAAGAAAAGCTCCTTGCTCGTCGAAATCACGACCTTGCCGATTTCATTCAGCACCAAATGCTCCGCTGCAGATTGTTCCATCGTGTTTACATTCACCTTATAACGGATGCCGTCGATATGGGCGCGGGTCGTGTTGGTGGTTTGTTTCAAATAGAAATGTTTGTCGCGATCCATCGCTTCCTCGTCCATCCACACCAACATCGCTTCGAAACAACGTCCTTCGATAGGCAGGTCGTCCGGATGCACCAACATCTCGCCTCGCGAAATATCAATCTCATCTTCCAACGTCAGCGTCACGCTCAACGGAGGGAAAGCCTCCTCGATTTCGCCTTCGTATGTCACGATGCTCTTCACCTTCGATGTCTTTCGCGAAGGCAATGCCATTACCGTATCTCCCTTACGCACGACACCGCTCGCCACTTTCCCGCAGAATCCACGGAAGTCTTGGTTCGGACGCAAGACATACTGCACCGGATAACGCAAATTCTCGTAATTGCGGTCGCGGTCGATAGGCACCGTCTCCAAATATTCCAACAACGAAGGCCCTTCGTACCAAGGCGTGCGGTCGCTCTTCTCTACGACATTATCCCCTTCCAGAGCTGAAAGCGGAATGCAAGTAACATCCTCAATACCCAATGGAGCGATAAATGCTTTATAATCCGCCACGATCTTATCGAATACAGCCTTGTCGTAATCGACCAAGTCCATCTTGTTGACCGCCAAGACCACATGACGAATGCCCAACAACGACACCAAATAGCTATGGCGGCGCGTCTGCGTAATGACTCCTGCCCGTGCATCCACGAGGATAATCGCCAAGTTCGCTGTCGAACCACCCGTAATCATGTTGCGCGTATATTGTTCGTGCCCCGGCGTATCGGCTATGATAAACTTACGGTTGTTCGTACTGAAATAGCGGTAAGCCACGTCAATCGTGATACCTTGCTCGCGTTCCGCCTTCAAGCCGTCCAAGAGCAGCGCATAGTCGATGTGTTCGCCGGCATTCCCCATGCGTTTGCTGTCTCGTTCCAAAGCCACCAATTGGTCCTCGTACAATTTCTTACTGTCGAATAACAAACGTCCGATAAGCGTGGACTTTCCGTCGTCGACAGAACCGGCCGTCAGAAAACGGAGCAAATCCTTCTGTTCATCCTTGTCAAGGAAAGCCTTTATATCCAATTTCGTATTATTGTCTTCCATAAGATTCTTCATTCTTAACTCTTCATTCTTCATTTTAAAAGTATCCCTCGCGTTTCTTTTGTTCCATGCTGGAATCTTGGTCGAAGTCGATGACGCGCGTCGTGCGTTCGCTCTTCGTCGTGGTCATCATCTCTTCTACAATCTTCTCTATCGTGTCGGCATCGCTTTCCACCGCACCCGTCAGCGGCCAGCAGCCTAATGTACGGAACCGCACCTTACGCATCCGGATTTGATCCCGGTACTTTTCCGGCAGGCGGTCGTCGTCGGCCATAATCAGGTTGCCGTCGATTTCGACTATCGGACGCTCTTTCGCGAAATAAAGCGGAACAATGGGGATATTCTCCAAACGGATATACTGCCAGATATCCAGCTCGGTCCAGTTCGAAAGCGGGAACACACGGATGCTTTCCCCCTTGTGGACGCGCGTATTATAAATGTCCCACAACTCCGGACGTTGGTTCTTCGGGTCCCATTGCTGGAATTTGTCGCGGAACGAGAAGATGCGTTCCTTCGCACGGCTCTTCTCTTCGTCGCGGCGCGCGCCTCCGAACGCGGCATCAAACTTATACTTGTTCAATGCGTTGAGGAGGGCTTGCGTTTTCATCAAATCAGTATGTACCTTGCTCCCGTGTGTGAACGGGCCGACGCCTGCTTTGAACGCCTCCATGTTCGATTCGACAATCAGGTTCCATCCATATTTCTTCGCATATTCGTCGCGAAATTGAATCATCTCCTTGAACTTCCATTTCGAATCAATGTGCATCAACGGGAAAGGCACTTTGCCCGGCGCGAAGGCTTTCTCGGCCAGACGCACCATCACGGACGAATCTTTCCCGATGGAATATAACATGACTGGATTCTCAAATTCGGCAGCCACCTCGCGGATGATATAAATCGACTCTGCCTCCAGTTCCTGCAAATGACTTAATTTATAATCAGACATAAGCTATTTTATTTTCGTATTTTCGGTAATATAATTTCCATTAATCGATTGACGGACTCTTCGAGGCTCAAGACCGACGTGTCTAACGACAAAGCGGGATGTTCGGGTGCCTCAAACGGTGCCGATACGCCGGTAAAATCCCGTATCTCGCCACGCCGCGCCTTGGCATACAAGCCTTTCACGTCGCGCGCCTCACACGTTTCGATGGGCGTGTTGATGTAAACTTCCACAAAATCCTGTTCCCCGATAATCGACGCCGCCATCTGCCGCATCTCGTTGCTCGGGCTGATAAAGGCCGCAAGCGTGATGATGCCCGTATCGACAAACAGTTTGCCCACCTCAGCAATGCGCCGGATGTTCTCCACGCGGTCGGCCGCCGAAAAACCCAAGTTATTGTTAATGCCCGTCCGGATATTGTCGCCATCCAAAATACGGCAAAGGAAACCCTGGCGATGCAACTCGCGTTCCAAGGCTATGGCGACGGTGCTTTTGCCCGAACCGCTCAGTCCTGTGAACCAAATCATCAACCCACGTTGGCGGAGCAGCTCTTCTTTGTCTGTCCGCGTCATCATCCGGTCGAAAATCGGATAAATATGATTCGTTTTTTCCATATATTCGTTCAATCTTCCTATTTAAGAACCTATTTTCGCACGGGAACAACCAAGAGACGCTGTCTCTTCCTTCTTTCCGCACGGGAACAACCAAGAGACGCCGTCTCTTCCTCCTTCCCGAACGGGAACAACCAAGAAACGCCGTCTCTTCCCTCTTCCCGAACGGAAACAGCCAAGAAACGCCGTCTCTTCCCTCTTCCCGAACGGAAACAGCCAAGAAACGCCGTCTCCTCTCCTTCCCAATCCGGATTGTCCCTTAAGGCAACAGATTCTCATATCTTTTTTATCTTAATTCACTTCAAACGGCCAAATATGCGGAATGAGGAACACCGAAATGAGAAAAACCAAGATGTTCAGCGGCAAGCCCACCCGCACGAAGTCCGTAAACTTATAATTACCGATACCCTGCACAATCAGGTTCGTCTGGTATCCAATCGGCGTCGAAAATCCGGCCGAAGCCGCGATGCAAATCACGATGAAGAACGGCATCGGGTCCACGCCCAGCTGGTTCGAAATCGAAAGCGCAAGCGGGAAAGCCAACGCCGCTGCCGCATTGTTCGTAATCAGCTCTGTAATCAGATTGGTAATAATATAAAGGATAGCCAACAGGACGTAGGGTCCGTGGCTATGGCTCATTTCAATGATAAAATTGGCAATCATGTCGGCCAATCCGGAGTTGACCATCGCTTTGCTAATGCCAAAAGCGCACGCGATGGTAATCAAAATATCCCACGAGATGTATTTCGTATATTTCCTGGCGGGAAAAATATTGGCCCACGCCATGACGACGGTCGTCACCGCTGCAAAGAAAAACATATCCATCTTGATGTTCGGGAAACGTTCCTGCGTCCAAGGAAGCTCGCCAATGGTCGCGCCGATAATCATCAACGCCAAGAGAATCAGTACAAACGTGCGCTTCTTGTGGTTGGATTGCGAAGCGGCATCCTTTCCATTCGCAATCATAAGAAAGACGGAAGACTCGCCCCATGCCGCCACAAACGAATCGTCGGCCATCACCACCAAGGTATCCCCCTCATTAAGCACTACGCGGTCCATATTCTTCGTCAGATTCCGCCCGTTCCGTTTAATCTCTTTGACTTCCACGCCATAATGCCGACGAAAATCGAACTCGCTCAACCGCTTGTTGATGCCAGGGAAACGTGGCCCCAGGACGACTTCCACGGGATGCAGGTTCTCCGCGATATCCGTTTCGTCTTCCATTACCTCATCCTTCTCCCGCTCATCAGGAAGCAATCGTTTGGAAACCAAAAAAAGATACAAAATACCTGCCACCGTGACGGGGACGCCAATCAAACTCAGCTCAAACATGCTCAGCCCCCGATAACCCGCATCCATCATCATCCCATGCACGACCAGATTGGTAGAAGTCCCTATCAAGGTACATATACCACCCAATATCGTAACAAAAGAAAGTGGAATCAAGAACTTGGTAGCCGGAAGCTGTACCGACTTCGCCCACCGCTTGATTATCGGCGCGAAAATCACCACGACCGGCGTGTTGTTTAAAAAGGCAGAAATAAAAGCAATCGACGGCAGCATGCGCAATTGTGCCTTGAAAACCGTCGTCTTTCCTTGGGGCAAGACTTTATTGATTATCTGCGTCAACGCCCCCGATTGCCGAACCCCCTCGCTCACTAAAAAAAGTAAGGCTACAGTAATCATACCTTTATTACTGAAGCCTTCCAACATTTCCTTCGGCGAAATAATGCCCGCGCATAGAAACAAGACTACCACAGAGAACAAGACCATTCCTGGGCGCATCTTATCCCATATCAACGCCGCAATCATGCCTATTAAAGCACAAAGTACAAATAATATCTCGAAATTCATGTACACTTTCCCTTTAAGACTTTTCAGACAGGGTGCAAAGATAATAAGATAATGACATACATCCCGCAAAAATGCCTGTAAAATCGCCAAGAGAAGCCATACAGAACACTACTTCTACAAAATAGACGATACTGGTTTTACCACGAACCAAGGATTCAACAAATCCTCCTTGTTGTAAGTCAAAGGTGTTTTTTCATCAATATGGTAAATGTCGCATCCTGCAGCTCGTGCAATTGCATGCCCAGCAGCTGTATCCCATTCCATAGTTGGAGCAAAACGAGGATAGATATCAGCCGAACCTTCAGCCACTAAACAGATCTTTAAACTACTTCCGCTGCTGATAAGCGTAACAGGTTGTCCCTTTTTTCGCAAATTATCTATATAACGCGTCGTCTCTTCTGTCTGATGCGAACGAGAAGCTACCACCACAATCCCTTGATGTACCAAAGCGGAAGGCAAGCGGGTCGCCCGTTCGCGCATGCCTTTCATAGATGGCTGGTTTTCACTATCTATATGAGTCAACTTGTAAGCTCCTATTGTATCACAAGCAAAATACAGCTCTTTTCTGACAGGGACATAAATCACACCCAACACCGGAACCCCTTTATGCACCAAGGCGATATTGACCGTAAATTCTCCATTCCGTTTAATAAATTCTTTAGTTCCATCCAACGGATCAACGACCCAAAGCGTCTCCCAATTTTTACGTTCTTCATAGGAACATTGCTTTTCCTCTTCGCTCAAAATAGGGAAAACTGTTACTGAAAGTGCTGCCACAATCAAACGATTTGAAGCCTTATCTGCCAATGTCAACGGAGAATTATCTGCTTTCTTCTCAATACC
Source organism: Parabacteroides sp. An277 (assembly GCF_002159645.1). Lineage (GTDB taxonomy): Bacteria > Bacteroidota > Bacteroidia > Bacteroidales > Tannerellaceae > Parabacteroides. The sequence continues at coordinate 84,201 of NZ_NFJB01000001.1, read as the reverse complement.
AAAATCAGCATTTGGATCCGAATAAATATCCATAATTGATTTTCCTGCATCCAAAGCAGCCCTGATGGCTATATATAAATAATTATTGAAGTCCATAATTGTACCTATTTTTCGATTTAGACAAATATATAACCTTTATACGAATAAACCAAGCTTTTGCTCATTCTTTAGGTATATTTAAAAAAAGAGGTTATCGAAAGCTCGATAACCTCTTATAATGTGGGAAAGCCGCACCGTAGATATGAATAAACTCCGTATGACAGGATTTGAGCGCCTCGCCATCTTTGTAATCCGCCGTGCTAAACATACCCCGAAGGGCGCGGCCCGCCATTGACGACAAAAGCAATGTCTCGGAATTATAATAAATTGATGAGTTTCCCAATCGAACAAGTGCGGCTTAACTCTTTAAACTTTTCAATTGTGTACTGCAAATATAGAACCTATTTTTCAATAATGCAAATTTTTCTCGAAAAAAAATCCAAGAAAATTTCATCACATTGTAATAGGATATAAAAAGAAAAACTTATCCAAACGTGCTTGGATAAGTTTATTCTATGTTTCAGCAAGAAGAATCACCTCTTACTTTACCTTCGCAACGATAGCTTTAAAAGCTTCCGGATGATTTACGGCTAAATCAGCCAACACCTTACGATTAATTTCAATACCTGCTGTATGCAAAGCACCCATCAAACGAGAGTAAGACAAACCTTCCAAACGAGCAGCTGCATTAATACGTTGAATCCACAATGCGCGGAAATTACGCTTCTTGTTACGACGGTCGCGAAATGCATACGTCAAACCTTTTTCCCACGTATTCTTTGCTACAGTCCATACATTCTTACGTGCACCATAATATCCACGCGTAAGTTTCAAAATCCGTTTTCTTTTTGCTCTTGAAGCAACATGATTTACTGATCTCGGCATAATTCTAATTTGTTTTTGAATGTTAGCGCCATCTTCTTACAGATGAACTTATTTGCTAATAATTCGGTTAATAAAAATCTAAAAAACTCGCTTTAAATAATTGATTTAGATACAAAGTAATTTCTTTACGTTTGGCACATCCACAGAAGCAATCAAACCTGTGTGAGTCAAATTACGTTTTTGTTTCTTTGTCTTCTTCGTCAAAATGTGACTCTTAAAAGCATGTTTTCTCTTGATTTTACCTGTTCCGGTAAGAGCGAATCTTTTTTTGGCACCGGAATTAGTCTTCATCTTAGGCATTTTCCAATCTATTTTTAATTAATTAAACCATGTCTATTCCTCTTTAGGAGGGATAGTTTTATTTATTCTTCTTTGCTTTCTTCTGTCTGAGGAGCAACTTTCTTAGTCTCCATCTTTTCAGACGGAGCCGTTTTTTTCACTTTCGAACCCGCGCCCTTCTTCGGAGTAATCAGGATAATCATCCGTTTTCCTTCCAATACAGGCATTTGTTCCACCTTACCATATTCTTCTAAATCGTTAGCAAAACGAAGCAACAACACTTCACCTTGTTCTTTAAACAAAATAGAACGCCCTTTGAAGAACACGTATGCTTTTACTTTTGCTCCCTCTTCCAAGAAACCTTTTGCATGTTTCAACTTGAATGCATAATCATGATCATCTGTCTGAGGTCCGAAACGAATCTCCTTCACCACAATCTTAACCGATTTTGCCTTCTGTTCTTTCTGACGTTTCTTTTGCTGATAGAGAAATTTTTGATAATCAATCACTCTACAAACAGGCGGCGCAGCATTGGGCGAAATTTCAACCAGGTCCAATCCTTGATCTTCGGCGATTTTCAAGGCCTGCGATATGGGATAAACTCCCTGCTCTACATTATCACCGACTAATCGAACTTCACGAACACGAATCCGTTCGTTCGTTCTGTACTGCTCTTTCGAATTGTCAATCTTCATTCAAACGATTATTTATTCTCCTCTATTTTTTATTATTTACGCTATGCAATCACCAACGATTAATCATTTCTTCAACCTCTTGGTGTATTTGCGCCGCAAAGGTAGTAATTTTCATCGAACCTTTATCACCTTCGCCCTGTTTTCTTACAGAAACTTCACCATTTTCTGCTTCTTTTTCGCCTACAATGAGCATATAAGGGATTCGTTTCATCTCATTATCGCGAATTTTGCGTCCAATCTTCTCGTTTCGATCGTCTACCAGAACACGAATATCTTGCTTCTTCAATTCGCGAGCCACTTCCCATGCATAGTCATTAAAACGTTCGCTAATTGGAAGAATGCAGACTTGATCTGGTGTCAACCACAACGGGAATTTCCCTGCTGTATGCTCAATCAGTACAGCTACGAAACGTTCCATCGAACCAAACGGTGCGCGATGAATCATCACTGGACGGTGCTTCTGGTTATCTTCTCCTGTATACTCCAGTTCGAAACGTTCAGGAAGGTTGTAATCCACTTGGATAGTTCCTAATTGCCAACGACGACCAATGGCATCTTTCACCATAAAATCAAGTTTAGGCCCATAAAATGCAGCCTCGCCATATTCAATAGTAGCAGGCAACCCTTTTTCTTCACAAGCTTCAATAATAGCACGTTCAGCTTTTTCCCAATTCTCGTCGCTACCGATATATTTATCGCGATTTACTTTATCGCGCAATGAGATTTGAGCCTCAAAGTTCTGGAAATCCATAGCCTTAAACACTATTGAGATGATATCCATCACACGGATAAATTCATCTTTCACCTGGTCTGGACGGCAGAAGATATGAGCATCGTCTTGCGTAAAACTACGTACACGCGTCAATCCATGCAACTCTCCGCTCTGTTCATAACGACACACGGTACCGAACTCGGCAATACGCAAAGGCAGGTCGCGATACGAACGCGGCGAATTCTTATAAATCATACAATGATGAGGGCAATTCATGGGCTTCAAGAAATACTCTTCTCCCTCCTCAGGAGTATGGATAGGCTGGAAAGAATCCTTCCCATATTTAGCATAGTGACCCGATGTAATATACAATAATTTATTACCAATCGGCGGACACATTACTTCCTGATAATCATAACGGGCTTGGATGCGACGCAAAAAGTCCTGCAAACGAAGGCGAAGCGCCGTGCCTCGAGGCAACCACATAGGAAGGCCCTTTCCCACTGTATCCGAGAACATAAACAAATCCAGCTCCTTGCCTATCTTCCGGTGGTCGCGTTTCTTCGCTTCTTCTAATACCGCTAAATATTCATCAAGCATCTTCTTCTTCGGGAAGGTAATGCCATAGAGGCGGACTAACTGTTTGCGTTTCTCATCGCCACGCCAATACGCGCCAGCCACGCTCAATATCTTCACCGCCTTAATATAAGAGGTATTCGGAATATGCGGACCACGGCACAAATCCGTAAACGCGCCTTGCGTATAGGTCGTAATAGTCCCGTCTTCCAGCTCGCTAATCAATTCTTCCTTATATACTTCTCCCCGCTCGCCAAACATTTTCATCGCATCGGCTTTCGAGATATCTTTTCGTACGATGGACTCTTTCTTGGCTACCAATTCAAGCATTTTCTTCTCGATAGCAGGGAAATCACTGTCTTTGATAACAGCCTCGCCCGGGTCTACGTCATAATAGAACCCGTTTTCAATAGCCGGACCGATACCGAATTTGATGCCAGGGTACAACTCCTGCAAAGCTTCAGCCATCAGGTGGGCACTCGAATGCCAGAAAGCATGTTTGCCTTCCCGGTCATCCCACTTGAACAGTTTTACACTTGCATCCTCATAAATCGGACGAGTTAAATCCCAAACCTCTCCGTTCACATCGGCAGCCAATACTTCTTGCGCCAAGCGAGAACTAATACTTTCAGCTATTTGCATAGCCGTCGTCCCTTCAGCATATTCTCTGACGGAATTATCGGGAAATGTAATCTTAATCATAATCTGTTCATTCTTTTTAATTCAGCGCACAAAGTTAATACCTTTTTTGAATGTATAAAACATTTAAATGGAAAAGATTGCAAAGAATTTGCGCTTGCACATTCCAAATATTCTTGATAACTTGCCCTGCGGAAAAGAAAAAAGCCCGGACGAAAAGTAAAATAGATCCGAAGAAAACTTTCTTTTCCAGGCAGCAATTCTATAAATATCGTCGATATTTGTACACGTATCGTCGATATTTACACAAACATCGACGATATTTGTACATGCATCGTCGATACGTGAAGAATTACTGCTTAGGAATGAAAGTATTCATAGGAGCTTCCGGAGTTTATCTGGGCACAAAAGGAATATATAATATAATGTATAATAATATGGAAATAACATTGCCTCTTCATATCAACCAGACGCAAATGCGGGTAGAGACGCGCACATTGGTGGTCATCGGCACGAATGGAGCAGGAAAGAGCTCTTTCGGCCGAGATTTATTAAAGCGTTATCCGGAACGGGCGCAAAACATTTCAGGGCTTCACGCGCTCTTCATGTCGAATTCATCAGAGGATGTGCATTGGATGCAACAACAACCTCTTTTGCAAGAACGACTCCTTTTGCCTCGAATGACAGCCTATGAACGACTAATCCTTCGCCTGCAACACGAAGAGTTTGAAGCAGCCGTAGATTATAAAGAGGCGTGCAAGAAGACACCCGGTTTGACACCGCCTATCACCAAGATAGACCTTATCCAAACACTTTGGGAAGAGATGTTCCCGCAAAACCGACTCGTACGCAAATCTGGATTCATTGAACTGACTTCGGCCTCGCGAACCGGCGATTCTTATACCGCAGGGCGTATGAGCGATAGCGAGAAACTGGTATTTTATCTAATCGGGGCTATCCTTTATGCACCTCAAGAGGCTTTGCTTATCGTGGAAGAGCCGGAGACGTTACTCCATACCTCTATCAAGAATTTGCTTTGGAATAGAATAGAACAGTTACGACCAGATTGTTCGTTCGTCTACCTGACGCACGACATCGACTTTGCACTCTCGCGTCATGCCTCGAAACGATTATGGATTCGTTCGTATGATGCAGACCATCAGTTATGGGATTATGAACTGATTGAAAACAACCGCAACCTGCCCGAAGAACTTTATATGGAAATACTAGGTAGCCGGAAACCTATCCTTTTCATCGAAGGGACGGAAACGAACAGCATCGACAACCGACTTTATTCGCAAGTCTTTCCGGATTATTTGGTAAAACCCATGGGAGGTTGCCAGAAAGTCATCGAAACCACCAAAGCATTCAATAGTTTGAAGGATTTCCATACGCTCGAAAGCATGGGCATCGTGGATAGGGACAGAAGGACAGAGGCCGAAATTGCTTACTTGCACGAGCAGCATATCTATGTTCCGAACGTGGCTGAGGTGGAAAACCTCCTCCTGCTTGAAGAGGTTATTAAGACCGTAGCTGCCCGCCTCATGAAGAAACCCGATGCGATATTCACAACCGTAAAGCAAAACGTTATCCGCCTCTTCGCTAAAGACATGGAAGAACAAGTCATTCTTCATGCCAAGCATCAGGTAAGGAAAAAACTGGAGATGGCGCTCAACGTCAAAATCCATTCCTTCGAGCAACTGAGCGAACGGGTAGAAGAGATTCACGAACATATCCAAACAGACGCCATCTACCGTCATATCAAGCAAACGTTCCAATCCTACATTGACACAGCAGATTATGAAAGTATCCTCCGCGTTTACAACCAAAAAGGAATACTTCCACAAAGTCGGTTGTGCGGACTCTGCGGCATCAGTTCCAAAGAACATTACCTTGAATTCATTCTCTCTATTCTGCAAGAGGGAAAAGAGGATGCCGAGGTCATCCGCCGAGCCATCAAACACTCGCTTGGGATGGAAGAAAAGCCCTAAAATGCCTTCCCCACGACGTGGCGGACCTGGAAAAAATTTTTCTGCCTTCCCCACGACGTGGCGGACCTGGAAAAAAATTTTTCGCCTTCCCCACGACGTGGCGGACCTAGAAAAAATTTTCTGCCTTCCCCACGACATGGCGAGCCTGGAAAAAATTTTTCTGCCTTCCCCACGACGTGGCGAGCCTGGAAAAAATTTTTCTGCCTTCCCCACGACGTGGCGAGCTTGGAAAAAATTTTTTCGCCTTCCCCACTTTCCGCGTAAAAGAAAAGGTCGACACCTCACGGCAGCGACCTTTCATATAATAATTATTAAAACAACAGGTTCATTTATATACAGTTTCTCAATAAGCACGGGCAAAGAGGACGCGGCGCGCCGAGGGTTTGCCCGTCACCATGCAACGGCCCGGCGTCATATCTCCATCCAGCGGAAGACATCGAATCGTCGCCTTTGTTTCATTCTTAACGCGCTCTTCTGTTTCTGGCGTACCATCCCAATGAGCCATAATGAAATAACCCTGTTCGATTTTTTCCTTGAATTCGTCGTACGAATCCACGGTAATAGTACGTTCTTCGCGACGCTTCAACGCTTTCTGGAAAATATTATTTTGGATATCCTCGAGAAGATTTTGCACGCGGTCTTCGATGCCTTCCACAGGAACCGTCTCCTTTTCCAACGTATCGCGACGCATCACTTCGATGGTGCCGTTCTCCATATCCCGTCCTCCCATCGCAAGGCGAACAGGCACACCCTTCAACTCGTAGTTAGCAAACTTCCAACCCGGCTTGCGGTTGTCTGCATCGTCAAACTTCACAGAAACACCTCTCTTCTTCAGATTCTCCACGATGCCGTTCACCCGTTCGCGAATCTCGTTCAGTTGTTCCATGCTCTTATAAATAGGAATAATCACCACCTGAAGCGGTGCCAAGTGGGGCGGAAGAACAAGTCCGTTATCATCTGAATGAGACATAATTAAAGCGCCAATCAAACGCGTAGATACTCCCCACGACGTAGCCCAAGCATAATCCGTCTTGCCATCCTTATCTACAAACGTCACGTCGAAAGCCTTACCGAAGTTCTGCCCCAAGAAATGCGATGTCCCCGCCTGGAGCGCTTTTCCATCCTGCATCATGGCCTCTATCGTATACGTATCAAGCGCACCTGCGAAGCGTTCGCTTTCCGATTTCACGCCGCGTATAACAGGCATAGCCATGTACTTCTCGGCAAAATCTGCATACACGCCCTGCATCTTCTTTGCTTCCTCTTCCGCTTCTTCGCGAGTCGCGTGGGCCGTGTGGCCTTCTTGCCAAAGGAATTCAGCCGTGCGAAGGAATAAGCGCGTACGCATTTCCCAACGCATGACGTTCGCCCACTGGTTGCACAGCACGGGCAAATCACGATAAGAGTGAATCCAGTTGCGGTAGGTATTCCAAATGATGGTTTCCGAGGTCGGACGAATGATGAGTTCCTCTTCCAGCTTCGCTTCAGGGTCTACTACGACGCCCGTTCCGTCGTGATTCGTTTTCAGGCGATAATGCGTCACCACGGCACACTCTTTGGCAAAACCCTCGACATGCTCCGCCTCCTTGCTTAGAAACGACTTCGGGATGAGCAACGGGAAATAGGCATTCACATGACCAGTTTCCTTAAATTTACTATCCAGAATGTGCTGCATTTTCTCCCAGATAGCATATCCGTAAGGCTTAATCACCATACAACCCCGTACAGCCGAGTTCTCGGCGAGGTCTGCTTTAATTACTAAATCCTGATACCACTGGGAGTAATTCTCGCTCCTCGGGGTAAGCTCTTTCAGTTCTTTTGCCATTGTAATATGTTTATATTTTATGTATTTCCTAATAGATTCCTTTTTCGCGGTGCAAAGGTACGAAATATCTCATAAATCCAGCTTATTTGATGGGGCATTTCATGTCTCTTTCGCCTTGCCGGTACTTCTTGAATACACCGGGAACTGCCGCACGGCTTTCATGTACGAAACCGCCCTGCAGCTCTACGAGGGACTTTCATAGGCATCTGACGACTTCAGGAAGCCCAGACACGCGTCAGAAAGCCTCTGTCATATTCATATAAAAAGAGATTCCCTTGTTGTCAGGATCTTTACCAAAATCAAGACGGAAGTTTTTCCCCGGTTGGATTTGGAAACGAACACCCACTCCATAATTAAGCTTCCATTTATTCCAGTCTACAAGCGGAGCATTACCAATGGTACCCGTTCCGACCCAAGCGACAAATCCACACTTTGCCCAGAAATTCCCGCTACGGTATTGAGCCGGGCTACCAAACATGTGGCGGTATTCCAATATCGCATACGCCATCGACTTATCTCGATATTGGCCTATATAATACCCACGGAGGTCGAAAGGCGACCCAAAAGAGGGCAATTCCGAATAGGGTACGTCTCCGACACTCATCTGCGTGCGAGCCACCCATGCCAACGTACTTCGCGGACGGAACACATTCTTGAACTGACGGTATTCCAACTCGAACATTTCGTAATTGTAAGCCCCTCCTAAGTATTTACCATACACTTTCGCCATGGCGCTAAGAAGCACCCCCCGAGTAGGAGTCGCCACATCGTCGCGCGTATCGTATTGCAACAGGCCGCCTATGCCAACATTTACATATTTGGACTTAAACTTCCTGAAATAAGCATCCGCTGCCATGACCGGATTGATATCCATCGCCTTGGTATAATTCAAGTCGAGGAGCGTTCCCGCAAAAAAATGAGGTTTCACTTCCCAAACGAAGCGAGGATAGAATTGGAAATAGGTACGATGGTATTTGGTGGTCGAATCGCCACGCTCGACGTGTTCAATCGTCTCGTAACCTTTGCCATAATAATGGCTGGGTTCGTTGCGGAAGCTATAATTCAAATAAATACGGAAATGATTTTCCTTAAAGAAAAGAGTACCGGCTCCTGCTACCACGATAGTCCCGTTCAAAGATAAATTAACGCCTGCCGGGATAAAGGAACGCTTCGTAATGGTATCGTTCTTATGGAAACGGAAACTCGCCAAGACTGCACCGCCTACTCCAACCGAGGCTTCGGGCGTATAAGACGGACCACCCAAGACAGACCACCAGACATCCTTCGTAGCACGAATGGAATCCTTCCGCATTTGCTTATAGTAACGACGCATTTGCTTCTCCGTCATAGGCTTTCCGTCTATCATCAACGTCTGTTGGGGAAGCGTGTCCCGCGAATGCACGACCGAATCCACCGGATGCTCTTGTGCCAAGACAGGCGAGCTGATCCACCCGCCTGCCATGAAGAGGAGCCCCGCTCCTATTTGTCTCCACATGTACTTTATTATTTCAATCATGATACAGCACCGAGTCGACTGGAAGTTCTACAATCGTGGTGTCGTGGATATCTTCCCGGTAATGATACCCGCGTACGGTATACTTCTCCAACATCGCCGGCAAACGCTTCTTGAAGCTTTCGAAGTCTTTTTTATCTGGCTCTGTCCATTGAATCTCTGAGAGGGCTGCCATGCGAGGCAACAGTTGCCATTCCATCTTGAGGCTATCTTTTGTCCATTCCGTCCAAAGACATCCTTGCACACCTATCACGAATTGCTGCTCATCCGGCGTCAGTTCTTTCGGAACAGGCTCGAAACAATAGACTCGCTTCACACTATTTACCCCCGGTATCTTATTCCACCGCGGATTGCTAAAATAGAGATATTGAATAGGAGCCATAATGACCGGATGATGTTGCCGTGCAGCTGCGATGCCGCCTTCCGTACCTCGCCAGGAGACCACCGTCGCATTAGGAGTCAATCCGCCTTCCAATATCTCGTCCCATCCTAATATCTGCCGACCATGTTCGTTCACAAACTTCTCGATTTCACCCATGAAATAGGTCTGGAGTTGGTTCTCTTTCGTATGTTCGGGTGTCTCCTTTATACCCAGCTCGCGGATTTTAGCCTGACACTTAGGGCATTCCCGCCAACGCTTCTTCGGGCACTCATCCCCGCCAATATGGATATAAGGAGAAGGGAAGATATCCATTATCTCCTCCAACACATCTTTCGCAAACTGCAAGGTTTTCGGATTACCAGCGCAAAGTACCTCTTTGTGGACACCAAAACGTCCTGGTATCGTATAAGGGCCACCTGTACACCCCAATTCTGGATAGGAAGCAAGCGCCGCCATCATGTGTCCCGGCATGTCGATTTCCGGTATCACCGTGATGAAGCGTTCAGCTGCATAGCGCACAATCTCCCGTGCTTCGTCTTGAGTATAAAATCCACTATGCGGAACGCCGTCGTACTCGCGCGTAACGGGGTCGATGAGAGTCGAATCGCGCACAGAGCCAATTTCCGTCAGCTTCGGGTATTTCTTTATCTCGATACGCCAACCCTGGTCTTCCGTCAGATGCCAATGGAAATAATTGATGTTGTGCATCGCCATCAAGTCGATCATCTCCTTCAAATAAGAGACGGGGAAATAATGCCGGCCCACGTCAATCATAAATCCGCGATACGGGAAACGGGGCGCGTCGTCTATCAAACCGGCAGGCAGCGCGGCCACCTTTTCCGTCCCTTTCACGATGGGCAGCGCCTTGTATAAAGTCTGTACACCATAGAACACGCCCGCTTCGCTTCCGCCCTCTATCAGGACTCTATTTTCGGCTACGTCCATCCGGTAAGCATCTTTCCCTTTGGCATTATTCGAGACCGAAAGGACAATCACATTCGACGAAGGACGCTTGTCTACGACCTCCATCTCGATGCCCGTCAGCTCTTTCACATACGAGACTACGAAATGCGCCGTACGCACCAAGGCTTCATTGTCTGGCTGGCAATAAACCACGGTCCGCGCATTCATTACAAACGGTTTTTCCGTCATGGGCTGAAATACCTCTTGCGGCAAAGGGATTACTTTCAGGTTTCCTACTTCCACGGTGGGAGACGAGCAGCCTGTCAAGACAAGTAAAAAGGCCGCTCCGGCAAATTGACGTAATCGAGTTTTCATCATATTTTCAAGTTTTTGACAAAGATACGACTTTTCCGCCTATCTACCTACGAAATAAATCAATATATCCAAAGAAAACTTCCTAAGCTCCAAGGAAAAGTTAAATACCTCCGAGGAAAGTTCTATCTTTAGGTTAAAGATACATATCTTTAGGTTGCAGATATGTATCTTTAAGCTGCAGATATATATCTTTAGCCTAAAGATAGAGAATTCCCCGTATCTTTCGACTTTTTCGACCGGCTTCTACCATTTTTCTTCGTATATAACGACTTTTCTTTAAGCAGAAAAGCAAAAGAAAACCGGATACCCCTTGCCTCGCGCAGAGGAGAAGGGATATCCGGCTGGATTAGAAACCAACACGCTTATGGCATCGGATCGGCTGAAGGAGGCGGAACCGCCACGCCCCAAGTCTTGTTGGCGCGAGGACCCATCTCAAGCTCGAGCACGCCTCCGTTTTGGATATCTTCGTGCGTGAACCAAACCTGGTCGAGCGGCTTCCCATTCAGACGGGCAGACTGGATGTATTTGTTCTCGTCGGAAGCATTATTTGCTTTGATTTCAAACACTTTGCCATTACTCAACGTCATCTTCACGTGCGAGAAAACCGGGCTGCCAATATTATACGACGGCATACCTGGCGTCACTGGATAGAATCCCATCTGGCTAAATACCACGAAGGAAGCCAAACCACCACCATCCTCGTCGCCCGGCACGCCCATCAAATCGTTGCGGAACCACTGGTCGAGCAACATACGGACACGCTTCTGCGTCATCCAAGGCTTGCCGGCATAATTATACAAGTAAGGAATGTGCATCGAAGGTTCGTTGGCCATCGAGAACATCCCGACATTCCCCGTATGGTCAGGCAAAAAGGAATAGAATTGCCATTTCGACATGCCCAGCGGCGTGTTGAACATCGAGTCCAGCCCAGCAGTAAAAGCTTCGTTTCCCCCCATGAGGGCAATCAAATCGGCCACATTATGCTGCACGTCCCAACGATAGATATACCCATTGTTCTCGTCGTAATAATCCCGCGCACCCAAGCCACCATCGTAACGGTAATCCAGCGGCGTAATGAACTTCCCGTCCTTATCTTTCGGATGGAAGAAATGCGTCTCCGGATTAAATAAATTGCGGTAATTATAAGAGCACTTCAGGTAATGGGCCGCCTCGTCGGCTTTTCCCAATTCTTGTGCGATCTGGCTAAGACACCATTGGTCGTAGGCCGTACCCAAGGTAACAGCTACGGGCTGACGTTTCTCCCAGATAGAAACATTCGGAACCGTTTCTTTTTCGCCCGGACGAAGCGCAGGGATGTAACCATGCTCTTTGTAAAAATCGTCCAGCCAACCTGCCGGTTTCGCCGACCAAGGGATGAGGGTCTTCTCTTCAATACCCGCACGGCAAGCCTCATACGCTTTTTCCAAATCGAAACCACGTACGCCTTTGCGGTACGCATCGATGACGGCTGCTACGCCATGGTTCGAATTCATGCGGCGCGAATCACCTGTGATTTCGGGAAAAGTAGGCATCCAATTCGTACCCATCTGTTCGGCCATGAGAAGATAAGATTGGATGATATTGCCTTCCAACTCGGTTTCGATCATCGAACGAAGCGGATGAGTCGCGCGATAGGTATCCCAAATCCAATCATCCACGTAAAAAGGACGCCCTTCGTCGTCGTGAACTTTCCCATCATACGCGCTGTAATAACGGCCATCCTCGCTGATGCAGATAGGACGTTCGTAGCAACGATAAAGTGAAGTATAAAAGACTGTCTTGTCGTCCTCGCTTCCGCCTTCCACGACAATCTTACCTAACGCTCGATTCCAGGCATCCTTGGCGGCTTTGGCAACCACGTTCACATCGTAGGCCGCAATTTCGCGCTGGAGGTTCTTTTTAGCCTGCTCCACATCAATGTAAGAGATACCATAACGAATCCCCACTTCTCCTACCTGAGCTGGGAAAGCCAATGCTACGGCTGCATTCTCCCCTTCAGCTTTCTGAGCCGCTTGGATTGCCCCGTTTGCCAACATACCGGCTTTATCCGGCGTTTTATCTATTTCAGCATAAAGATAAACTCTCGTTTTGCCATCTATATATTGATAACTGCTCACGACATTTCCTTCTACCTGCATTTCCCCCTTGCGAGAATTAAATACCAAATAAGCCGGCGCATCTTGATCTTCGAAAGTCAAACTATATACAGCACTTTGGCGGGAAGGAGCAAAATCAACCTCCACATTCTCCTCATCCAAATAGACTTGGTAACGGTAGGGCGTCAGTTGCTCTTGGTCGTAACTCAACGGCATGACAGGAAGTAGTTTACCCTCTTCACCTTGATAAGGACTGAGATTAAAGGCCGAACTTCCTCGATGGCTCGTGACGATTAACGGCAAACCACCTAAACGGTCTCCTGTAAAATCTGCCCGCTCCGGATAAACACGCATCATGCTATTGGGCAAATGAACCGTAGGATAGGTAGGCACCAATAAATGACTAATATTCCCAATATAGGGATTCACATATTCAATAGGCGATAGTGTCTGCACCTGTGTCCCCGTATTCGGAGCACAAGATAGCAGCCAAAGTGCAGAGACACATATCGCACAGATAGATTTTATTTTCGTATTCATTCTTTTCTTCCTTTTAGATACGGTATTCAATTAATGTTGTGTTGAAAATGAATAAGGTAAGTCGGATGCTTGCGTTCCGCGCGTCTTGTTAGGCGTGTCGCCCATCTCGACATCCCATACGCCCCCTTTCATCAAGTCGTTATAATCCAAGTAATTCTTCGTATAAGTCTGTCCGTTCAGCTTCATCGATTCGATATAGATATTCTCTGCGCTGTTTTGTGGAGCATTAATCTCCAACGTCTTTCCATTCTCGAAATGCAATGTCGCTTTCTTGAAGAGCGGCGCACCAATAATGTACTGAGACGTACCCGGGCATACGGGATAGAAACCTAACGACGAGAAGACGTACCAAGCCGAAGTCTGTCCGTTGTCTTCATCTCCACAATAACCATCCGGATTCGGTGTGTACATGCGATCCATCACTTGGCGCAACCAATATTGGGCCTTCCACGGTTCGCCCGCATAATTGTAGAGGTAAATCATGTGTTGAATAGGTTGATTCCCGTGTGCATAGTTTCCCATATTCATTACTTGCATTTCACGAATTTCATGAATCACTTGTCCATAATAGCTATCATCGAAAAGAGGTGGAACAGCAAAAACCGAATCCAACATTTGCACAAAGACCTCACGTCCGCCCATCAAATCCATCAAACCCTGCGGGTCGTGGAAGACAGACCATGAATAGTGCCAACTGTTTCCTTCCGTAAAAGCATCGCCCCACTTCAACGGCGAGAAGGGAGTTTGGAATTTTCCGTCTTTATTCTTCCCCCGCATCAAGTTGTGCTCCGGGTCAAATACGTTTTGATAGTTCAGGGCGCGTTTTGCAAACAAGTCGATTTCTTTTTGCGGACGTTTTAACGCTTTAGCCAATTCATAAATGCACCAATCATCATACGCATATTCTAACGTACGCGCTACATTCTCGTTTATCTTCACATCATAAGGCACATAACCTAACTCATTATAATATTCATATCCCAAACGACCGGAAGAAGACACAGTAGGATGTACGCCATTTACAGATGCCATCAGTCCTTTCCAGAGTGTTTCGGTATCTTCTACCTTCACTCCCTTCAAATAAGCATCCGCCAAAACCGAAGCCGTATTGTTTCCGACCATACATCCCCGATGTCCAGGACTTGACCATTCCGGGTAGAAACCACTCTCACGGTAAGCATTCAGAAAACTCTCTTGCATTTCTTTATTCACAGATGGATAAAGCAAGTTCAAGAGCGGGAAGAGACAGCGGAATGTATCCCATACCCCCGTTCCTGTATAATAATAACCAGGTAAAACTTCACCCGTAGTCGGACTATAATGTACGATATCTCCCTTCTCGTTGATTTCATAGAATTTATGCGGGAAAAGTAACGAGCGGTAAAGGCACGAATAGAACGTACGATACTGCTCCAAGTTGCCACCTTCTACTTCTACACGTGTCAAAAGTTCGTTCCAGGCTTGCTTTCCTTTCTCTTTCAAGGTTTCAAAAGAATCGTCGCCCAGCTCTTTCAAGTTTAATTCCGCTTGATCATAACTAATGAATGAAGAGGCAATCCGTGCATGTACTACTTCACCTTTTTTCGTTTTGAATCCGATAATGGCTCCCGCATGTTTGGCCTCTTGCTCCAGTTTGTTTTCAGTCAAGACACCATCAGATACGGTCGCTTGGTAGGTAAAAGGTTTATCAAATTGGATGACAAAATAGTTCTTGAATCCTTCCGGCACGCCCCCGCTATTCTTTGTCGTATAACCGATAATCTTATTCTCTTCAGGAAGCACTTTTACATACGAACCGTTATCGAATGGATCAACTACCACATAAGAATCATTCTCGGGGAAGGTAAAACGAAACATTACCGCACGTTCCGTAGGCGTAAATTCAGTCACCACATCGTGTTCCGCCAGATATACCTTATAATAATAAGGCTTGGAAACCTCCGCCTTGTGCGAAAACCAACTGGCACGTTCTGACTGGCTGAATACGGGTTTGCCGACTACAGGCATAATCGCAAACTGGCCAAAATCATTTATCCATGGACTGGGCTGATGCGTTTGTTTAAACCCATTGATTTTCGTGGCAGTGTATTGATATTGCCATCCATCACCCATCTTGCCGGTTTGCGGCGTCCAAAAATTCATACCCCACGGACGAGCCGTAGCAGGATACGTGTTTCCTGTTGAGAGTTCGAACGTAGATTCGCTGCCTACCAACGGGTTGACATATTCTACAGGATCGAAAGTCTCGGCATTCGTCGACCACGCCATCGCTGTAGCCAACGTCATTGCAAAAAGAATCTTCTTTTTCATGATACTTGTCTGTGTTTTTGTTATGTTGTTGATTTTACATTTTTGAACAAAGGTACAAAAAAAGAAACGCTATGCAATAGTTAACCAAAAAGATTTCGTATTTTTGCGCTATTATTTATGCAACGAACATTTCACTATTCATTATAACAAAAAAATTAGTATGCAAAAGACGCGAAATTTGCTATGTCTTCTCGCCTTATGCGCTTCGTTTAGCTGTACTTTATCAGCCAACAACGGGAAGGAACTCACGGACAAAGACGCAACGACCGCAATAGCTACAGAGGCCGAAGGAAAAGTTATCCACCTGAACAAAGCCGAATTTCTTACGCGCGTGTTCAATTACGAAAAGAATCCGAACGAATGGAAATACGAAGGTACGCTCCCCTGCATTGTGGATTTCTACGCCGACTGGTGTGGACCGTGCCGTGCCGTCTCACCTATCTTAGAGGAATTAGCGGCGCAATATAAAGGGAAGATTCTCATCTATAAGATAAATGTAGACCTCGACAAAGAGCTGGCGGCCGCTTTCGGCGTGCGCAGCATCCCCACCATCCTCTTCATCCCCACCAAAGGGACGCCCATGATGGCGCAAGGGGCTTTGCCGAAAGAGGAATTTGTCAAACAAATCGACGATTTTTTATTGAAATAATAATAATAGAAACGGGTAGAAGCAGCGCTTCTTGCTTCATGCTGCGCTGCGGCAAACTAGATGCAGCGCTTCTAGCTTCTCGCTGTGCTGCGGCAAACTAGATGCAACGCTTCTAGCTTCTCGCTGCGTTGCGGCAAACTAGATGCAACGCTTCTAGCTTCTCGCTGCGTTGCGGCAAACTAGATGCAACGCTTCTAGCTTCTCGCTGTGCTGCGGCAAACTAGATGCAACGCTTCTAGCTTCTCGCTGTGCTGCGGCAAACTAGATGCAGCGCTTCTAGCTCCACGCTGTGCTGCGGCAAACTAGATGCAACGCTTCTTGCTTTTCGCTGTGCTGCGGCAAACTAGATGCAACGCTTCTTGCTTCTCGCTGCGTTGCGGCAAACTAGATGCAGCGCTTCTAGCTTCATGCAAATTTTCCTCATCGGACAGTCTGATGATTTTTATAAAAAAGACGCGGAAACACGGGAATTGAAATTTCCCAGCTGTCTCCGCGTTCTTGTTTTCAAATTCGAAACTATTTTCTTACCGGACGAGCAAGTGCGTATAGTTCGGATTAACCCAAGCAGCCATCAATGCGTGGAAATCGGCATAGAGCCGCGGTGTGATGAGCGGTTGGTTCACCTTCAGCGAGCGTGTCACCGTCACCTCGTTGCCTTTTTGAGTGAGGATGAATTGCATCGTCCCGGCCGCATTCGAGCACATTTTCTCTCCTACCGGTGTGGCCACGCGGCATCCTTCGGGGAGCGTCAGGGTGTAGGTGTATGTCTCGTCGGGCGCGTAGGGCAACAGGAGGTTACAGGGGCGCGTCGTATTCATCGAAGCATAACCGGCATGAGATGCTCCGTCTGCCGCATCGGGCAAAGCAATCAGGGTATAAACACCCGCCTTCTCCAAAGGAAGGGTTTGCGCCGGAACCGTATCAGACGCAGCCAAATAGGAAATGAAACAAGGCGGCACGGTAGACGTTGTTTTCGCCACGACCTTGTCTCCGTCCCATGAAAGGGCGTATTGATAATGCAAGGCCGGAGAAACAGCCGGAAGCTCGAGAGGCTTATCCGATTTCAAATCGACCACACGTGCACGAGGTGCGAACCATCCGGCGCGGTCCATCGTCGGATCCGAAGCATTCAGGAGATAAGTTTCGCCGTCTGCTTCCGCCTTCAGGAAAAGATGGGCCGCTGCCAGGCCAAAGCTATCCTCCGGAGCATCCTTCGGATAAAGCACACCGATTTCCGTCCGAATCTGAGCCGCATTCAACAGTCCCTGCAAGAGGTTGAGCAGCTCGGTTTCCGTTCCGTAAGCTGAACGAATCACCTCTTCGACATCGCGGATGCGGTATCCCGTCTCGGCCAACGAAAGGGCACAATGCGCGAAATCCTTTTGTACAAACGAAAGGATAGCTTGCAGTTTTTCGCGCTCGCCGGTCTTGCCTTCCGTCAGCGTCTCGGCCAAGGAGAGAAGCGGCATGCTTTCTTTCGTTTCGAACTGCGCGTATAAAGAACGGAGCGCATCGGCTTCCGAATCATAACTCGAAGCATAGAAAAGCGGGGAACCGTCGAACAAGGGATTCAATCCTGCCACATGCGGACGAGCTTCCACATTACGCAACCGCCAAGAGACCGTGCGCATTCCCTCTTTCACTTGCACGTTCGCCTTTTGAGCTGGATTCATACCATAAAAGAGGTCATCGCCCTCCGGTACGGAAATAGAAAGGTTATATTCCTTGACCGGCGAGCTCTGCTGGAGCGGTTCCAGGATGTCCAACGCCGGAAGATAACCCGCTTTCGAGGTCAGCGTGTAATCCAAATAAATCGTCGCACCCAATTCCAATCCCGTATGCACGATGACCATCTCTTTGAGGTGATTGTAGGCCGGTGCATTAGCTGCCGCACGAGGCAAGACCTCCACGAACGCATTGTCGGGCGTTTTGACAATCGTCCCATCGGCCTGTTTCGTATAGGATTCGTTAATCTTCAGGGTCTGGTATTCGGGGTTATAGACGATGAAGGTTTCGCCATACGCGCTGCGCATCGCGGTATGGGTATAAATCGTCAACTCCATATTGTAATGGAACTCTTGGCTCCCGTCGGCGTTCCATGTCCAGGCCTTCGAGAGTTTTTTGTACTCCGCATCAGAGGCTGCTTGCGCAGAAAAGAGGCCACCCAACAAGCATACGAGTACGATTGCATACGATACTATTTTATGTTTCATATTATTTCCTCCTTACTTCTTCTTAATTACCAAATAATCGCCATAGGATTTAAATTCGTCGACCGGCTTGCGGAACCCGTCCCAATCGGCTGCTTCGTACACCCGCTTCCTCAATTCCAATTTCTGCTTGAGGAGGATTTTATTATCTTCCTCTTGGATGGAACCCTCAAACGATGCTACCGGAGATGAAACATCCGAACGCTTAGCTTCCGCAACGTCCCAGCCATATCCCGCCGGGAGCTGGATGCTCTCCTCCTGCTCCACGAGGCGCGAGCAAGCATCCTTGAAGCCATACTTGCGCTCTTCCAGGCTCGTGTCGATGCGCAGGAAGCTCTTCACGGAATGGTAAAGGTTGTTCATCACCATTGGTTTGACGAGCAGGGCGTCGTCCGTCTTCACGGCATAGTCCGGAATCTCGTAGCGGAACACCAGGCGTATCGGGGCGGCTTGGTAATCTTTCGGATTCTTGCCCCAGTCGATACTCGTCATCTTCGCGCTCGGCGATACGTTCAGGAGCTGCTGCTCCATCGTGTTCTTCCAGTCGGAGAGCCAGCCGGAGGTGAACACGCGGCGCACGCTGGCATCCGTCTGCCCTTCGGCCTCGACGATGAGTTCGCCCTTCAGCGTCCCGTCTGCCTCCAGCCGGTTCTTCGCCTTCAAGCGCAAATAATGATTCTCCGGAGCGGAAACCGGTGTAATGCACAAGTCTGAACCTTCGGGCACGCCGGGGAGGTAATTCTGCTGCTGTTCGGCACTACTCCATACTTCGCGGACGAAGGGAACCCATGTCGGGTCGAGCGGGATATAGGTCCCATTCGAGAGTTTCACCACTGCCACGCAATGATTGAAGTGGTCGGCCGGAATCTTCTCCACGCGGCTCCCCGCCATCGTCATCGCGGGGTAAGCCTCGAAGCCCGCCATGCGCAGGAAGGAAATCAACGTGCTCGCGATGTCCTTGCAGACGCCGCAGCGGTCGGTGTAGTTCATCTTCAGGTTGTGGAGCGTATAGCCCTCGCCTTTTCCCATCGAGATGCCGGAATAGCGGATATTGTCGGCTACCCAATGCGTGAGGACAGCGATTTTCTCCATTTCCGTCTTCTTTCCCTTGATAAGATCGTTCACTTTTGCCTGCGCTTCAGGTATTGGTTCGAAGCTGCCGTAATCCTCGTTCACTTTGTTAAACCAAAGCGACTTGTCTTTCCACTCTGGCGTAGAGGAGAGCATCAGTTTCGGGGCAGAGTCGAACAAATCCACCATGTTCGGTTCGCGGCGGAAGGGCACGGCATCATCTACCGCGAAGGTATAGACCTTCCGTCCCTCGTCGTAATACATCGACGAAGCACATTCGCCCTGGAAGAACTGGAACTGGATTTCTTTCGACTGCGGAATACTCAATTGATAGACCTTGCGCACCGTCGGCTCGCTCACCCAGAAGGGCACGATGTCGTAGAACTGGCCACGCATCGGGGGGATGAACCGCGATTCGTCCTCTTCAGGCCCTGCCAACAGGGCATAGGTGAATCCCTTCTTCGCAATTTCATATTCCACCACATCACCCGGCTCCAGACGGCCCAAGTCGAGCATAATCTGCCGGGCACCCCAATAAATGGCACGCGCCGGAGCGGCATAGTCGCACGCCTGCGTCACGTCCACGTTCACCACATCGCCGCTGGCGCGGTAAATCGTCGCCTGCTTGAACTCGGCAAAGGCCGTGAGCGGATCGTAATCATACTTGATGACGTGGTTCGCCACGCCCCCCGCCATCGTCTGTACTTTAAACTTCTTGTAGACGGCAAACGAGCCGGAGCCGGTCTCCTGCACCGATACCGCCGTACTGTCGAGCAGCGTCACACAATCCGCCTGCTCAAACGCGGCCTCGCGCCCCTCTGCCGCTTGCATTCCTTCCGTCGGGAAGCACGCAAACAGGGCGCAAACCGCCATGGGTAATACTACATTTTTCATTTGCATTGCATTTATATGTCATTTTATCTTTTCCTCATCCTACTGCACCGGCGAAGTCCGCTTTTGAAGACCTTCAACGAACACGCTCTCCGGAGAGAATCCTTTTTGAAGGCCCTCAACGACCACTCTCACCGGAGAGAATCCTTTTTGAAGACTTCCAACGACCAACTGCACCGGGCCAACTCCCGGCAGGCGGCGCGGCTTATCTTCCCCGTCCCCGTCAGCGGGATGGCATCGACCGCGAAAATGTATTTCGGCTGCTGGTACTTCGGGAGCAACGCCTGCATCCGCGCCACAACCTCTTGCGGCAACGCATCGCCCTCGTGCAGAAGCACCAACGCCTCGCCAAACTTGGGATGGGGCACCGACGTGAGGGCGAAACGCACGGGCATGAGGGGACGCAACGCCTCCTCCACCTGCTCCAGTTGGATTTTGATGCCGCCGCTGCTCACGATATTGTCCCGCCGCCCCAGGATGCGAAACGAGCCGTCCGCGCGAATCTCCGCCACATCGTTCGTATGCAGCAGCTCGTCGCACACCAACGGCGCGTCGATCACCAACGTCTGTTCCTCCGACAACGCAAGGCGCACCGAGGGGAAAGGGCGGTAAAAAGCGGATGCCTCCGGTCCGTTCAGCCGGCGCAGGGCGATGTGGGAGAGCGTCTCCGTCATGCCATACGTGGAGTAGACGCGGTTCGGCATCGCGCGGAGCCTCTCCTCCAGCGCCCGGTCGATCGCGCCGCCCCCGATAATCAGGTTGCCCACCGCCGCCAACCGTTTTTCCTCCTCTTCTATTTGCAACGAATCATACACCTGAAGCGGAACCATCGCCGCAAAATGCAACGGTTCAACGATATCCGCCAGCGGATGCCCCGAAGGTTCGCGCACCACCAGCTCCAGCCCGGCAACCAGCGCGCGCACCACCACCATCTTCCCCGCGATGTAATCCAGAGGCATACACAGCAGGGCGCGGTCGCCTGCACGAAGTCCCAACGCCTCGCACGTGATGCGGGCACTGTTCATCATCTGCTCCTTGCGCACGCGCCACACTTTGGGTTCGCCCGTCGAGCCGGAAGTATGCACCGAGAGTGTCGGAGCGTCGGAAAACCATTCCCCGAAGAACCGCGCCAAGTCCGCTTGGATTCCCTGGGGATACTCGACGAAATCCGCCGGATTCTCCCGCGACACCAGTACATTCCCGACCCGACAGCGGCACATTTGCCACGGTTTATTATTCACTTTTTCCATCTATTCCGTGATTATTAATTTCCCATTCTCTTTGCGAACGTGCTGCATGATATTGGCAGGCGGACGCTCGGCTCGCAACTCCTGCTTCATGAAATCCATGAACGGAGCCACATGCGCAAAAAACTTCTTGTAACCTCGGCAAAGGTAGTTCAAACCCGGTTCGCCATCCGCCGTCCGCAAGAAACGATTCTTTGGGCATTCGCCGTTGCACGCGAAAAGGAACTCGCACGCCTTGCACTGTCCGGGGAGCTTCTCCTGCTTGTCTACACCAAACTGCAACTGCTCCCGGCTGTACATCATCTCGGTCAATGTCTGCGTGCGGATATTTCCCCGCTTATACGCCGGGAAGACGAAATGGTCGCACGCATACACGTCGCCATTAAACTCCATCACACCCGCATGACCGCAGGTCCGCGCCAACGAGCAGACACCCGGCATCACGCCCATCCAATTCGCCAACGTCGAATCAAACAACTGGATGAAATAAATGCCCACGTCCGTCTGCACCCACTCGTCGAAGAGGGCGCAAAGGAAATCACCCCACTTCTCCGCATCGACCGAGAAGGGAGCCAACTGCACCTCCTCGCCCTGCTCCGGCGAGGCGAGCACCGTCCCGTCGGCATGGCGTCCCATGCGCTCCACAATCGGCGCGAACTGGATATAATGGCAATCCATATCTTTGAAGAACTGGTAGAACTCGTGCGGATAATCGACGTTGTAATCGTTCACCACCGCCATCGCGTTGTATTCCACACCATGCTTCTTGAGCAAATCAATCCCCTTCATCACTTTGTAGAACGAAGGCTGGCCCTGCCGGTTGCGCCGGTACTCGTCGTGGAACTCCTGCGGCCCGTCGATAGATATCCCGACGAGGAAATTGTTCTCCCGAAAGAAACGGCACCACTCGTCGGTAAGGAGCGTGCCATTCGTCTGGATGCAATTATCAATCCGCCGTCCGCCCGCATACTTGCGTTGCAATTCCAAAGCCCGCTTATAGAAACTAATCGGACGCATCAACGTCTCGCCCCCGTGCCAGGTGAACAACACCTCCTGCATCGTTTGGCATTCCATATACTCGCGGATGAACTTTTCCAACAACTCGTCGGAGAGGATATAGTTCTTCACGTCCGGATACAATTTCTTCTTCTCTAAATAATAACAATAATCACACGCCAGGTTGCAAACCGAGCCGACCGGCTTCAGCATCACATACACAGGCGATGCAAATGGAGAAATATTCATGGTCTTTCTTTTCCTTATTACTTCGAATTTTTATAATCTTGGATAAAACCCTCGCATATCCAATTCGCCAAAGCCTGGCGATTATTGCTTAAAACGATACGCTGCAGGTCATATTTGTTTTGAATATTGCCAATCTCAATAAACAACGACACCGGCTGGGCATTCCGCAAAACATACAGATTGCGCTGGCTCACGGTCCCCTTGAATCCCCGGCCTGGCTGATGATGGGCGTACTTCCGTTTGAAGGTATCACGGACCGTATTGGCCAGTTTCTTTCCCGCCCGGCTTCCGGCATGATAAAAGAAGACATCCATCTGTTTGTTGCGGCTTCGGCTATCTACGTGGATGAAGAGCGCACGTTTATAGGCCGAGGGGTCTTGCTTCATGAGGGAGTTGATTTTATCGCACCGCTGCTTGAGCCGCTTTACCTGGTTGAGGGGAATCGTGCTGCCCATGCAGGTCTCCCGTTTCGAATTGTTCAGGTACATGCCGTCGCGGATACCATCTTTTGCGTCTTGTATAATAATATGTACTTTCGCCCCGCGCATCATCAGGTTGCGTGCTACGCGGAGGATAATATCGTAGGCATATTCATCTTCGCAGAGCCGATGGTTTCCCATCTTCCCTATGGCCCCCGGGTCGGGACCGCCATGTCCGCTCACCAAATAAAAGGTAGCGCCTTTCAATTCAGACGAGATGGTTTCGTAGGCAGCATATTGCTTTCCAAAGAGCGGTTCATAGCCCTTGCGTTTCCCCGCCTTTTCCGTTTGGGTACGCCGGCGGGAAGTGGTCTGTACCTCCTCCTCGTCATGCAACGGGGGCAACGTATATTGCACACCGTTAATCAGCATATTATTCCGCCCTAACTTCGACTTATTGAGGCGGATGAACTCCTTTTGGTAACTATATCCTACCCGCCCGAAACGTTTCAGGAATAATTCAATGCCCTCTCCATTCTTCGGATAGGCTTTTTCTTGGGCCAACAAGGGATGTCCCCACAAGAAGAGAAGGCAACTGACAACGAATATCAACCTACGGACATACATGGGCTGTTGATTGAATGTGTTTGTAAATCTCCTTCGTCAGGTAAATATCGTACGACGCGTCGTGGAGCTTCTCGGTTTCCAAAGGAATGCCCAACGTGCGGGCGACTGTCTCTTGCTTAAAGTCGGGCATCCGGTGCCGCTCTGCCAGAAGGTGTTGCGTGGCCAGTACCATCACGTCGATGGAATTGACCCAAAACCACGAATAGAAATAATTATCTCCATTCTGCACAAAGAACGCCTTCAGGAAATAATTATCAAACGAAGCATTGTTGTATCCTGCCAGGAAGAACTTATCCTGCTTGTCGTATTTGTCCACATATTTGGAAAGCATCGCGACCAACTGCCGGTAGACCTCCTCCATGGGCGGATATTGCTCGATTTGTTCGCGCGTCACGTGGCATACCTTTAAGGCTTCCTCATCAATCACACAGCGCGGATTGGGGCGCACCCGGAAGTTGAACACCTCCTTCGTTTCACCATCAATGACCACCTCGCCGCTTATCTGGTGAATGCCATTCCGCCAATAGAGAATGCCCGTCGTTTCCAAATCATAAAAGAGTATTTTCATATTATGCTACTTTTTAGTTGCCGACAAAGATACGTAAAAACAGGGAACAAATGAATAAATAACACTTTTACTATCGTATTCCTAACGGTTGAAATTTAAGATTAGACATTCATTGGATGGTTTTGAAGGCATGTATTTTCAGCTGAACACCCTCCTTTTGGTTCTATTTTTAGATTTTATGAAAGGATTTGACCTTCAAAAACGTGGGAAATGCCATTGCGTCCGCGCAATGGGCTTCCAATCGCGTGGGAAATGGAATTGCGTCCACGCAATGGGCTTCTAATCACGTTGAAAATGGAATTGCGTCCACACAATGGACTTCCAATCGCGTGGGAAATGGAATTGTGTCCACGCAATGGGCTTCCAATCACGTGGGAAATGGAATTGCGTTCGCGCAATAGGCTTCCAATCGCGTGGGAAGTGTTTTTGCTATACGCAACGGCATTTCCCACGTTTTTCAAGCTGCCATCTCGCTCGGCGAACACACTTTACAGCATGAAAAAGCCCCAATCCCCCAGAAAAACGGGCCTCGAAAGAGGTCCAATCCTCAGGTAGCCGTAGGTCGAAGCCATCGGCGAGGCCTGCGGCGTATCGTGGACATCCATTTCGCGACGTATAAACTACTGCAGGCCTCGCTTCGCTCCGACCCGCAGCTACCTGAGGATTGGACCTCTCCGAGGCCCTGGCCATTAAATAGTCAAGAAAATTTGAAATAAATGGAAATTTGGTCGTTGGCGCAGGTTGTTGTATCTTTGCGTCCATGAAATAAAAGCAGAAAAAAATGATTCGACCATTGAAGAAAATATCCTATAGCCTCCTCCTTTTGTGGATGGCTTCCAGCGCTTGGGCGCAGAAAGGGAAAGAAAATGCACAGGTGTGCCGCATCGGACTTACTTATGAAATTAGCCAAAAAGCCAACTGGGGAAAAGGACGGCCCGTCGTGACCCAAGTCATTCCCTATAGCTCGGCTGAACGGGCCGGCGTGCAGCCTAACGACATTATCGAACAAATCGACGGTATCCCAACGGTAGAGCTGACGGCAGACGACCTCGCCATCTTGCTCAACCCAGCTACACGGCCAGACATGGTACTGACTTTCCAATCGGCTCAAGGGGCGACCCGCACAGTGCGCGTGGTCAAAGAATGCAAGCCGGTCGATGCCATCACAGAAGCCCAGCTTGCCATGGCATTTAACATGTACAGCCTCGAAACGACCTGTACGCGGACGTTCACCTGCCCATTTGTCTATACAGCCACTACCGATACCGTCAACTTCGCCCAATTCCGTACCTTCTCGTTTGCCGAAGTAGATGAAAACAACCAAGAGCTGGAGATGGACCTCAACCGCATCATCGAACGGGAAATGGTAAAAAAAGGATATGAACGAAACCTGCAAGCCCCCGACATGCTGGTGCAAACGTTCTATTTCTTCGACAAAAATCCCGACTACGTAGGGCCGAATCCTATCAAATTGAAAGAACCGGTCTATCGCTACAACGCAAACCGCAACCGGATGGAAGAGGTACCGTTCCTCGAATTAGGTGCCTCATCGTCGGAAGCCCCTTACGTATTGCAACTGGGGTTCCGCCTCATCGACCAAAAGCTGCAGCCGGGACGCGTCTTGTGGGAATGCGAAGCCAACGAAATGCTGGAAGAGGCATTCGGCCTGAAAGAATACGCACAAATGCACATCCCGCTTATGTGTACGCAATTTCCCTATCTGCGCAGCCGGAAAAACGTGCGTTTCATCGTGACGCAATGTACCTATAATTATACCGGGATTAATTATGATATGAATAAACTCTCGAACGTGGTAGCCATAGACAAAGGTTCGCCCGCCTACGAGGCCGGCATCCAAGCAGGCGACGTGGTGGAAGGTATCGAAGGCTTGAGTACCGATTACACTATCGACGAGTTCACCGCCGCTTACCGCCAATTCATCATGAACACCATGGTCTATCGCGACGCCTCGACCCGCTTCACCGATGCCAATGGATTCGACCGCTGCATGTATTGGGACACGTTCAAATATCCGGAAGTGAACAAAGCTATCCAGAATGCGAACAACCTAACGGCCTTCGCTTATTTATACTATTTCGCTCCTTACGTCAACCCGACGAGCAACAACGCCATCACGTTCTACGTGAAGCAAGGTAAGGAGCGACGTAAAATCATCATCCGCCCAACGATACGAAGCAGCGTCTCGCTCACCGTAGCAGGGCGTACTTCTAAATAAATTAAGGAATAAAAAAGAGATATGACATACCCATCCAATTTTGAACAAAAGACGGGCTTCGACAAAGTCCGCCTTTTGCTTGCCGACAAATGCCTCAGCACGCTGGGGAAAGAACGGGTTAGCGACATGACATTTACTGCCGATTATCCGACCCTTTGCGAACGTTTGGAACAGACCCGCGAGTTCGTCCGCCTGACCCAGGAAGAGGATGAATTTCCTGCGAATTATTTCCTCGACGTACGCTATTCGCTCAAACGCATCCGCCCGGAAGGGACATGGATGGACGAAAAGGAAGTATTCGATTTGAAACGTTCGCTACAGACCATCCAAGACATCGTACGCTTCCTTCGTCCGGATGAAGAGGGGGAAATCAAATATCCAGCACTGACGGCTTTGGCGGGCGACATCCAAGTGTTTCCCCGCCTGATAACGCAAATCGACACCATACTGGACAAATTCGGAAAAGTGAAAGATACCGCCTCCGACAAACTCCAATCCATTCGACGCGAGATGACCCTCACCCTGAACAACATCTCGCGCAGCTTGCAAACCATCTTGCGTACCGCGCAACAAGAGGGCGTGGTCGATAAGGACGTAGCCCCTACCCTGCGCGACGGTCGCTTGATGATTCCTGTGGCTCCGGCTTTCAAGCGGAAAATCAAGGGCATTGTCCATGATGAATCTGCCAGCGGGAAGACGGTTTTCATCGAGCCGGAAATCGTCGTGGAAGCCAACAACCGCATCCGCGAACTGGAGGGGGAAGAGAAGCGTGAAATCATCCGCATCCTGACGGCCTTTACCGACGAGATTCGTCCGCTGGTGCCCGATATTTTGCAATCCTACGAATTCTTGGCCGATATCGACTTCATCCGCGCGAAGGCGCTCTTCGCCTTGGATATAAACGGCATCTATCCCGTGGTGGAAAACAAGCAACAAATCGACTGGGCACATGCCGTCCATCCGCTTCTCTACCTCTCGCTCCGAAAGCAACACAAAGAGGTCGTGCCGCTCGACATCACGCTGGCGGAAGGTACCCGCATCCTCCTCATCTCCGGTCCCAATGCCGGGGGTAAATCTGTTTGCCTCAAGACAGTAGGGCTGTTGCAATATATGATGCAATGCGGATTACTGGTACCGATGCACGAATCTTCGCGGATGGGCATCTTTGATAATCTCTTCATCGACATAGGCGACGAGCAGAGTATCGAGAACGACCTCAGTACCTACTCTTCGCACCTCACGCACATGAAGTATTTCGTCAAGAACTGCGACCCGCGCACCATCCTCCTCATCGACGAGTTCGGCAGCGGCACGGAACCGCAAATCGGTGGTGCCATCGCGGAAGCACTCTTGCACCGTTTCAACGAACGGGGAAGTTATGGTATCATCACGACCCACTACCAAAATCTGAAGCACTTTGCCGAAGATACGCCGGGCGTGGTCAATGGTGCCATGCTCTACGACCGCCATTTGATGCAACCGCTGTTCCGCCTTGCCATCGGCAATCCGGGCAGTTCGTTCGCCATCGAAATCGCGCGCAAAATCGGCCTGCCGGAAGATGTAATTGCCGAAGCCTCGGAAAAGGTGGGACAGGATTACATCAACATGGACAAATACCTTCAAGATATTGTCCGCGACAAACGCTATTGGGAGCATAAACGGCAGAACATCCACCAGCGGGAGAAACGCCTCGAAGAGGTCATCGCCAAATATGAAAAAGACCTGAACGAGGTGAACAGCCAACGCAAAGACATCTTGCGCGACGCCCAGACGGAAGCCGCCCGTATCCTGTCTGAGGCCAATGCCAAAATTGAGAATACCATCCGCGAAATCAAAGAGGCCCAGGCCGAAAAGGAACGTACCAAGCAGGCACGTCAAGAGCTGCAAGATTTTAAAGACAACCTCCACGCGCCCGGCGAAGAGGATGCACGCATCGCCCGCAAAATGGAGAAACTCCAGGCCCGCAAGGAACGGAAGAAGCAAAAGGCCAAAAACACCTCGGTGCAGGCGTTCAACCCGGACATCATCGAGGCGGGCGATTCGGTGCGCATCAAAGGGCAGACCTCTGTGGGCGAGGTGCTGGAGGTACAAGACAAGCAGGCCGTAGTGGCTTTCGGCATGATCAAGAGTAGCGTCAAACTGGACCGCCTGGAAAAAGTCAGCAAGAACCAAATCAAGCGCGACATTCAGAAGAGTACCTTCATCAGCGAGCAGACCTCCGAGGAAATGCACCAGAAACGCTTGCATTTCAAACAGGAAATCGACGTGCGCGGCATGCGGGGCGACGAAGCTATCCAAGCCGTCACCTACTTTATCGACGATGCCATCCAGGTGGGTGCCCAACAGGTGCGTATCCTCCACGGGACGGGTACCGGCATCCTGCGCCAACTGATTCGCGAATACCTGCAGGGCGTCCCTGGCGTGCGTAGCTTCCACGATGAGCACGTTCAGTTCGGAGGGGCTGGTATTACGGTCGTCGAGTTCGATTGACGGTCCGCCCTCCACGCGCTTAGCCATGTCCGGTGTCTCCGGCGAGGCTAAGCGCTTTTTCTTGGCACCAAAAAAGGATGCGTTTTACCTGTTTGACTACTCAATCTAAACAAACACCACTGCGTTTGTTTGAATTGAGTAGTCAATCTATATAAACACACGTGCATTCATATAAATTGACTACTCAATAACTATAAACGCAACTGAATCCATATAGATTGACTACTCAATTCAAACAAATGCAAGCCAATTCATATAAAATCAGTACCCAATTGATATAAACACATACCTGGAAAGGGTAAAGAGAGCTATCGGCGGGTCTCCCAAGGGGTAAAGCGAGGCTGGGAGCTCAATCAAAGCGGTTCGGAAGGAAAAAATCGTCGCCAAACGGTAGGTAAAGCTGTTTCCCAAGGGATTGGCCGGCGGCAGGAGCAGGCGCAGCGGGGTTCGAAACGGCCAATCCGATGAGACGCACCGGGTGACGGGCATAATCCACCTGCGTCAGCAGTTTCTTGGCCAAGGGGAGGATGTCGTCGAGGCGCACGAGCGGCTGTTTGGTACTGAGACTGCGGGTAATTTGCTCGAAATCGCCGAACTTTATCTTGAGGGTCAATGTATTTCCTTTGAAATCCTTGCGCGCGATACGTTCGACCAGCTCGACCGCCACATGATAAAGCTCGATAATCATGTTGGACGAGGCAGTGATGTCGCGCTCGAGCGTCCGTTCGCAACCAATAGACTTCCGGATGCGGGTGGCCTCTACGGGACGGTCGTCCTCTCCCCGCGCAAAATGGAAATAGACCGCGCCCATTTTGCCGAACTGCCTCGTCAGCATTTCCAGCGAGCAATCGCGCAGTTGCGCCCCGTTGTGGACGCCCAGCTGGTGCATCTTGCGGGCCGTCACCGGACCGACGCCCCAAAAAGCCTCTACCGGAAGGCGGGCGATGAAATCCAACGCCTGCGAAGGATGAATCGTGCACAGCCCGTCTGGCTTGCGGTAATCGGAAGCGATTTTGGCCAAGAACTTATTATACGACACGCCTGCCGAAGCCACCAAATGACATCGTTCGCGTATTTTAGCCTTGATTTCCTTGGCGATCTCCACAGCCCATTCGATATGCGGCTTGTTTTCCGTCACGTCGAGGAAAGCCTCGTCCAGCGAAATCGGTTCGACGATATCGGTATACTCATGGAAAATGGCATGAATCTCAGCCGAAACCGCCTTATACACCTCCATCCTTCCCGGTACGAAGACCAATTCCGGACAAAGCTTCTTCGCCCGGAGCGAAGGCATGGCCGAACGGACGCCAAACTTCCGCGCCTCATAGCTGGCAGCCGCCACGACACCCCGTTCTTCGGCATGCCCCACGGCAATCGGCTTCCCCCGCAATTCCGGGTTATCCCGCTGTTCGATAGAAGCATAGAAGGCATCCATATCGATATGTATGATTTTCCGCATCGGTTCCATGCGGCAAAAATAATCAACTTTCCGTAAATAGCTAAGAAAAAGCAAAGGCTTATACGAATCCCTTGCATCCCGGAAAAACACTTGACCATCTCGCGCAGAATCCGTAACTTTGCAGAGGCAAAAGAAAATAAGTTAGCACTGTATGCAAACAGCGGGGCATACAGATTAGATTTGAAAGGTTATCACACTATGGTATATAGGAAGGTTATTAATCAATGTATACAAATAGGCTTGGGCGCATTCTTGAGTTATGGCCCCTTATCCGCCCAGACGGATTCCCTTTTCCTCACAGTCGGGCAACTCTTCGAGTTAGGTATGGAAAACAGCCTGCCTATCCAAGCCGATAAAATACGGGAACGACAAGCAAAAGAACAAAGCCAAACGGCCCGCCGAGCACAACTCCCCGATATCGAAATCGGATTGAACGGCGGATATGTGGGCCAACCTATCCTCTTCGAACGCGGATTGAGCCACCCGACGCGCCCCGAATCACCGGATTGGTCGCAAAATTATGCACTCGACCTCACGCAACCCATTTATCAAGGAGGACGCATCAAGCATAGCATCAAGCAAGCGGATATCGAACGACAGATTGCCCTCCTCCAGACACGCACCGACCAAGCGGACATCAAACTGGGACTCCTCCAGCAATATATGAACCTCTTCAGTTACTACAAGCAACATGAGGTATTGACCCGGAACATCGAAGAGTCCGAACGCAGGTTGAAAGACATCAAACGACTGAAGGAAGAGGGCGTCATCACCAACAACGACGTGTTACGGAGCGAACTCCAGCTCACCACCGACAGGCTCGCCCTCCAAGAAACCGAAAACACGCTTATCCTGCTTTCCCAACAACTGGATATTCTATTAGGACTGGACGAACACCTGTACATCATCCCCGACACTTCACTCTTGAGCCATCCCACACCCACGGACAGCTACATGCAGTACGTAGACGAAGCCTATGCAAACGACCCGGCCATGCTCCTCGCCCGCCAGCAAACCCTGCTCGCCCAAAACGAGGTAGAGCTGACCAAGGCAGACAACCGCCCCACCATCTCGCTCCATGCCGGAAATACGCTGGCCCGCCCCGTGCAGCGAACCATGGCGGATATGTACAACAACACCTGGAATATCGGTTTGTCGGTCGCTTATCCGCTCTCGTCTTTCTATAAAAACAAGCATCGTCTGAACGCCGCCCGCCTGAATGTGCATCTCCGCCAGAACGAAGAGGAGCAACTCAAGCAATCTTCCCGGCTCACGATACGCACAGCTTATCTGCGGCATCAAGAGGCTATCGACCGCGTAGAGGCACTGAAACTCTCCGTCCGGCAAGCGCAAGAGAATTATCGCATCGTGCAAAACCGATACTTGAGCCAGCTCGCTATCCTTACCGACCTCTTGGATGCAAATAGCGTCCTGCTGGATGCGGAATTGCAACTCACGACCGCCCGCACGCAAGTCGTATATACCTATTATGAATTACAGCATGCGAGCGGGAAATTATAGTTACAATCCATTTCGATTATAGTTACATTCCATTGGGATTATCGTTTATTTTCATTTTAAATATAGGCATAATTATGACGACACTCGATACGAAAAAGACATTCCGGTTAAAACTCCGCAATACAATCTTAAACACCGTCTGCATCCTTCTGGCCTTGACCGGAATCGGCTGGACGATACACTATTTCTGGCGATACGTGAATTACGAAATAACGAACGATGCGTACGTGGACCAATACATCGCTCCTATCAACATACGCGTGGCGGGTTATATCCAAGAAATCCGTTTCCGCGAGCATCAATATGTGCACAAGGGCGATACGTTGCTCATCCTCGACAACCGGGAATACAAAATTCGTGTAAAAGAAGCGGAAGCCGCCCTGTTGGATGCGGAAGGTTCCAAGGATGTATTGCATTCAGGCATACAGACTTCGCACGCCAATATCGCAGTACAGGAGGCGAACATTGCCGAAGCAAAAGCCCGCCTTTGGCAAAGCGAACAGGACTATCATCGATATGCACGGTTATTGAAGGACGAGTCGGTGGCCGAACAACAATTCGAACAGGTAAAAGCTACGTACGAGGCTGCCCAAGCCCGTTATCAAGCTCTGCTGGAACAGAAAGAGGCCGTCGTTTCCCAATATGCGGAAGCAACCAAACGGCAGACCGGAGCGGAGGCGAATATCCTCCGGCGGGAAGCAGACCTCGACCTTGCCAAGTTGAATCTCTCCTATACAATCGTGACCGCCCCTTACGACGGATATATGGGCCGGCGCACGCTTGAGTCCGGGCAATACGTATCAGCCGGGCAAACCCTCTCTTATCTGGTACGGAGCCAAGACAAGTGGATTACGGCCAATTACCGGGAGACGCAAATCGCAAATATTTATATCGGACAGGAGGTACGCATCCGCGTGGATGCCATATCCGGTAAAACCTTCCACGGGCGAGTGACGGCCATTTCGGAAGCGACTGGTTCGAAATATTCACTTGTCCCGACGGACAACTCGGCCGGCAATTTCGTGAAGGTACAGCAACGCATCCCGGTGCGCATCGACTTGGAAGACGTCAACGAAGAGGACATAGCGCAATTTCGTGCGGGCATGATGGTCATCACCGAAGCGTTGAAGAAATAAAACAACATGAAGACGTTGAATCTACCTCTCCGTCCGTGGGTGCCGCAATGGTTGGGGGTGCTGACTATTTTCCTTATTTTCCTCCCGACCTCCATGCTCAACGGGGCTTATACGGGCAGCATGTTGGAACTATCCAACTCGCTGGGCGTTTTTAGCGAGGATATTTCGATGGGATATTACGCGACCTCCGTAGGCATGGCGGTAGCTTACCCACTTGTCCGCAAAGTGTTGGATGCGGTTCCGCCGAAATCACTTTTGCTTGGTGACCTCCCGCTCCAGGCGTTGCTCAGTTTCTTTTGTTCATCGACGAACAATATCGACCTCATTATCGTCTGCAGCTTCTTCATCGGCATTTTGAAAGCCTTCGTGATGCTTTGGTGCATCATCCAAATCCAACCGCTATTTACACCCAACAACGTCCGTAGCGAGTTTTACTCCTACTTCTTTCCTTTGGTTTTCGGCATGGGGCAAATCTCGATGGCGGTGACGGCACAGTTAGCCTATTATTACGACTGGAAATACATGTATTACTTCATGATGCTGGGTATTCTGGTAGCCATCATCGCGATTCTCGTCTGCTTCCGGTATGCCAAGGTAAAAGCGGACCTCCCGTTGCGCGACATCGATTTCCGGGGGATGCTCATCATCTCCACAGCCATGCTGATGTTGCTTTACGTGTTCACGTATGGGCGCGTACTCGACTGGTTCGCGTCGCCGAAGATTGTGATTTACCTCTTCGTGGCCCCGTTGCTGATAGCCCTTTTCGCCTGGCAGCAGCTCACGGCCGAAAAGCCGCACATCTTCCTGCGTATCCTACACCGCCCCAAATCCGTGCTGGGCTATTTTTACATGTTCCTGACCATGTTTTTCAGCGCGTCCAGCACCTTGACCACGACCTACCTGAATTCGGTACTCAATATTGACAGCGTACATACCAACCGTTTGAGCCTCTTTCTGATTCCGGGCTTTATCGTGGGCGGGTTCATTTGCTTCTGGTGGTTTCGCTGGCAACGCTGGCGTTTCCGTTTCCTCATTGCGGGAGGGATGGCCTGCTATGCGCTCTATTTCGGCATTTTATATTTCGGCATCTCGCCCTCCAGTACTTACGAGATGCTCTACGTGCCGATGTTCCTGCGCGGCTTGGGCATGATGATACTGGTCATCGCGTTCGGCCTCTTCGTCGTCGAGGATTTGGAACCTAAAATCATGCTCACGAACGCCTTTTTCGTCATCGCCGTGCGCTCGGCATTCGCCCCGGTGATTGGCGTTTCGTTCTACAACAATATGCTCTATTCCTTGCGTTTGAAAGCCCTCCACCGCCTTTCCGACGGTATCTCGCTGGCCGACCCGCTGGCCGCCGGACGTTACCACGAGTCGCTGCAATCATCGCTCGCTTCGGGGCATGGCTTCGACGAGGCACAACAACTGGCGACGAACACGCTCTACTCCCTCGTCCAGCAGCAGAGCCTCCTGCTCGCCCTGAAGACGCTTTTGGGTTACCTCCTGATTGCGACAATCATACTGGCCATCGTCTCGCGTTTCATTCCCTTCCATAAGACCGTCAAGGTGGATGTGGTCAAGACGGGCGACGATATGGGTTGACGCCCCCTCCCGCTGGTGTGGCAAGCAGGACGGATGGCTTTCTGACAATGTCGGAATCCTTCCCCGACAGGCTGAGAGACTTTCCGACAATGTCGGAATCCTTCCCCGGCAGGCTGAGAGACTTTCCGACAATGTCGGAATCTTTCTCCGGCAGGCTGGGAGACTTTCCGACAGTGTCGGAATCCTTCCCCGGCAGGCTGGGAGACTTTCC
Source organism: Parabacteroides sp. An277 (assembly GCF_002159645.1). Lineage (GTDB taxonomy): Bacteria > Bacteroidota > Bacteroidia > Bacteroidales > Tannerellaceae > Parabacteroides. The sequence continues at coordinate 48,859 of NZ_NFJB01000001.1, read as the reverse complement.
GACAGTGTCGGAATCCTTCCCCGGCAGGCTGGGAGACTTTCCGACAGTGTCGGACCGGCAACTTATCCCTCCGGGGTATTGTTTTTCCAAGATATTTTTTCGTACCTTTGCGAACGGAAACAAAGGGGTGCTTTCGCCCGAAGCGGGGAAGCTGAGATTATACCCTTCACCTGATGCAGGTAATGCTGACGTAGGGATTGTTTGGAGAGGCTTTGAGCCCGACAACTGATTTATTCTTTCCTTCTTCCCCCGCTGCGGAATCTCCCCCTTGAATCCAAGTATTATTAATGTAATAAGCAGATGAAAATAAAGGTAAACAACAAGGAAATGGAGCTGGGGGAAGCAAATACCCTCCAACAGGTAGCGCAGGCATTGGAACTTCCCGATAAGGGCGTGGCCGTGGCTGTAAACAATCGCATCGTCCCGCGTACGGAATGGGCGACCTACTCCGTGCAAGAAAACGACCAAATCGTAGTCATCAAAGCGGCTTGCGGAGGATGAATTTCAATGGACAATGGAGAATTGACAAGGAACAATTAAAAGTAACTCATAATTCGTAATTCAATGGATAAATTAATCATAGCAGGAAAAGAATTTAATTCGCGCTTGTTCTTAGGAACGGGAAAGTTTAAATCAAACGAATGGATGGAAAAGGCTATCTTGGCATCGGGTACGGAGATGGTAACGGTGGCAATGAAGCGCATCGATTTGGAAAATAAAGAGGACGACATGCTGCATCACATCGTGCATCCGCATATTCAATTGCTACCGAACACGTCGGGCGTGCGCAATGCAGAGGAAGCCGTATTCGCTGCGCAGATGGCACGCGAGGCGTTCGGCACGAATTGGCTGAAGCTGGAAATCCACCCGGACCCACGCTATCTCCTGCCGGATACGGTCGAGACGCTCAAAGCCACAGAGCAATTGGTAAAATTAGGGTTCGTCGTGTTACCCTATTGCCAGGCAGACCCGGTCCTGTGTAAACAATTGGAAGAAGCTGGAGCCGCTACAGTGATGCCGCTCGGCGCACCTATCGGCACGAACAAAGGACTCCGGACGCGCGAGTTCCTGCAAATCATTATCGAGCAAGCGGGCATTCCGGTCGTAGTGGATGCCGGAATCGGCGCACCGAGCCATGCTGCTGAAGCGATGGAACTGGGAGCATCAGCCGTACTGGTCAATACAGCGATTGCCGTAGCAGGCGACCCGATTCGCATGGCGCAGGCCTTCAAACAGGCAGTCGAAGCCGGACGCGAAGCCTACGAAGCCGGATTGGAAGGAACGACACCTACGTTGGAAGCCGTAGCCTCTTCACCCTTGACAGCATTTTTGGATGAATAATCTTATACCTATATATTATATGGAAAAAGAAAAGAAAGCGTATGCGCAACGCGAAAAAGCGTACATGACAGGAAAGCTCTTCCCGTTCATCCGCGTAGGGATGCAGAAAGTGAACCTCACCCCGACGGTCACAGTAGAAAACGGCCAACGCGTGCTGACGCCGAACGCTCCGGTCTATATTTACGACACGAGCGGCCCGTTCAGCGACCCGTCCGTCACCATCGATTTGAAGAAAGGCTTGCCCCGGATGCGCGAACCGTGGATAACCGCTCGCGGCGATGTGGAACAGCTCGATTCTATTACATCGGAATACGGAAAGATGCGCCGCGATGACAAGAGCCTCGACCATCTGCGTTTTGAACACATCGCGCTGCCGTATCGTGCCAAAGCGGGACGAAACATCACGCAGATGTACTACGCCAAGCAAGGCATCGTGACGCCGGAGATGGAATACGTGGCCATCCGCGAAAACATGAATTGCGAGGAGTTGGGCATCGAATCGCACATCACGCCGGAGTTCGTGCGCGATGAGATAGCGGCAGGAAGGGCTGTTCTCCCCGCAAACATCAATCATCCGGAGAGCGAGCCGATGATTATAGGCAGGAACTTCCTCGTTAAGATAAATACGAACATAGGAAACTCGGCAACCACCTCGTCCATCGAAGAAGAAGTCGATAAAGCCGTGTGGAGCTGCAAATGGGGCGGCGACACGCTGATGGACCTCTCCACGGGCGAGAACATCCACGAAACACGCGAGTGGATTATCCGAAACTGCCCCGTCCCAGTCGGAACCGTCCCGATGTATCAGGCGCTGGAAAAGGTGAACGGAAAAGTAGAAGATTTAACGTGGGACATCTATCGCGACACCCTCATCGAGCAGTGCGAGCAAGGCGTGGACTATTTCACCATCCATGCGGGTGTGCGGCTGAAGAACGTACATTTGGCGGATAAGCGGTTGTGCGGAATCGTGAGTCGCGGCGGAAGTATCATCAGTAAATGGTGTACATTATATAATAAAGAGAGCTTCTTGTATGAGCACTTTGATGATATTTGCGATATTCTGGCTCAGTACGACGTTGCCATCTCGCTCGGCGACGGTCTTCGTCCCGGTTCCATTTACGATGCCAATGACGAGGCGCAGTTTGCTGAGCTGGATACGCTGGGCGAGTTAGTCCAACGCGCGTGGGCAAAGAACGTCCAAGCTTTCATCGAAGGACCGGGGCACGTACCGATGCACAAGATTCGCGAGAATATGGAACGCCAGATTTCGGCTTGCCACGATGCGCCATTCTACACGCTCGGCCCGTTGGTGACGGATATTGCACCGGGTTACGACCATATCACTTCGGCTATCGGAGCCGCGCAAATCGGTTGGCTCGGAACGGCGATGCTCTGCTACGTTACGCCGAAGGAACACCTCGGCTTGCCCAATCGGGAGGATGTCCGCACGGGAGTCATCACGTACAAGATTGCCGCGCACGCAGCCGATTTGGCGAAAGGTCATCCCGGCGCGATGGTCCGCGACAACGCCCTCTCCAAAGCCCGCTACGAGTTCCGCTGGCGCGACCAGTTCCATCTGAGCCTCGACCCGGACCGCGCCCTTGAATATTACAAGGAAGGAAAGCACGAAGATGGGGAGTACTGCACGATGTGCGGGCCGAATTTTTGTGCGATGAGGATTTCGCGCGATTTGAAGAAATGAATCATTGTTCGTAGGAGAATGTGACATAATGGATATATTGGACGCAGATGACGCTGACGACGCAGATTTTCGCAGATTTATTTTGCGTATAAATCAATAAAACAAATCTGCGTTTATCTGCGTTCGTCTGCGTAATCTGCGTCCGAAAAAAACATTACGATATAATTAGGATATAAAAAATAGGTATAGATTATGTTTTCAGAAGAATTACAAAAAATAGACTGGGGCGAAACCACCTCCCTCATCGCCTCCAAGACCGATGCCGACGTGCGTCGCGCCTTATCGAAGGAACACTTGGATGTGAACGATTTTATGGCTCTTATCTCTCCGGCGGCCGAACCGCATCTGGAGACAATGGCGCAACTCAGCTACAAATACACACGCGAACGCTTCGGCAACACGATGTCGATGTTCGTTCCGCTCTACATCACGAATTCATGCACCAACTCGTGCGTTTACTGCGGTTTCCACGTCAGCAACCCGATGAAGCGAACAATTCTGACCGAGGAGGAAATTGTAAACGAATACAAGGCTATCAAGAAGCTGGCGCCCTTCGAGAACCTCTTACTTGTGACGGGCGAGAATCCGGCGAAGGCGGGCGTCCCCTACATCGCCCGCGCCCTGGATTTGGCGAAGCCTTACTTCTCGAATCTGAAAATAGAGGTGATGCCCCTTTCTGCCGAGGAATACCGCGAGCTCACGCACCACGGCATGAATGGTGTGATTTGTTTTCAGGAGACCTACCACAAGGCGAACTATAACATCTATCATCCGCGCGGAATGAAGTCCAAGTTCGACTGGCGCGTGAACGGCTTCGACCGCATGGGGCAGGCGGGCGTGCATAGCATCGGCATGGGCGTGCTCTTGGGCTTGGAGAAGGAGTGGCGCACCGATATTACGATGATGGCTTATCACTTGCGCTATCTGCAAAAGCATTATTGGAAGACGAAGTACAGCTTCAACTTCCCAAGGATGCGCCCGTCGGAAAACGGCGGCTTCCAGCCAAACGTGGTGGTGAACGACCGCGAGCTGGCGCAAGTCACCTTCGCCACCCGCATCTTCGACCACGACGTGGACATCTCTTATTCTACCCGCGAGAGCGCATCGTTTCGCGACAACATGGCTCGCCTCGGCGTAACCACCATGAGCGCGGAAAGCAAGACCGAGCCGGGTGGTTATTTCTCTTACCCACAAACGCTGGAGCAATTCCACGTCAGCGACGAGCGCACGGCGAAGGAGGTAACGAAGGCGCTGAAGGGCATCGGCATCGAGCCAGTCTGGAAGGATTGGGACCAGTCTTTCGACTTAATGAAACCCTGCGTATGAACAGCTCGGATGCAAAACGCTACGCCCGCCAACTTATCCTTCCCGAAATCGGGGTGGCGGGCCAGCAACGACTCCGCGATGCCCGCGTGCTGCTCGTCGGCGTCGGAGGATTGGGTTCCCCCATCGCGCTCTACTTGGCAGCGGCCGGCGTGGGTTGCCTGGCGTTGATAGACAATGATGTGGTGAGCGAGAGCAATCTTCAACGGCAAGTACTCTATACGAACGACGAGATAGGACAACCTAAAGTCCGCTGCGCCGCCCGCCGGCTAAAAGCGTTGAATCCTCAACTCCAAGTAGATGAATATCCGTTGCGACTGGTTCCTCCCCTCGCGCGGCACATCGTCAAGGCGTACGATATCGTGGTAGACGGGACGGATAATTTCCAGACGCGCTATCTTTTGGGCGATGTAACGGCTCAGCTAGGGAAACCCTACGTTTATGGCGCCATCCGCGAGTTTGAAGGACAGGTTTCGGTCTTCAACATCTCCCCTGGTCGCACCTACCGCACCCTTTTCCCCGAAGAAGAGATGGGCGGCGTGCCGCCGAAGGGTGTGATGGGTGTCTTGCCAGGGGTCATAGGCTGCATGGAGGCTTCGGAAGTCATCAAATGGATAACAGGCTGCGGCGAACTACTCGACGGTCGCCTCTGGACTATCAACCTGCTCACCATGCAGACCCAGGTAATTGAATATTAAACCTAGGCCACTCCCAATTTGTACCTGTATTTATTTTTTCATGACCAATGCTTGAAAACAAATTAGCGGGAACTCCACAAGTCATTCCTTGAACACGGAGAAGCTTGCGGGGCTCCCGCAAGCAAGTTTTGGCACGAGAACAAAAGAAAAAAGAGGAAAGAGGATACCTGGAAAAGAAAAAAGCAACCCATCCGCCTCGATGGGTTGCCTTGCCTAACTGGATTATATCCTTCCATTAACAACCGGTTTATCCGCGCACTTCCCGAATAGCTTTCAGCAACGCACGAATATCGTCTGGGAAAATATCGCCAATATTTCCAATACGGAACGTATCCGCATCCGAAATCTTGCCCGGATAAATCACAAATCCCTTTGCCTTCAATTTATTGTAGAAGTCGGCGAAGTCAAACGTAGCCTCCGGATAATAGAACGAAGTGATAATGCAACCCTGCTTGTCGTCGGAAAGCAACGTCTGGAAGCCCAGTTCGCGCATACCGTCTACCAAGACACGGTGATTCTCCACATACCGGCGGTGACGAGCCTCAATTCCTCCCTCGGCCTTCAACTCCTGCATAGCTTGGAAAAAAGCACGTACCACGTGGGTCGGCGACGTAAACCGCCATTTGCCATGCCCCTTCTCCATCGTTTCCCATTGCGCATAAATATCCAAAGAGAGCGAGCGGGCATTTCCTTTTGTCGCCAACATTTTGTCCTTCTTCGCAATGATGAAGCCGAATCCCGGCACGCCCTGGATGCACTTATTCGCGCTGCTAACCAGGAAGTCGATACCCAAACCTTTGATGTCGATAGGTACACCCGCGAAACTACTCATGGCATCCACAATGAAAGTAATTCCTTTGCCCCGAATCACGTCGGCCACTTCCTCGATGCGGTTCAGTAAACCGGTTGTCGTCTCGCTATGTACCATCGAGAGATGCGTTACGTCAGGATTTTCCTCCAACGCCCGACGCGCCACTTCACCCGTTACCAATTCCGTTTCACTGAGCGAAACCATGACATAATTGATATGATAGTAGTCAGCAATCTGCGCCATGCGTTTGCCATACGCACCATTGGCCAAAATCAACAATTTATCCTCCGGACGGACAGCTGCTCCAATCGTAGCTTCCACGCAATAGGTACCGCTCCCCTGAAGAAGCACAGTCGTGTACTCTGATTCGTCTAGACCAGCAATAGCCAACAAATCGTGGCGAAGCGGTGTAACAATACCTTCATTGTAATCTTTATCCCATGTGCACCAGTCTTGCAACATCGCCTGACGAACTGTTTCAGACGTACTCAGCGGACCGGGTGTCAACAATAAATAATTTCTCTCCATGATATATCTACTTTTAATGACTTTATAGTTTATTATTTTTCTAACGATTCAATGTAGGCGGGGAGCTCCATGATGCTATCCAATACAGCATCGGCACCCGCTGCCAACATACGGCTACGAACCTCGTCCATGCGACGCTTCAACTCTTCGGGAGCTAATGCTTTCGTCTCGGCCTCGGTCAATCCCATCTCGTTGCTTCCCAAGATAAAGCCGACCGACTTCACTTTTGCATTCACGCCCTCTTTGATGTCAGCAATCGTGTCGCCACACTTAACGACGTAATCGACAGAGGGAATAGCCAAATCAATCATATTCTGATAAATCATATACGGGTTGGGGCGGCCTCCGGGAAGATTGTCGGACGTCACACAATTATCTACGTGGTAACCTTTCGCCTCGGCTGCCGGGATGACGATGTCCATCATCTGGCGCGTATAACCTGTAGTCGAACCAATCTTAATGCCTGCAGCGCGCAGTTTCTCTACGGTCTCTACGACACCCGGAATTGGGTCGGAATATTGCGCCAACGTATTAAACAGGATTTGTTGGAAATCAACATAACGTCCTTGGACATCCTCTTCATTGAAATCGCGGCCATATTTAGCTCGGAAAGCCTCTCGCACGCGCTCCAAGCTGAACAAAGCGCGAATCTCTTCTATTTTAGTAAGGCCCATATACATACGGGTTTCCGCCGCTGTTACCGGGACACCAATTGCATTAAAGCTTTCAATAAAGGCGGCTACCGGAGCAAAACAGCCATAATCGACCGTCGTACCGGCCCAATCCATGATGATACATTTGATTTTTTTCATCTCCATTTTTTCTTCAATTAAATCTGTTATTATATCGTTTTATTCACTCTATTATTCTAACATTCATTATTCATAAGAGAGAGCCGCAGAACCTTCCACTTCGTGCAAGGCTTCCCGCCGACGTACGCGTTGTTGCGCCAACCAAGCCAAGGCTCCTCCGAAAAGCAGGCAACATGTCACGCAAAGCACCGTCACCATCGTATTATAGAATTCAATCCAGTTCAATTCCGCCACAAAAAGTTCTTTGAACACCAACACGGCTACTGTTCCTACATACCCCACAAAATCAATCGTTACGATAAAGAATCCCACATTTCCACGGATGTGAAAACAAGAGACGAACCGTTCGAAGAACAATGTCTGAAAACTGAGGTAGACGATATATAAACCTAAGCTCTGCGAAAACATCCACGCCAAAGGCGAGAGCTGCAACTCGTCGTAGAACCGCGCTACGCCCGCCAATGCGGCACTACCTACAATAACCATTCCGAGCAGCAAATATAAAACTTTTTCGTGATTGCGAATCAGTGAAATCAAAATAAATAGACCTAGGATTAGCAGCGTCACGATGCCATCCACACCGCTAATGGCCCATGCCGAAAACTGCGAAGTATCTACTAAATTGACCAAAAAGTCTTCTTTGATATCACGCACGACGGTAATAAATAGATTCGCGATAAACAACATTCCCAAAACAGGAGCAAAACGAATTAAAATGTCGCGACGTTGATGGGCATCCATAGGTACACGAGCAGAACAACAACGTACATCTTCAACCGTAGGTTCAGGCAAACGATTGAGCGCATACGCCAGTGCGATGAGAAACACCAACGCTATGCCGCCTATTACAGCTGGCATCCAGAACGCACTCACTCCCCAGCTATTCATCACATATAATCCGGCAGACTTCGCAAAACCAGAGCTAAAAGCAATACTTATTCCCATGATACTCGCCAAAATGCCGCTCACTCGACGTCCTTCGATAAAACTAAAGATGACACCCCACATGCAACCCAATGCCAATCCATTAAAAAATAGAGCCAGAATATTATATGGTGCCGGCAACATCGCAAAGCCTAACAAAGCAACTTCCGCCAATAGACCCGAAGCGGCAATAAAACGGAAACGATGTTCACGCTTCATTTCCGAAACCAATTTGATACCTATGAATTTAGATAATACATAGCCTGCAATCTGCACGATGCTTGCAGCTGTTTTGTAGTCCATACCCAAGAATTCCATACCGTCGAACGTAGCCGCCGTAAACGGTTTTCGGAGTGCATAAACCAACGCATAAGAAAGCAAAGCGGCACCGCCAGCCCATAAGATAAACAAAATATTGGATAACTTTCCTCGTTCCATTTTCTAAGATTTTACGCTATTTTGTCCTGTTTCCGGCCGCAAAAGTAGTATGCCTATATTTCTGAAAAATGTAGCCGACGTGAAGGAGACGTGACGAATCTGTTTCATTTCTGCTACAGAAAGACCTTGCCAAAATCCCAAGATGCCTTACCTAAACTGGCGGAGGCCCGACCTAAAAGTCAAAACCTCCGAGGAAAGTTCTATCTTTAGGCTAAAGATACATATCTGCAAGTTAAAGATGCATATCTGCAACCTAAAGATATATATCTGCAGGTTAAAGATAGAACTTTCCTCGGAGGTTTCCAACTTTTCCTCGGACGTAAATCGATTTCCATTGGGCATAAAAAAAAGAGACACAAAGGAATGCGATCAATCGCATATTACCTTCGCGTCTCTGTATATAAAGTTTATGTACCGTTACTTCACGGCAATGCGGACCATCAAATGGTCTTTCGGAATTTGTTCGCCAGCATGGACATTTACCTGCTCCACTATACCGGAAACAGGAGCTACCACACGGTTCAACATCTTCATAGCCTGATGAATCAACAACAGCTGACCAGCTTGTACTTCATCACCTTCTTTTACTTCCAATTCAACAATCGTTCCCGGAAGATGTGAAATGACATCGCCTGCATAAGGCTTGTGCCAGGCGTGACGATTCTTGAATTTCTCGGTCAACGTCGTCTTATACTTACGTGCTGTAACCGCAAAATCAACCAATTCTTGCTTATTTTCTTCCATAATGCAAACGATTTAGAATGGAGGCAAACCATGTTTCTTAGCCGGACGATATTCTTCTTTCGAGATAGAGAACTTCAACGCATGGAGCAACAACGAACGCGTTTCTTTCGGCTCGATAACCGAATCAATGAATCCACGCGAAGCAGCCACATACGGATTAGCAAACTTCTCGGTATATTCTTTTACTTTTTCCTGACGCATTGCTTCCTGGTCTTCAGCCGCCATGATTTCCTTGCGGAAGATGATGTTCGCAGCCCCTTCCGGACCCATTACGGCAATTTCAGCACTCGGCCAAGCAAAGACAAAGTCGGCACCCAAGTGACGGGAGTTCATTGCGATATAACCGCCACCATACGCTTTACGCAAGATGACCGTAATCTTCGGCACCGTAGCCTCCGAATAAGCATACAACACTTTCGCACCATGACGGATCACACCGGCATGTTCCTGATCTACGCCCGGCAGATAACCCGGCATATCCTCCAACGTGATGATAGGAATGTTGAACGAATCGCAGAAACGGATGAAACGAGCTGCCTTGTCCGCACTGTCGCAATCCAACACACCTGCTAATACCATCGGCTGGTTCGCTACGAAACCGACCGTCTCGCCGCCCATGCGACCGAAACCTACCACGATATTCGCCGCCCATAACTGCTGGATTTCGAGGAAATCAGAATCATCCACGATACACTTAATCACGTCGCGCACATCATACGGCTGCTTCGGGTCTGAAGGAACCACCTCTTCGATATTCAACATCGCAGAAGGCTCTTTCGGTTCGAAGGCTTTCGCACGATGTTCGTTATTCCATGGAATGAAACTTACCAAACGTTTCACTTGCTCGAAGCATTCATGCTCGCTCTTGGCATAGAAATGTGCATTACCCGTGATTTCAGCATGAACGCGCGCGCCGCCCAAGTCTTCCATCGAAATATCCTCGCCCAATACTGTCTTAATAACGTTCGGACCCGTGATAAACATCTTCGAAATATTTTCTACTACGAAAACGAAGTCTGTCAACGCAGGCGAATAAACCGCACCGCCGGCACACGGACCCAAAATCAATGAAATCTGCGGAATCACACCCGAAGCAATCGTGTTCCGATAGAAAATCTCGCCATAACCTGCCAATGCGCCGACACCTTCCTGGATACGCGCACCACCCGAATCGTTGATGCCGATGATGGGGCACTTCATCTTCAGCGCATGGTCCATAATCTTGGTGATCTTGCGGGCATGTTGTAATCCCAACGAACCGCCAGCCACGGTAAAGTCCTGCGCATAGATACATACCGGAGCACCAAAAATAGTACCTGTACCCGTCACAACGCCATCGCCCGGCAGGTCTTTCTTGTCCATACCAAAATCGCGCCCGTCATGTTTTACAAATAAATCATACTCGTGGAAAGAATTCTTGTCCAGCAGCGACAGGATACGGTCGCGGGCTGTCATCTTGCCCATCGCGATTTGCTTCTCGATGGCCGCTTCGCCACCACCCATCTCTACAACGGCTTTCTTCTCTCTGAGAGCCAGAATGTTTTTACTTAAATCTGTCATAACTTACTTATTTTATTATTTCCCAACAGCCTTCGCCCGATAAGCACAGCGAGCTGTCCCTTTAATAATACTGTTCAACTTACCTTTATTCAATTGCCGACGGATAGCCGAAATATTGTCGATGAAAACATGCCCCGTCAGGTGCTCACATTCATGTTGTACAACACGCGCTGCATAATCATGGAGTTCTTCGATATGCTCTTCCCAATTCTCATCCCAATATTGAATCCGAATGCGCTTCGAACGAGCCACTTTCTCGTGGATTCCCGGCAAACTCAAGCATCCTTCTTCCATTGAAACCGTTTCTTCGCTCTTTTCCAAGAAAACAGGATTAATCATTACCCTTTTAAAATCTTTACACTCTGGGTAATCATCGCTAATGACACTTGCATCGATCACCAATATCTGCAATGACAACCCGACTTGCGGACCCGCCAAACCGACGCCATCTGCATGATACATCGTCTCGAACATATTCACCACCAATTGTTTCAAATCCGGATAATCTTGAGGAACCTTTTCGGCCTCTTGCCTCAAAACAGGCTGGCCATATAAATATACAGGTAAAATCATATTTTTATAATTGATATTTCTTACTTTCTAAATAGGCTTGAAGTATAATTACAGCACTAATTTCATCCACTAACGCTTTCTCTTGGCGCTTTTTTTTCTTCAATCCGCCCAAAATCATCGCCTGATGCGCCATCACCGAGGTAAAACGTTCGTCATAATATTGAATAGGGACAGAAGGCACGGCTCGCTTAAGTTGGGCTACAAACGCTTCTACGCGCTTCATGTTCTCCGAGGGTTCGTTGTTCAGCTGCTTCGGTAGCCCTACCACAAACAAATCGACCGGTTCTTTCTTTACATAATCCGAGAGAAAGGAAACTACCTCGCTGCTTGGTACCGTACCGATTCCATTTGCAATCAGCTGCAACGTGTCCGTCGCCGCGATTCCAGTCCGTTTCCGCCCATAATCTATCGCTAAAATTCTTCCCATGACCGCAAAGATACGACATTTATAAATAAGAAGATGAATGGGAACTCAATTTTATTTCATTTTCCCCTGAAAGGTGTTTTTTCGAGTTGCCAAGTGCTGGAAAACATCCAATCTCCAATTTTCAGCTTTCCAGCCGCTGGAAAACGCAAAATCCTTGATTTGGACCCTTCCAGGCGCTGGAAAACGTAAAATCCTTGATTTAAACCTTTCCAGCCGCTGGAATAATAAAAAACGACAATTTTGCATGTTCCAGCTGCTGGAAACTTCAAAATGATTCATTTAATACTTTCCAGCTTCTTTCTGATAGAAAAAGCGTCTTTTTAATATCTTTTTGTCTAATCACAAATTCTAAAAGCCATACTTCCAAGATTCAATAGGCATTCTTTTCGCCCCGGAACATGTTCAGCAACGTCACGACGATTATCTTCAAATCCAAAAAGAAAGACCAATTTTCGATATACCAGACATCGCGTTTGACACGTCCCTCCATTTGTTCCAGCGTTTTCGTCTCCCCGCGATAGCCCGTTACTTGCGCCCAACCCGTGACGCCCGGCTTCACCAGATGGCGCACCATATATTTGTCAATCAAACTGGAATACTGTTCCGTATGCTTCAACATGTGCGGACGCGGCCCCACAACCGACATGTCTCCCTTCAGCACATTAATAAACTGAGGAAACTCGTCCAAGTTCGTTCGCCGCAGGAAATCCCCTATTTTAGTTTTCCGCGGGTCATCTTTTTCGGCCTGTTTCGTATCCGCTTCCGCATTGACACGCATCGTACGGAATTTATAACACTCAAAATCCCTTCCATACAATCCGGTTCGCTTCTGCTTGAAGAAAATAGGACCCGGAGAACTTCTCTTTATCAAAAATCCCACCACTACATACAAAATGGGGAAAACGGTACACAAGACGACCGAAGAAAAGACAATATCAAAAAGCCGTTTCAACGCCCGATTGTAAAAAGCCTGTAAAGGTTCACGCCGCACGGTAATAATAGGAATAGATTCCATAATTTCCATTACCATACTTTTCTTCACATCCCGGTAAAATTCAGGGACAATAAAGAAACGAATCATGTGTTTTTCCGAAAAATCCAACAAGCGGAGAATCTTATCGCCATTCGTCCCCGGAAGCGTACAGTATATCTCATCCACATCGTGCGCCAAGGCATATTCTTCTACTTTATCCGTTGTTCCCAGATAATTAGGCAATACATCCTTCAACACCTGATTATCATCAAAGAAACCTAAAATATTGAAGCCGGAAGAAATATCATCTTTCATAACCCGATACAAATCCATTCCATTTTTTCCTGCCCCGACAATAATGATTTTTTTAAAGTTATATCCTTTACGACGATAAAACTTCAACATCATACGAACTAATACTCGCCAACAAGAAAAAATGACAATCGTGGATACGTAATAAACCAATAGAAACGTAGCCAATACATCGCCGACATTCAGAAATATCAAACAAGTTGCAAACAAAAATATCAATAAAGTAATCACAGAAAATGCCCGTTGCACCACTTTATCCAAATAAACAATCGAGCGATGTAATTGGATAGGCACAAAATAGAGAGAAAAGAAGTAGCAAAAATTCAACAGCAACAAAACTTCTCTCAAATTATGAGAAATGGCACGCGTATAGAGCGGTCCCAACAAATTATAAACGACGATAAACATCAAGTTCAAGACGATTAAATCGCCTATCCCAATAAGCCATTGGATCAGATATCCATGTTTCTTGTCAAATTCCATCTCAACTTATATATCCTGCATTTGATAAATGCAAATATACGCAAATTTTCTAATAAAAAAGAGAGGTGCACGTATTTGTGCACCTCTCTGCTATTTTTTAGTATTATGCAGAATGATTATTTGTTGTCTGCACGCATAATAACTACGCGATTCCAGCTGTTTTCGCTATACGGCTGCTCTTCACAACCTTTCCATTCTACCGTAATCTGATTAGAAGAAATTCCATATTTCTCTGTCAATTCTTTTGCAACGGCTTTCGCACGTTTTTCAGACAATTGCATGTTGTAATCAGCTTTACCGGTCTTCTTATCAGCATAACCAATCACCTTGATAGGTACATTGTTTGCTTTAATATATTCCGCTGTATTATAGATATTAATATGCTGATTCTTATCAATCTTCGCACTATTCAGACGAAAGAATACTACATTATCTACTACGTTATTGACCACTTCAGTAACTGTCTCTTTGCATTCCGGACACGAAACTGGACGCTTGCTCAGTTCTTCATTTTCAGCACGCAATGCATTGATTTGGTCGTTCAAGTCGTTTAACAAGTCGTAATCCATCGGCTCCAAAACTTCAAAATCAGTCTTACCCAATTTGAATGTCAAACCAGCTGTCAACTGACCGATTCCATCTGTCAAATGGTACATAGATACACGGTTGAATTGCTCGTTCAACAATGACCCTTGAACTTCTACGTTCAAATCCACACGTTTGCTCAAACGGAAAGCTGTCAAAATACCAAAGTTCACCGTCGGAGACTCTGTTCTTGCAAATTCAGCAGATTCTGTCGTCTTGAAGCGTTGTGCGTATCCAAGACCAACCCACGGAATCAAACGGAATACCTTCTTTTCATTATAAGGAGCCCAGAAGTTCGTTACATCCCACAGAAAGTCCGCATGAGCTGCGAAATACTTGTTATGTTGCATCAATTCTGCGTTATCTCCTACAAAACCATGCAAAATACCACCATTTGCCTGAATACGGAATCCTAAGTAAGGATTAAACCATTTACCAAACGAGAACTGAGGCGCAAAATTCAAACGATCTTTGAAATCAGCTTCCCCATTCTGATCTCCAAATAGAGTACTTACACCACCAGCAATAGAAATAAACCAATTGTCTTTTGCTTTATTCTTCTTAAAGTTGGTCTTATAACCTTTTTCAGTACTAAAACCTACCTGAGGTTGGTACTCTTGTGCTGTGGCCGATAATACAAATCCCGACAACACTGCTAACAATAATGCTTTCACTTTCATAATCTATCAACATTTTTAAATTAAACAATCTACATTCATTTTACTGCAAAAGCAATGCAAAATTAATGTTTTATACCCATATAACAAACAAAAAATCTAAATTGTTTTCTTTTATGCAAAATTTTACTCCTTCGTCAATTGAATTAAGTACTGTCCGTACTGATTTTTCAGCATCGGTTGAGCTATTTGCCGTAAACGTTCTGCATTTATCCAACCATTACGATAGGCAATCTCTTCCAGACAGGCCACCTTCAAACCTTGTCGTTTCTCAATAACCTCAATAAAAGTAGATGCTTCAGAAAGAGAATCATGCGTACCTGTATCCAACCAAGCAAATCCTCGCCCTAATATTTGAACTTTCAATTTACCACGAGACAGGAACTCCTGATTAACAGATGTAATCTCTAACTCTCCTCGTGCTGAAGGCTTAATGCCGCGCGCTACTTCAACTACTTCGTGTGGATAAAAGTAAAGCCCCACTACCGCATAATTGGATTTCGGTTTACAAGGTTTCTCTTCGAGGCTTATCACATTGCCTCCCCTATCAAACTCGACCACACCATATCGTTCTGGATCATTTACATAATAACCAAATACGGCTGCATTTCCACTTTCAGCTTCCAATACAGCTTCTTTCAACATAGCAGAAAAACTTTGTCCATAAAAGATATTATCGCCCAGGACCAAACATACTGAATCATTTCCGATAAAGTCTGCTCCTATCAAAAAAGCTTGCGCTAAACCATCAGGAGAAGGTTGCTCGGCATACTCGAAACGTACGCCATAATCACTTCCATCCCCCAACAATCGACGGAAACCCGGCAAGTCTTGCGGAGTAGAAATTATCAATATCTCCCGAATGCCAGCTAACATCAATACGGAGATGGGATAATATACCATCGGCTTATCGTAAATCGGAAGCAATTGCTTCGATACGCCTTTCGTTATCGGATACAAACGAGTTCCTGAACCGCCTGCTAATACAATGCCTTTCATTGTTTTCTTTGCCTTTAGATTAAAAACCTTTGTATATATAAAAAGATATAGAGGAAAAAGTTTAAAGAAACGCCTATTTTTTTCTGCTTAGCCCTATTTTTCCCTCAGCTTAGACGCATTTTAAACTTTTTTCTCTCTACTTTCTCTATTTACTCATACCAAACCGGCCCTGGCTGATTACCCATTTCAAATTGCAACGTATCACCTTGCATAATCATCTCATGTGTAATGTAACTCTTCGTATAGGGCTGGCTATTTACCTTTACCGATTGGATATAGATATTATCCCGGCTTACATTTTTCGCCTGTATGGTAAAAGTTTTTCCATTATCTAAGTGCATTTTCACTTCAGGAAAGAGTGGCGTACCTATTTCATATCGTCCACTTACAGGGTCTACTGGATAAAAACCCATCGCACTAAATACATACCACGACGACATCTGCCCGCAATCTTCGTTCCCGCAAAGTCCGTCGGGCGCATTGGTATATAAAGTATGCATCACCTGAGCTGCATACTGTTGCGTCTTCCACGGTTCTTTCGTCCGGTTAAAGAGGTAAATCACGTGATGACCCGGTTCGTTGCCATGCGCATATTGCCCAATCATACCCGTACTGAAGATAGGAAGTTTCTTGGGGTCGGTCGGGTTGAACGTAAACATACTATCCAATCGTTGGGCGAAACGTTCCTCGCCTCCGGTCAATTCGATTAATCCCTCTATATCATGTTGTACAGACCAATAGTATTGCCATCCATTACTCTCACAAATGTCCTCAATATACTCTTCAGGGTCATAATTCGGGATGAATTTCCCTTTCGAATCACGAGGTTGCATAAACGAAGTAGCCGGATTAAACACAGCGCGATAGTTCTGCGCCCGCTTGTCGAACTCGGCAGCTATATCTTTCTTACCCATCGCTTCGGCCATACGGGCGATACAATAATCATCGTAGGCATATTCCATTGTCTTAGACATCGACCAGTTTTCCGCGTCGCACGGTACATATCCATGCTTTTTATAGAAACCTATCGAACGATAGTCATCACGATTGGCCGAAGCCATACAAGCCTCCAAAGCTTTCTCTGCATCAAAGTTTCCAATACCCTTCAAATACGCATCCACAACGACAGGTACCGCGTGATAACCAATCATCATGTTCGTCTCCCAACCATACAAATTCCATAAAGGCAATGCGCCACTTTGTTCGTAGAAATGAAGGAAACATTCCACCATATCATTCACCCGTTTCGGTTGAATATAGGTAAATAAAGGATGAGAGGCACGATACGTATCCCAAAGCGAAAAGGTAGAATAGTTTGTCCATCCATCCGCTTGATGCGTCTTTCCATCCGGGCCGAAATACATGCCGTCTACATCTGAATAAATCGTAGGTGCCAACATGGCATGATACATCGCCGTATAGAAGATGGTCTTCAGGTTCGCATCGTCTGTCTCTACTTCTATTTTTCCCAATGCTTCGTTCCAGCGTTGTACGGCTTGTTGGTGGTAATAATCGAAATCATCTTTCGGCGCTTCGGCTTTCAAGTTCTTAGCCGCTCCCTCCATGCTCACACCCGAAAGAGCTGTCGTGACCAATATTTCTTCATCCTTCGCGGTCTTGAAGTTAAACGTAGCTATCGTGGCAGTACCTATACGCCCGGCGTCCATCGTTTCGATTGCTGTCGTATCCAGCGTATAAGAGTCGAACGGCCGGGAGAAGCGGGTTTGGAAATATACCTGTTGCTTGGGCGACCATCCCATCGAATGGCGATATCCCCGAATCGTACACGAATCGACCACTTCTACATGCGAATCCATGGTAAAGTCCCAATTCATCGCTTTTTTCAAGTCCAATATAATGGAAGCATCGGCCTCGGGGAATGTATATCGCTGGATACCGCACCGCTCCGTGGAGGTCAACTCTACATTAATATTATAGTCTTTCAGCCATACGCGGTAATAACCGGCCGATGCCTGCTCGTCGTTGTGCGAAAAAGTAGAATAAATACCCAATGGCGCCTCCGCCTTCTTGTAAGGATTCGTCACGGGCATAAACGAAATGTCATACAAATCACCGGCTCCGGTACCCGAAAGGTGTGTATGGCTAAATCCGGCAATCGTTGAATCAGGATAAAAATACCCCGCGATGCGGTCCCAACCCGGCAATCCGTTGTCTGGACTCAGTTGCACCATGCCAAAGGGGACTTGCGCTCCCGGATATGTATTTCCCGTAAAATCAGTACCAATCATAGGATTGGTGTATGCCACTAATCCCATCTCCTCGCCCGCCTCTTGTTTCGGCGCACAAGACACTGCAGCCAATAAAGACACAGCGCATACAAAAGACAATTTGTGTTTCATGTGTTGTTCGTTGTTTGTTAGTTACTTTCGATTGCAAATATAAGGATTATTTGCAAATATGGCAACATGAAGAGAAATTTACACCCTCCCGTCCACAATCTGCGCCGAACTCCCCACAACGTCGGCGACTCGTCTACAATCTGCGCCGAACTCCCCACAACGTTGGCGGCT
Source organism: Parabacteroides sp. An277 (assembly GCF_002159645.1). Taxonomy (GTDB): domain Bacteria; phylum Bacteroidota; class Bacteroidia; order Bacteroidales; family Tannerellaceae; genus Parabacteroides. The sequence goes on along the minus strand of NZ_NFJB01000001.1, from coordinate 30,418 downwards.
CGTCCACAATCTGCGCCGACTTCCCTGCAACGTTGGCAGCTCGTCCACAATCTGCGCCGACTTCCCTGCAACGTTGATGACTCGTCCATAATCTGCTCCGACTTCCCTGCAACGTTGGCGACTCGTCTACAATCTGCTCCGAACTCTCCACAACGTTGGCAGCTCGTCCACAATCTGCTCCGACCACATGCTTCTTTCGGAACCTCGAGTTCCGATAGCCAAGAGAAAAAAGAGTACTCCCCATAGAAAAAATGAATGAAAATCCACATTTCGCTTCCCAAATGTGAGTAATTCTCACAAAAAAGTTATTACTTTGTGGTCTATTTAAATTCATTACTAACAAACAATACATAGAAAAACGATGATTTGGAACGAAACAATGGAGTGCATGGGCCGCGAAGAAATGCGGAAATTGCAGAGTATACGATTGAAACGGGTGGTAGAACATGTATACCATAATTCTCCCTTTTATCGCAAGAAAATGCAAGAAATGGGACTTGTACCGGAAGATATTCAGTCGATTGATGATATTGTAAAACTTCCTTTTACGGTAAAGCAAGACTTAAGAGATAACTATCCTTTCGGATTGATGGCGGTACCGATGTCGGAAATCGTGCGCTTACATGCGTCGTCGGGAACGACAGGCAAACCGATTGTGGTAGGTTATACGCGCCGAGACTTGGGCATCTGGGCGGAATGCGTCTCCCGCGTCCTTACAGCAGGAGGCATTACGCGAAACGATTCGGTACAAGTATCGTACGGATACGGCCTTTTTACCGGGGGATTAGGATTGCACGACGGCGTGCAGAATATCGGTGGCACGGTGATTCCGATGAGTAGCGGCAATACGCAAAAGCAAATCCAGCTCATGCACGATTTCGGGGCGAAGGCGTTGGCTTGTACGCCCTCTTATGCGCTCTATTTGGCAGAGACGATACACAACTCGGGCATACCGCTCGAAGAATTCCAGCTCCGCGCCGGTTTCTTTGGCGCAGAACCTTGGACAGAGAACATGCGCAAAGAGTTGCAAGAAAAGATGCACATCAAGGCGTATGACATTTATGGCTTGACGGAAATTTCCGGTCCGGGCGTAGGGGGCGAATGCGAATGCCAAAACGGGACGCACCTGTGGGAAGATCATTTCTTCCCAGAAATTGTAGACCCGCAGACGCTCCAGCCCGTAGCGCCAGGCGAAACGGGCGAATTGGTCTTCACCACGCTGACGAAAGAAGGCATGCCGATGATACGTTACCGGACGCGCGATTTGACCCATCTGATTTATGAAAAGTGCGCCTGCGGACGTACGGCGGTGCGCATGGGCCGCATCCTCGGACGAAGCGACGATATGCTGATTATCCGAGGCGTGAACGTATTCCCGTCGCAGGTAGAATCTGTCATCCTCGAACTGCCGGAATTCGAAGCCCATTATTTAATTATCGTAGACCGTGTGAACAATACCGATACGTTCCAGATTCAAGTCGAAGTACGCCCGGAATATTATACGGACGAGATGAACAAGATGTTGGCATTGAAGAAGAAAATCGCGAATCGCATCCAGAGCGTCATCGGACTTCAGCCCGATATCCGCATCGTAGAGCCGCGAAGCATCGAACGAAGCATGGGCAAAGCAAAGCATGTGATAGATAATCGTAAATTAATATAAGAAAGGAGAAACAAGCCATGTTAATCAAACAATTATCCATTTTCTTGGAGAATAAGAAAGGACGTTTTACGGAAGTAGCCAAACTGCTGGGAGAGGCAGGCGTGAACATGTCTGCTTTCACCGTATCCGAGAATTCCGATTTCGGCATTTTACGTCTGATCGTATCTGACCCAGACAAAGCCATCGCCGTCTTGCGCGAGCATCTGTATGCCGTCAGCATCGCCGAAGTGATTTGTCTGCACTGCCCTAATCAACCGGGCGCCTTGGCGAAGGCCATGGAAATCATCACGGAAGCCGGCATCTTCGTGGAATACATGTATGCCTTTTCGGAGGGCGATGTGGCAAACGTCATTATCCGTCCGGACAACCTCGAACGCTGTGCCGAAGTATTAACTGCCAACAAACTCGAACTTTTGGCGGCAAGCGATTTGTATAAGCTATAAAAAATTTTTGCGGAGGTACGCGGCATGAAGCCGTGACCTTCCGCAAATTTTCTAAACCCTCCTGCCGAAGGCGAGAACCTTCCGCAAATTTTCTGAGCCCTCCTGCCGATGGCGAGAACCTTCCGCAAATTTTCTGAGCCCTCCTGCCGATGGCGGGAGGTGTCGAAATAGAAAATGGGACGCAGAACAACGCAGACTAAAGCGCAGACAAACACAGATTTTTTAATGGCTACGCGATATTTACCACCCTAAAATAAAAATCTGCGTTTATCTGCGCTTTAGTCTGCGCCGTCAGCGTGCTATAACCTTCATGCCATTCTGCAAGCCTACCCTATTTCAAGATAACGCCCAGGCTCCTCTTCCCATCCATCTTAATTACGGCGGGCTTTTCGAGCCGGACATGCCGGAGATATTCCGTCTCTTCAACAGCGGGCAGCGCATTGAGATAGGCCTCGTCGAACCAACCATCGCCATTGAAAGGATTGACCGTAAAATAACCGACGCCAAACGACGTCAAATTCTGGAAGAAATGCGTCCCCTGGCTCGGGTCGATGCGATAATTTTCCAACCCGCACTCTACGATGACCCGCGCATTGCAAATATGCGGCCATTTAACGGGAATGCCCAGCCACGTGTCGCTGCTCCCCCATCGTCCCGGCCCGACGAGAATATAACCTTGGTCCGTTCCCGTGAATTGCCGGTTCATCTTTTCGATATCGTAAGCAATCAGTTGGTTATTGGAAGCATTGAAAGTCTCGCTCTTCACATAAATAATATCCTGTACATCGCTAATGATGCCATTGCCCAATACATTCTTGGAAGAAAGAATCGTGTCTTCGTCGGGGACGAGCGTCAAATCCTCGTTGATGACCTCCTTATTATCTACAATCGGACGGATTTGCAAAAGATAGAACGCCGCCTTTTTCGGATCCTCCTTGCTGATGTTGACGGCAAATTCAATTTCCACGGGCCGTCCCATTTCCTTCTGCCCTATCTTCAAAAGCTGGTCCAACGTATCAGAAAGCGGAAAAACTTCATGCTGCAAGATATTGACAAACGAAAGCACCTTGCGCCCACCCGGATAATAACCGTCTCGGATAATCATATCGTAAGGGTCGTAGGTCGAAACGATGTATTTCAAGGCACCGTCGGCATCTGCATCCTTCAGATTCAACTTCAAGAGGTTGAATGCATCGTTCACAGAGAATTTGTCTGCCACCTTTTCGTCCGACAGGTCCAGAGCATAGAAGCGGGTTTGCGTTTCGCGCAGGGCGAAATCCAGCGTACTCATCTGAAGGATATTGTGCGGGTGACAAGGCGAGAAACGAAGCGTCACGCCCCCATCCACAATGTATTTTCCCAATCCGAGGGCAATGTTGGCAATTCCGTCTTCCGCCTTCTCGTTTCCAATCGGATAGAAATTGAGCGAACGTGCCACACCGGAAATCGTCGGATAGAAATGTGTGCCATACTTCGTCCCCACGACCTCCTGGAGCACTACGGCCATTTTCTCTTGGTCGATGAGGTTCGAAGTAGCCGTCATATAGGCTTTACTATCCCGATAAAAGACCGAAGCATATACGGCCTTAATCGCATCGCTCAACGTACGGAGCATTTCATACTTATCCTCCAATTTAGGAATCATATACGTAGAATACACTCCGGCGAAAGGCTGGTAATGCGAATCCTCCAAGAGGCTTGACGAACGAATGGCAATCGGTCCCTTGACGACATCGAAGAAAGCCATCAAATCTTCAATCAAACGTTTGGGAAGACTGGCACGGAGGAAATACTTTAAAATAGTTTCGTCTTCTTGTTCGCTCAAAGCCATTGGATACAATTCGTTCGTCTCCATAAACTCGTCGAAAACATCGGTACAAATGACGACGGTCTTCGGTATATTCACCGTGAAATTATCCTGTTCCAATTTGGGATAACGCTTAATCATCGCGCCAATGAAAGCCAAGCCGCGCCCCTTCCCGCCCAGCGAACCGTCGCCGATACGGGCAAAGTTACTATATTCGTCGAAGCGGTCTTTCTGGTACACGGCCACGACACCGGCGTTCTTCATCCGGCGATACTGGACAATGAGGTCGAATATCAACTTGCGCGCCTCGTCCATGTCGGTATAATCACTCACGTCTACGTTCTTCAGCACCTCGGCAGGCGGGAACATCGCGCGAGAGTAGAAGAAACGCGAAAAGTGGTTCCGGCTCAAATGGTAAACGAGCGAATCATCCGGTATCATGAAGACCTTCTTCTGCAAATCTTTCAAATCCTTGATACGCATGATTTCCTCTTTCGTCTGCGGGTTGATGATGACGAAATCCCCGAACCCGAAGCGGTCGGTAATGATACGACGCAAATCCTGCGGATAACTTTTCGAATTCTTATCAATAAACGAAGCGCCTAACTCGTTTGCATAAATCACGTTCTTTGTCTCCGAAGATTCCAAGATAAAAGGAACGATTTTACCCGTCTTCCGAACATATTGCCCAAACTTATATCCTGCGTACGGATCTTTCTCCCCATTGTGCATGAAACTCATATCCGACACGATACCCAGGATATTGTTCTGGTATTGCTCAAAGATGCGAACAGCCTCCTCGTAGGTACGCGCCAGTTTGATTTTCGGACGCCCACGCATCCGGAGCTTCTGCAAGTGCGCATTTAACGCCTCCTTCGAAAACTCTTGGCTTTGTTCCAACACAAACTTATATAAGTGAGGAAGTGCCGATGAATAGAAGCGTACCGAGTCTTCGACCAACAGAATAATCTGCACACCGACACTCGCCACATCATGTGGAGCATTCATCTTATCCTCTATCAACTTGATGATGGCCAAGAGCAATTCCGCGTTTCCGAGCCAACTGAATACATAATCGATAGCATTCAAATCTTCGTTGGCCAACCGTTTGGAAACCTCTTTCGAGAAAGGCGTAAGGACAACAATCGGGATATTCGGGTAATGTACCTTAATTTCCTTGGCGACCGAGAAAATATCCCGGTTGTCCATATTCGGCATACAGATAATCAACTCGAAATTCCGGTTCTTAAGCTCGGCCAACGCCTCATCTTCAGTTGTTACTTGCGTAAAACGGGGCGGATAGCTCAAGCTTAACGATGTGTACTCATTAAATATCTGCTCGTCCACCCGTCCGTCGTCTTCCAACATAAAGGCATCGTACTTGGTGGCTATCAACAATACATTATATATGCGTTTGTTCATCAGGTTCGCGAATGGCGTATCCCTGAACACTAAATCTTTTAAATTGGGTAAACCGCTCATAGCAATGAATAATTAACAATTCACAATTAAAAGGAGTAATCCAATCTCACTTTTCATTTTTAATTCATCAGGTTTTCCTTTATCCACGTTTCAGCTCCGGCCAACGTTTCCGGCTTTCCGATATCCAGCAACTTGAGTCCTGGAAATTCGCAAGCGTGAATGTTCGTCCGCGCGCAAATAGAAAGGTAGAATTGGATAATCGAAAACTTGCCCGTCCATTCTTCCATCCAGCGGAATATCTCCGGCGAGATAACATGAATACCGGCAAAGGCATATTCCGTATAATGCGCCGGATCGAAATAGGGATAATAGGATTTGACTTCGCCCGTGTCGCGATTGCGCCATCCGCATAGTTTGTTCTCTTTGTCAAAGAGCAGGTAGCGGGAGGTCTTGCGCTGGCTGACGAGCAGCGTCGAAAGCGCGTTCCCCTCCAAATGTTTTTGGTATAACCGGCGAAGGTCGACGTTCGAGAATATATCCACATTGTGTACCAGGAAAGGTTCCGTCCCGTCGAGGAAAGGTTCGGCGTGCTTGATGCCTCCGCCTGTATCGAGCAGGTATTCCCGTTCGTCGGAGATATGGATTTCCACACCGAAGTTATCGTGCGCCCGGAGGAAATCGATGATTTGGTCTCCCAAATGGTGGATATTAATCGTGATTTGGTCGAATCCTGCGTCTTTGAGTTTGAGGATTACGTGCTCCAGCATCGGACGTCCGCCGACTGGGAGCAATGCTTTAGGTACGGTGTCGGTAAGGGGCTTCAATCGGTTGCCCGTTCCGGCGGCAAAGATAAGTGCTTTCATTGATTAGACTCCCATTTTTCTTCTATGTTCTGTTCTCTATGTATAATATGTATATTCACATCATATTTGTCTCGCAAATGTTCCCCCAATCGTTGCGCCGCATAAACGGAACGATGCTGCCCGCCTGTGCATCCGAACGAGACCATCAAGTGGGAAAAACCGCGTTCCTGGTAACGCGCTACCGAGGCATCCACCAAGGCATACACATGTGCGAGGAAAGGATACACCTCGCCGTCTTCTTCTAAGAATCGGGCAACGGGCTCGTCGCGGCCTGTCATCGTGGCATAGCGTTCGTAGCGCCCAGGATTATGGAGGGCACGGCAATCGAACACGAATCCGCCCCCGTGACCCGACGCGTCGGCCGGTATTCCTTTTTTATAAGAGAAACTGGTAATCGTTACCTGCAGCTTCTCGGTTGTTTTGTGCGTATTGAATGTTTCCAATTGCGTTAATTCTTTTAAGACCTTGCAAAGGTAAGGATATTCCGTAAAATCCGGCTCCAAGAGGCGACGCAAATTTGCCATCGCAAAAGGAATACTTTGCAAGAAATGTGGTTTCCGTTCGAAATAGCCGCGAAATCCATAAGCACCCAAAACCTGCAGCGTGCGGAAGAGCACAAAATGGCGCAGCCGCTGGCGGAATTGGACGGCGTCTACCGTCTGGTATCGGGCCAATGCCTCCAGGTAGTCCGCCAGCAATTCTTCCCGCAATTCGTCCGGATAGTGCGCCTTCGCTTGCCAAAGAAACGAAGCAACGTCATAGTAGACAGGTCCGCGCCGCCCACCCTGGAAATCGATGAACCACGGCGCGCCCGCGCGCATCATCACGTTGCGCGACTGGAAATCCCGGTACATGAACGTATCCGTCCGCTCCGCCAAAAGGACCTCTGCCAAACGGTCGAAATCATCCTCCAGCCGTCCTTCGTCGAATTCCAGCCCTGTCGCCTTCAAAAAGCAATATTTGAAATAGTTCAAATCCCAGAAGACAGCGCGCCGGTCGAATTCCGCTTGCGGGTAGCACCTGGAAAAGTCGAAATTCCTCGCTCCCGCGCACTGCAATTTCGGGAGGAGGCGTATCGTCTGGCGCAGCCATTGCTTCTCTTCCGGGGAGAACTGTCCGCTCTCCCGCCCCGGTCGGATGGCATCGAAAAGGAGCGTATCGCCCAAATCCTCTTGGAGATAGCACAACCCGTCGTCCGATACGGCGTAAACTTCCGGCACTGGCAATCCCGCCGACCGGAAATGGCGCGCCATATACACAAACGCCCGGTTTTCCTCCGCGGATGTCCCCCTCACACCTACCATCCTCCGTTTCCCTTCGAGGCGATAATACCGTCGGTTCGACCCCGCGCCGGGCAAAGCCGTCATCTGCTGCGGCGGTTCGCCTGCGAGCGAAAGGTACATCTCTTGTAAAATTTCTTTGTTTCCCATACTTGTTCTTTTGCCCGCTAAGGTATAAAGAATCGTGAAAATAGAAAAGGGCAACCTGCTTTTTCTCTCCTTTCTACATGGTTCTTTCATTTAATCGGTAGGGAGCCTCTTCGAAAAGTCTGCGGCGTTCGGCAGAGGCAATAACCAGGGTTCTTTCTATCTCTAAATAAAAAAGATTCCGGAAACGGTGTCTCTTTGTTCGCAGCTTTCCATGTGTTCAAAGAATAGAAATTGCTTTGTTCGCAGCTTTCCATATGTTCAAAGAATAGAAATTGCTTTGTTCGCAGCATTCCATGTGTTCAAAGAATAGAAATTTCCTTGTTCACAGCATTCCATGTATTCAAAGAATAGAAATTGCTTTGTTCGCAGCTTTCCATATGTTCAAAGAAGAGAAATTGCTTTGTTCGCAGCATTCCATATGTTCAAAGAATAGAAATTGCTTTGTTCGCAGCTTTCCATGTATTCAAAGAATAGAAATTTCTTTGTTCATTTGTTTTCTATTTGACAAAAAACTTGTTTACTAAGGAAAAAACCATTATCTTGCAGGCAAAAAGAAAAAAATGAAAGCCATTCAATTCAAACAGACAACGGTGAAAGACATTTACGTCTCCATCCTGACTAAACGGTTTGTGACGTACGACAACGGCTGGATGCGCTGGGAACCTGTGGAAAAGAAAATCGAGCCGACGGGCTCGGAACTGATGGACTGCCTGGCGCAAGCGTTGGCGAAAGATTGCCGGCTGGAGACGAGCCACTTCATCGCATCGACGGGACTTAACCCCAACGACTTCCGCGTCCTCTTCCGCTTGCATACAGGTCTCTCGTTGAAAGAGTTTATTAAGGAATACCAACAAATGCGGGCGTGCGAGTGGTTGGCGTGTACCGATTTAAGTTATACGGAGATAGCCAAACGGTGCGGATTCGCGTCGGCCTCCTCGCTGAGCCACTATTTCCGGAAAAGCCTCCGATGCACACCGACAGAATACCGCCACCAGCATCGCCCCACAAACTTCCGGGAACTTTATGAATGGACAATTGACAATGGATAATGGACAATTAAATAGGGGAAGAAAGATGCGGATCATCCGACACCTTCCTTCCCCCAGTATAAATTGTCAATTGTCAATTATCAATTGTCAATTTACAAAATGCCTTGTGCCATCATAGCCTTGGCTACCTTCATGAAGCCGGCCACGTTCGCACCCTTCACGTAGTTGACGTAACCGTCCTCTTGCGTGCCATACTTCAAGCACTGCTCGTGGATATTGGCCATGATGTCTTTCAACTTCTGGTCAACCTCTTCGCTCGACCAGCTGAGCTTCTGCGCATTCTGCGTCATTTCCAGACCCGAAACGGATACACCGCCGGCGTTGGCAGCCTTGCCCGGAGCGTAGAGAATCTTCGCCTTGAGGAACTCGTCGATAGCTTCTGGCGTAGAAGGCATGTTGGCACCTTCCGATACAGCGAAGCAACCGTTAGCCAACAAAGCACGTGCATCGTCGCCATTGATTTCGTTCTGCGTAGCCGACGGCATCGCGATGTCGCACTTCTCGCCCCAAGGACGTGCGCCCGGAACATACTTCACGCCATACTTCTCGGCATATTCGCGGATACGTCCACGATAGAGGTTCTTCAATTCCATGATGTAATCCAACTTCTCGCGGTCGATACCATCCGGGTCGTAAATATAGCCATCCGAGTCGGACATTGTAACGACCTTTGCGCCCAAGGTAATCAACTTCTCAACCGTATATTGAGCCACGTTACCCGAACCAGAAACCGTAACCACCTTGTCCTTGATATCGATACCTTTCGTCTTCAACATCTGGAGCAGGAAGTAAACGTTACCATAACCCGTAGCCTCCGGACGAATCAACGAACCGCCGAACTCGATGCCCTTACCCGTGAACGTACCTGTATTTTCGCGTGCCAACTTCTTGTACATGCCATACATATAGCCTACTTCGCGTCCGCCTACACCAATATCACCAGCCGGAACATCCGTATCCGGACCGATATGACGCCACAATTCCGTCACGAACGCCTGGCAGAAACGCATGATTTCAGCGTTGCTCTTCCCACGCGGGCTGAAATCCGAACCACCCTTGGCGCCACCCATCGGAAGCGTAGTCAAAGAGTTCTTAAAGGTTTGCTCGAAAGCCAAGAACTTCAGGATAGAAAGATTTACCGAAGCGTGGAAACGGATACCCCCTTTGTACGGGCCGATGGCGTTATTGTGCTGTACGCGGTAACCCATGTTCGTCCGAACCTGTCCTTTGTCGTCTACCCAAGTCACGCGGAATGAGAAAATCCGGTCGGGAATGCAAAGGCGTTCAATCAGATTCGACTTTTCAAACTCCGGATGTTCGTTGTAAACCTCTTCGATTGTCCCTAATACTTCTGAAACTGCCTGATGATATTCCGGTTCATTCGGAAAGCGGCGTTTCAGCATGTCTAAAACTTCATTAGCTTTCATGTTTTCTTCTATATTTAATGTGATACTTACTATTCGAATCCTATTTCGTTTGATTCGGTTGCAAAGATATAGTATTTTTTGTTATCAGCAAACAAATGAAAGAATAAATATCTATTTTCTGTCATTTTTCTTCTTTCCTGAATTAAAACTTACGATTTGTCACTGTTCCTACCCCGCACGTTTTTATAAATCGGCACAAACACAATGATACCCGACGCAAGAATCCAGAAAATCGTCTCAAATGTAATCTTCGAACTGTAAGCTAACAACATATAACACAATATTCCCCACAAAAGCGTCAAACACGCCACCTGGCTATTGGTCAACCTTCGCTTCGCCATTTTTTTATCGTACTAAAATTAAACACAAAAGCACGGAGACAAAGTTTTCCGACTCTGCTCCGTGCATACTTTCATTTTCCTCTATATTTTATGCCTTCACGACTTTCACCGCCAAAGTGAAGTCCTCGAAGTCGAGCACCGTGGCGTCCTCAACCGGAGCCGGCACGATTTCGATGCTGTTGGCCAATACTTGCGTGGCGATGTAATCCTGGTAGGCACGGATGGCGTCGTCCATCTCGGCGGAGGAAGCGACGGTGATATTTACCTTGTCCGTGATGTCGAACCCGCTGCTCTTGCGCAAGTTTTGGACGCGGTTCACCAGTTCGCGCGCCAAGCCCTCTTTCTTCAAATCATCCGTGATGGTGATATCCAAAGCCACCGTGAGGCGACCTTCGTTGGCAACCAGCCATCCCGGAATATCTTCGGAGATGATTTCCACATCCGCACGCTCGATGACAGCCTCTTGCCCCTCTACCGAGAGCGTGAAAACCCCCGCCTTTTCGAACGCGTTGATGTCCTCCTGGCTCATTTGCTGGATTTGCGCCGCCAATGCCTTCATGATTTTGCCGTAACGCGGGCCCAATTTCTTGAAGTCCGGTTTGATGCGCTTTACGAGGATGCCCGCCGTATTGTCGACGAATTTCATGTCCTTCACATTCACCTCGTTCAGGATAAGCGGCTTCACCGCCTCGATGCTTTCCTGCTGGTGTGCGTCCACCACCGGAACCATCAGCACATGGAGCGGCTGGCGCACCTTGATATTCACCTTGCGGCGCAATGCCAACACCATCGACGAAATATCCTGTGCCATCTGCATCCGTTCCTCCAATGCCTTGTCGATGAAGGCTTCGTGGCAAACCGGGAAGTCGGAGAGGTGAACCGACGCTACCTGCTCGCGGCCTGTTACGGCAATCAAATCGCAGAACAGCTTGTCGGCATAGAACGGGGCGATAGGAGCCATCAGCTTCGCCACCGTCTCCAAGCAAGTGTACAAAGTCTGGTAAGCCGAGAGCTTATCTTCCGTCAGTCCGCCTTGCCAGAAGCGTTTGCGGTTTAGACGGACGTACCAGTTGCTCAAGTGGTCGTTCACGAAGTCGGAAATCGCACGTCCGGCGCGGGTTGGCTCGTACGTGTTCAGGAAGTTGTCCACATCCTTCACCAAGCTATTGAGGAGCGAGAGAATCCAGCGGTCGATTTCCGGACGCTTTTCCCACGCCACTTCCGGCTGCGAATAGTCGAAACCGTCCACATTCGCATAGAGCGCGAAGAAAGAATAGGTATTATATAATGTACCGAAGAATTTGCGGCGCACCTCTTCCACGCCTTCGACATCAAACTTCAGATTGTCCCACGGCGAAGCGTTCGTAATCATGTACCAACGCAGCGGGTCGGAACCATATTTCTCAATCGTAGCGAATGGGTCAATGGCATTGCCCAAACGCTTCGACATCTTATTGCCATTCTTATCCAACACCAGGCCGTTCGATACCACATTCTTGAACGATACGCTGTCGAACACCATCGTCGCAATCGCATGGAGTGTAAAGAACCATCCGCGTGTCTGGTCGACACCCTCCGCGATGAAGTCAGCCGGATAATAAGTCCGCTGGTCAATCAATTCCTTGTTCTCGAACGGATAATGCAGCTGGGCGTAAGGCATCGAACCCGAATCGAACCATACGTCAATCAAATCCGCCTCACGTTTCATTGGCTTGCCTGTCGGAGAAACCAACACGATGTCATCTACATATGGTCGATGTAAATCGATTCGTTCATAGTTCTCTTTCGTATAGACGTTCGGCGTAAATCCGAGTTTCTTGTAAGGATTCTCCGTCATGAAACCGGCAGCCACCGCCTTCTCAATCTCATTATACAGCTCCTCGACTGAACCGATGCAAACCTCTTCGCCTGCTTCGCTGCGCCAGATAGGAAGCGGAGTTCCCCAATAGCGCGAACGGCTCAGGTTCCAGTCGTTCAGATTTTCGAGCCACTTCCCGAAGCGACCCGTACCGGTCGATTCCGGTTTCCAGTTGATGGTCTTGTTAAGCTCCATCATCCGCTCCTTGCAAGCCGTCGAACGGATGAACCAGCTATCCAACGGATAATAGAGCACCGGCTTGTCGGTACGCCAGCAGTGCGGATAGTTGTGTACATGCTTCTCCATCTTGAAAGCCTTGTTCTCCTGCTTCATCTTCATGCAGATGTACACGTCGAGCGATTCAGCCGCCTGTGCCGCTTTCTCGTCATACTTGCCATCCACCGTGAACTGCGGGTCGTAAGCGTTCTTCACCCACCGGCCTTCATATTCCTTATATTTCTCTACGTCGACGCATTCCGCCACGAACTTCTCATCCAGTTCATCCAACAGGTAGAACTTACCCGTCAAATCCACCATCGGACGCGTCTCGCCCTTCTTGTTTATCATGAACAGGGAAGGAATGCCCGCAGCCTTCGCCACGAAAGCATCGTCCGCACCAAAGGTCGGCGCGATGTGTACGATACCTGTACCATCTTCCGTCGTTACATAATCACCCGGAATTACCCGGAAAGCCTTCGCCGAAGCATCCCGCCAGTTCCCGTTTTCATCCAACTCAACCGGTTTAACCCACGGGAGGAGTTGCTCGTACTCCATGCCCACCAAATCCGGACCTTTATACTCACCGACGATCTTGAATGGAACCAACTTATCGCCCGGCTTGTAATCCTCTAACGCGATGCCCTCTGCCTTCTTGTTGAAGTGCGTATAAAGCAAAGCCTTTGCCAATACGACCGTCTCCTTCTCACCCGTATAAGTATTGTAGGTCTGAACCGCTACATAATCGATCTTCGGTCCGACGCAGAGCGCGGTATTGGAAGGCAACGTCCACGGCGTAGTGGTCCATGCGAGGAAGTAAGGCGTACCCCACTGTGCCATCTCCGGCTTCGGGTTCTTCATCTTGAACTGAGCCACGGCGGTCAAGTCCTTTACGTCCCGATAACATCCCGGCTGGTTCAACTCGTGCGAGCTTAATCCCGTACCGGCTGCCGGCGAATAGGGCTGGATGGTATATCCTTTATATAATAATCCTTTGTTGTAAAGCTGCTTCAAGAGCCACCAGAGTGTTTCGATGTAGCGGTTATCATAGGTGATGTAGGGATTCTCCAAATCGACCCAATAGCCCATCTTTTCGGTCAGGTCTGTCCATTCTTTCGTGAACTTCATCACGTCCTTACGGCAAGCCGCATTATATTCCGCTACCGAAATCTTCTTGCCGATATCCTCTTTCGTAATGCCCAGCGACTTTTCTACGCCCAGCTCCACCGGAAGCCCGTGCGTATCCCAACCGGCTTTACGATTGACCTTGAAACCCTTCATCGTCTTGTACCGGCAGAAAATATCTTTAATAGAGCGCGCAATCACGTGGTGGATACCCGGCATACCGTTCGCAGAAGGAGGCCCTTCATAGAACACGAACGAAGGATGCCCTTCGCGGATTTCAAGACTCTTGTGGAAGACATCGCCGTCTTGCCACTTTTTCAGGATTTCCTTATTCACGTCCGACAAGTCGAACTTCGAATACTCGGCAAATTTCTTACTCATATATTTTGGATGTTAATTTATTTAGCTATTAAAAACCGTGCAAAAGTAGTCATTATATTTGAAATGAACAACTACGACAGGACTTTCCCCGCAAGCATCCCATTTTCGTACCCGATACGAATCCTTCCTTGGATACTAGCGACACTCTCGGTCATTGTCCGAAACCACCGATTCAATCAAATATCCGTAATTTGGGTAGTATTTCTTTCCGGATTCATATCTATTTTTACGGCGTAAATAAATTAAAACATATAAGATATGAAACGATTTGTATTATTCATCGCGGCCGCCCTGCTGGTTTGTTTCGCAGCGACCGCACAAAAAACAGAAGCCATGAAAGGTAAAACATTAGTAGTTTATTTCTCTGCCACGGGAAATACGGAACGGGTAGCGAAATTGATTTCAACCGCGACCCAAGCAGATTTGTATAAAATACAGCCCGCAAAAGCCTACACCTCAGCAGACTTGGACTGGCATAACAAATCCTCTCGTTCGAGCGTGGAAATGAACGACGCGAAGGCTCGCCCGGAACTGGACGGAAGCGTACCTAACTGGGCGGATTACACGACGATTTACTTAGGTTATCCTATCTGGTGGGACCAAGCACCGCGTATCATCAATTCGTTTATTGAAAGTCAGGACTTCGCGGGGAAAACGGTCATTCCTTTTGCTACTTCAGGCGGAAGCAGTATCTCCCACTCCGTCCAAGAACTAAAGAAGACGTACCCGTCCATTCATTGGCAACAAGGGAAACTCCTCAACGGAGCTACACCATCTGACATTTCAAACTGGATACAAAAATAACTTACTATACATTATATAAATATGAGAAAGAATTTTGGAGCTAAACCGCTCAGTTACCCGCAACCGGTGCTGATTATTGCGGCCTACGACGAAAACGGAATTCCCAATGCGATGAACGCAGCCTGGGGTGGCATCAGTGAAATGAACGAAATCAGCATGTGCCTAAGCGAAGGACATAAGACCGTAAAAAACATCTTGAAACGGAAAGCTTTTACCGTCAGCATGGCCGATGCGGCACATGTAATCGCTTGCGACTATGTAGGCATCGTGTCAGGCAATCACGTAGAAGACAAGTTTACGAAAGCCGGATTCCATGCGACGAAATCCAGTTTCGTAGACGCACCGCTTATCGACGAACTGGCCGTTGCCCTCGAATGCCGGTTGAAAGACTACAATCCAGAGACCTGCATCCTGCGGGGCGAAATCGTCAATGTCAGCGTAGACGAACGGGCGTTGAACGAGCATGGCCAGGTAGACCCCGCCAAAGTCGCACCTATCTGCTTCGACCCCTTCAACAACACCTACCTGAAGATTGGCGAAAAAGTAGGTAATGCATTCGCCGACGGAAAGCTACTCAAATAGTAAATTCGTAAAAAGAGGCTGTGTCGAAATAGGTGCAGCCTCGTTTTTTTTGAAAAAGCAGAAAAAGATAAAGAGAAAGTGCGTTGAAATAGGAAATGGGACGCAGAAAAACGCAGACTAAAGGATGACCGCAGATTCTTTTATGGCTATGCGATATGTATCGCAAAAAATAAAAATCTGTGGTCATCTGCGCTTTAGTCCGCGTTTTTCTGCGTGCTATATATCCACTACGACACACCCTCTTTTGTAGATAAAGGAGGTTTGCAATCGGAATTGTAAGGTCGCCGCAAATTGCAGGAAGTCTGCAATCGGGATTGCAAGGTTGCTGCAGCTTGCAGGAAGTTTGCAATCGGAATTGTAAGGTTGCTGCAAATTGTAGGAGGTTTGCAATCGGAATTGTAAAGTTGCTGCAAACTTGCGGAAGGTTTGCAATCGGAATTGTAAGGTTGCTGCAAATTGTAGGAGGTTTGCAATCGGAATTGTAAGGTTGCTGCAAATTGTAGGAGGTTTACAATCGGAATTGTAAGGTTGCTGCAAATTGCAGGAGGTTTGCAATCGCCAATGTAAGTCTTATGGGTTTATGCAGAAAGGCACAAAAACAAAAAAGAGGGTGTATCATAAATAAGAAAATGTTATCAGAAAGTAACTGAAAAGAAGGTGCATCGTGCATTACGACACACCTTCTTTTATTCATCTTATCATTTACTTTACCTGGTTTAGCAGACTAACCCAGCATTTTTGTAGGGAAAGACATCAGACAATGCCTTGCGCCATCATCGCCCGTGCCACTTTCATGAACCCGGCGATATTAGCACCTTTCACATAGTTCACATAATCACCTTCCTTGCCATGTGCCACGCACTGTCCGTGAATATCGCTCATAATCTGATGCAAACGAGCATCCACCTCAGCAGCAGACCAAGAAATATGCATGGCATTCTGCGTCATTTCCAGGCCGGAAGTAGCTACGCCACCCGCATTCACTGCCTTGCCCGGCGCAAAGAGTTGGCGATGGGCAATGAAGAGATCCACAGCCTCAGCCGTACATCCCATATTGGAAACCTCAGCCACACACAAGGTATGGTTATCTATCAACTTTTGCGCATCGTCGGCATCCAACTCGTTTTGGGTCGCACACGGAAGCGCGATGTCTACCTTCTGTTCCCACGGTTTGCGACCCGCGTAGAATGTAGCGTTCGGGAACTCCTCGACATAAGGCTCAACCACATCGTTGCCCGATGCACGCAATTCCAACATATAATCAATTTTCTCTCCTGAGATACCTTCCGGATCGTACACATAACCATCCGGGCCAGAAATCGTCACTACCTTCGCGCCCAATTGCGTCGCTTTTGTCGCTGCGCCCCAAGCTACGTTTCCGAAACCCGAGATAGCCACTGTCTTTCCCTTGATATCGATACCATGTTCGTCCAACATCTGGTGTACAAAATACAACGCGCCAAAACCTGTTGCTTCCGGACGAAGGATAGAACCTCCATATTCCAAACCTTTGCCTGTGAAGGTACCCGTATGTTCCCGTTTCAGTTTCTTATACATGCCAAACAAATACCCAATCTCACGTCCGCCTACACCGATATCGCCAGCCGGCACATCTGTATCCGGTCCTACGTTACGCCATAACTCCAACATGAAAGCCTGGCAGAAACGCATGATTTCCGCATCGCTCTTTCCTCGAGGAGCAAAGTCGGAACCGCCTTTCGCGCCGCCCATCGGGAGCGTCGTCAGCGCATTCTTAAACGTCTGTTCAAAACCCAAGAATTTCAAAATGGAAAGATTGACAGATGGATGGAACCGCAATCCACCTTTGTACGGGCCGATCGCGTTGTTAAATTGAACACGATATCCTAAGTTAACTTGGATTTCACCCCGGTCATCCACCCAAGGCACACGGAACGTAAAAATACGGTCCGGTTCGACCAACCGTTCTATTATTTTTGCCTTTTCGAACTCAGGATGTTCGTTATACACCTCTTCAATCGATAAAAGGACTTCCTTAACGGCTTGTAAATACTCTTTCTCGCCCGGATGCTTCGCTTCCAAAGCGGCTAAAATAGCTTCTGTCTTCATCATGTATACTATTTAAGTTTAACATTATGTCTGCAAAGGTAGTGATTCGTCTGAGAATAACAAGCGTTTTGCTTACAAAATGCAAGTAATATCACCAAAATTTATTCTGGCTCGGATTATATTCGAATCCGGCCGCTTGCAGTTTCTGTACGAGCGTGCTTTTATTCACGTGTAAATCATCACAAAGCGCGTCGAGCGACGCGTAATTGTCGCGCAGTTTCGTATTAACGAAGCTGAACAACATCATCGGGTCATTAGGTAATTCCATCATAATTATTTATTCTTTATCAAATTACGGCGCAAAGGTACGGAATTTTAGGAATGATTGTGCCGTTTCTCGGTCAAATAGGGCCAAAATCGGGCGGGAAGTTGCTGTCGATGCAGGCGCAGGTTCAAGCGTTCTTTAATCGCGATGCTCTTGAAATAGGACTGCCAGAGCTGCTGGTAGAGCTCCTCGCCTGCGGCCAGTTTTTCTTGGGGAAGATGCGGCGTGAGGGTTTCCGCGAACCGGACCTCTTCTACCTTTCCCTTTCCATCATAGTAATAGCCGTAGGCGCGGCGGGCATCATAGACGAGCCACGTTTGGTCGGCGAAACGGTCGGTGAAATAATGCAGGGCGAGCGGATATACATTATATATAGGGGCGAGGGCGGAAAAATAAATACCGTCGGCTGTCTTCTGGAAGCGGGTGAATTGGATGACGCGGCTGCATTCACTGCTCACCTTCTTCCATATCTTCGAGCATTCCAGCACATCGGGGTCGGCGAGATTATAGACGTTCTTTCCTTTCGTGTCGAAGAGTTTGCGCAGGTAGCGGAAGAGCAGCTCGTCCACGCCGGGAAGTTCGGAGAGCCAGCACGACGTAATTCCCCGCAGGAATTCCCCTTTCACGAGTCGCGCCGCTCCGTTCCATACCCGCTCGGCGAGAGCGGCGTCGGTCGTGACCTCCAGCACCTCGTCGTCGAATAACCCGGCCGGTTCCTCCGCGCTCAAGAGCCTTTCGGGGAATTGCCGCCGGTTGTAGGCATGGAAGAGGCAGGTCAGAAGCCCTTCGAACGTTTTGTCGTATCGGAACACGCACGCCATCTCCGTCACTCCCCGAATGGGATGGTTAATTGCCGGCCGTCGTCCCGTTTTCGGGATGTCAGCAGCTTCCGCACGCCGAGCGGCGAGAGTTCGTGTATCGTCTGGAAGGGAAGTTCCCGGCAGGTGATGAAGTAACGCGCCTTCTTCATCACCACGCCTATCTTCTTCAGTTGCTCGGAAGTGAGCGGGGCGAATCGGCGCGAGACGATAATCATCTTTGCGGATTTGACCCCGATGCCCGGCACGCGGAGCAACTGCTCGTAGTCCGCGCGGTTCACGTCCACCGGGAATACCTCCGGGTGGCGCAAGGCCCACGCCAGTTTCGGGTCGATTTCGAGGTCGAGGTTCGGCGTAGCGTCGTCTACAATTTCTTCCACCTGAAAGGAATAGAAGCGGAGCAGCCAATCTGCCTGGTAGAGCCGGTTCTCGCGCACAAGCGGCACCTGGCGGACGGCCGGGAGGCGCGTGTCGTAGGTATTGACGTGTATGTAGCCGGAATAGTAGACGCGCTTCATCGTCGGACGGCGGTAGAGCGCGGAGGAGAGGCGGAGGATGTCGCGGTCTGTGTCGGCCGTCGCGCCGACTATCATCTGCGTGCTCTGCCCCGCCGGAGCGAACCGCGGCGCGTGTCGGAACCGTTTCCGCTCCTCTGCCTGCTGCAAGACGCCCTGCTGGATGTAGCGCATCGGCGTGAATACCTGCTGGAAGTCTTTGTCGGGGGCAAGGAGCTTGAGGCTTGCCTCGTTGGGAATCTCGATATTCACGCTCAGGCGGTCTGCATAGCGGCCGGCCTCGTCCACCAGCTCGCGGCTCGCCCCTGGGATGCTCTTCAGGTGGATATAGCCGTTGAAGCGATGCACCGTGCGCAGGTCTTTCGCCACCCGCACGAGCCGTTCCATCGTATAGTCTGGGTTGCGCACCACGCCCGACGAAAGGAACAACCCCTCGATGTAGTTGCGGCGGTAGAACTCCATCGTCAGCTCCACCAGCTCGCGGACCGAAAGCGTGGCGCGCGGGATGTCGTTGCTCACCCGGTTGATGCAATAGGCGCAATCATATTGGCAATAGTTCGTGAGCATGATTTTCAGGAGCGAAATGCAACGCCCGTCCTCCGCGAAGCTATGGCAAATACCCCACCCCGCCGCGCTGCCTGTCATGCCCGCCCGATGCGAACGCGACGTACCGCTCGACGCGCACGAGACATCGTATTTCGCCGACTCCGCCAATATCTGCAACTTTTTCAATACATCTTCTGTCATTTTTCCCTTCGCTATCCATTTTTCAACCTAAAAAATAACTGCAATTCCCTTCCTGAAGTTCAGCGGGCAAATTTCCCTAAAGAAATTCCTTACTTTTGCTCCAATTGAGCAGCTAAACGGGCGATTAAATCGAAATCAGTATCCCGGTAGCCGGTTTCCCAGGGGGTCGTGTCCGTCGGGTTGTTTCGCTCTTCA
This sequence comes from Parabacteroides sp. An277, assembly GCF_002159645.1. Taxonomy (GTDB): domain Bacteria; phylum Bacteroidota; class Bacteroidia; order Bacteroidales; family Tannerellaceae; genus Parabacteroides. The sequence continues at coordinate 10,379 of NZ_NFJB01000001.1, read as the reverse complement.
AGGAGGCGTTCCGCCGCGTTCCAATCGCCCCGATAGACGGCAGCGCACCACTGCGCGGGCTTGCTGTCAGGATGTTGCTCCGTCCACGCCGCCACCATCGCGTCCGCCTCGGTCGTCCGTCCCAGCGCGCGCAAAGATAAAGCAGAAAGCAGTTCGGCCGACATGAAACGGAAGGATTTTTTCGCCTCTTGCGCCACTTTTCCGAAAAGTTCCTTCGCTTTCACGTCGTTGCCTTTCCCGGCATAGACTTTCGCTTCGAGATAATCCTCCACGCGGGTATCGATTTGGTCGTCATACGGTTTACCCACGCCTAGATTCTCCGGCCACTCCTTCGAAGCCTCGATAGACTTCGCAGCGCTTCTGTATTGCTTCTTCGCGATTTGTTCCATCGCTTGGAAGAGATTGGCCGCGCGGTAGATCGCCCTTCCTGCATAAGCACCCTCGTTGGGCAATACCTCCAGCTTGTCGAGCAGCGCGATGCACGCCTTGTATTGTCCTGCCTCGCACAGGGCGTTCGCATACTTCAGGCCTATGTAATAATTATGGGGATATTTCTTGGCATATCGCTTGCCCGTTTCCACGGCCTGCTGCCAATCCTTAGCCGCTGTGTATTCATTCAACAACGCCAACCCCACGCGCCAGGAGGCATTGATTTGCTCCGCGCGCTGCAAATCCGCCAACCGCGCCGCACCCTGCTTCAACTGCGCGCGCGAGAGGTAGAACGGCGCATAGTCCGTCGGCGCGCAAGCCTCCAACTTCGCCAACGCCTCGGCCGGCTGATGATTTGCCCAAAGAATCAATCCCTGGTAATAATCCACCTTCCAAGAAGGCGACGCCCCGGCCGCCCATTGCAAAGCCGCCATCGATTCGGGACGGAACGGGAAAACGAAGTCCGGCGACGCGGCATTCGCCTGCTCCAACACCGCCAGCGCCTTCTCCTCGCGCCCCTGTTGGTGCCACAGATAGGCCGCGCGATAAAGCGCTACCGGATAATCCCCTGCGCAAGCCAGGAGTGCCAACGCCTCGTCCGCCAAACCGATACGCTCGTACCAGCCCGCCAGTTCAAGGTAAGTCTCCTGCGGAAGCTCGTTCCGAATCAAAGAGGAGAAAGAGGCCAACTGCTCCGGCGTCCTCCGCCCTTCGAGCCACGCCTGTTCGAAGCGGACCGGATGATAAAGCGGCAAATCCGCTAACACCTGCCCAATCTGCTCCGCTGCCTTCTCCGTATCGCCTAAATAACGATACGCCACCGCCAGGAGCTGCCGCGCATCCAAATTCATTGCATTATACGTCAACGCCTTCTCCGCGTAATGGAGAACCCGCTTCCAATCCTTCTCCAAGGCAAATAGCTCGCCCAACTGCTCATACGCCGCCGTGCGCACCTCTGCCGAGAAGGAAGCAATCGAGAATGCCGCCTTTGCCTCGGTCAGATGCCCCAAGGCACGGTTTGCCAACGCATACAGGTAATTCGCTTCGCCATCATACGTGTCCATCGCCAACGCCTTCTTCGAGAGCGCGAGCGATTCCGCATACCGTCCTTCCCGATAATACAAGGAGGCCAAGCGCACCAACGCCGGCGCGAAACAAGGCTCCTTTTCCAACGAAGCCTTCAGGCAACGCTCCGCCTTGTCAAGCACCTTCTGGTTCATCCATTGTTCTCCCTCGGTGTAGAGGCCGAACGCCGAATCCCAATCGAAATCCTCCGGCAAAGTAGTCGGACGTTTCAATTGATAATCTTCCGGATTATCGCTATAAACCAATTGGTCGTCGCCTATGATTATTTTCAACTTCCCTTCTGGAATGGACGGAGCCGTGAGGTAAACCGGCTCCAATACTTTCGTGGAGAGCGGCAACGTCTCGACCAGCTTCCCGTCGTTGTATAGCTTCACCTCCGTAGACAAAGTTTCCAACGGAGAGAAGGCGAGTTTCAGATTTCCCGCCTCGCGCGTCACGTGCAACGCACCGATACGGCTCGCCTTCGAAACACCCTGAATCCCCTTCACCGGATACCAATATTCCGTCCACTCGTCCGTCATCTGCGGCGCGAAGGCGAAGTGCTTGTAAGGTGTGTAACCGCTGCCCGATGCCGGTTGGTTGAACATACGTCCGGACTGCAGCTCGATGTATTGGCCGTCTGTATCGGTCAAAAGGTCTTCCCAAATCGCCCCTTCGCGCGACAAACCCCAGAGGAATATCTTCATGCCCAGCTTCTCGTCGAAGTCCGCGTGGTGAATCGAGCCAAAATCCTCGCCGTGCCAATAAACACCATAATAATCGTTGTAATAGCCTAAGATATGGTAGGACTTCGAGCCGCCGAAGTTGTTCTTCTCGTACCAACCAATATCCCGTCCTTGCTCGTCGACCGGGAAGGCAAACACCTCGCCGCCATGCCCGATACCCCGGTTACCCGGATAGCAGAACTGCGCCTCCTTACCCACCGGATAACCGGCGTTCATCCATTGATAATAGGGCTGGTCGAGCGAGGACTGGTTGTACCACGTCGTGTGCGTCGTGAAATAGCCTTTGTCCTTCGGCAGGTTTACTTCGACGGTCCATGCCGTGCGCGTCACCCATTCATAGGAGAAAATGTAACAACTCACGCTGCCGTCTGCCTTCTCTTTCACCAGATAATCGACCGGCGTGCTCGACGAGGGTGCATGACCGATGATGCCAAAGTTGAACTCGATGCCGCCCGACGTCCAAGGCCCGCGCATCGCAATATCCCGGAACTTCGCCACGCTATTGTCATACACAAACTCCTTACCGGTGGTCTTGTCTACCGCGCCCCAGATTTTACCACCCACCTCCGGGAAAAGCGACAAACGGATGTAATCGTTCTCCAGCACCACCGTCTTCCACTCCTTCTGGACGCCTTTCGCCGCAAAGCCGTCGAAGCGGAAGTAAGGATAATACAGATTAGAAGGTGTAGCCACCGGATTCGGGTCGGAGAACGGATAGCTCGTCATCACGCGCGGCTGCTCTTGTATGGTAGCTTGTTGCGCCCACATCGGGTTCGCCAAACAAGCCATGCAATAGGAAATAATCAATACTCGTTTCATGGTAACTTTATCTATTTACGTTTTGTTTCTTCTTTCTTCAGGGAAACGCTCCCTACGGGCTAAGGGAAACCTTCCCTCAGCCTTTAGGGAGACTTTCCCTACGAGCTGAGGGAATGCCTCCCTTAACCCGTAGGGAAAAGCTCCTTATTCTACGACAATCAGCCAGCCTTTCCCTTTCGGTACGGTGATGGTCTCACCGGCCTTCCAGGTCTTTTCTTCTTGGAAATTGTCAATCTTCGGGGCGTGGAGCGTCGCCTTCTTCGGGTCGAGGCCTAAGGCTTCCCAATCGATATCCAGCGTCACCTGCGCATCCTGGTCTTCCCACGTCGCAAGGGAAATCAACGCCTTCTGTCCTTTGTGGAGATAAACCGTGGCGAGGGTCTTGTCCTTGCCGGTCTTCACCGGATTGTCTGATACCCAATAGCCTATCATTTGACTGCCTTTCATGCCAAAATCATCCCAGAAATGCCAGAGCGGACGATTATCGACATTATATCCCGGATTGCGGCCGGTCATACCATACAACATCCCGCGCCACTTATTGCCGCCTTCCCAAAGCATCTCGCCCATCAAGCCGTAAGGGATACCGGAAACTTCCACCATCCAGAACTCAGGCGGCATATCATAATCGAAATATTCGCCGAACCAGAGACGGTCCAAATAAGGAAAATGCTCCAAATAAAGGTTCGCGCTGTTCGCAAAACCATCGCGCTCATTGTATTGGTTGGCAGAATGGAGGTCTATCAACGCGCCCGGATTCGTACGGTTCAGAATCTTGCGGACACGTTTCATCGACATGCGGTCGAACGCCAAATCGTCGATATACAATCCATCGATGCCCACATGCTTCAAGAGCCAATCCAATCCCTCCATATAATAATTATGCCAGCGGGAAACGCCTGTATTGACAATCGCTGCGTCTTTTACCGTGTAGGCAAACCAGGCAGCAATGTAGTTCTGGTCCAGATGTTCCTGCAACCAAGAATAGCCACCTCCCTCGCCTTTTGAGAAGATTTCATCGCCCAAACTACGCAAGGCAAACAATTCGACACAGCTGTTTGAGAGTTCGCGTACCGTGTTGTAAATTTTCACCTTCATATCCTTCGCATGAGCTCCGTCAATATATGCCTTCATCTCTTGGGTTCGCAAGAAAGGATAATTGATGAAAGGATTGATGCCCGTCGCATGGTGAATATTCACGACAGTCGCGCCGAAGTTGGCAATGTCGTCGATAAACTCGTACGCATGATAATAGCGGTCGTGCCATTGCTTGTTCGTATTAATCGTGCGGAACGGTGTAACCAATACATTAAAATAATAATACAAGCGGTCGCCTTTCTTTACCTCACGTTTCCCGGAATAGGCATTTATCATAGCCGGAGCGCCATTCGCCTCTTTCGTCAGGGAAATGCCGCCGTTGCCATCGTTACACCAGGAAACAGGCATGTGGAGCGGTTTCTCGTGGTAGAAATTCGTGTTCAGCGGACGTTCATAATGATTGTCGTAAAAACGGAGTTGCAACCCGGCGTTCACATCGCCTGCCCATACCGCATCTTGGTTCTTCTCAACATTCCATTTCCAATCCAGCGGATGGTAATAGCCGCCCTTTTCACCCAGCCCCATCATATACTTCGCCAGACCGGGAGCCAACGATGTTTTCAGGGCGACATCTTGGATAGTACCATCTTCGCGGGCAATCAACGTGACCTTATACGTCAGGTTGCCGTCCGATTCCAATTCGCCATCCAACTGCATGAGGAAGCGGTCGTTCTGGTTCATCGTTTTCCAAGCTACGGCAGCGGGTTTATGTTTCGTGATTTCAAAGTCGAGATTCTCCCATGCTCCGCCGTCGGCCGCCAGCGTCATCGGGCTTGCCAAGAGCGCGCGCCCTTCCGTACCGATATTTGTCAATGTCTCCTCGAAGTAACTGGTGATAGAAGCAGGTAATCCTTCGCTCGAAAGCTGGATGTCGCGTCCTAAAATCGACAGCTGTTTTCCATCGAGCTGCACCGGCGTATAAGGCGCGATAACCTCGTCGTCGAATCCTATCTGGGAATTCAGCCAGCGAAGGCGTGAGTGCCGCCAGGGCTCGTTGTCCCCATGGTTAGCGATGACGTTCTCCGAGACCGTCAATTGCACTTTCACCTCTTTGGGTTCCGCATTCTCGGCAGAGACCGTCACCGTCCCTTCGTACAAACCTGCCGAAAGTTGTTCCGGGACCTGCGCACCAATCCACAAAGCCTGCACCTTTCCCTTCGGCACGGAACAATCTTTTTCGAAAACGGTCCCCGTCACGTCGATGCCTCCTGTATTGAAGCAGGTAAACGCCGAGGCTGGGATTTGTTCGCCCGTTTTTTCATTCGTCAAAGCGGAATATTTTACCTGCAAATGGTTCACGTCGGCACGTGCAGCCCATACGCCAAGCTGGAAAACATAATATTCACCTTTGTCGGCCGTACCGGAGAAGCCATCCTGTTTTCCTTCCGCAATCCAGCGATAAGGAATGTCCGAAGTCATGCGAATCGGATATCGGCGGTCTTCCGTAAATAAAATGTATTTATCATCCAGTTGCGATTCCAACAATTTCCGCTTCTCTTTTTGCGTCGCGATGACCTCCATCGGGTAAAAGCTATGGAAATCGTTGATAGCTTGGTATTGGACTACCTTGGCCGAAGGTAATTTCGGCGCCACACGGCTCGTCAGTTTATGCTTCGAGAGCCATTCGTCGGAAGCCGTTTTTTCGAAAGCCGGATACGTCACGGTCGGGTAATATTTGCTCCCGCTTTGCACGTTCTTCAGATAATAAATGTAATACTCGCCAGGGACGGTCTGCGGCTGGAACACCACTTTTCCCTGCTCGCGGTTGATTTCAAACCGCGCCACATTGGTAATGCGTTTACCCGTTGCCGCATCCACCACAATCAGATTTTTCTTTTCCGGCTCTTGGTCCCGACGACGCCATTCCAATGTCGCCAATACGGCATCCGCCGGTTTATCAACTGCCACGACGACGCGATGATTCCCCAACGAATCCGCGTCCCAAGTTCCTGTACCATAAAGTTCCGGGGAAGGCGTTTCCTGCGCCCAAAGCACCGGAGAGGTAGCACACATACAGATTGCTGTCAAAAACAAGTTTTTCATAAGATATTATGTTTCAATAAGTCTACTAAAAAATTCCATGCTCATACGCACGTTTTGTTGTCCTTTAAAATTTTTGGAAAACGCCTCGCACGTCTGCGCCGTCCTTTAAAATTTTTGGAAAACGCCCCGCACGTCTGCGCCGTCCTTCCAAATTTTTGGGAAACGCCCCGCAAACGCTTTTTGCCATTACAAAAATAGAGAAAAAGAACCTGCGTACCTCTGCTTTCCTCGAAAAATTTCAAGGAAGCCGGGCGCGGATTTTTTCCAACAATTCCCGTTGCGGACGGCGACGCTCCAAATCCTCTGGATCTACTTGGCGGTTAAACGCCTGTTTCAAGCGGCTATTCTCCTCCGTAAATAAAGCCAACTCTTCGGACGAAAAGTCTTTCCGCAACCGAGACTTGGGGGAACAAAGCGGATAACCCAATTCCTGTAACACATCTCCCGCCACAGACTCGAAAAGCGCGATGTCGTCCGAAGAAAGCTCCTGCAGGAATTTATGTGTGTTGTCCTTCAGGATGGGTTTCGTAACGTTCTGCCACATACGCCCCGCCACGGCCGTATTTTTCGACTCGCGACTTTTGTAATATTCCAGCGCACGGGCAGAATAAGATACACCGAGGAAATCACACAACTCGCGCAATTTTTTTTCCGGCTCGGCCAAGAGCGATTCATAACTCAGGCTGAAGAAGCGTTCCTTCGGCGTCCGTTCCCGGAGACGCAACGCCTCTTCCTGGTCTTTCCGCCACGCTTGGGCTAATGCAAAAATATGCTTTTCGCCGACAATTGCTTTCTGAAAAGACAAAGCAACATCTCGCCCGTCCCGATAGAGATAAATATAGTAAGGACGGAGTCCCGTACGTTCGATACCCTCCGCATAAAAGACATTTTTCATGCTTTTACAAACCCAAAAGTCCGCGTGGTGCTGGCGGGCTGCCGAATCGTATATCGCCCGAAAGATTTCATAGAGATTTTTTTCGCGGCAAGCCGTCACGATTTCTTCCACATCCAGCACAACACCTTCCCATGGTACAGGGTTGACACGCACCAATTCGCAAACATCCGCTGCCAACTGATGAAAATTTTCCGCTACCTGCAAATCCCCGTAAGCTGGCAACAATGGCAGGAAACGTTGTAAAATATGGGGTGGATGCGGCGCAGTTATCCCGTCTATCTCTTCCAGCATCACCCGCAAGAGATTGGAACCCGAACGTTGCGTCCCAATCATCTGTATTCCTTCTATTGAATTTCTACGTTCCATTTGTTTTAAAAAAGAAGAAAGCCCGCAATGCCTGAACCCAAAATCAGGTAAACCGGACTTACGTTATACTTATATGATAATATGAATGCAGCTAAAAACAGCAAGACCGAAAGGACAGAAGGAGCTATCGTTTGTCCAATCGTCAGTCCGGAAGCGAAAATCATGCCGACTACAGCGGCCCGGATACCCTTCATGACTGCCAACCAAAAAGCGGATTGCTTCACTTGCGTCATGAACCGGGAAAGCACGACCATCAATACGGCAGGCGGCGTAAACATCCCCGCCGTAGCCAAAAACGCGCCCCCAATGCCCGCCATCTTGTATCCAATAAATGCAGCCGTGATGAAGATAGGCCCAGGCGTAATTTGTCCAATTGCAATCCCATCGGCAAATTCAGAAGCATTCAACCACGATAATTGGTCGACAAACAACTCATGGAGGGCTGGAATCACCACATAACCACCTCCGAAAAGCGTAAGGCTGATACCCGAAAAGGTGGTAAGCAATTGCACATCCAGTGGAGCACCCAGCCATCTCCCTCCCCAAAGTAACAGGCAAAGCAAAAGGAAAAGAATTATTCCTGAAAAGAGCCAATGCCTCTGCTCTACTTTCGGCCGGTCGGACAGGGAATGCGCGTCTGAGGTACGGAAAAGGAAATATCCGGCGACACCGCTACAGACTATCAAGCCCAACGTCAACGTGAATCCGCCCCAAAACCACAACAATACCCCCGAAAGCAATGCAATGCCTCCTTGCACCCGGGATTTCAACTTCTTCGCCATGCCTATGCCCACGGTGAGAATCAACGCAGTAATCGTCGGCATGATGCCTTGGAAAATATTCTTCACGGCCGGTATGTTCCCATATTGGAAATACCCCCACGAAAGCGCCAACACTAAAAAGAAAGAGGGAAGGATAATGCCTAAAAAAGCCATCACCGCACCCCCTACCCCGCGCAAACAATACCCGACGTAAGCAATCACATTCACCGCCATCGGACCAGGCAACATGGAAGCGAGCGAAACACCATCCAGCAGCTCTTCTTCCTCCAACCGGTGATCTATATCCACCAATTGACGCTTCACGATGGCCACCAGCGACATATATCCCCCGAAAGCCGTCGCGCCGAGTTTCAAGAATGTCCAAAATATATAACCCAAGGTATTAGATTTCATCTTTCTGTTCAATCAATTTCCGTAAAATAAGATTTAAATAACGACTGCGGCACATAAATCGCTCTGTATGGTGCATACGCCATAATGCTTTCCCACAACACTTTTCCTGAAGGGTCGGTAATCAAAATAGCCCCCGTTTTCGAACTGCATTGGAGGATGTTCCCGTTCGGAAGCAACTCAGCATTTCCCATGCGGGAAGTATAGCGTTCGGGAGGCAGCATCACGCGCAGAGTAGTCTCTGCAGTCCGCTTTGCTTCGTCCAAACGAAACGCGACAGCGCCTGAACGCTCGGCATATAGTCCGTTATCGAACAACATCAAATCACCCTCGCCGGTGATATACGGTGAATGTTGGAAAGAAAAATAGGCCGTAGTATCCATCTGGAAATCGCCCCCACGCCCAAAACGCCAAAGCAATTGACCCGTTTTCCGGTCGATTTTCCATATTTGGTCTTCGATGGGGACGGAAACCAAGTAGTTGCTGTCCCGGTCGAAGGCAAGCGCGTTCATATGGAAACGATCGTATTGATAACGCGTGATGTAAGGGTCTTTTGCGATATCCCATACCGACCACGCCGACCAAGTATCCAAAACGTTTCCTAATGTGTCGAGCACAAGGATACCGTCGCCCCCCAACGTGTCGCGCACCATCCGTCCGTCGATTTCCACCTCGCCCACCTTCTTCGGGCGATACAACGTATATAGATGATGATTTTCGTCCATCAACACGTCGTGGTGGATGACCTGATATTCCTTTTCTTCCTTTATCTTGTCCAAATCCAACCGCCAAAGCATATCGCCCGTGAGCGAGACTTCAGCCATGCCCGTACCGCCCGCAAAACCTATCGAGCCGCGCCGCATGGGTTTCTTATGTTCTTCCTGACGTACTTCTTCCGGCGTCATGGGTTTATCGTCTACAAAATCTTTCACAAACGGACGGAGCATAGCCAGAAAGGTTCCCCGCGGCGTAATCGAGGCGGCCCGCACGCCGATATCGTCTATCTGCCAATACCAGCGCATATCGCCCTGCTTATCGATTAAAGCCATATAGCCCGGCAAACGCCCGAAACAAACGAGGATATACCCATCGTCGCCCAATGCTTCGCCGTCATGCGGACGTTCGTCGACCAGCCAATGGTTCACCAACCAGGGCGATTGTTCGCGCGTCTTGAAGGATAATTCCTTCGATTCCTGCTTGAACCAGTTATCAATCACAATGCGGTAGGTGTATTCCGTCCCCGCCTTCAGCAGCAGCAAATCCAGGCGATGAAGCGTATCGGCCGGAGAAGTTCGCGTCCGGAACGCCTTCCCCGTTTCCTTTTCTTCATATTCAATGTATACAGGCGCCGGTTTTTTCAGCACCACTTCCACTTGGTTGTACATCGCCGTATTGTGCGGAGAGGTAAGCGTGACGGAGACCAATTGATTCCGTTCCGCCACATAAAGCCCCGCTACAACCGTACCTGCCACGATGGCCAAACCTATTATCAAACGCTTCATATCTTATGTCCTTTTACTCTTTGAAAATTAATAGCTGAAAACTTGTTTTCTACTTCTGTGAACACACAGACGATCCAAACGCCGTGTTTCAGGCTTCTGTGAACGCACAAACGCTCCAAACGCCGTGTTTTAGGCTTCTGTGAACGCACAAACGCTCCAAACGCCGTGTTTTAGGCTTCTGTGAACGCACAAACGCTCCAAACGCCGTGTTTCAGGCTTCCGTGAACGCACAGACGATCCAAAC